>NZ_JBVJVN010000014.1:93891-184206 GCF_055603605.1 Streptomyces sp. NPDC037271
CCCGCCCTACCGCACACGACCTACACGCCCGCCCAACCAACGCCCGACCACCCGCCCCAACAGCCCCACCCCCACCCCCTCCGCCCTCCCCTCCCCCCCCCCCCGCCCCATGCCGTATCCGTACGCGTCCGTGCGGGGCGGTGCCGGGCGGGTGCGGGTGCCGCTCTCCGGCGCCGGCTCCCTCCGGGCCCGTCCGCCCCGGTGCCGACCCCTCCGAGCCGGTCCGCTCCGCACCGAGGCCTTCCGGACCGGCCCAGCCCGGCCCGGTCCGTCCGCTCCTGCCCGTAACCCTCGGGGGACCGGTCCGCTCCGCGCCGGTCTGCTTCACCGCCGGCCCACTCCGGCGCCGGTTCTACTTCAGCGCCAGCCAGGCCACGGCCGCGACGATCACCACGACGGCCACGATGCCGACGATCAGGCCGACGCGGGGCCCGGAGGAGGCGGCGGGGGCCGCCTGGCGGGACTGGGGGGCGTCGTCGACGAACGCGCGGAACATCTGGGTGCTGCCTGCGGGGTCGTTATTGCCCTGGGGGCCCTGGTTGTTAGCCATGGGCCGAGACACTAGCGAATCCGCCGATGCGGCCCAAGTGCGGGGCTCCCGAGTCCCCTTGGCCCTGCCCGTCGCGCGCCCACCGCCCGCCCGCCGGACGCCGGACACCCGCCCACCGTCCGCCCGGCCGCCCGCCCACCGCCCGCCACCTGCGCGTTTACTATCGCAATACTTGCCTTTGCCAACTTTTTATGCCGGGATGACCGTTTTTATTTGCCTGTAGCAACCAACCGATCCTATGGTTGCCCTAAGCAACAAAACGGGAGGTGCGCATGGCCGAGAAGGCTCAGTACGAGGAGCTGATCCGCCAGTTCAGCGCCTTCGGCGCCGTGAAACGGGAGATGGGGCGGCTGCTGCCGCCCGACTGCCCGAGCGGGTCCGTCGCCGTGCTGACACTGCTCGGCCGCCACGGGGACATGCGCATGAGCAAGCTCGCGGAGCTGCTCGCCGTGGACATGTCGGTGACCAGCCGCCACGTCGCCCACGTCGCCGACCGGGGCTGGATCGCACGGTCGCCCGACCCCGCGGACAAGCGCTCGCGCATCCTGCGCCTGACGCCCGAGGGCCAGGGACGGCTCGACGACATCGCCGAGCGGACCAGCCAGATGCTCGCCCACCGGCTGAGCGACTGGTCCGACGACGAGGTCGGCCAGCTCTCCCGGCTCATGGCCCGTCTCAGGGCCAGCTTCGACGACTGCCGGGGACCCGCTCCCCGGCCACCCGCACCGTCCGGGGACGAACAGTCCACCCGTACACCCGCGACCACCACGTAAGCAAAGGAAGTCCATGGCAACGACCACACCAGCCGGTGTGCGGGCTCATGCCAAGCACGGGGGAGGCTCCACCGGAGACGCTCCGATGACGCACCGGCAGATCATGGAGGCGCTGTCCGGGCTGCTGCTCGGCATGTTCTGCGCCATCCTGTCCTCGACCATCGTCACCAACGCCCTGCCCGAGATCATCGGCGACCTCGGCGGCGGCCAGAGCGCCTACACCTGGGTCGTCACGGCCTCGCTGCTGACGATGACCGCCTCCACCCCCCTGTGGGGCAAGCTCGCGGACCTGGTCAGCAAGAAGGCCCTGGTCCAGATAGCCCTGATCGTCTTCGTCATCGGCTCCGTCGTGGCCGGCCTGGCGCAGAACCCCGGGATGCTGATCGCCGCGCGCGGCATCCAGGGTCTGGGCGCCGGCGGTCTGGCCGCACTGGCGCAGATCATCATGGCCGCGATGATCTCCCCGCGTGAGCGCGGGCGCTACTCCGGCTACCTGGGCGCGACCTTCGCCGTCGCGACCGTCGGCGGTCCGCTGCTCGGCGGCGTCATCACCGACACCAGCTGGCTCGGCTGGCGCTGGTGCCTCTACGTCGGCGTGCCCTTCGCGATCCTCGCGCTGGTCGTGCTGCAGAAGACGCTGCACCTGCCCGTGGTCAAGCGGAAGGTCAAGGTCGACTGGGCCGGCGCCTTCTTCGTCACCGCGGCCGTGAGCCTGCTGCTCGTCTGGGTCACCTTCGCCGACGACAAGTACTCCTGGATGTCCTGGCAGACCGGCGCGATGGTCGGCGGCGCGATCGTGCTGACGCTGATCTTCCTCTTCGTCGAGTCGAAGGCCAGCGAGCCGATCATCCCGCTGCGCCTGTTCAAGAACCGCACCATCACGCTGGCCTCGCTGGCCTCGCTGTTCGTCGGTATCGCGATGTTCGCGGGCACCGTCTACTTCAGCCAGTACTTCCAGCTGGCCCGGGACAAGTCCCCGACCATGTCGGGCGTCATGACGATCCCGATGATCGGCGGCCTGTTCATCTCGTCCACGGTCTCCGGTCAGATCATCACCAAGACCGGCAAGTGGAAGGGCTGGCTGCTGGCCGGCGGTGTGCTGCTGACGGCGGGCCTGGGCCTGCTCAGCACCATGCGGTACGACACCCCGTACTGGCACATCGCGATCTTCATGGCGCTGATGGGCCTCGGCGTCGGCATGATGATGCAGAACCTGGTCCTGTGCACGCAGAACCAGGTGGCCCCCAGCGACCTGGGCGCGGCCTCCTCCGTCGTGACCTTCTTCCGGTCCCTCGGCGGCGCGGTGGGCGTCTCGGTGCTCGGCTCCGTGATGTCGACCCGGATCAGCCACTACGCCTCGGACACCATCGGCTCGCTCAGCCCGCAGGAGCAGGCGGCGGCCGCCAAGGCCTCCGGCAGCGGCGCGATCCCCGACATGGACCTGCTGCCCCCCGGTATCCGCGAATGGCTGGAGAGCGCCTACGGGCACGGCATCGCCGACATCTTCCTGTACGTCGCGCCGATCGCGCTGCTCGGTTTCCTGGTGACGCTGTTCATCAAGGAGGTCCCGCTGCGCACCTCGGGCGCCCTGGCCCAGGCCGCGGAGGCCACCGCCGGGACCGCCTCCCCGGCCGCCCCGGCCCCGGCCGAGGCCACCCGCGTCGCGCCGGAGCCGGTTCCGGCCGGTGCGACGGCGGCCACCTCGGTCGCCGACCGGGGTCTGCAGCCCGAGACGACGCAGCGGCTCGCAGCCGTCGCCACGGCGACCGGCTCCGGTGCGCCGGGGGCACCCGTCTCCGGTGGCATCGCGGTCCGCGGCTTCGTCCGCGGCGCCGAGTCGGCGCCGGTCCCGCAGGCCGCCGTCACGCTGATCTCGCTGGCGGGCCGGCAGCTCGGCCGGTCGGTCGCCCAGGCCGACGGCTCCTACGCGGTCGACGTGCCGGGCGCGGGATCGTACGTCCTGATCGCCTCCGCCGACGGCTTCCAGCCGCAGGCCTCGACGATCGTCGTGAACGACGAGCCGGTCGCGTACGACATCCTGCTCAGCGGCACCAGCGGGCTGACCGGCCTGGTCCGGGCCGTGGAGAACGGGCTGCCGGTCAAGGACGCGATGGTGATCGTGACCGATGTGCGCGGGGACCTGCTGGCCACCGCCGCCACCGGTGAGGCGGGCGACTTCTCCTTCGCCGAACTGGTGCCGGGCACGGTGACCGTCGCGGTGAACGCCGCCGGCTACCGGCCGCGCGCCCTGCCCATCGAGGTCGGCGGCACCGGGGTCACCCGGGTCGAGGTCGACCTGCAGGCCGGGGCGCAGGTCCAGGGCGTCGTGCGGGCGCCGCACGGTCCGCTGGCCGACGCCCGCGTCACGCTCGTCGACGCGGCGGGCAACGTGGTCGGCACGGCCACCACCGGCGCGGACGGGGCGTACGCCTTCACCGACCTGGACGCCGGTGAGTACACCGTCATCGCGACCGGCTACCCGCCGGTGGCGACGTCCCTGACGGTCGCCGGCCCGGGTGCCGACGGCCACGACATCGAGCTCGCCCACCCCGGCGAGTAGCGAGACCCCGGCCCGTGGTGGCGAGCGCGCTCTGAGCGGAGGTGCGCCCGCCCACCACGGGCCGGTTTGTTTATGACACTTTCTGAGCCTTTGCAGGGAGAAAACGGGATGGGACTGACCGCGAGGATCCGAACGCGGGACGGATGGGCCGTGTCGCACGCGGTCGTCACGGTGACCGACATGACCGGCACGCAGGTGCTGCGCGCCGAGGCGGACACCGAGGGCACCGTGCGGGACACCACCCCGCTGACGCCGGGGGCGTACACCGTCATCGTCACGGCCGTCGGCTACGCGCCGGCCGCGTCCAGCGCGCTCGTCACCGCGAGCGGCCGGGCCGAGGTCGGCACCGTGACGCTGGCCCGCCAGGGCGGCACCGAGCTGCCGCCGCCCGGGCCGTGGACCGTCGACCCGGCGCACTCCAGCGTGGCGGCGGTCGCCCAGCACCTGGGCATCTCCAGCGTGCACGGCCGGTTCACGGAGTTCGCCGGCACGGTCGAGATCGCGCCGGACGACGTCGCCAAGTCCCGGGTGGAGGCGGTGATCAAGGCGGCCTCCGTCGACACCGGCAACGGCATGCGCGACACCCACCTGCGCTCCGCCGACTTCCTGGACGTCGAGCGGTTCCCGGAGATCACCTACCGCTCCACCGGGGTGTCGGAGGCCGGGCCCGACCGCTGGACCGTCCACGGCGAGCTGGGCCTGCACGGTGTCGTCCGCCCGGTCGACCTGGACCTGGCCTACCTCGGCACCGGCGCCGACCCGTGGGGCGGCACCCGGGCGGCGTTCCACGCCACGACGGAGCTGCGCCGCGAGGACTTCGCCATGAACTACAACCAGGTCCTCCAGGCCGGCATCGCCGCCATCGGTACGACGCTCAGGGTCGAGCTGGACATCCAGGCGGTCCAGGGGGAGTCGCTGCCCACCGCCTGAGTCACTGCCGGCCGCGTGAGGCGCCGCCGGACGCCCGGGCCACCAGCTCGCCGCACAGGTCCCGGAGCTTGACGTTCCGGTGCTGCGAGGCCCGGCGCAGCCGGTCCAGGGCCCGGTGGGCGTCGATCCGCTCCCGGGCCATGAGCATGCCGACCGCCTGGTCGATGACGCTGCGGGAGAGCAGGGCGGTGCGCACGTCGGCCGCCGAGGCCTGCTGCCGTTCCAGGCGCAGGGCCTCGTTCACGGCGTGCGCGGCCCGCTCCGCGAAGACGCGGGCCGCGTCGAGGCCCCGGGCCAGCGCGTCGGATCCGGTGCCGTAGAGGTTGAGGGCGGCGCCCGTCTCGCCCTCGACGGCCAGCGGGAGCGCCAGTACACAGCGCACGCCGGTGGCCAGCGCGTACTCCGTGTACGCGGGCCAGCGGGTCTCCGTGGCCAGGTCGGGGGCGTACCGGGCGCTCTGTGTCTCGGCGGCGTCCACGCAGGGGCCGGAGCCGTTCTCGTACTGCCGCAGGTCCAGGCCGCTGGGCAGGCCGGTGCTGCCCGCCAGGGTCATCAGCCGGTCGGCGCGGCGCACCGTGACCGAGCACGCGACGGCGCCGGGCACCTGCACGACCGCCCGGTCGGTCAGGTCGCGCAGGAGGGTGTCGAGGCCCTGGCTGCGCGCTATCGCACGGTCGAGCGTGTCAGGGATCTCCGAGGTCATGGCCGTACGGATATCCCGTCACCGCTCGCTCACGCCTCGTCCCCCGGCTCCGGTGTTCGCGTCGACGATGCGGCGGGCGAGGTCGCGCAGTTTCACGTTCTCCCGCTGCGAGGCCTTCACCAGGGAGTCGAAGGCGCCGGCCGCGTCGATGTCCAGCCGCTCCATGAGGATGCCGGTGGCCTGGCCGATCAGGTCCCGGGTGCGCATGGCCTCGGTGAGCTGCTCGCGCACGGTCGCCGAATCCAGGGCGAGGGAGACGTGCGCGGTGAACAGCCGGCCGATGCGGGTGGCGTCCTCGTCGAAGGCCTGTGGTTTGCGGGCGTACGCCGTCAGCACGGTCAGGCGGCGCCGGTCGGCGCGCAGCCGCAGCGACAGCGCGGAACGGAGACCGAGGCCGCACAGGGCGTTGCCGCCGCCGGACTCGCTGTCGTCTATCCGGACCACGGGGGTGGTCCAGAGGCGTTCCCAGTCCGGGTGCGGCTCGCGTGCCCCGGCCCGGGACTCGCCCGCGAACCGTACGACGTCGTCGGTCCAGGCGAGTGTGCGCAGCCGGCTGCCCCGCTGGACCTCCGAGATGTCCGCGTGCTCCGCGCCGGGCAGCAGGCGCACCGCCAGCGCGACCGCGGTGTTCAGGGTGTCGTCCGGGGTGCCCGTCCCGTGCAGTTGCCGCGCCGCCGCCGTCAGGGCCTCGGCCAGCTCGAAGCCCGCCGGAAAACGCGGCAAATCAGTAAATTCGGACGCAGCCACCACGAACCTCTTCGGCATGCGCGGCCAAACGGCCGTGCGCAGGAGAGCTCCGCAGCACATTCCCGACTGCGAGCACAGGACGAACAGCACTTTAGCTGCTTGGTTGCGTGACGGTGACGCCCGGCCGAAGGACCGGGCGGACGCCTTCCGTACCCCGTCACCGGCGTGATGAAATGGGAGAAGGGTCAGGAAGCGGCCTCGACCGGAAGCCGGCGGACGTCTGTCAGGTGAGTGACGTGACCTTCCTCCCCCCACCGTGCGAGCCGTGCGATCCGCCCGGTTACGCCGTGCTCGCGCTGCCCCCCGAGATCGACTTCTGCAACGCCACGGGGCTGCTGCCTCTGATCATGGCCGCGGTCGACCACCGTTCCGACGGTCTGCGCGTCCTCGTCCTGGACCTGACCGCGACCCGTTTCATGGACTCCCAGGGCGTCCGCCTCCTCGACCGGGTACGCCGCCGCCTGCCCACCCGCACCCGGCTGCGCGTGGTGGCCGCCCCGAAGGGCGTACCGAGCCGCATCCTGGAACTCTCCGGCCTGCGCCGGGACGTACCGGTGTACGACAGCCTCACGGAGGCCCTGCTTCCGGAGAGCGGTACGGCGGACGGGCCCGGCAGCGGGGCGGGGAGCGGGGGCACGGCCTAGGCTGACGGCATGGCACCGAACATCGCGACGAACACCCGCGTCTCCCTGGACGAGTTGCTGGACTTCGTACGCCCCCGGCACCGGGCGATCCTGCTGACCCGGCGGGCCGACGGCAGCCCGCAGGGATCACCGCTGACCTGCGGGGTCGACGATTCCGGCCGCATCGTGGTCTCCACCTACCCGGAGCGGGCCAAGACCCGCAACGCGCAGCGGGACCCGCGGGTCAGCCTCATCGTGCTCAGCGACGAGTGGAACGGCCCCTGGGTCCAGATCGACGGCACGGCGGAGGTCATCGCTACGCCCGACGCCGTGGAGCCGCTCGTGGAGTACTACCGCAACATCGCCGGTGAGCACCCCGACTGGGACGAGTACCGGCGGGCCATGGTGAAGCAGGGTAAGTCGATCATTCGGGTGACGCCGGAGAAGTGGGGTCCGGTGGCGACGGGGGGCTTCCCGGCGCGGCTGGCGTCGGACGACTGACCGCGGGGGGCCAGGGACCGGGCGCGTGGGCCAGGGACCGGGCGCGCAGGCCTGTCACAGGGTCGGACACGGAACCGGGCACGGGGGCCTGTCACAGGGCCGGACACGGGACTGGGCACGGGGGCCCCTGTCACGGGACCCGTCACGGAGCCGGGCACGAGGGCCTGTCACACGGGTACCCGGCACGGGACCGGGACCGGGACCGGGCACGGGACCGGGTGCGGGACCGGGTGCGGCGACCTGTCCCGGAGCCGGTCACCCTCGTTCGACCATCGCCTCGATGCCCGCCACGAGCAGGTCCAGCGCGAACTCGAAGTCCCGGTCCAGCATCTCCCCGACCGTGTCGCCGCCGCGGGCCGACATGAGCTCCCGGGACTCCTCGATGACGTCCGCGATGTCCGGCGACTGGGCCACCGCGCTCATGGAGGCCTGGAAGTACTCGTCCGGACTCAGGCCGCTGCCCGCCGCCCGGGCGAGGAGGTGGCCCTCGACGGTTCCGTAGCCGTAGACGAACTGGAAGACGGCGGAGATGGCACCGGTCAGCCGGTGCGCGGGCAGACCGCTGCGGCGCATGACGACCTGCACGGCCCGGGAGAAGGCCAGCGAGTGCGGCCCGATGTTCAGGTAGGTGCCGGTCAGCTGGGACAGCCAGGGGTGGCGCACCAGCAGCCTGCGGTTCTCCCGGGCCAGCGTGCGCAGCTGCCCGCGCCAGTCCTCGCCGGCCTCCGGGCCGGGGTGGCGCAGCTCGCCGAAGACGGCGTCCAGGGCGAGTTCGAGCAGCTCGTCCTTGGTGTCGACGTACCAGTACACGGACATCGCGGTGACGTCCAGCTCGGCAGGCGCGGCCGCCGGGACGGGCCGGGCTCGTGCGGCGCCACCGGCGGCCCCCAGTCCCCGCCGTCCGGGGGCACGTGTCCCCCGCGGGCACCGTCGGGTCGTGGTGCGTCGTCATCGTCCGTCCCTCGGGTCGGTGTCGGCGGGGCGGGGGCGCACCGGCCGCAGCCGCACGGTCGCGTCGCTCCAGGCGCGGGAGGAATCCGGGTTCAGTGGTTCCCGGACACCGTGTCCCGGCGTTTCCGTGACCGGTGGCGCGTCCACGGTGGGCGGCGCGTCCGGGAACACCCAGGCGCGGAAGAGCAGGAAGCGCAGCACGGTGGCCGCGAGGTTGGCGGCGATCAGCACCGCCAGTTCGGTGGAGTGGTCCGGGTCGGCACTCGCCGCGTTCAGGGCGGCGAGCGAACCGCTGGTCAGGGCGAGACCGATACCGAAGACGACCAGCCCCTGCGCCTGGTGCCGCACCGCGCCGCCGCGGCCGCGCACCCCGAAGGTCAGCCGCCGGTTGGCGGCGGTGTTGGCGACCGCCGAGACCAGCAGGGCGAGCGCGTTGGCGAGCTGCGAGCCGCCGAAGTGGCGGAAGCCGCTGTAGAGCACCAGGTAGAAGAGGGTGGACAGGGCACCGACGGCACAGAAGCCGACGAGCTGCCGGGCCAGCCCCTGCGGTACGTCCTTCAGGTCGCGGTCGCGCGGGTCGTCGCCGAAGGGGCGCGCCAGCCGGTCCAGCGGCAGCGAACCGGTGGCCAGCGCCTTGCCGACCCGCCACACGCCCTTGAGGTCGTCGGTCGCCGTCCGCACGATGTGCACGGTGGAGTCCGGGTCGTCGACCCAGTCGACCGGCACCTCGTGGATCCGCAGCCCCGCGCGCTCGGCGAGCACCAGCATCTCGGTGTCGAAGAACCAGCCGGTGTCCTCCACCAGCGGCAGCAGCACCCGGGCCACGTCCCGGCGGATCGCCTTGAACCCGCACTGGGCGTCGGAGAAGCGGGCCTGGAGGGAGCCGCGCAGGATGAGGTTGTAGGAGCGGGAGATGAACTCCCGCTTGGCGCCGCGCACCACCCGTGAGCTGCGGGCGAGCCGGGAGCCGATCGCGAGTTCCGAGTGCCCGGATATCAGCGGCGCCACCAGCGGCAGCAGCGCGTTCAGGTCGGTGGACAGGTCGACGTCCATGTAGGCGAGGACCGGGGCGTCCGAGGCCGACCAGACGGTTCCGAGGGCCCGGCCCCGCCCCTTCTGCTCCAGCCGGAAGGACGTGACCTCGGCGAGCTCCGCCGCCAGCCGCGCCGCCACGTGCGGGGTGGTGTCGGTGGAGGCGTTGTCCGCGACCGTGATGCGGAAGGCGTACGGGAACGTCCGCGTGAGGTGCTCGTGCAGTCTCAGGACGCACGGCCGGAGGTCCTTCTCCTCGTTGTGGACGGGGATCACTACGTCCAGGACTGGCGTACCGGCTCCTGCGGCCGGGAGGTGCTCCCGTGCCGGCAGGGAGCCGGGAGAAGAGTCGGTTCGCATGGGACCGACTCTTCTCAAGTCCCCTGTCGCACCCGTGTGGTGGGACTGTGCTGTGCCTGTGAGTGCGACGCCGCGCCGCGCCGCGCCGGGAGGGCGGGCAGGTACAGGGTGAACACCGTCCGGCCCGGCACGCTGTCGACCGTCACGCCACCGCCGTGCGCGGTGGCCACGGCCTGCACGATGGCGAGCCCGAGGCCCGTCGAGCCGTTCGTCCGGGACCGCGCGGAGTCGCCGCGCGCGAACCGTTCGAAGACGTGCGGCAGCAACTCGGCCGGGACGCCCTGCCCGTTGTCCTCGACGTCCACGCACAGCCACCCGCCGCTGTGCCGCACCCGCGCGGTGACGGTCGTACCGGGCGGGGTGTGGTTGCGGGCGTTGCCCAGCAGGTTGACCAGCACCTGCTGGAGCCGGGCGGCGTCCGCCGACACCACCATCGGTTCCTCGGGCAGGTCGAGCCGCCAGTTGTGGTCGAGTCCGGCCGCGCGGGCGTCGCTGACGGTGTCCACGACGAGCGGTACGAGGTCGGTCTGCCCGAACTGCAGCGGCCGCCCGGCGTCCAGGCGGGCGAGCAGGAGGAGGTCCTCGACGAGCAGGGTCATGCGCCCGGCCTCGGACTCGATGCGTCCGAGCGCGTGCCGGGTGTCGGGGCCGACCCGTTCCCGTCCCCTGCGGGTGAGTTCGGCGTACCCGCTGATGGAGGCGAGGGGCGTACGCAGCTCATGGCTGGCGTCGGCGACGAACTGCCGTACCCGCGTCTCGCTCTCCTGCCGCGCGTGCAGCGCGCCGTGCACGTGGTTCAGCATCCGGTTGAGCGCGGCACCGACCCGGCCGACCTCGGTGTGCGGGTCGCACTCGGACTCCGGGACGCGTTCGTCGAGGTTCACCTCGCCCGCGTGCAGCGGCAGTTCGGATACCCGGGTGGCGGTGGCGGCGACCTTGCGCAGGGGGCGGGTGGCGACGCCGACGATGACGGTCCCGGCGAGGGAGGCGGCGATGAGACCGGCGGCGGTGACGCTGGCCTCCACGAGGATGAGGGTGTTGATGGTGCCGGTGACGTCCGAGGTCGGGACGGCGGCGTAGTACCCGTTCCGGTACTCCACCCGGTAGTCGCCGAGGCCGGGGATCTCGACGGTGTGTGCGCCTCCGTCCCGGGAGACGGACGCGAGCGCGGCGCGCTGCGTCTCGCTGAGGGAGACCGCCGTGGTGCGGCTGACGTCGGTGCTCTCCTCGTCCTCCCTGCCGTACATGGCGTCGACGACGACACCGTCCCGCACTTCGGCGACGACCGTGCGGCGCGGTTGCGGACCGTGCCTGACGAACTCGCCGAGGTCTACCCGCTGCGGGTCGCCGCCGCCGGCCTGGGGATCACCGGGCGGTCCGAAACCGGACACCCGCATCGCGACCTCGCGCAACTGCCCGTCCAACTGGTCGTACAGGTGCGACCGCAGCGCCACCGTCGTCACCGTGCCGATCACCGCGCACACCACCGCGATCAGCGCCACCGACGCGACGACGAGCCGCGTCCTCAGGGTTCTCGGCCGCGGTCGTCGCCGCACGCTCACGCCGCGGGCTTGATCAGGTAACCGGCACCGCGCCGGGTGTGGATCATCGGCTCGCGTCCGGCGTCGATCTTCCGGCGCAGGTAGGAGATGTACAGCTCGACGACGTTGGCCTGCCCGCCGAAGTCGTACGACCAGACCCGGTCCAGGATCTGCGCCTTGCTGAGCACGCGCCGCGGGTTGCGCATGAGGAAGCGCAGCAGTTCGAACTCGGTGGCGGTGAGGTGGATGCCGTCGCCGCCCCGGGTGACCTCGTGGCTGTCCTCGTCGAGGGTGAGGTCGCCGACGACCAGGACGGAGTCGGAGCGCCGGTCGGCGGCACCGGAGCGCCGGATCAGCCCGCGCAGCCGGGCGACGACCTCCTCCAGGCTGAACGGCTTGGTGACGTAGTCGTCCCCGCCGGCGGTCAGCCCGGCGATCCGGTCCTCGACCGCGTCCTTGGCGGTCAGGAACAGCACCGGCACGTCCGGCAGGTCGCGGCGCAGCCGCCCCAGCACGCTCAGCCCGTCCATGTCGGGCAGCATCATGTCCAGGACGACGGCGTCGGGCCGGAACTCGCGCGCGGCCTGGACGGCACCGTGTCCGTCCCCGGCGCTGCGGATCTGCCAGCCCTCGTAGCGCAGGGCCATGGACAGCAGCTCGGTGATGGACAGCTCGTCGTCCACCACAAGCACCCGGACGGGGCTCCCGTCCGGCCTCAGCAGTTCGGTGCGCCCCTGGGGCGAGGTCGTGGTCATAACGGACACCATGTCGGGGCGCTCTGAGAGCGCCCTTTCCCCAAGCTGTGATTTCTCTGAGAAACCCACAGGGGCCTCTCAGCCAGCTCCCGTCGACCAGGGCCGGTCAGCGTTCCGACGGCCGGGGCCACCGAGACCACCGAGGCCACCGAGACCACCGAGACCACCGAGACCACCGAGACCACCGAGGCCACCGAGGCCACCGAGACCACCGAGACCACCGAGACCACCGAGACCACCGAGACCACCGAGGCCACCGAGGCCACCGAGGCACGATCGTGCCCGGCACTCCGGGGCACTCCCTCCCGGGCACCTCCCAGGAGCCTCCCAGACGCCTCCCCGGCGCAAGGAGCCGCCGGACAAGGTCAGAACAGCCCATCCTGTACTCCAGCCGCTCGCTTGAGCTCCCGCACGGGCACGGCGCACGGCCGCCCCTCTGCGGACACCAGCTCCCACCCGGTCATCAGCCGCGTGTCGAGCACGACGACCCCGCGCTCGGTCGCCAGGTGCAGATCCGGCCCCGCGGCCGCCACCAGCTCACCCCCGATCGCCCCGCCCGCCACCAGCTCGGCCACCTCCCCCACGGCGGCCGGCCCGCGGCCCGCCACCCCGTCGGCTCCGAAGGCACCCGCGTCGAGCCCGAAGACATCCGCGTGGTCCACACCCCGGAACGGCTCCGGCGTCAGCGACTCCGGCCAGCCGCCGAGCGCCACCGCCCGCGCGTGCAGCTCCGCGATCTCGGTCGCCCGCCCCTCCTCGGACGCCGGCAGCCCGGCCCGCACGGCGCGCTTGTGGGCGTACGGAATCCGGTCGGGCACGCCCAGTGCTGCCCGCAGCAGTTCCTCGGTCCGCCGCGCGGCCATCAGCGGCCCGCTGCCCAGCCAGCTGAAACAGACCGCGCCCTGCTCCAGCAGCCGGGCGGCTCCCCGTTCCTGTGCGGTGATCCCCACCTTGACGAGCCCCGGCCCGAACCACGCCAGGTACACGCGGTACGGCCGCGGATCGTCCGCGATCGTGTCGGCGGCCACGGAGTGCGCCCGGTCCAGCCGCGCGCACTCCTCGCACCGCGCCCCCGTACTGCGCCCCGGCACACCGGCCCGCACCGGACACGCGTGCCCCCGTGCCCCCACGCATGTCCGCACACCCCCCTCGGCGACCGCGAACGCCACCCGCTTCCCCCGGGGCAGCGCGCTGCTCCGCCCCCCGGCCCACGTGAGCACGGGACCGTCCGCCCACCGCAGCCCCGCGCATTTCCATGCCTGTGCCATCGCTGTCGAGGGTATGGGGAGCCACTGACAACGCCCTACGCGCCGCCCCGCCGCCCTCATCACGCTCGGCGACGTAGAAGCCGGGGCCGGGCTCGGTGTACGTCGGACCTGGCGGACGTCACCGATGCGACGCGGCCCGGCATGGACCGCGGCCGGCGCCTGGAACGGCTCCACCGGCCGGTCGAGGGTGCCGGCCCCGAAGTAACGTACGGCCATGGCAGCAAGCAACACCATGTGCCCCGAGCGCCTGGTCATGGAGCACATCACCAGCCGCTGGGGCACCCTGGCCCTGATCGCGCTGCTGGACCGCTCGTACCGCTTCAGCGAACTGCGCCGGGAGATCGGCGGGGTCAGCGAGAAGATGCTGGCCCAGACCCTGCAGACGCTGGAGCGCGACGGACTGGTCCACCGGGACGCCAAGCCCGTGATCCCGCCCCGCGTGGACTACTCCCTCACGGACCTCGGCCGGGAGGCCGCCGAACAGGTCCGGGACCTCGCACGGTGGACGGAGCGGCGGATGGCGGCGGTCGAGCAGGCCCGCGCCGCATACGACGCGACGAAGGCCTGACGCACCCGCCACCCGCCCCGCTACTCCGTACTCGCCGTACTCGCCGTACTCACCCCGAACCCCGGTGGCGTCACGACTTCAGCACCGCCTCCATGACACTGCGGGCGATGGGCGCACCGAGGCGGCCACCGGAGATGTCCGAACGGGAGATGTCCATCTCGGTCGGATCGATGAAGACGGCCACGGCGACGGAGGACCCGTCGTCCTTCTTGCCGTAGGAGACGAACCAGCCGTACGGCACCTCGTCGTCCACGTCGACACCACGCTGCGCGGTACCGGTCTTGCCGCCGACCGTGATGCCGTCGATCAGGGCACGCTTGGCGCTGCCCTCCTTGGCGGTGAACTCCATCATCTGCTGGACCTTCTGCGCGGTCTCGGCGGAGACCGCCTCGCTCATCACCGCGGGCTCGGTCTTCTCCAGCGTGCCGAGGTCCGGTCCCTTGACCTCGTCGACGATGTAGGGCTGCATCAGCTTGCCGTCGTTGGCCAGGGCGGCGGTGACCATGGCCATCTGCATCGGCGTACTGGTCAGGCTGCCCTGTCCCATGCCGGTGAGCGCGGTGCCCGGCTTGTCGAGGTTCTCGGGGTACAGGCTCTTGGTGGCGAGCAGGTCACCGAAGTCGTCGGAGTAGACGTCCTCGTTGAAGCCGAACTTCTCGGCCGTCTCGCGCATCTTGTCCTGCCCCAGCTCGGAGGCGGCGTCCAGGAAGACGTTGTTGCACGAGTGCTGCATCGCGACCTTCATCGAGGCCTTGTCGCAGACGGCGTCACCGGCCTCGCTGCCGATCCTGTTGGTCGACTGCGGCAGCTTGTACGGCGATGCGGCGTCCGTGCGGGCGTCGATGTCGCTGACCACCCCGTGCTCCAGCGCGGCGGCCGCCGTGAGGATCTTGAAGGTGGAGCCCGGCGGGTAGGTCTCGCGCAGCGCGCGGTTGGCGAGCGGCTTGCTCTTCTCCTTGGTGAGCGCGACGAAGCGGTCCGACTCGTTGAAGGTGCCGCCCGAGAACGTCGACGGGTCGTAGGAGGGCGCCGAGACCAGAGCCAGCACCTTCCCCGTCGCCGGGTCCAGGGCGACGACGGCGCCCCGGGCGCCCTTCAGGTCGGTCAGCCCCTTCCAGGCCGCCTTCTGCGCCTTCGGGTCGATGGTGGTGACCACCGAGCCGGCGCGCCGGCCCTCGCCGCTGACGATGTCGGCGAACCGCTGGAACGCCAGCCGGTCGTCCTTGCCGGTCAGGATGGAGTCGTAGGTCTTCTCCAGCAGCGTCATGCCCTGGGCCTGCGACGCGTACCCCGTCACCGGCGCGTACATCGGCCCGTCGACGTAGGTGCGCTTGAACTTGAGGTCGGTGCCCTCGGTCTCGGCGGAGCCGGTGACGGCCCGGCCACCGACGACGATGTCTCCGCGCGGGGTGGAGAACTGCTCGATCTGCACCCGCCGGTTCTTCGTGTCCGAGGCGAGCTCCGGGGCCCGGACGTACTGCAGCCAGTTCGCGCGGATCAGCAGGCCGAGCACCAGCAGCCCACAGAAGATCGCCACGGCCCTCAGCGGCTTGTTCACCGGGTGCCCCCACCGAGTCTCGGCCGGATGGATATGGAGATGCGTCGTCGCAGCATGCGCACACCCTAAACACACCAAGCGCCCTCAGCGCCGCCAGGGCTGCCGTCAACTCCCGCGCGAATTCCCGACGATTGAGGGCGAGTGACATGAGTCACACAAAGAACGCGGCTCCGGTGAACAACCATCCCCGCCTGTCCAGTTTATCCGGAAGGGAATCGCCAAGAATAACCGCAGCCCGAACAAAAAGGAGCATCTTTCTTTCACTTCAGTTATAAACTATTCGAATCATTCAGACTGCCCGCACACGCTTTTCCCGCGGCCGTTCTCCTTTTTCTCTCCCACCAGGGAAGGGTTCTCAGTGAAGCTTCACCGTTGCCTCGCTGTGGCCGCCGCCGTCGCGGTGACCACGCCCGTCGCGCTGTTCACCGCCGCTCCGGCCCTCGCCGCCGGGAAGCCCGCGGCGCAGATACAGAACCAGCCGACGTACACGGAGCTGGAAAAGGCCGCCGCCGACGCGAGGAAGGCGTACGAGGACGCCGTCGCCGCCAAGGAGAAAGGACTGAAGGACCTCAAGGCCACCCTGGACTCCCTGGGTTCCGACACGCACCCGCTCAAGGCGGCCACGATCACCGCCGCCAAGGCGGCCAAGGACGCGGCGGCCGCCAGGACCACTGCCGAGCAGGCCGTCGCGGACGCCGAGGCCGCGCTCGAAGCGGCCGGGAACGACACCGACAGGGCCGCGGCGCGAAAGGCCCTCGAAACCGCCGAAGCCGATCTGGTGGCAGCGGTCAAGGCCCAGCAGGAGGCCGACACCACGGCCGAGGAAGCCAACACCGCGCTGAGCGACGCCAGGGTGGCGGCCACCCGTGAGTACGGTCTGCTCACGGCGGCCCTCGACAAGGCGAGCACGGCCAGGGAAACCGCCGAAAAGGCACTCGACGCCGCCAGGAAATGCATCCGGGAGAACGGCCTGACCTCACTCGTGACGGGGCTGCCGTCCGAAGTCGTCGCGGGCACCACCGTCGGTTTCACCCTGCGCGTGACCAATGGCACCGAGCGCACACTGACCGTGGACCCCCTGGTGTTCGTCCACGCGACCGGTGAACACAGCGGTGGGAAGAACCCCTTGGAGGTGAAGTGGTCCACCGGCTCCGACTGGCAGGCCCTCACCGGTGACGGGCCCGAGCACATCGGTCCCGTCGGCACCCTGAAGCCGGGCGGGCGGAGCGACGTGCGGCTGCGGATGCGGATCGACTCCGCCGCCCGGGCCACCGACGCCCTCGCGCTGTTCGCCAGTGACGCCTCCGACGCGTACAAGCCGTGCGTCCACGGCCCGATGAAGCGCTACGAGTTCAAGATCCTGCCCGCGGGCAGCAAGCCCGGTGCGGTCGACGAGGCCAAGCCCGGCCGGCCCGGCGGGAACGACGACAAGCGGCCGGACACCGCGGCCCCCGGCACGGGCACGGGCCCCTCCGCACAGGGCGGCGCGTCCCAGCAGCCGGCGCAGGCACAGGCACAGGCACAGGCCACCGGGGCCGACACCGCCGGCAACCTCGCCAAGACCGGCACGTCCTCCGCGATGGCGCCGCTCGCCGTCACGAGCGCCGTCGCGGTCGCACTCGGCGCCGGTACGGTCTTCGCCATCCGCCGCCGCAGGGCCGCGGCGAACGCCTGACGCGCAGCCGGCCGCCCGGACCCGGGACACCGTCCCGTGCACTCGGTCCGGGCGGCCGGCCCGCGCCGCTGTGCGGCACAGACTGCGGGACACAGGCCGCGTGGGACACAGACGCGAGGCGAATACCGTGCGACAAGGACTGTGAAACAAAAATCAGAGGCCCCGTGGAGTGATCCACGGGGCCTCTGATCCGATGTGCACTCGGCAGGATTCGAACCTGCAACCTTCTGATCCGTAGTCAGATGCTCTATCCGTTAAGCTACGAGTGCTTGTCCTGTTCAGTTTTACCGCCGCTCCCGTTCCTTCCGGCCCGCTCGCGGCGACAGGAAGAACATTACATGACTGCCGCCGTCATGTGAAATCCGTTAGCCGCACCCCTTGTGACCTGCGGAAACGATCCATCGAAGCCACCACACGGACCCGGAAGACGCACCGAAGCCCCGGCCAGCTGGGGCCGGGGCTTCGGTGATCGGTGCGGAGGCGGAGGGATTTGAACCCTCGATGGGCTTTAAGACCCAAACCGCATTAGCAGTGCGGCGCCATAGACCGGACTAGGCGACGCCTCCAGACAACATCACCCTTCGCGTACGAGCGCGAGTGGTGCGTGCCGATGATGACACAGTTGAGCTCGCTGTCACCAATCGACCCCTACGGTACTAGGCGGGCGGGCCGCAGGGCAAAGCCCTTACGGCCCGGTCGCGCAACGTCCGGCGCTCCGGCGCGTTAGTCCGGTCATGTTCCAGGTCACTCGCCTTCCCGCCGCCGCCCGAATCCTCGGTGCCGCCGCCCTGTCCGCCGTCACCCTGGCCACCCTGTCCGCCGCGCACCCGGCCGCCGCCGCCGGCGGGGCACCGGGCTTCGATCACCTGACGGTCACCGTCCGGGACGCCGGCGCGGGCGCGGACGGCACGTACGAGCTGTTCTGCAACCCCCACGGCGGCAGCCACCCCGACCCGGACGGCGCCTGTGCCGTCCTCGAGCGCGACACACGGTGGGGGCAGGACGTCTTCGCCCCCGTCCCGGAGGGCAGCGTCTGCACCATGCAGTACGGCGGTCCCGCCACCGCGCACGTCAAGGGCACCTGGGCCGGGCGCCCCGTCGACGCGACGTACGACCGCCGCGACGGCTGCGGGATCTCCCGCTGGGACCGCATGGTGCCGCTGCTGCCGGACATGGGGTCGGCAGGGCGGTCGTGAAACCGGTCCTGTGCGGCGCCGGGAGGCGACGCACAGGACACTCGGTCACACGTTCTGCTTCACTTTCCCGTGCGACCTCCGTCGCATCCCACGCCGCCCGCCGGGCCCCAACCCTTAGACTCCCTCGCGTGACACGTTGCGGGCCGATTGGCAAGATGGCCCAGGCGGTCGGCAAGTGCGGTAACCAGGAGGGAAGCGTCTCGTGAGCAGCAGGCCATCCCGAGGCGCTGCTCGCCTCGCAGCCATACTGGACGCGCTGCCCGACGCGTTGGTGCTGGTCAACGCGAACGGCACCGTCGTCAACGCCAACACCATCGCGCTGGAGGCCTTCGAGACTCCGGGCACCGCGCTGGTCGGGCGCGGGCTGCTGGACCTGCTGCCGCAGTTCGACTCGCGGCTCATCCCCGGGTCCATGAGGCGGCCGGACCACATCGATCCGCGGGCGCGCACCAAGCCGACGCGGATGGTCGCCCGGCGCACCGACGGGACCGAGTTCCCGGTCGAGGTCACCAGCGCCAACCTGGAGACCGGCCAGCAGGCCTACGACAACTACGGCTACGCCGGCGACGAGCTGCTGATGCTCGTCGTCCGCGACCTCTCCGGCACCGTCGACACCGAGGCCGAGCTGGCGCGCTCGCAGCGGCAGACCGAGATGATCCTGCGGGCCGCGTCCGAGGGCGTCGTGGGCACCGACACCGACGGGCGGATCGTCCTCGTCAACCCGGCCGCCGCCCAGATCCTGGGCTACCGGGCCAGCGACCTCGGCGGCCGTGAGCTGCACACCCTCATCCTGCACTCGCGGGCCGACGGCTCGCCGTTCCCGTACGACGAGTCGCCGCTCGCCGACACCCTGCGTTCGGGCCGCAAGCACCGGGTGCGCGGGCAGGTGGTGTTCGCCAAGAGCGGCGACCAGCTGCCGGTGGACCTGACGACCGCACCCGTCCGCGACGGGGACCAGCTCGTCGGCGCCGTCATGACCTTCACCGACCGGCGCCCCTACGACGCCCTGGTCAAGGAGCACGAGGAAGCGGAGCAGCGGCACGTCGAGGAACGGGAGCGACTCGCCGAGGAGCACGCCTCCGAGCTGACCGCGCTGCGCCGGCAGCACGCGGACGAGCTGGAGGAGCTGCGGGAGAAGCACGCGGAGGAGATCGCCGCGGACGCCGACCGCTACGCCGCGCTCGGTGAGCGGGAGAAGGACCGTTACGAGGCGATCGCCGCCCGGCACGAGCAGCTGCTCACCCTCCTCGGGGACTCCCTGCGCGGGCCCCTGGACGAGCTGCGCCGGGAACTGGCCGCGCTGGCGTCGGACGACGCCGGTCAGCTGTGGCCCGAGGCCAACCAGGTGCTGCACCACCTCTCGGCCGGCTACTCACGCATCACCACGCTCATCGACAACGTCCTCGGCTACCAGCGTCTCGACGTCGGCAACGAGAACCTCTCCCGTACGAAGGTGATGCTCGACGCCGTCGTCGCCTCCGGTGTCGACGGGGCCGTGGAACTGATCGGGCCGGGGCGGGTGCAGTTCGCCGTGCACGCGCCGCCCATCGAGGCCGAGGTCGATCCCCGGCTGCTGGCCACCGCGCTCGCGCATCTCGTCGCGGACGTGGCGGGCGTCGACGCCACCGGCAACTCGCCCGTGTCGGCGACGGGCGGCTACCTGGACAACACCGTCGTGGTGGCGGCGGCGCAGCGCGGCGAGGTCGTACGCATCGAGGTGCGCGGGCCGTACGCCGGGGGAGACCCGGTGCACGAGCCGATCGTGCGCGGGATCGTGCGGGCGCACGGTGGCGTGCTGCAGACGCACGAGGTGCCGGGAATGAGCGGCAGCGCGTACGTGCTGGAGGTGCCGATCGGGGGTGGGGCGGGGGCCGTCGCCGCCCAGGGCCAGCCCCAGGCCCAGATCCTCGCCCTTGATCCGGGGCAGGCACCGGCGCAGGCCGCCGAGGTCGAGGGGGCGACGGGTGGCGCGGGTGCCGCGGGTGCCGCGGGTGCCGCGGGTGCGGGCAACGCCCTGGCCGTTCAGGAGCCGGCTCCCGGTGGCGGACGGCGGCGCGCTCGGCGGGCGTCCGTCGACGCCTTCCTGGAGAGCGAGGTCACGGGCGCTGCGGGTGAGGGCGCAGGCGGGGGCCTCACCGGTGCCGAGGGCGGGAGTGCCGCACCGACCGGGCGACGCAGGCGGCGTGCTGCCCAGGCTCAGGAGCAGACCGTCCCGGAGCAGATCGCCCAGGAGCAGAACTCTCAGGGGCAGATCTCTCAGGGCCAGGCTCAGGCCGCGCAGGCTCAGGCCGTGCGGGAGGAGGCCCAGGCGTCGGCCCCGCTTCCGGTTCCCGCACAGGCGGCGCCGGGCGAGGGGCCCGGCGGTACCGGGCGTCGGCGCGGGCGGCCCGCGGAGGCCGCCGGTGCCCCCGCCGGGGGCACGCCCCAGGAGGCGGCCGCCGGGGTGTCCGAGGGCGCCGTCGTCATGGCCGGCGAGCACGGCGGAGGGGCCGCGGCCTCCAACACCGGTCTCGGCGGGACCGTACCGCCGCAGGGCATGCCCGGGCCCGACGGCCGGCGTGCGCGGCGGGACGGTGGGGAGCAGCAGGCGCTGCCCCCGGCGCTGCCCGCGCAGGCCGGTGAGGCGGACCCGCCCGACGCGTCCCAGCCGACCGGGCGCCGGCGCCGCGCCCTGGCCTCCGCGAACGAGCGTGCCGCCGCGCAGGAAGCTGCACCGCGCCAGGTGTTCGCCCTGCCGCCCGCCGACGCGGACCGGCCCTCCGACGAGGCGGAGCCGCACGGGACGGCCGAGGCCGTGGCGTCCGCGGCGACGCCCCCGGGTCAGGTCCAGGTGCCCGGCCCGGCCGCCGGCGGTGACGCCCTGCCCGGCAGCGGCGCCCTGCCCGACGAGGGCCGGCACGACGCCGTACCGCACGACCAGGCCGACGACCACACCCCGCCGCAACCGCACCCGGCCGAGGCGCCCACGGGCCGGCGTCGCCGGGCCGGGGCCGGTCCGTGGGCCGAGGAAGCGGCGCCGCCGGCGATGCAGGGTGGTCCGGTGCAGAGTGCTCCCGCGCAGGCACCACCCGCGCACGGAGCCCCCGTCCCTCCGCAGCACGCCGCCGGCCCGGGCGTGCCCGTCCAGGCCGCACCGGCGCCCGCACCCCGCGCGGCCGCGCCCCAGCCCGCCGAGGCCACCGCCGGCCCCGCGCAGCCCGCCGCCGGTCAGCCGGCCCCGCAGCCGTGGCCCGCCGCGGCAGCGGACGCTCCGGGCGCCGGCACCCCCGCACCGCCGGGCGGCGCAACCGGCCCCTCGCCCACCGCCGCCCCCGGCGCCACGCCCGCCGCGCCTCAGGTTCCGGCGCCCCGGCAGGGCGTCCCCGCCACCACACCGAGCCGGGGCACCCCGCTGCCGCCCGAGAACGCTCCCGCCCCCCGCGCGGCACAGCCCCTGCCCGCCGAAGCGTCCGCTCCCGTCGACCCGAACTCGACCCAGGGACGGGCGATCAGCGTGCGGACGCTGGGCCAGGGCGTGCCGTTCAACCGGCAGGCGGTCCAGGTGCAGCAGCCGTCGGCCACACCCGCCCCCCAGCAGCCGGGCGGCTCGGGCCGGCGCCGCAAGCTGGGCACGCCGCCCGACCCGGCCGCCACGCGCCCGGAGCAGTCGGCCCGCCCGCATCCGCAGGCCGACCAGCCGCCCACCGCCGCACAGCCGCAGCCCCATGCGCAGGGGCAGACGCAAGGGCAGGAGCAGCCGTCCCCGGCCGGCAACCAGCCCCGGCGCGCACCCGTCACCGAGGGCGTCGGCCGGTCGTACGCCATAGGGGCGCCGGACAAGAACGCCGCCGAGGGACCCGAGCCGCTCGACGGGCCCGGCGGGGCCGTCGAGGTGGCGGACCCGCCGCGCCCGCAGCCGATGGACGACGAACTGCCGCCGGAGCCGCTGGACAATCCGCGCCGGCTGCTGGTGTGGCCCGCACCGGACGTCTCCACGCAGCAGGCGCTCAGCGACCGCGGCTACCGGCCGGTGATCGTGCACTCGCGCGAGGAGGTCGACGCGCAGATCGCGGCGTTCCCCGCCGCGCTGTTCGTGGACCCGCTGACCGGGCCGATCACCCGTACGGCGCTCCAGTCGCTGCGGCAGGCGGCGGTGGCGGCCGAGGTGCCGGTACTGGTCACGGCCGGGCTCGGACAGGCCTCGCGCGATGCCGCGTACGGCGCCGATCCCGCCGTACTGCTGAAGGCGCTCGCGCCCCGGGACAGCGAGCAGCACCCGCCGCGCGTGCTGCTGATCGAGGAGCACGCCGAGATCGCGCTGGCGCTGACCGCGACGCTGGAGCGGCGCGGAATGCAGGTGGCGCGGGCGGCGAGCGACGCCGACGCGGTGACGCTGGCGGGGCAGTTCCGGCCGAACCTGGTGGTGATGGACCTGATGCAGGTCGAGCGGCGCCAGGGGGGACACGCCGGGATCATCGACTGGCTGCGTGCGAACGGGCAGCTCAACCGCACCCCGCTCGTCGTCTACACCGCCGCCGTCGACCAGGCCGACCTGCCGCGGCTGGCCTCGGGCGAGACGGTGCTGTTCCTGGCGGAGCGCTCCACCAGCGGCGAGGTGCAGTCCCGCATCGTCGAACTGCTCTCGCGGATCGGGACCAACTGACGCTCCGGGCGCGGGCCTGCCGTGCGCGTGCCTGCGCGCCGTGAGCACGCCTGCGCGCCATGAGCACGCCTGTGCGCCATGAGCACGCCTGCGCGCCGGGTGGGAACCCCGAGTCTCGGGTTCCCCACCCGGCGCGCAAGGCGCGTCCCGGCGCAGGCGCCTCCCGACGGCCGCGCGCCCCGGCCGTCGGCGTGTTCCGGCGTCCCCGCGCTCCGGTCGGCGTCCTCGCGCTCCGGTCGGCGTCCTCGCGCTCCGGTCGGCGTCCTCGCGCTCCGGTCGGCGTCCTCGCGCTCCGGTCGGCGTCCTCGCCGCTCCGGGCCGGCGGTCAGAGCCGGGTGACGTCAAGTCCGCCGTCGGCGTACCGCTTGCGCAGCACCTTCTTGTCGAACTTGCCGACGCTCGTCTTCGGCACCGCCTCGATGACCGTCCAGCGTTCGGGGAGCTGCCACTTGGCGATCTTGCCGTCCTCGGCGAGGAAGGCGCGCAGTTCCTCGAAGCCGACGCTCGTGCCCTCCTTGAGGACGACGGTGGCCAGCGGGCGCTCGCCCCACCTGTCGTCCGGGACGGCGACCACGGCGGCCTCGGTGACGTCCGGGTGGGACATCAGCGCGTTCTCCAGCTCGACGGACGAGATCCACTCGCCGCCGGACTTGATGACGTCCTTGGCCCGGTCCGTGAGGGTGAGGAAGCCGTCGGGGGAGACGGTGCCGACGTCGCCCGTCTTCAGCCAGCCGTCCTCGCTGAACTTGTCGTCGGGGCGCAGCGGCTCCGCGTCCGGGCCGTTGTAGTAGGCGCCGGCGATCCAGTTGCCGCGGACCTCGAGCTCGCCGGCCGACTCGCCGTCCCAGGGGAGGCGCTCGCCACCGGGTCCGGTGAGGCGGGCCTCCACACCGGCCGGGAACCGGCCCTGGGTGAGGCGGTACGCGAACTCCTCCGGCGTACCGACCGCGTGGGCCGGCGGGCGGGCGATGGTGCCGAGCGGGGAGGTCTCCGTCATGCCCCAGGCGTGGCAGACCCGCATGCCGAGCGCGTCGAAGGCCTCCATCAGGGAGGGCGGGCAGGCGGAGCCGCCGATGGTGACCTGGGTGAGGGACGAGACGTCCCTCGGCTTGGCGGTCAGCTCGGCGAGCAGGCCCTGCCAGATGGTCGGGACGGCGGCGGCGTGCGTCGGCTTCTCGCTCTCGATCATCTCGGCGAGCGGCGCGGGCTGCAGGAAGCGGTCCGGCATCAGCATGTTGACGCCGGTCATGAAGGTGGCGTGCGGCAGTCCCCAGGCGTTGACGTGGAACTGCGGGACCACGACCAGCGAGGTGTCCTCGTCGGTCAGGCCCATCGACTGGGCCATGTTGACCTGCATGGAGTGCAGGTAGATGGAGCGGTGGCTGTAGACCACGCCCTTGGGGTCGCCGGTGGTGCCGGAGGTGTAGCACATGGCGGCGGCGGCGCGCTCGTCCAGCTCCGGCCAGTCGTACGCGGTCGGCTTCCCGGCGATCAGGTCCTCGTACTCGTGTACCTGGACGGACGCCCCGTCCAGCAGGGAGCGGTCGCCCGGGCCGGTGACGACGACGTGCTCGACCGTCTTCAGGTGCGGCAGCAGCGGGGCGAGCAGCGGCAGCAGCGAACCGTTGGCGATCACGACGCGGTCGGCC
The DNA here is from genome assembly GCF_055603605.1 of Streptomyces sp. NPDC037271. Lineage (NCBI taxonomy): Bacteria > Bacillati > Actinomycetota > Actinomycetes > Kitasatosporales > Streptomycetaceae > Streptomyces > Streptomyces sp. NPDC037271. The sequence goes on from NZ_JBVJVN010000014.1 coordinate 118,474, forward strand.
GCGTGGTTCACGATCCAGGCCAGCTGCTCCGGCGGGAGACGGAGATTGAGGGTGTGGAGGACCGCGCCCATGGAGGGGATCGCGAAGTAGGCCTCGACGTGCTCGGCGTTGTTCCAGGCGAGCGTCGCCACCCGTTCGTCGCCCCGGACCGCGAGGTCCTCGCGCAGGGCGTGCGCCAGCTGGGCGGCACGGGCGCCGATCTCGGCGAAGGAGCGGCGGTGCGGCTCGTCCTCACCGGTCCAGGTGGTCACCTGGGAGCTGCCGTGGATCGTCGACCCGTGGGCCAGGATCCTCGATATCAGCAGCGGTACGTCCTGCATCGTGCTCAGCACGGTGTCCTCCCGGGGCGACATTGCCTACGCGGCGGCAAGGGTTGCGCTGATTCTGCGCACATACCGCGTGGTATGTCACTACTCCCGGGTGATCGATCAGTGCACGGTGCCCGTCGATACGGAGGCAGGGCACCCGCCGACGACCGAACAGACCGGTTCGCTACCGAACAAACCCCAGCTCAGGGTCCTCGCGGAGCTTGCCGAGCGCCCGGGACACCGCCGACTTGACCGTGCCCACGGAAACTCCGAGCACTTCGGCCGTCCGGGCCTCGCTGAGGTCCTCGTAGTACCGGAGGACGACCATCGCCCGCTGCCGGGCGGGCAGCTTCATGATCGCCCGCCACATCGCGTCCCGCAGCGCCTGCCGCTCCGCCGGGTCGTCGCCGGCGGGCACGGGCTCCGGCTCCGGCAGCTCGTCGCAGGCGAACTCGTCGACCTTGCGCTTGCGCCACTGCGACGTCCGCGTGTTCAGCAGCGCCCGGCGCACGTAACCGTCCAGCGCGCGGTGGTCCTCGATGCGCTCCCAGGCCACGTACGTCTTCGCGAGCGCGGTCTGCAGCAGGTCCTCCGCGTCGCTCGGGTTCGCCGTCAGCGACCGGGCGGTACGCAGCAGCACCGGCTGGCGGGCCCTCACGTACGACGAGAACGACGGGTACGGGAAGGTCTGCGTCCTCGCTGTGACCATGGCTGGAGCCTCGGCCGTGGCCACGGTCATGGCCGGAGCCTTGGCCATGGCCGGAGCCTTGGCCGTGGCGGCGTTCGAAGCACTGGTACAGACGGGTGCGGTCATGACTCAACGCTATGAGCGAGGAGGCGTGCGGCGGATCGGCCGCAGGTCCCGAAGCCGAGTCCGCCTCAGGTTGTAGGGGTGGTGCCGGCTGCACCTCCTGTAGGTGGACGAGGGGAGGAGAGGTGCTGCGGGTTCCCCCCTGGGGGCTCCCCCTGGGGGGAACCCGGGGCAACGCCTGGGGAGCGGGGGACCTGCCGATCGGCGCGCAGACACGCACCATGGGGTCCCGCACGCGAAAACGCCTGGGCGGCGATACCGAAGTACCGCCGCCCAGACGCCTTGCGACCCCATGAAGCACACCCACACACAGGCTCAGGAACCGGCGCGGGAGCGCACCCGCGCCGGCCCCTCAGCTCACCACCACAGCGGGGCGAAGCTGACGGCCACGTTCTCGTTGCCCTGATTGATCGTCGTGAACGCGGAACCGTCGACCTGCGCGGTGTTGCTCTGGTTCGAGGCCCCCGAGCCGACCGCCTGCTGCTGCGTGGTGGACGAGTTGCCGTTGTTGTCGTCACCCACGCCGCTGCCGACAATGCCCGCGTACGCCTCGGAGGCGGTCGCGTTCGATCCGTCGTCCGCGAAGGCGCCGTTGTCCGCCGTCGCCACGCCACTGAAGAGGGCGGCGGCGAGCGGAAGGGCGGCGACAGCGGCGACGACGCGGGCGGTACGGATGCTTGCCATGTTTTTCCTCCAGAACCAGGGCGCACCGGCTTCCAGCCGACAACGCGAGAAGTACGTGAAGTGGAGCGGAGCTGCGCAGAGCTGAGCAGGACTGAGTAGAGCTGAGCAGAGCTGAAATCGAGCTGTTGCCAAGGCAGTTGGCCGACCGCCTCGACGCTGTGACGACGTCGCGTGATCAGAATTGCCCACCGGATCCCCGGCGAACCACCCCGGAAGCCCTGATTCGCCCTCAAGCGTGATGACAAGTCGATAAACCCCTTTGCTTCACTTCCCCCTCACCTTGGGGCAGTAGGGACAGCCGCACCTCAAGCACCCCAAGAGGTGAAGCGTTCCGGCAGCTTTTCCGCACACCTCCCCTCCCCGGCGCGTCGCACGCAGGCACCCTTCCCATTCTCGAACACACGTACGAAAATGGATCCATGGCCACCCCCGACCGGCAGGCCACGACGCTGGCCCTCGCACACGCCCTGTCAGCCGCCGAACGCGGGCTGGCCGTCATCCCCCTGTCCCGGACGAAGCTCCCGGCCCTGCGCTCCCCCCACCGCGACGACCCCGCACCGGCCCCCTGCCACGGCGAGTGCGGCCGTTTCGGCCACGGGGTCTACGACGCCTCCACCGACCCCGCCCGCATCCGTGCACTCTTCGCCGCCGCGCCCTGGGCGACGGGCTACGGCATCGCCTGCGGCCTGCCTCCGCACCACCTGATCGGAGTCGACCTGGACACGAAGGCGGAGACGGACTCGTCGACCGCCCTGCGCGAGCTGGCCCTGCGCCATCTGTTCACGATCCCGCCCACGGTCGTCGTCCTGACCCCCAGCGGAGGCCGCCACCTCTGGCTGAGCGGTCCACCCGACGCCGTCGTCCCCAACTCGGCCGGCCGCCTCGCCCCCGGCATCGACATCCGGGGGGCCGGCGGCTACCTGGTCGGCCCCGGCTCCCGCACCCGGCACGGCGAGTACGCCGCCGCGCCCGGCACGGCCCACCTGGCGCCCGCGGCCTGCCCGCCCGCGCTCCTGCGCCTCCTGCTCCCGCCGCCCCGCGCCCACCAGCCGGCCCCGGCCCCGCACGAGGCGCACGGCCGGGGCCTCGTCCAGTTCGTCCTCGCCGCCCACGAGGGCCAGCGCAACACCCGTCTGTTCTGGGCCGCCTGCCGCGCCTACGAAGACGGCATCGGCCCCGTCCTCGTGGAACCCCTGGTCCAGGCGGCCCGCGCCACCGGCCTGACCGAACGCGAGGCCCGCGCGACGATCGCGTCCGCTGCCCGCATGACGAGCCACCAGCCCTGACCACCAGCCCAGACCGCCACCCCGTCCCGTCCCCGGCCCGGCCCCCGTCCCCGTCTCCCCTCCCCGCCTCCCCTCCCCGTCTCCCGTCCCGCGAACCGGCGACGTGCCGAGGCGCCAAGGTGCCGAAGCCCCGAGCTCGCCTGCGGCACGGAGCCCGCGCTCCCGGACGCCGACCGGGCGGACCCCGCCCGGGGAACGACGAGTTCTAGGACGCAGGCCGCGCGCCCCGGCTCCCCGTCCCGTCCTTCTCCCACGCCCGGACGCCCAGCTTCCCCGTGGTACCGAGGTCGAGGTGGGGCGCGACCACCACGGGGGCGGAGCCGTCCTCGGCCCGCACCCTGACGTACGGCACGGTCACCGCCTCACCGAACTGCGTGGTGTTGCGCCACGCCAGACCCGATACCGCGGACTCACCCGGCTGCAGCGTCACCGGCCGAGGCGGCTCGTCGCCCTCTCCCGCCATGGGGATGTCATCGGTTCCGCGCAGGATCTCGATCCCCTCGACCGGCTCCAGGCCCTCGTCGAGCAACTGCAGCACCGGGTAACCCTCCAGGGAGTACGGACGACTGCCGCAGTTCTCCAGATGCAGGCCCACGACACGCAGCCCCATGGCCGCGTCCCCCTTGTCGGCGGTCAGACGCAGCCCGGACGGCGGGCAGGAACCGGCGGGCGCGGGCGCCTCGTCGGCGGGCACCCGCTTCACGTCGAGGATCCTCACGTCCTCCGCGTCGAGGCTCCGGTCCACCGGGTACCCGGCGTGCTCGAGAGTGCGCCGCACCGTCCGCCCCGCCCCCACGGACGCCACCGTCTCCTCGACGCTCGACATCGCCCTTCCCTGGTCGTCCACCAGGGAGAAGGTGATGGTGTACGTGAAGGGCTCGGTCTCCTGGTTGGTCACCGAGTACGCGACCACGCACGGCGCCCCGCCGCCCTCGCCCGCGGACTCGCCCGCGGACGCGCCCGCCCCCGGCACCCACGGAAGACTGTCCGCCGTGACGGACACGCCAGGTCGCTCGCTCACCCGGACTCCGGGCGAGGCACTCGCCCCGGCGCCACCGTCCCGCTCGACCATCCCGACGATCCGCACCGCGTCCTGCGCCTGCCCGGCCCCCGCGCCACCGCCACCGCCACCGTCGGCGCCGGCACCGGCACCGGCGCTGTAACTGTCGCCGACACCTGACGACGCCCCCGTCCCGCACCGTTCCCCCGGCTGCTCCTCACCTCCCTCTCCGGACGCTGCGGTCTGGGTGCCACAGGAGCTGAGCAGGAGACTGGCAACGAGAGCACCGGAGACCGCGAGCGGCGTGCGGAGCTGGGGGATGCGCATCGCCCCACCCCACCAGTCCGACCCCTCCGCCGGCCGTGGCGGAAGCCACACTTCCGGTCACAGCCCTGTCACAGCCCCGCCTCCGCGTTGCAGAGCGGCGATCACGGCGGCGAGCGCGGCGGTCACCGCGAAACTCCCCACCATGACCATCCCCACGCCGATCACGAAGAGGCCACTGGCGTCGTCCGACCAGTCGTAGAAGGCGGAGACGGTCGCCCCGACGGTGACACCGGGCACAGCACCGACGAAGTAGCGCCGACTCGCCGCCCAGCACACCGGTGCCAGCAGAGTCAGCACGAACCCGATCACCTGCCACGCCTCGTACGGTCCCGTCGTCGTACCGTCGGGATGCACATCACGCCGCTGGTCCCACCCGAGCCAGGCGGCCCACAGCGCCGATGTCACCCCGGCCAGTACGAGGCCCGACACCAACTGGGGTACGGGCTTCAGTCGTCGTTGTTCCATGCCCCGAGCGTTCCGGCCCGCCCCCCGGCCGGCCAGAGCGCAGGTACTCAACTCCGTCCGAGTACGCGAGCCGGAGCAGCACTCCGCGGGCACCGCCCGCCCGGTCAGCCCCTCAGGACGCGGCGCACGCCGGTGACGTTGCAGGCGGGCAGACGTCCCGCCCCGGACGTGCTCTGCGCCTGCTCCGCCGGTCGGTGCACTGCGTGATCGTTCAAGAGAACACGGCGCCCACCAGGACCGCGCCGTAGTGCACGCACTGGTGCCATCGCTTGCAGTAGCGCTTCGGTCGCCACATCGAACGCCGCGTGAATTGCCTTTCGCACCAAACGCACTTACGAGTTTCCGCATCCCCCATGGCCACGACCCTATCGGCCGCTCTCAATGCCCCAACGGGACCCGACAGGCCGTGGCCCAGGAGGGCGAGGCGTGGCCGCATTGCCCCATCGTGGGCAAGGCGAGCCGCAGTGGCCAGTGGGATCGGGCTCCCTGCCCTTGGCGCCGTTCCCGACCGGCCGGGAAACTGCGGGGAACGGCGGCGATCGGCGGCGATCGGCGGGTAGCCCGCATGGCAACGGCCCCCGACCGTAACGCCTGGTCAGGGGCCGTCAATCACTGCGGTGGGTGTGGGATTTGAACCCACGGTGACTTGCGCCACGACGGTTTTCAAGACCGTTCCCTTAGGCCGCTCGGGCAACCCACCCGCGCGCCGCCCACCGGGGGCGGAGCGGGTACAGCGTACCGGCCCCGGACGGTCGGCGGGGGCTCAGGCCCGCGCCGGGCCCACCGTTCGCGCGTCCGGCCCTCCGGTGGCGCCGTTCCGGTCGGTGTTCCGTCCGTGGGCCCAGGGTGCCCCCTGCGCGCTTCGTCCTCAACCGGCTTGTGGAGCGGCGTCCGTGAAGTCGTACACCGCCCAATCGGTGAGCGTGCGGTAGCCGAGACGCCGGTAGAGGGCGTTGCTCGTGGGGTTGGACAGGTCCGCGAACAGTACGACGTCCCTTGCGCCCGCAGCCAGCGCGGCACGGCTCACCTCCGCCGTGACGGCGCCCGCGTAGCCGCGACCGCGCAGGTGCGCCGGGGTATAGACGATGTCCACCTGGATCTGGCCCCCGATCAGCGGGTTCATGCCCGCGATGGATACGGGAGTGCCGTCCGGGGTCTCCCAGAGCGTGTAGCGCTTGTCGGCGAAGCGGGTGCCGGCCCACGTGTCGGCGTCGATGGAGACCTCTTCCCCGACGGCCCTGGCGAACTCGCCGCACCAGAACATGACCTGCCCGAGGTCCTGGTCGCCCAGGACGCGAGCTCGTCCCGCCGGCGGGGGCTCTGGCGGGACGAGCTCGCCGAGGCGGTACAGGCGGAGCCGTGTGTCCCGGAGTTTCGGGGTCGCCCCGGTGTGCCGCTGCCATGCCTCGGCGAAAGCCCTGGCGGTGCTGTGGTCCGCGCTGACGGAGGGAAGGGAGTGCCCGAGGGTGGCCAGGCGTGCGGCGAGGGAGTCGGCCTGCTCGGACGAGAGCGGGGAGAGACCGAACCCACGGAGCGGGAGGCGGTAGAAGGAGGCGTGGGCCGCGCCCGCCCGCTCCAGTACGCCGAAGGCGGGAGCTTCGGTGCCGAACGCCCCTGCCCCGCGCGCTCGCACTCTCTCGGCCCACGTCAGCTGCATGACGTGCGGGCCGGGCCGTGAGCGCAGGAAGTCTCCGGCCCGGGCGAGGAAGTCGTGGACGTCTTCGGTGAGGTGCCAGTCATCCGGTCGCATGCCTCATGCATTCCCACGCCGCAGGCGTGCGACCGTGCTGCTTCGGAACGGCCTCGCGGCTGCCGCTCCCCCTCCCTGTCCCGCACCGTACGTGATCGGCGGCGCGGGGCAGAGGGGAGCGGTCGGGCGCGGAGGACGGTGTGGGTCAGTCGTCGCCGGTCTTGGAGCCGAGGGTGAGTTCGGTGGTGCGCTCCTTGCCGTCGCGCTCGTAGGTGACCGTGACCTTGTCGCCGGGCTTGTGGGTCCAGATCTCGCCGATGAGGGTCGGGCCGCTGTCGATCACCCGGTCGTCGAGCTTGGTGATGACGTCGCCGGGCTCGAGGCCCGCGTCGGCGGCGGGGCCGCCCGGCTCGACCGGCTCGGAGCCGTTGACACCCTGCTCGGTGAGCTTGGCGCCGTTCGTCGTCTCCTCCAGGGAGACGGAGGCGCCGATCTTCGCGTAGACCGGCTTGCCGGTCTTGATCAGCTGCTTGGCGACGAACTCGGCCTGGTTGATGGGGATGGCGAAGCCCAGGCCGATCGAGCCGGCCTGGCCGGCGCCGAAGCCGCCGTTGCTCGTGGACTGGATCGCGGAGTTGATCCCGATGACGTTGCCCTGCGCGTCCAGCAGCGGGCCGCCCGAGTTGCCCGGGTTGATCGACGCGTCGGTCTGCAGGGCACTCATGTAGGACGCCTTGCTGGCGGCGCTTCCGTCACTGGAGGCCACGGGGCGGTTCTTGGCGCTGATGATGCCCGTGGTCACCGTGTTGGACAGGCCGAAGGGGGCGCCGATGGCGATCGTCGAGTCGCCCACGGCCACCTTGTCCGAGTCACCGAGGGGCAGCGGCTTCAGGTCCGACGGGGCGTTCTCCAGCTTGATGACCGCCACGTCGTAGCCCTGGGCGTGGCCGACCACCTCGGCTTCGTACTTCTTGCCGTTGGGGAAGGTCGCGCTGAGCTTGCCGCCGTCGACCGCCTCCGCCACCACGTGGTTGTTGGTGACGATGTGGCCCTGTTTGTCGAAGACGAACCCGGTGCCGGTGCCGCCCTCCCCGTTGCTGCCCTCGGCCTGGATGGTGACCGTGCTGGGCAGCGCCTCGGCTGCCACGCCGGCGACCGTGCCCGCGTCGCGCTTGACGGAGCCGCCGGTGTCGGAGGCGGAGACAGTCGTGGAACCGGTCCCGTCGTTGTTCTTGGCGAGGGTGTAGCCGAGGCCGCCGCCCAGACCGCCCGCCACCAGCGCGGCGATCAGGAGCGCGGCCACCACACCGCCACGGCCACGGCCCGCCTTCGGCGCGGGCGGCTGGTACGAGGAGCCCCAGCCTCCGCCGAAGCCGTCACCGCCGCCCCCGCCGTACGACGGAGTGCCCGGCGGCGGGGGCGGCGGCCAGGAGGCGTCGGGGGCGTTGTGTACCTGAGGCGCGGCCGAACCGTGGGAGGCGGCCGGAGCGTGGGAGGCGGCCGGGTCCTGGGGAGCGGCCGGGTCCTGGGGAGCGGCCGGATCCTGGGGAGCGGCCTGGTGCGGTGCGTGGGCGGAAGCGGCCGCCTGTCCGGAACCGTCGTGCGGTTGCGGTTGCGGTTGCGGAGGCGCGGGAGCGGGGGACGGTGGCTGGTCCGGGCCCGGCGCGGCCGGGTGGGCGGAGGCTGCGGGAGATTCCACCGGCACGGGAGGTGCGGACGGGGCCGGGGGTACCGCGGCGCCCTCGTTCTCGGTGCTCACAGCTTCTCTCCTCGTTCCACGGCTGTTTCTCGGTCACACTGCTCGCGCTCAGCCACGCTCACGCGCTGCTCCGCGGTTCGGCGCGACGCAGATGCACAGTGCTTTCGTATGCCATCAGCTTTTCCCACGGGCCGTCAGAGCACCATAAGCGGTTGCTGTGGGTTCACGATCGTCCTTTACATGGGTCATCCAAGACTAAACGGACGTGCCGCCGATGACACCGAGGGCACGTCTACCCGCACGCGGTGGCACCATGACGCGGTGACCCACGCACGACAGCACCGGATCCAGGTCGTCGCCCACCGGGGAGCCTCCGAGGAGGCCCCCGAGCACACCCTGGCCGCATACCGGAAGGCGATCGAGGACGGGGCGGACGCCCTCGAGTGCGATGTACGCCTGACCGCCGACGGCCATCTCGTCTGCGTCCACGACTGGCGCGTCAACCGTACGTCCAACGGCCGCGGCGCGGTGTCGGCGCTCGAGCTCGCCGATCTGGCCGCGCTGGACTTCGGCGCCCGCAGGACCCGGGAGTTCTGGCGGACACGCGACGAGCAGCCGGACTGGGAGCACCGGCCCGAGGACCGGGAGGAAACTTCCGTCCTGACCCTGGAGCGGCTGCTCCAACTGGTGTCCGACGCGGGGCGGCGGGTGGAGCTGGCCATCGAGACCAAGCACCCCACACGCTGGGCGGGGCAGGTGGAGGAGCGGTTGCTGGTGCTCCTGAAGCGGTTCGGACTCGACGCCCCGGCCTCGGCCGCCGACTCTCCGGTACGTGTGATGAGTTTCTCGGCCCGCTCCCTGCACCGGGTGCGGGCCGCGTCGCCGACCCTGCCGACGGTCTACCTGATGCAGTTCGTCTCACCGCGGCTGCGCGACGGGCGGCTGCCCGCGGGTGTCCGGATCGCGGGCCCCTCGATCCGGATCGTACGCAACCACCCCGCCTACATCGAGCGCCTGAAGCGCGCCGGCCACCAGGTGCACGTGTGGACCGTGAACGAGACCGCGGACGTGGATCTCTGCGCCGGCCTGGGCGTCGACGCCATCATCACCAACCGGCCGCGCGCGGTTCTGGACCACCTGGGTCGCTGATTCGTCCGGAAACCTTGACCCGGCGGGTTCTCTGCCGCATTCTCCGGTCTCAGCCACACCGACCAAATCCAGCCACACCCTTACGGGGAGTGCTCCGGCGCGTTCGGTACGTGTTCGACCGTGTCGAATGCGTCACTGGGCGGGGACCGGCCGGTTTCCGGTTCAGGCCGATGGGGCATCCACACCGTGGCGTGGGGCAAAGGAGGTCTCGGGGGTGGCGTTGGTGGTGGCACAGGAGGTGCCCACGTCGTCGAGCATGGCCGTGCCCCATGGCCCTGCGGGCGTGGGGAAAGCAAGGCGCCGCATGCGTGATCAGCTGCGCAGCGGCGGCGTGGCGGAAGCGGTCATCGACGACGCCGTACTGGTCCTTTCGGAACTTCTGAGCAACGCGTGCAAGCACGGCCGTCCGCTCGGCGACGCCCTGGCGGGGGACGGCGACGTCCGCGCCGCGTGGCGGGTGGACGCGGGCGGCAGGCTGGTCGTGGAGGTCACGGACGGCGGCGGCCCGACCCGCCCGGCTCCGGCGACTCCTTCGGTCACCGCGCACGGCGGACGCGGACTGAACATCATCTCCGCGCTCGCCGACGACTGGGGCGTACGGGACAACATCCGCGGTGAGGTCACCGTCTGGGTCGTCGTCCACGACGACGTGCACGACCCGGACGCCGGGCACCGGCGGGACGACTTCGCCACCCGGATCATGGCACCGACGGTGTCGGAGATCCCCGGCCTGGACTTCGCGGACGCCTTCGACGACCTGAGCTGACCCGGCCACTCGCGCGCAGGGGAGCCAGGGCTGCCCGGGGCTGCCCCGGTGCTCCGGTGCGGCCGGTGCGGCCGGTGCGGCCGGTGCGGCCGGTGCGGCCGGTGCGGCCGGTGCGGCCGGTGCGGCCGGTGCGGCCGGTGCGGCCGGTGCGGCCGAGCGAGTTTTCCACAGGTGGTTCGTTGTGCACAGGGTCCCGTCGACCGGGACGGTAGCGGCTAGGCTCGCGCCCGTACGAGATGAGCCACAACCGGGAGACACCCACGATGGCCAAGAAGCGCCCCCAGACGAAGGCCAAGCGCCCGAAGCTCACCGACGGTGCCAGCGCCGCAGGCGCTGACGGGAACTTCCCGGTCGTCGGTGCCCGCGAGCCCTGCCCCTGCGGCAGCGGCCGCCGGTACAAGGCCTGCCACGGCCGGGCCGCCGCACAGGCCACGACCGCGCTGGTGCAGCGCCCGTTCGAGGGGCTGCCCGGCGAGTGTGACTGGGTGGCCCTGCGCGAGCTGGTGCCGGCGGCCACGGTCGAGCTGTCCCTCAAGGACGGCCTGCCCGAGGGCGTCCCGTCCGTCACACTGGCCACGGTGCTGCCGATGGCCTGGCCGGCTCTGCGCCGCGACGACGGCTCGGTTCTGCTCGGTCTGCAGAACGACACGGCCTCGGGCGACATCAGCCGCGACCTCGCCGACACCCTCCAGCGGGCGCTGACCGCCGCGCCGGGCACCCCGGTGCAGGGCCGCCGCGCGCCGGCCGACGGTCCGCGCCTGCAGGACCTGCTCGCTCCCGAGGCGGCGTTCGAGCCGACCGTGCACGCGGGGTTCGAGTTCTGGGTTCCGGACCAGGAGAACGCCACGCCGGAGGTGACCGCCTCCCTGGAGCGGGCCAACGCCGCGGCCATCCCGACCGTCCGGCTCGAGGACGTGGACGCCGCCTACTGGTGCGAGACGCCGGAGAAGAACCACCTGCGCTGGGTCATGCCGCACGAGGAGGAGCGGCTTCTGGACGCTCTTGCCCGGCTGCACGCCGCGGGCCGGTCGTCCCTCGGCGAGGGAACCCGACTCGTCGGCTCCTTCCGCGCACACGGGCTCACCGTCCCGGTGTGGGACCTGCCGAGCGCGGTCACCGCGCAGGACATCGAGAAGCCGGCGGCCGAGTTCGCCGAGCGTCTCGCCGAGGCCCTGGCCACGGACGCTCCGCTCACCCCCGACGAGCGCCGCGCACGCGGAGGCTTGACCAACCGGCAGGTCACCCTCAGCTGACGCACGGCCGCGAGGGCCGCTCCGGCTGACCGACCGGTCAGCCGGGGCTTCGATTCGGAGTACGTGACTCCGGTCACAACTCCCGGCGAAGACAGGCCAGTCGGTGACCGGAAAACAGGAGATCGAATTTGCTTAGCGCCGATCTCTTGTTACCGTTCGAGTAGCCCGGTTGCTGGTGCATCCCCCGTCGCCAGCAACCGGGTCTTTCCATGCGCCCGGCCGCACACGCACCGCAGTCGCCCGTCAACTCCCCGCTTCCGCAGCCGAGTTGCCCACGACGCGTTCGCCGCTCCCCGCGTCCCCGTCACTTCTGTCACTACGGTCCCTACCGTCACGCCCGTCGTCGCGGTTGCTCCCGCCGGCGCGGCCGCTCCCGTCGTCGCGGTTGCTCCCCGCACGCAACAGCAGCGGCCCGTGTCCGGCCCGGTCTGCGAACTCCGCGACGGCGGTGTACGCCGCAGGCCCGCCTCGGGAGGGCCACCTGGGCGTCTCGCAGGTGCCCGGCGTGCCGTCGGCGCCCACCGAGCAGCGCAGCCGCACACTGTGCCCGTCGGCCCCCATGAGGATCAGTACGGTTTCGAGCGGGCGACCGGTCGCGTTGCGGTAGTAGGTCCGCGCCCAGGTCTCCGTTCCCTGGGTGACGACGCAGGTCTGCGCCTCGACCCCCTCGGACGAGGTGAGTTCCGGGCCGCATCGCACGGCGGTGGCCGAGCCGTTCGGCAGCGGGGAACGGGCGGGCGCGGCCGTGGCCGGGGCGCGACCGATCCCGTCGGGCGCCTGGCGGTCCCCGCCCCGCGAGAGGAGATGGACGGCCGTTGCCTGCTCCTCCCTGTCGCCCACGGGCCCCGCGGACGCCACGGTGAACGGCAGCACGACCCCGCACACCACGACACAGGCGAGCCCGTACAGACGGACTCGCCGATGGCGGTCCGGCCGCCTGCGGCGGCGCGAACCCGCGCGGTGCGGCCCTCCCGTGCGGTCCCGTCCGGCGGCGTGATGCTCCCCAGCGTGAAGCGGCATGGGGCGGACGATAACGACCACGGGCGGGCGCGGACCGCCGCGCGCGCCGGGCATCCCTACAACTCGGGCGCGTTCACACCCGTACGAGTGAGGGCGTCGACCACCGCGTCCACCACGGCCTCCACGTCGGGCACCCAGGGCGAGGCGGAGCCGGGCAGGGGTGCCCGCTCCCAGTGGACGGTGCCCTCGCCGGTCTCGGACGCGGGCAGCGCGAGATAGCCGCCGTCGCCGTGGAAGCGCAGGGTGCCGGGGACGAAGTCCTTGGCGTGGAGCAGCTCGCCCAGTTGCTCCATGGAGTACGGCTTGACCAGCAGCGACCAGCGGGTGGGCGCCGCGACGACCGGGCCGAGCCGCAGACCGGCGCGGTCGAGCGCGGCCAGGGCGTGGGCGGCCGGCAGGGCGGGCAGGGAGACGGCGCACGGGGCGCTGCCTCCGGTGGCCAGAATGATCGGTGCGGTGGGCCGGTTGGTCCACCACCAGCGCACCATGCGCGCGTCGGTGGTGGCCGCGAGGAGCTCCGGGTCGAAGGGATGCGCGCCGGGCACCGTGCACTCGGGTTCGGGGCAGCCGCAGCGCGACCGCGCCTGTGGGTCCGCCGCCACGCCCGGGAGTACGGGCCACTGCCATTGCGTCGCGTAGGTCAGGGCCGCGCCGATCAGCTCAGGCCGCCCGTCGTCGTGCTGGGACAAGAGCCTGCGTCGCCTTCCGAGGATCTCGCGCATGAGCGCTCGTTCCTTTCCGTTGCACGCCTGGCAACACCGTGGTCACATCACACCATGTGTCTATCTCTTCGCTGTGCGTAGCTGGTGGTGCATCACACCCCTGCCGAAGGCATCTCTCCGCCGAGGGCATCACACTGCCGAGGGCACCACTGCCAGGGGCTGGGGAAACCCCTGTGGCCGAGCACTGACTGCGTCCGCGGCGGTTCGATCCACTCTGCGTCCATCGCAAGCATGGGCGTGGCGCGGGGGTGGCGAAGTCTGGCGTTTCGCCGTCCCGCGTTTTTCTCTCCGCCTCCGCCACGGGAGGATGGGGCACGGTCGTCGGTGGATAGGACGCCCGGGTCCGCCACCAGGTTCCGGATGCCCGCGGGCACCCCTGGCCTTCTCCGAGTACGTACCCCTCACGACCGCTGTGACGCTCCGTAAAGCACCCCCAGTCGACCGCAACAAGGCTTCCTGTAGGGCAGTTTCAAGTCAATTTCGCTTTTCCGCAAGAGTCGCGAAGGAGGTCACTCGCACCTCACGGACACCAGTAATCCCCGCAGGACAATGCTGGACATCTCCTTACGAGTGCGTGTACATGTGGAGACACTGCTAGCGGCGCAGAATGACATGGGGGTTCGCGATGCTTTTGAGCAGTAGCTGCCGGTCGGAAGGCCGGACGCCATGAACACCCCGCACTCCGCGAAAGTGGCCGGAATCGATTCAACGGTTCCGTCTCCCGCACACACTGTCGCGTCCGTCGCCCCGGGTACCTCACCGGCCGGCGCCCCAAACGCCACGGAGGCCACGGAGGTCGCACAGGTCACGGGCGCCTCGGGCGCACCGTGCGCCCCCGGTGGCCTGCTCCAGGACAGGCTGGCCGGCTGGGTCTCGGACCTCACGACCCTGCACGAGCTGACCGAGCGCCTGGTCCGCACCGACTCCCTCTCCGCAGGCATCCAGGAAGTACTGCGCGCCGGAGCCGCCCTGGTGGGCGCCCGGCGCGGTCTCGTCGCGCTGGAACCGGCCGACGGACTCGGCCCGGGCGCCACCGTCGGCCTCGGACTGGCCCGCACCGACCTCGGCCACCTCGAGACCGTTCCGCGAAGTTCCCTGCCCCACGGGCGAATTCTGGACGGTCTGCCGGTCGGTGAGGGCGGGATCGCCGAGCCCGACCTGTTCGCCGAGAAGGGTCTCGATCCGCGCCACCGCGAGGTCGCCGCCCGACTCGGCTACGCCGCCAGCTTTGCGCTCCCCCTCTCCGCCGAAGGCACCGGGCGCATGGGAGCCGCCGTATGGCTCTACGACGAGCCCGCCGAGCCGGGCGAGCGGCAACGCCACCTCGTCGGCCTCTACACCCGGTACGCCGGCCAGCACCTGGCCCGCCTCCTGGAGGTCGAGCACACGCGCGCGTGCATGGCGACGATGGCCGAGGAACTGCTCCCCTCCCGCCTGCCACGAGTGCCCGGCGTCCAGCTCGCCGCCCGGCACCGCACCGGCCCGCTCGGCGGCGGCGACTGGTACGACGCACTGCCGCTGCCGGACGCCGCGCTAGGACTCGCCGTCGGGTCCGTCACCGGGTCCGGGCCCAGCGTCGTCGCCGCGATGGGGCGGCTGCGCGCCTCGCTCCGTGCGTACTCCGTGATGGAGGGCGAGGACCCGGTCGCGGTCCTGTCCGACCTGGAATTGCTGCTGCGCCTCACCGAGCCCGCCCGCTCGGCCACCGCACTGTTCGGCTACTGCGAGCCGGCACTGCGCAGGATCACCCTGGCCGGCGCCGGGCACAGTCCGCCGCTGCTGATCGGAGAGCGGCGCACGGAGTTCGTCGAGACCTCCCTCTCCGCTCCGCTCGGCATGCTCGCCTGCTGGGAGGCACCGAGCGTGGAGGTCCAGGCGGAAGCCGGGGAGACGGTGCTGCTGTACACCGACGGGCTGCTGCACCGCACCGGCGACCCGGCCGACCGCGCCTTCGCCCGGCTGCACGCGGCGGCGGCCGGCGTACCCAGGGCCAAGCGCCACGACCCGGGCGCCGTCGCCGAGCACGTCCTGCGCACGGTACTGCCGGACGGACGGGCCGACGCGGACTCCGAGGAGGACGTCGTCCTGCTGGCCGTCCGGTTCGAATAGCGGCACGGTCGGCAAGCCCCGTCGGCCGGCGTTGTAGGTCGGTGCCGTCGGCCGCCACCGTCGAGCAAACACTGTTGCCCGGCACGCGTCGACCGGCGCCATTGCCCGGCACACGTTGACCGGCGCTGTTGACGCCCGCCCCCTGTTGACGCCCGCCCCTGTTGACCACCCCTGTCCGGACAGCGGAGCACTGACCCCCCGCATGCCCCGGATAACGGACGGTAGCGCCTCCATGTAACAGGCCCTTCGGCCCAGGGCCCCCTTCCGTACGACCGTACGATGGGGGGTGGTCCAGTGCCGTATCAAGGAGGATGACCGTGGCGGAGGAGCTCACCCCGGAGAACCCGGAGATCTCGAAGAAGCCGGAAGCCGTGCTTGAGGACGCCGCCGACGCGGCGGGCGAGGAACCGATCAAGCAGCGCAAGAACGGCCTGTACCCCGGCGTGTCCGACGAGCTGGCCGAGAACATGAAGTCCGGCTGGGCCGACACGGAGCTGCGCGACCTGGAGCCGATCGCCCAGGCCGCCGAGACCGCCACCCGCCGCGCCGCCCTGTCCGCCCGCTTCCCGGGCGAGCGCCTGGTGATCCCCGCGGGCAACCTGAAGACCCGCTCGAACGACACGGAGTACTCCTTCCGCGCCTCGGTCGAGTACGCCTACCTGACCGGCAACCAGACCGAGGACGGCGTCCTGGTCATGGAACCCGAGGGCGACGGCCACACCGCGACGATCTACCTCCTGCCCCGCTCCGACCGCGAGAACGGCGAGTTCTGGCTCGACGGCCAGGGCGAGCTGTGGGTCGGCCGCCGCCACTCCCTCACCGAGGCCGAGAAGCGGTACGGCATCCCCGCCTCCGACGTCCGCGAGCTGGCCGGAAGCCTGCGCGAGGCCACCGGCCCGGTCCGCGTCGTGCGGGGTCACGACGCCGGCATCGAGGCCGCCCTGACCGACAAGGTCACCGCCGAGCGCGACGAGGAACTGCGCGTCTTCCTCTCCGAGGCCCGACTGGTCAAGGACGAGTTCGAGATCGGCGAGCTGCAGAAGGCCGTCGACTCCACGGTGCGCGGCTTCGAGGACGTCGTGAAGGTCCTCGACAAGGCCGAGGCGACGAGTGAGCGGTACATCGAGGGCACCTTCTTCCTCCGCGCGCGCGTGGAGGGCAACGACGTCGGCTACGGCTCCATCTGCGCCGCCGGCCCGCACGCCTGCACCCTGCACTGGGTGCGCAACGACGGCCCGGTCCGCTCCGGCGACCTGCTGCTGCTCGACGCGGGCGTGGAGACGCACACGTACTACACCGCCGACGTCACCCGCACGCTGCCGGTCAACGGCCGTTACAGCGAGCTGCAGAAGAAGATCTACGACGCCGTGTACGACGCCCAGGAGGCCGGCATCGCGGCCGTGCAGCCGGGCGGCAAGTTCCGCGACTTCCACGACGCGTCCCAGCGCGTGCTGGCCGAGCGGCTCGTCGAGTGGGGCCTGGTCGAGGGCCCCGTCGAGCGGGTGCTGGAGCTCGGCCTGCAGCGCCGCTGGACGCTGCACGGCACCGGCCACATGCTCGGCATGGACGTCCACGACTGCGCCGCCGCGCGCGTGGAGGCCTACGTCGACGGCACGCTGGAGCCCGGCATGGTGCTCACGGTCGAGCCCGGCCTGTACTTCCAGGCCGACGACCTGACCGTGCCCGAGGAGTACCGGGGCATCGGCGTCCGCATCGAGGACGACATCCTCGTCACCGCGGACGGCAACCGGAACCTGTCCGCCGGACTGCCGCGCCGGTCGGACGAGGTCGAGGAGTGGATGGCCGCGCTGAAGGGCTGATCCACGGTTCGACGGCCGGGTACCGCACACGGGGTGCCCGGCCAGGCAGCCCGTCGGCGCCCTCCAGGGCATGGCGCCGGGACAGGTCGCCTACCTGGGAACCGTGTCCAGGACGCTCGGGCCCGCGCTGCGCCTGGGCTGGATGGTGCTGCCGCCCCACCTGGTCGACGCGGTCGCCGACGCCAAGCTGCACAGCGACCACCACACCGAGCCCCTGGGCCGGCCGGCGCTCGCCGAACTGATCGGCACGCACGCCTACGGCCGGCACGTACGCGCCTGCCGGCTCCGGTACCGGCGCCGCCGCGACCAGCTCGTGGCCCGGCTCGGCGGACGCCCGCGGGTACGCGGGATCGCGGGATCGCGGCCGGACTGCACGCGCTGGTGGAGGTCGACGACGAGGCCGGATTCCTGGCGCGGGCGGAGGAGGAGGGCCTCGCGGTGGGCCGGCTCGGGGACCACTGGCAGTCCACGCCCTCGTCGCCCTCCCCGTCCTCCCCCCCCCATCCCCGTCACCGTCACCGGGCGAATCCGGTCGTCCGCAAGGGCTGGTCGTGGGGTACGGGACACCCCGGGAACGGGTGTATCCCGAGGCACTGGAGGTGTTGGGAAGAATGCTGGACGCGGCGCCCTGATGCCGACGCCGTCAGACCGCCACCAGCGGAGTCCCCTCGCGCCACTTGAGGACCTTGTCGAAGCTCACCACGGCACCGGCCCGGCCCGGCCCGCTGCCGATGTGGACGTGGTCGGCGAGCTCCCGGATGAGACCCAGGCCGCGGCCGTCCTCGGCGTCGTCGGACACCGGGCGGACCGCTTTCCCCGGACGGCCCGGAGTGGCCGCGGGGAACCCCGGGCCCGTGTCGGCGACCTCGATCCGGCACAGCTCACCGTCGAGGTAGGCCGTGACGCGGTACGCCTGCGAGGAGTCACCGGGTTCGTCGCCCCCGCCGTGCTCGACGGCGTTCGCGCAGGCCTCGCTCAGCGCGACGGAGAGGTCGAAGGAGACGTCGGGGTCGACACCCGCGGTCTCCATGGTGCCGATCAGCAGGCGGCGGGCCAGGGGCACGCTCGCAGCCTCGCGCCGCAAATGGAGTGACCACCAGATGCTCATGCTCCAGCCTCCCGGCCGCGGCTCGACATACCGTTACGTATTGCCCCCGGCGCCCGGGCGTAAGCGCGGTCTTCGCGTGGGACCGTCCATATGGCGGATGCGTCCCTGCCGCCGATCGGTGTATGTGGGACGGCTCGCACCAGAAGGTGACCTTCCGGTCCGCTTCCGGCCGTACGGCATCTTGTGGACCTGCCGTACGGCGCGGGGGGTGCCAGTGGGATGATGAGCCCGCCATGACTGCCCCCCACCCGCCTACGGTGCGCTCCGGGAACGACCTCCGGATCCTGCGGGCCGCGGTGTTCGCCGCGGTCTGCGTCGTGCTGGCCGCGGCAGGGCACACCCTCGCCTCCTGCGCCACCGTTCCGCTGTGGTCGCTGGGCGCCGGATTCCTCGGGGCGGTCGTGGTCGCCGCGCCCCTCGCCGGACGCGAGCGCTCGCTGCCCGGCATCGCGGTACTGCTCACCGTCGGCCAGACCGCGCTGCACGCCCTGTTCGGACTGGGCCAGCACGGTGCCTCGACGGTCCCGGCGTCCGGTACGGCCGTCACGTCCGCCGGCGGATCCGGCCCGCTGTCCGACGCCTCACTGATCCAGCAGGCCGCACGGCTGGTCTGCGGAACCACCGCGGCGGTGATCAGCCCGGCCGAGGCCCAGCGGATCCTCACCGACGCCCGGATCGCTCCGGACGTCCAGGCCGGCACGGCCCACCACCCCGCCGACGCCCTGACCGCGGCCGGCTCCTCGGCCTCGCTGCTGCCGTCCCTGCCGATGCTCCTCGGCCACGTCCTCGCGGCCCTGGCCGCCGGCTGGCTGCTGCGAAGCGGGGACCTGGCCCTGGCGCGGCTCGTCGAACTGTCGGCGCACTCGGCCCACTCGGTGGCCGAGGCCGCGTTCGTACGCGCCCTGCGCGCGGCGCTCTCCCTGCTCCGCGCCCTCCACGCCGGGCTCCAGGGTGCTCCCCGGACGGGCCCGCGCCTGCCGCACACCGCTCGGCAGGTGCCGCCGCGGCCCCGCACCACCGCACTCCAGCACACGGTGATCAGACGCGGCCCGCCGAACGACGCGTTCTCCCTCGCCGCCTGACACGACGCGACCACCACCCCGCTCCGGCCCATCGGCCGCCGCACGGAGGGGCCGCCGTCGTGCGGCACGCGCGCGTGCGCGCACCCTCCCGTCACCCACCACCGGTTCAGCACCGGTGACCCACTCGAAGCGGAGTGCTCCGTCCATGAAGCCTTCTCGTATCGCCGCCGCCGGCGCCGTCTCCGGCATCGCCGTCCTCGCCCTGTCCGCCCCCGCCTTCGCGCACGTCAGCGTGCAGCCGGAGGGCACGGCCGCCAAGGGCGGTTACGCCGTCGTCGACTTCAAGGTCCCCAACGAACGCGACAACGCCTCCACCACCAAGCTGGAGGTCAGCTTCCCCACCGACCACCCGCTGGCGTCCGTGATGCCGCAGCCGGTCCCCGGCTGGAAGGCGGAGATCACCAAGTCCAAGCTGGACAAGCCGCTGGAGTCGCACGGCAAGCAGCTCACCGAGGCCGTCACCAAGGTCACCTGGACCGCCGACGGCAAGGGCATCGAGCCCGGCTACTTCCAGAAGTTCCCGGTCTCCGTCGGCGCGCTGCCCGAGGACGCCGACGAGCTGGTGTTCAAGGCGATCCAGACGTACGACAACAAGGAGGTCGTGCGCTGGATCGAGGTGCCGCAGGAGGGCCAGGAGGAGCCCGCGAACCCGGCGCCCGTGCTGGAGCTGGCCGCCGCCGAGGGCGACGCCCACGGCTCGTCGGGCGCGAAGGCCGAGGACGGCACCGAGGCGGCCGCGCAGAACACCGCCGCCGACACCACCGCCTCCTCCGACTCCGGTTCCGGGGACGGCACCGACACCACCGCCCGCATCCTCGGCGTCGTCGGCATCGTCGTCGGTGCCGCGGGCGTCGCCTACGGCGTGCTGGCCGGACGCCGGCGCGCCTCCGACGCGTAGGCGTAACAACGCGCGCGCCGGTGCGTCGGCGTGACCACGCCCACGCATCCTCTCGTCCGGTGCGCGCCGGGCACCCCCGTCGGTCCGACGGACCCCGGCGCGCACCGGAGCACCTCACATCTGGGACATTTTTCTATGCGCAAGAAGACGTTCGCCGCGGCCGCACTGCTCGCCGCCGCCTCCCTGACCCTGTCCGCCTGCGGCAGCGGCGCCGACAACGACAAGCCCGTCGCGGTGGTCTCCGAGGACACCAGCCAGCAGGCCGCCACCGTGCTCGACAAGCCGTTCGAGAAGCCCGACCTGGTCCTCACCGACACCCAGGGCAAGGAGTACGACCTCCGCGAGCAGACCGCCGGCAAACCCACCCTGGTCTACTTCGGCTACACCCACTGCCCCGACGTCTGCCCCCTGACCATGAACAACATCGCCGTGGCCAAGAAGCAGCTGTCCCAGGCCGAGCAGGACACGCTCCGCGTCGTGTTCGTCAGCACCGACCCGGAACGCGACACCCCGGCCGCGCTCGGCAAGTGGCTCAAGGGCATCGACCCGCAGATCGTCGGCCTGACCGGCGACTTCGACACCGTCCAGGCCGGCGCCCGCACCCTCGGCATCTCCATCGACCCGCCGACCAAGGACAAGAACGGCAAGGTCGTTTCGGCGCACGGCACCCAGGTCGTCGCCTTCTCCCCGAAGTCCGACGCGGGCTACGTCCTCTACGGCGAGGACGCCACCGTCGAGGACTACACCAAGGACCTCCCCAAGCTCGTCAAGGGAGAGAACCCGTGAGGGGCCGTCCCACTCTCGCCGCCGTGACGGTGATCGGCGCCCTGGCCCTCGCGGGCTGCGGCGGCTCGGACTCGGGCTCCGGAGCTGGTTCCGGTTCCGGTTCGTCGGCCTCCGGCGCCGAGCTCTCGGTCGGCGCCGCCTACATACCGCAGCCTGTCTCCGACTCGATGGCGGCGGGCTTCCTCACCATCACCAACGAGGGCGACACCGAGGACGAACTGACCTCGGTGACGAGCGGAGCCGGTGACGTCACCGTGCACCAAACCGTCGACGGGACGATGAAAGAGGTCGACAGCCTCCCGATCCCCGCCCACGGCCGACTCGTGCTCGAAAGCGGCGGCAACCACCTGATGTTCGAGAAGCTGAAGCAGCAGCCCAAGGAGGGACAGACGGTCTCCGTCGAACTTCACTTCGCCCACGCCGACCCCGTCACGGTCAAACTGCCCGTGAAGGCGGCCACGTACCGGCCCACCGGGCAGTCCGGGCAGTCCGGGCACTCCGAACACACCGGACACTGAGGGAAGGAACACCTTGTCGCAGACCATCGCCCCGCGCGTCCGGACTGTGGTGCTGCTGCTCCTGGCCGCGGCCTGCGCGCTGCTCGCCTGCGCCGGACCGGCCTCCGCGCACGCCGCACTGACCGGCAGTGACCCCCGACAGGGGGCGGTGGTCGACAAGGCTCCGGCCCAGGTGTCGCTCACCTTCTCCGAATCGGTCTCCATGGACGCCGACTCGCTGCGCGTCTTCGACCCCAAGGGCGAACGCGTCGACGACGGCGAGCCGTCCGGCACGAACGGCACGACATACTCCGTGAGACTGCACGCCGGGCTGCCCGACGGCACGTACACGGTGACCTACCAGGTCGTGTCCGCCGACAGCCACCCCGTCGCCGGCGCCTACACCTTCTCCATCGGAGCCCCGTCCGAGACCTCCGTCTCCGTATACGGCCCGGCAGCGGGCGACGGAATCGTCGGCTGGCTGTACGGCCTCGGACGGTACGTGTCGTACGCCGGGTTCACCGTGCTGGTGGGCGGTGCTGCCTTCGTCCTCACCTGCTGGCCACGCGGCTCGGGGATCCGGGCGCTGCAGCGGCTCGTCGTCTCGGGATGGCTCGCGCTCACCGCCGCCACGCTGCTGCTGCTCCTGCTGCGCGGCTCCTACACCGGCTCCGGGAAGCTCGGCGACGTCTTCGACCTGAACCTGCTCGGCGAGGTGCTGCAGACCAAGACCGGCGCCTCGCTGGTCTCCCGGCTGCTGCTGCTCGCGGCGGCCGCCCTGTTCGTCGCCGTCCTCTTCGGCGCCTATGACAAGCGGGAGGACGAGGAGAAGCGGGACCTCACCCTCGGACTCGGGATCGGCGGAACCGTCGTGGCCGCCGGGCTCGCGGCGACCTGGGCGATGTCCGAGCACGCCTCCGTCGGCCTCCAGGCCGGACTCGCCATGCCGGTCGACGTCGTCCACCTCCTCGCGATGGCCACCTGGCTCGGCGGACTCACCGCCCTGCTCGTGACCCTGTACCGGGCACCCGCGGACACACTGCTCCCCACCGTCGCCGTACGCCGGTTCTCGCGCGTCGCCTTCGGCAGCGTGGTCGCGCTCGTGGTGACCGGCACCTATCAGTCCTGGCGCCAGCTCGGCTCCTGGACAGCCTTCACCGACACCCGGTACGGCCGACTGCTCCTCGTCAAGATCGGGCTCGTGGCGGTGCTGGTCGGCATCGCCTACCTCTCTCGACGGTGGACGGCACAGTTGGCGGAGGCGGCGCCCGCGATCGCCCGCCAGCGGGAGAAGGACCAGGCCGACGCGTTCACCGGCCGCAAGACCGAGAAGGCGGAGGCCGCCGGGAAGACGACCGAGGAATCGAAAGCCGCCCCGAAGGCTTCCAGGGCAGCGAAGGCCGACGAGGGGGCGACCAGGACGGCGAAGGACTCCGCGCGGTCATCCGGTGCGACGAAGGGCTCCGGCACCTCCCAGCGCGCCGCCCAGCTCGCCCGGCAGCGCGCGGCCGTGGACGCCGCCCGGCAGAAACGGCAACGGGATGCCGACCCCCACCGCTTCGGACTGCGCCGCTCCGTCCTCGCCGAAGCCGGCGTCGCCGTCGTCCTGCTCGCCGTCACCACCGTCCTGACCCAGACCGAGCCGGGCCGGACCGAGGAGGAGGCCAAGGCCGCCAACCCGTCCACCGCTTCCCCGTCCGCGCCCTCCACCGGAACGGTCACCCTGGACATGCCCTTCGACACCGGCAGCCAGAACGGCAAGGGCGTCGTACGGGTCGAGCTCGACCCCGCACGTGTGGGCGCCAACGACATGCACCTCTACGTCGAGCGCCCGAACGGAAACGCCTTCGACATCCCCGAGGTGAAAGTCGCCTTCACCCTGGAGGCCAAGAACATCGGGCCACTGCCCGTCGTCCCCGACCACATCACCACCGGACACTGGTCGGCGAGCGGGGTGCAGATCCCGATGGCCGGCGACTGGGAGGTCGCCGTGACCGTGCGGACCTCCGACATCGACCAGGTGACCGTCTCCAAGAACGCGCAGATCGGCTGAACCGCACCATGGCTGACCAGTCCACCCCCGAGGCCCGCACCCCCGAGACGGCCCACGGGTCGCCCGGCGGGCCCGGGCCCCTCGACTCCGCGAGCACCACCCCCCGCGAGGGCATCTCGCGGCGGCGGCTGCTCGGCACCGCCGGTGCCACCGGGCTCGTACTCGGCGCGGCCGGCGGCGCCGCGGGCTACGCCGCCGCGCCGTCCTCCCCGGCCGCCACACCGCTCACCTCGCTGGGCAGCGAGCAGGTGATGTTTCACGGGAAACATCAGCCCGGCATCACCACCCCCATGCAGTCCCGCGGCCACCTCATCGCCTTCGACCTGGCGGCGGGCGCCGGCCGCAAGGAGGCCGCCGCGCTGCTGCGCCGCTGGTCCGACACCGCCCTGCGGCTGATGGCGGGCGAACCGACCGGTTCCCGTGACACGGACGTGGCCCGGGACGCGGGGCCCTCCTCGCTGACCGTCACCTTCGGGTTCGGGCACAGCTTCTTCGGCCGGACCGGCCTGGCCGAGCAGCGACCGGCCGCCCTCGACCCGCTGCCCGACTTCTCCTCCGACCACCTCGACAAGAACCGCAGCAACGGCGACCTGTGGGTGCAGATCGGCGCCGACGACGCCCTGGTCGCCTTCCACGCCCTGCGGGCTGTCCAGCAGGACGCCGGATCGGCCGCCCGCGTCCGCTGGCAGATGAACGGCTTCAACCGCTCGCCGGGCGCCACCGCCCACCCCATGACCGCCCGCAACCTCATGGGCCAGGTCGACGGCACGCGCAACCCGAAGCCGTCCGACGCCGACTTCGATCAGCGGATCTTCGTCCCCGAGCAGCCCGAGAACCCCGGAGAGAACGAGAACGCGGACCACGCATGGATGGCGAACGGCTCCTACGCCGTCGTACGCCGCATCCGCATGCTCCTCGACGACTGGGAGAAGCTCTCCGTCAAGGCACAGGAGGAGGTCATCGGCCGCCGGAAGTCCGACGGGGCTCCGCTGACCGGGGGCACCGAGACGACCGAGATGGACCTGGAGAAGACGGACAAGGCCGGGAACCTGATCGTCCCCATCAACGCCCACGCCCGCATCACCCGCCCCGACCAGAACGGCGGCGCGGCCATGGTCCGGCGGCCCTTCTCGTACCACGACGGCTTCGACGCGGACGGCGTGCCCGACGCGGGCCTGCTCTTCATCTGCTGGCAGGCCGACCCACTGCGCGGCTTCGTACCGGTGCAGCGCAAGCTGGACCGGGGGGACGCGCTCTCGCAGTTCATCCGGCACGAGGCGAGCGGTCTGTTCGCGGTACCCGGCGGGGCGGCCGACGGAGAATACGTGGGCCAGCGGCTGCTGGAGGGGTGAAACCGGCCCGGGGGTCACCCCGGGGAGCGGGTCGCGCCAGACACGTGAGCCAGGCCTGACCGGGCCCATTAGGGTGAGGTCATGCCAGCCAGTTACGCGTATCTCGGCCCCGAAGGCACCTTCACCGAAGTCGCCCTGCGCACCCTCCCGGAGACGGCGACCCGGGAACTGGTCCCGTACGTGTCAGTCCAGTCCGCGCTCGACGCGGTGCGCACCGGCGAGGCCGAGGCCGCGTTCGTGCCGATCGAGAACTCCGTCGAGGGCGGCATCACCACCACCCTCGACGAGCTGGTCGCCGGCCAGCCGCTGATGATCTACCGCGAGGTGCTGCTGTCCATCACCTTCGCGCTGCTGGTCCGCCCCGGCACCAAACTGTCGGACATCAAAACGGTCACCGCCCACCCGGCCGCCCAGCCCCAGGTACGCAACTGGATCAGGAAGCACCTCCCGGACACCGCCTGGGAGTCGGCCGCCTCCAACGCGGACGGCGCCCGTCTGGTGCAGGAGGGCCGGTACGACGCGGCGTTCGCCGGCGAGTTCGCCGCGGGCCGCTACGGCCTGGAGGTCCTCGAGGCCGACATCCACGACGCGGAGAACGCCCAGACACGCTTCGTACTGGTGGGCCGTCCCGCCCGGCCCGCGGCACCGACCGGCGCGGACAAGACGTCCATCGTGCTCTGGCAGCGCGACGACCACCCCGGCGGCCTGCGCGACCTGCTGGGCGAGTTCGCCACACGAGGCGTCAACCTGATGCTGCTGCAGTCCCGGCCCACCGGTGCCGGCATCGGCAACTACTGCTTCTGCATCGACGCCGAGGGGCACATCTCCGACCGCCGGGTGGCCGATGCCCTGATGGGCCTGAAGCGGACCTGCCTCCAGGTGCGCTACCTGGGTTCGTATCCACGTGCGGAGGTCGAGCCGACCGACGTGGGAGCACCACGGCCGGGCACCTCGGACGAGGCGTTCGTCGCGGCGGCGGACTGGGTCGCACGCTGCCAGGACGGTCGGTTCTGACGGCCGGAACCGGCCGGCTCCACCAGTCGTACCTGCACATTTTCGTTATCCACAGGTGTTATCCACAGGTCTGCTTCTCGACCTGGGGACAAGTCGACAACGAAAGGGCATTCAGTCGACATGTCCTACTTGGCGCCCCACTCCGCCGCAGGCACCTCCGCCACCTTTCGTCCACCTGTTTCTCGCCTCCCATCCTCCGGAGTGACACCGAGCGCTCCGTTTCCACCCGAAAGTGGGGACGTGAAGGGTTTGAACGGCTCACCACAGCCATGGCGGGCCATGGTGAATGACCACTTCCGTGAGTCCACAGATCTTTCGCACAGCCTGTGGATAACTTCCCGGGGTCGGGGATTCCTGTGGACAGACGGGTGCGGGACAGCTCCACAAGTCCCGTTCTCCGCAAGGAAATCCAGTCAACCGCCAGTCAACCGCCGCCCACCCGTTGGCTCGTTCCAGGTATGGAGACACCCCTGATTGACCGCGGGAACAGGTTGCGAACAAGATGCGCACAAGGCACATCTTCCGCATAACGGAACTCAGGACCCGCGATCGGCAATAGTGAGTCGAGACCCGTCGCCGCACACCGGTAGCCTTGACCGCGTGATTGACCTTCGCCTGCTCCGTGAGGACCCCGACCGTGTGCGCGCGTCGCAGCGTGCCCGTGGAGAGGACGTCGCGCTCGTCGACTCCCTCCTGTCTGCCGACGAGCGGCGCCGGTCGTCCGGCATCCGCTTCGACGAGCTGCGCGCCGAGCAGAAAGGCCTCGGCAAGCTCATCGGCAAGGCCTCCGGAGACGAGAAGGCCGAGCTGCTGCAGCGGGCGAGCCAGCTCGCCGCCGACGTCAAGGCGGCCGACGCCGAGCGCGACGCGGCCGACGCCGCGACCCAGGAACTCCTCCAGCGGCTCGGCAACCTCGTCCACCCCGACGTCCCCGTCGGCGGCGAGGAGGACTTCGTCACGCTGGAGACGCACGGCACGCACCGCGACTTCGCGGCCGAGGGCTTCGAGCCCAGGGACCACCTCGAGCTGGGCCAGCTGCTCGGTGCCATCGACGTCGAACGCGGCGCCAAGGTCTCCGGTTCGCGTTTCTACTTCCTGACCGGCGTCGGCGCGCTCCTGGAACTCGCCCTGGTCAACGCGGCGATCGCCCAGGCCACGGCGGCCGGCTTCACCCCGATGCTGACCCCGGCGCTGGTCCGACCGCAGTCGATGGCCGGCACCGGCTTCCTCGGCCAGGCCGCCCAGGACGTCTACCACCTCGACAAGGACGACCTGTACCTGGTCGGCACGTCCGAGGTACCGCTCGCCGCCTACCACATGGACGAGATCCTCGACGCGGACCGCCTGCCGCTGCGCTACGCCGGCTTCTCGCCCTGCTTCCGCCGCGAGGCGGGTTCGCACGGCAAGGACACCAAGGGCATCTTCCGCGTGCACCAGTTCGACAAGGTCGAGATGTTCTCCTACGTGCTCCCCGAGGACTCGCAGGCCGAGCACCAGCGCCTGCTGGAGTGGGAGAAGCAGTGGCTGACGTCGCTGGAGCTGCCGTTCCGGGTCATCGACGTCGCCTCGGCCGACCTGGGTTCCTCGGCCGCGCGCAAGTACGACTGCGAGGCGTGGATCCCGACCCAGGGCAAGTACCGCGAGCTGACCTCGACGTCGGACTGCACCGAGTTCCAGTCGCGCCGGCTGTCGATCCGCGTCCGCGAGGACAAGAAGGTACGCCCGCTGGCCACGCTCAACGGCACACTGTGCGCCGTACCGCGCACGATCGTGGCGATCCTGGAGAACCACCAGCAGGCCGACGGTTCGGTGCGAGTGCCAGAGGTGCTGCGCCCGTACCTGGGCGGCCGGGAGGTCCTGGAGCCGGTGTCCAAGTGACTGCCACAGGCTCCGCCGCAGGGACCCCCGCCGGGCCCGCCGGGGGTTTCCCCTACCGGCTGATCGCGACCGATCTCGACGGCACACTGCTGCGCAGTGACGACTCGGTCTCGCAGCGCACCCGTGAGGCGCTCGCCGCGGCCACCGCGGCGGGCGCGGCCCACATCGTGGTCACCGGCCGCGCGGTCCCGTGGACCCGGCACATCCTCGACGACCTCGGCTACAACGGGCTGGCCGTCTGCGGTCAGGGCGCGCAGGTCTACCACGCCGGGGAGCACCGGCTGCTGACCTCGGTCACGCTGGACCGTCAGCTGGCCGGGGTGGCACTGGCCAAGATCGAGGCGGAGACCGGCCCTCTGTACCTGGCGGCGAGCCGCGACGGCCTGGACGGTGACGTCCTGGTCGGACCGGGCTACGCGGTCACCGGCGACCTTCCGGCCGTGCCGTTCACCGATGCCTCCGATGTGTGGTCGGCGCCGCTGAACAAGATCTACATCCAGCATCCGACCCTGTCGGACGACGAGCTGGCCGAGGCCGCCCGGCGCACCGCGGGCGGTTTCGTCACGGTGACCATGGCCGGCGCGGGCATCGTCGAGCTGCTCCCCCTCGGCCTGTCCAAGGCCACCGGCCTGTCCCTGGCCGCGCGCCGGCTCGGTCTCAAGGCCGCGGACACGATCGCGTTCGGCGACATGCCCAACGACGTCCCGATGTTCGGCTGGGCCGCCCGGGGCGTGGCGATGGCCAACGCCCACGATGAGCTGAAGGCGGTGGCCGACGAGGTGACGTCCTCGAACGACGAGGACGGCATCGCGGTGGTGCTGGAGCGTTTGGCGCCCTGACCACGCCCCCTCCGGGGCGCGGTCACCGCGGCCCCGGGACGCTGGAACGGCGGCCCTGACGCCACGGCCCGGAGGGCGTCGGCGTCCCCGTCGGCCGGCCCACGCGAGATGTCTCGCGTGCTCGAAGCGGCCGCCCGATTCGCCGACGCCCTCCGGCCTCGTGCATCCACCACAGTGCCGCTACGGAAAGCCGGGCGCCACCGATTAAGAGCGGACGTATGCGGCGTCAGCGCCGACGCCACCTGCGGCGTCGGCCCTTGCTGAAGAACCATCCCGCGGGCGGCTCGTCGGAGCGCCACGGTTGCGGCTCCGGCTTCTCGCGGCGCCAGCGGGCGGCGAGCATCCGGGCGCGGGCCGAGGGCTCGAAGGTCCCGGCGTCGCGTATGAACCTCTCGTCCAGGACGAGGCCGTCCCAGGCATCGTCGGCGGCTTCGGTGGCAGGTTCGGCACCGGCTTCGTCCCTGGTGCTCTCGGTGGCACCTTCGGTTCCGCCTTCCGGCTGTCCGCGGCCATCGTGCCGAGGTGTCTGGTCCGCCATTCCGGTCCCTCCCACCCTGTGCCCTCGTGTCTTCCCCGGCCCAGTGTGCCCGGGCCGGGGTGAAAGCCCCGTCAGGACCCGGGTCCGGTCACTCCTCCCCGGCAAGCGTCAGCGACCGCAGCTTCTGACCTGCGTACCAGGTCGCGAGCACGGTCACCCCGGCCAGCAGCACCGTCGCGGTCGTCAGACCGACGTCGGAGGTCACCAGGTTCCCGTCGGCGACCTTCTGGGCCACCGCCAGCGACCACTGCTGCACGCTCAGCGTGCGGGCACCGGGCACCAGCGAGCCGAACAGCGCCTCCCAAACGAGGGCGTAGACGAGGCCGAAGACCACCGCGTGCCGGGACACCGTGCCCAGCAGCAGGAACAGCGCGGCGTAGGCGATGGAGGCGACGAGCGCGGCGATCGTGTACGCGACGGCGATCTGCTGGCCGTTGCCGTTGAGGATCAGACCGGCCAGCAGGGTAGGTATGGCGGAGAAGACCATCGTCACGGCGACGGCGACGATCAGCTTGGTGAAGATGATCGTCGGCCGCTTGATCGGCTTGGACAACAGGTAGACCACCGAGCCGTCGTCGATCTCGGGGCCGATGGCTCCGGTGCCGGCGATGACACCGATGATCGGCACCATGGTGGCGAGGGCGAATCCGCCCAGTACGTCCGCCGCCGTCTGGTCGTCGGCTCCGGCGAGTGCGCGCACCGCCACGGCGATGACGAGCAGCAGCAGGGGCAGCGCACCCAGGATGAAGGCCCGGCGACGGCCGAGCAGGGCTCGGTAGGTGAGCCTGGCGACTGTGGGGTCGTACATTCTTCGGCCTCCTACGCCGCGACGAGATACGAGAAGACGGACTCGAGGGACTCGTCGGACGGCGAGACCGTGAGCAGCCGGATGCCGTGGTCACGGGCGACCTTCGGCAGCAGGGCCGTGAACCGGCCGAAATCGACGGCCTGGATGCGCAGCGCACCCTCGGCGAGGTCGACCTCGATGCCGGACGTCGACGGGTCGGCGATCAGCGCTGCCGCGAGGGCCCGGTCGTCGCTGGAACGCACCAGGTAGCGGTGCGGCCGGTCGGTCATCAGACGGCGGATCTTGCGGAAGTCGCCGCTGGCCGCGTGCCGTCCGGCGACGATGACCTCGATGTGCCAGGCGAGCTGTTCCACCTCCTCGAGGATGTGCGAGGAGAACAGCACCGTGCGGCCTTCGTCGCCCATGCGCCGCAGCAGGTCCATCAGCTGCATGCGCTGGCGCGGGTCCATGCCGTTGAAAGGCTCGTCGAGCAGGAGCAGCGTCGGCTGGTGGACGAGGGCGGAGGCCATCTTCACCCGCTGCCGCATGCCCTTGGAGTACGTGGCGATCTTCCGGTCCTGCGCGTACTCCATCTCCACGGTGGCGAGCGCTTCGTGGGCCGCCTTGGCGCCGAGGCCGTGCAGTTCGGCGTTGGCGAGGACGAACTCCCGGCCGGTGAGGAAGTCGTACATCGCCTCCCGCTCGGGGACGATGCCGATGTGCTTGTAGATGGCCTCGTTGCGCCAGACCGGCTGGCCGTCGAGGGTGACGCTGCCGGTGGAGGGGGCGAGGAAGCCGCCCATCATGTTGATGAGGGTGGACTTTCCCGCGCCGTTGGGGCCGAGGAGGCCGGTGACGCCGGGGCCGATCGTCATGGTGATGTCGTTGACGGCGACCACGTTGCCGAACCAGCGGGATACATGGTCGATGTTCAGCGTGGTCACAGTCCCACCTTCGTGTAGCGGCGCATCAGCAGGCCGTAGGCGCCGGCGATGAGTCCCAGGGTGACGAGGACGTAGACCGCGCCCTCGCCGGTGCTCGGTCCGATCCCGCCGGGGAAGGCCGAGGTGGCGCCCAGGAAGGCGGACTGCACGCCGTCGATGAGGGTGATCGGCGAGAACAGGCCGATCCAGGCGACGGCCCCGGAGCTGCCCTGGACGTCCGCGATGGCCTGGAGCGTGGAGACCGCGCCGTAGGTGATGGTCAGGACGGCGATGACGGCCGCGATGCCGAAGCCACGGCGCGGGGTGACGGATGCGACGACCAGGCCGAGGCCGGCGAAGAGCAGCGAGAGCAGTGCCACGGAGACGAGTCCCTGTGCGAACCCCTTGGTCTGGTCCGCGAAGTCGAGTTTGGCAAGCAGCGCGCCCACGTAGAGCACCAGCAGGGGCGCGGCGGTGAGGATGAACAGGGCCGAGGCCAGCGACGCGTACTTGGCGCGGACGTAGTCGGCGGTCTCGATCGGCCGCGAGAAGTACAGCGGCACGGTCTTGAAGCGCAGGTCGCGCGAGACGGACTGGGGGGCCTGAGAGGCGACGTAGAGGCTGATGACTGCCTGCAGGACGATCGCGTAGCGCGTGTAGTCCAGGGGCAGTTCGTCGGCCTTGGTCGCGACGGCGACGGCGACCATGATGGCCGCGGGCAGACACATCACCACGAACAGCAGCATCGGCAGCACCTTGGACTTGGCCGAGCGGCCGAGGCCGTAGGCGCCGCGCAGGGACTGCGAGTACAGCGAGCGGCGGGCGTAGGCGCGGCCGAGGCGGGGACCGTCGTAGCTGCGGTAGCCGATGTTGTGGATGCGGGTCTGGTCACCCGTCGCACGGGCTACGGGCTGCTCAGTTGCCATGGCCGGCTGCCTCCTTCCGTTCTGCGTCGCTGTCCGTGAAGACCTCCGAGATGTGGTGCCGGCGCTGTTCCATGCGCACCAGGCCGAGGCCGAGGTCGGCGATGACGTCCCGCACCAGGTCGTAGGTCTCTTCGCCCGCCGCGGTGAGCAGCAGGACGTGGCCGGCGCCGGGCAGACCGCTGCCGTCCTGGACGGTCACCCCACGCGCGTCGAGGGCGTCGCGTACCGCGCGGGTGCCGTCGGGGTGCTCGTCGGTGTCGGTGACCTCGATCGCGAGGGTCGTCGTGCTCTGGGTGAAGTCCGTGGTGGAGCTGGAGCGCAGCAGCTTGCCGCCGTCGACGACGACGACGTGGTCGCAGGTGCGTTCCAGTTCGCCCAGCAGGTGTGACGTGACCAGGACGGATATGCCGAAGTCGGTGTGGATGCGGCGGATGAGGCCGAGCATCTCGTCGCGGCCGACCGGGTCGAGACCGTTGGTCGGTTCGTCGAGGAAGACCAGCTGCGGGTCGTGGACGAGCGCCTGCGCGAGCTTCACGCGCTGCTTCATGCCGGTGGAGTAGCCGCCGATGGGCCGGTAGCGCTCCTCGTACAGACCGACGTGGCGCAGGGTGTCGGCCGTGCGTTCGCGGGCGGCGGTGGGCGGCAGGCCGGACATGCGTGCCATGTGGACGACGAACTCGGTGGCCGAGACGTCGGGCGGCAGGCAGTCGTGTTCCGGCATGTAGCCGACCCGCTCGCGGATGTCGGCGCCCTTGGTGGCGACATCGAGTCCGAGCACTTCGGCCCGGCCCTCGGTGGCGGGAGACAGACCCAGCAGGATCTTGATCAGAGTGGACTTGCCGGCGCCGTTGGCACCGACGAGTCCGGTCACACCGGGTCCGACATCCACGGAGAGCCGGTCGAGCGCGGTCACCCGGGGGAACCGCTTGCTCAGGCTTTCGGTCGCGATCACAGTCACATCCATGACAGTAGTGACGCCCACCACTCGAGTCGTCAGACCGGAGAGCCGTCTTGGAATCAGACTCGAGTAGTACGGGCCCGTAGGGGATGCCGTACCTGAGAGCCACGGAGCCGCTTCCCGGGCCGCGCGTCCCGGCCTATTGACGCCAGATCCAACGGGCATCACCTCCACGGCGCGTTTCGCAGGCGTCGACGCCGACGGGGAGAAGCGGCGGCGCACGGCGCGGCTGTACGGACTGCGCAACTACCCGCCGAAGCAGGTGGCCGACGCCGTTCTGGAGGCGGTCGTTCACAACAGGGTCGTGGCCCCGGTGACGCCGGAGGCACGTGGCGCCCATCCGAGGTTCCGGTTCGCACCAGGAGTGTTGAGAGGGCACACGCGTGTAGAGCCGTCCCTCTGGTTTCCACAGGGGCCCTCAAAGAACCTGTGGATAAGTCCACTTGGCTGTGGATCAAACCTGTGCGGGGAACTCGATCGCGTGACGCGTGTCTCTCGGCACGCTGATTCCATGCGACAGGACCACATGTACGACAGACGCACCGTCAAGCTGGATGCCACTGCCATGCAGCGTGACGGGCCCGTCTTCCACGTCAGCGAGAACGGGGTCTGCCTGACGAGGAGAGTGCCGCCGCGGTATCTGCGATTCCCCGCTCGACACCGACCCCGCATGATCGGTGGCATGGAGCAGCTACCCACCACCCAGGCCGCCGTCACCGCTCTCCGTGCCATCGCCGCGGAGTACGCCCTGGAGATCGAGGTCACCGAAGACATCGGCGCGGACCAGACCTCCCGCCGCAGCGCCGCAGGCGTGGGCGTGACCACCGATGCCGACGGTTCCCTCCCCCATGAGGCATTCGCCGAGTTCGGCGGGATTCCCCGGGTGAGCGTCCGGCTCTTTCCCGAGGGCGACGCCTTGATCACCGTCGAGGACGTGGAGTTCCCCGACATCCCGCGTGACGACGTCCCCGCGTTCCTGCGCTCTGTCTTCGGCGGCCTCGCCTTCGTCAAGGGGCGCCGTTTGATCGTGCCGCTGCCGGGTGACCGCACGTACAAGGAGTTCGTGCCGATGCTCCTCCTCACCCCGTGGCTGAGTGGTCGCGTACGGTGACGCATGGCGAGGCCGGTGGACGTTTCACGTGAAACCGGTTCGGGCGCAATAGGCTCGGATGCATGAGCCTGCGTCTGAGCACCGTGATCCTTCCGCACCGCCGCTGGCACGAGGGCGGCCGTTCGAGCTGGACGCGTGCCGAGCAGCTCGGTTTCCACACCGCGTACACCTACGACCACCTGTCCTGGCGGAGCTTCCGGGACGGCCCGTGGTTCGGTGCCGTGCCGACGCTCACCGCCGCCGCGGCCGTCACCGAGCGGCTGCGCCTGGGCACCCTGGTGACCTCACCGAACTTCCGGCACCCCGTGACACTCGCCAAGGAGCTGATCTCCCTCGACGACATCTCCGACGGCCGGGTCACGCTCGGCATAGGAGCGGGCGGCACGGGCTTCGACGCCACCGCGCTCGGCCAGGAGCCGTGGACACCACGCGAGCGGGCCGACCGGTTCGCCGAGTTCCTTCCGCTGCTCGACCGGTTGCTGACCGAGGACGCCGTGTCCTACGAGGGCGACTTCTACTCGGCGCACGAGGCGCGCAACATCCCGGGGTGTGTACAGCGGCCCCGGCTGCCGTTCGCGGTGGCCGCGACCGGTCCCCGCGGGCTGCGGCTCGCCGCCCGGTACGGGCAGGCGTGGGTGACCACCGGTGACCCGAAGCTGTACGAGAACGGCACCCCCGAGCAGTCGGACCGCGCGCTGCGGGACCAGGCCGACGGACTGGCCGCCGCCTGTGCGGCGATCGGACGGGAGGTGAGTGAGCTCGACAAGGTCCTGCTCACCGGCTTCACTCCCGACCGCAGTCGACCACTGGAGTCCGTGAACGCGTTCGTGGACTTCGCCGGCCGTCACCGGGATCTCGGATTCACCGACCTCGTCGTCCACTGGCCGATCCCCGACTCGGATTTCACGGCCGACGAGAAGGTCTTCGAGCGGATCGCCATGGAGGCACTGGCGCAGCTGAAGAGCTGAGAGCCGTAGCTCACATATGTGCGGACTCGCGCACGGTCGTGCAGGCATATGCGTGACAATGGCCGGGTGACCTCAGCGACCCGACAGCCAGACCCCCCGGCCGCCGCCACTCGCCCGCGGCTCATCGCCACCGATCTCGACGGCACCCTGCTGCGCGACGACAAGTCGGTCTCCCCGCGTACGGTCGCCGCCCTGGCCGCCGCCGAGAAGGCGGGCATCGAGGTCTTCTTCGTCACCGGCCGCCCCGCCCGCTGGATGGACGTCGTCAGTGCCCACGTGCACGGTCACGGCCTCGCCATCTGCGGCAACGGCGCCGCCGTGGTCGACCTGCACGGCGGCCCCGGAGCGCACCGGTTCGTGAAGGTGCGGGAGCTGGCCCGGGAGAACGCGCTGGACGCCGTACGGCTGCTGCGCGAGGCGGCGCCCGGCACGGTGTACGCGGTCGAGCAGACATACGGCTTCCACCAGGAGCCGGCGTACCCGAAAATGCACATGGAGGCCCCCGACGACCTCCTGCCCGCCGAGGAGATCCTGGCACCGGGTGGTCGCGCCGCCGCCGAGCCGGTTCTCAAGATCCTGGCCTTCCACCCCGAGCTGGACCCGGACGGTTTCCTCACGCTGGCCCGCCTCGCCATCGGCGACCGGGCCAACGTCACTCGGTCCAGCCCCAGCGCCCTGCTGGAGATCAGCGGGCCGGACGTCTCCAAGGCCAGCACGCTCGCCCTGTACTGCGCCGAGCGCGGCATCTCGCACGAAGAGGTCGTCGCCTTCGGTGACATGCCGAACGACGTCGAGATGCTCACCTGGGCAGGACGTTCGTACGCGATGGGCAACGCGCATCCGGACGTGATCGCCGCCGCGTCGGGGCGGACGGTCGCCAACAACGACGACGGGGTGGCGGTCGTGATCGAGCGGATGCTGCGGGACCTGCCCTAGCGGCTGGTCCCACAGCCCTGTCCCACGGGGTGCCCGGCCTCGCCGGGCGCCTGGACCGTCAGAGCGCCCGCACCGTCATAGCGGCACCCCGCGCTGCGCCAGCCACGGCACCGGGTCCAGCGCCGATCCCATCTCCGGTGTGACCCGTACCTCGAAGTGCAGGTGCGGCCCGGTGGAGTTGCCGGTGCTGCCCGCCTGTCCGACCCACTGGCCGGGGCGGACCCGGTCGCCCTGGTCGACGGCGACAGCGGCCAGATGGGCGTACTGCGTGTAGTAGCCGCCCGCGTGCTGGACCACGACCTGGATGCCGAACGCACCACCGCACGACACCTTCACCACCCGGCCCGTGCCGACCGACCGCACCGGCGTCCCCACCGGCACCGCGAAGTCCTGTCCGGTGTGCCGGTTCGCCCACCGCGTCCCACCGCTGCCGAACGACGCCGACAGGTCGTACGTCTCCACCGGTGACACCCAGGACCGGTCGAGTCGCACGTCCGGCTGGTCAAGACGGACCGCGCCGGGACACGAGCCGGCCGCGACCGAGGCGTCCGCCTGTCCCTCGAGCCGCGCCCGCGCCGCCTCCAGCTTGCCCTCGATCCTCTTCTTCAGCTCCGCCAGCCCGGCGTTGCGTTCCTCCAGCCTCTGCCAGGCCGACTGCGCCTTGGCCTCGTCGGCAGCGAGCCGGGCCTCGGCACGCAGGCTCTTCTCAATGGCCTTGTTGACGGCAAGATCCACGCGCGCCACCGCTCGCTGACTGCGCATCAGCTCGTCGGGGTCATCCGCGAGAACCACCTGCGCGGTGAGCGAGAGCCCACCGCCGCTGCGGTACTGGGCGCGGGCGATCCGGCCCAGGTCCTCGTGCATGGCGTCGATCTTCTGCCGCTGCCGGTCGAGGCGGGACTCGTACTCCAGGGCCTTCGACCGCTGGGCCTCTGCCTCGCGCCGTCCGTCCTCGTACTGCTGGGTGGCCTTGGCCGCCTCCTCGTAGAGCCTCGCCACCTCCGCGCCGAAGGCGGTGCCGGAGCCACCGTCCTCGTCCATGGCGTCGCTGGGACGGGCCGCGAGCACGGCGAGCGCGCACAGCAACACCGGAACGAGCAGCGGATGTCGGCGAGGTGAGCGCATGACAGTGATCGTGGACCGGATGAGGGCCTACGGTCTTGCCGAGGTCGTACGAGTGGGGGACCTGTTGCTGCACTCGGCTCAGTACGGCTGCTGCACATGGGGCAACCGGGCTCCGGCAGAGCTCAGTTCAGTACGGTGCCGGCCACCGCGTCATCGCGCCACCGCCGCCCGGTGCCCGGCCCGATCCGACCGGTGCCGCCGCCGGTCTCGGCGCGGCCCTCGGGGCTGGGCAGGCCGCGGGGCCGTCCGGACACCGTCGTGCGCGACGGTCCAGCCGCATGCCCCGCCGGCCGTCCGGCCGGGTGGCTGGCGCGCCGGCTGCGAGCTCGATGCGGGTCGCGTGCGCATGCCGTAAGGCGTTGGACAGGGCCTTGCCCAGCGCGGCGATGAGGCGATTGCCGGTCGGATCGCCGACGACGGTGCCGACCGGCCCGACGAACCGGTGCGGGGGTATGAATCCGAGCGGCACTGCGTGGTGATCTCGCGCGGAATGTCCGTGCGCCGCGGCGCGAGCCTGCGGGTCACTCCGCCCCCACGAGCAGTTCCGACGCCGCCTCCCGCTCGGCCATCGTCCGCAGCGGCCCCGGTACGGCGGCCAGTTCCGCGTACGCCCCCCGCTGCACGACGCGGCCCTCGTCCAGCACGATCACCTCGTTCACGGCGTCCAGGCCCGCCAGCCTGTGTGTGATCAGCAGTGTCGTACGGCCCTCGGTCGCGGCCAGGAGATCGGCGGTGAGCGCGTCGGCGGTCGGCAGATCGAGGTGCTCCGCCGGCTCGTCGAGTACGAGGACGGGGAAGTCGGCGAGCAGCGCCCGGGCGAGTGCCAGCCGCTGCCGCTGACCGCCGGAGAGCCGGGCTCCGTGCTCCCCGATCAGCGTGTCCAGCCCGTCGGGCAGGCCGTCGGCCCACTCCAGCAGCCGGGCCCGTGCCAGCGCGTCGCGCAGTTCGCCCTCGGCTGCGTCCTTCCTGGCCAGGAGAAGGTTCTCGCGCACCGAGCTGTCGAAGAGGTGCGAGTCCTGGGCGCACAGCCCGACGAGCCGCCGTACGTCGTCGCCGGCCAGGGCGTAGGCGTCGACGCCGGCCAGGGTGTATGAGCCCGCTTCGGCGTCGAGGAACCGCAGCAGCACCTGGGCCAGCGTCGTCTTGCCGGCCCCGGACGCTCCGACCACGGCGATACGTCGGCCCTCGGCCAGAGTCAGGTCCACCCCGGCGAGGGCCTGCCGGTCCTGCCCTGCGTGACGGGCGGTCAGCCCCTTGAGGACGACCGGGAACGGCGACGCGGGCGCCTGCCTGGGTACCTCCGGCTCCCTTACCGGTTCGGGGGCGTCGAGCACCTCGTACACCCGCTCGGCACTCCTGTGCACACGCTGCCGGTACTGGACGGCCAGCGGCAGCCCGAGTACGGCCTCGAAGGCGGCCAGCGGGGTGAGTACGACGACTGCCATGGCCACACCCGCGAGCCGGCCTTCGGCGACGGCGTGGACCCCGGTGAAAGCGGCGCCCGCAACGGTCAGACCGGAGATCAGCGCGGTGAGCCCATCACCCAGCGCGGTGGCGGTGGCGGCACGCGAGGCGATCCGGGTGAGCGTGCCGTCGGCCCGGCGCGCCTCGGCGGCCCGTGAGGGCAGGGCGCCGGCGACGGTCAGCTCGGCGGTGCCGGTGAGCAGATCGGTCACCCGGGTGGCGAGCACGCCTCGGGCGGGAGCGAGCCTGCGTTCGGCCCGCCGTGCCACGGCGCCGGTGACCAGCGGGACCCCGGCTCCGGCCACCAGCAGACCGACCGCGAGGACGACCCCGGCCTCCGGCAGCAGCCAGGCCGTGAAGCCGACCGACGCGGCCGAGACGACCACCGCGGACGCGGCGGGCAGCAACCAGCGCAACCAGTAGTCCTGCAAGGCGTCGACGTCCGCGACGAGCCGGGACAGCAGGTCGCCCCGGCGGGTGCGGCGCAGTCCCGTAGGCGCCAGCCGCTCCAGTCGCCGGTACACGGCGACCCGGGTGTCGGCCAGCATCCGCAGCACGGCGTCGTGCGACACGAGCCGCTCGGCATAGCGGAACACGGCACGTCCGATACCGAAGGCGCGCGTCGCCGTCACGGCCACCATCAGGTACAGCACCGGCGGCTGCTCGGAGGCCCGCGAGATGAGGTACCCGGAGGTGGCCATCAGACCGACGGCACTGCCTAGCGCCAGACTGCTGAGCAGCAGGGCGAGGCCGAGCCGCCCGCGCCGGGCGGCGGACATCGCCCGCACCCTGGCGAGGACACCGCCGGGTGCTTCCGGCGAGGGGTCCAGGTCATCGGGGACAACCGCCGCAGTATCCACGGGG
This sequence comes from Streptomyces sp. NPDC037271, assembly GCF_055603605.1. Lineage (NCBI taxonomy): Bacteria > Bacillati > Actinomycetota > Actinomycetes > Kitasatosporales > Streptomycetaceae > Streptomyces > Streptomyces sp. NPDC037271. The sequence continues at coordinate 157,690 of NZ_JBVJVN010000014.1, forward strand.
GTCTCCTCGAAGCGTCGGGCGGCGGGCGTTCCGTGGGTCCGGCCGGCCGCGGCGGCCGGTGCCGGCTCCTCGAGCCGTACCACCCGGTCGGCCACCTCCAGCAGGGCCGGGCGGTGTACCACCAGCAGCACCGTCCGCCCCTGCGCCAGCCTTCGCACAGCGGCCACGACCTCGGCCTCGGTGGCCCCGTCCAGGGCGGCCGTCGGTTCGTCGAGCAGCAGCACCGGCCGGTCCGCGAGGAACGCCCGGGCCAGCGCCAGCCGCTGCCGCTGCCCGGCGGACAATCCGGCCCCGTCCTCCCCGAGTACCGTCCCCGTCCCCTGGGGCAGCGCGTCCACGAACTTCAGCGCGCCTGCGTCCCTCAGCGCGCGCCGTACGGCGGTGTCGTCGGCCTCGGGCCGGGCCAGCCGTACGTTCTCGGCGATGGTCCCGGCGTACAGGTGGGGGTGTTGCGGCACCCAGGCGACGCGGGCGTGCCACTGGGCCAGGTCGAGGGTCGTGAGGTCGGCTCCCCCGATGCGGACCCGTCCCCCGGCCGTGCGTACGAAGCCGAGGAGGGTGTGGAGAAGCGTCGACTTGCCCGCCCCGCTCGGGCCGACGAGCGCGACCGTCTCCCCGGGTTCGACGGAGAAGCTCACGTCCGTCACGGCGTCCGCGGCACGTCCGGGGTAGCGGACCGTCACGTCCTCGAAGGACAGTGCGCCGTTCACCGGCACCGGTCCGGTCCCCGAGGCGGGTACGGGCCGCTCCAGCACCGAGAAGATGTCCTCGGCGGCCGCGAGTCCCTCGGCCGCCGCGTGGTACTGCGCCCCCACCTGCCGCAGCGGCAGATAGGCCTCGGGCGCCAGTACCAGCACGACCAGACCGTCGTACAGGGCCATGTCGCCGTGGACGAGCCGCATGCCGATGGTGACGGCGACGAGCGCCACGGAGAGGGTGGCGAGCAGTTCCAGGGCGAAGGACGACAGGAAGGCGATCCGCAGGGTCCGCATGGTCGCCTGCCGGTACTCGCCGGTGATGCGCTTGATCGAGTCGGCCTGCGCCTTGGCCCGTCCGAAGACCTTCAGCGTCGGCAGCCCGGCGACCACGTCCAGGAAGTGCCCGGACAGCCGGGACAGGAGCTGCCACTGACGGTCCATCCGGGACTGTGTGGCCCAGCCGATCAGCATCATGAAGATCGGAATGAGCGGCAGGGTGCCGACGATGATGGCCGCGGAGACCCAGTCCTCGGTGACGATGCGGGCGAGTACGGCCACGGGTACGACCACCGCGAGGCCCAGCTGCGGCAGATAACGCGAGAAGTAGTCGTCGAGGGCGTCGACTCCACGGGTGGCCAGCGCCACGAGCGACCCGGTCCGCTGTCCACTCAGCCAGCCTGGACCGAGCGCGGTGGCCCGCTCCAGCAGGCGGCCTCGCAGCTCGGACTTCACTGCCGCGCTCGCCCGGTGCGCGGCCAGCTCGGTGAGCCATCCGACCAACGCTCGTCCACAGGCAACGGCCATCAACAGCAGCAAGGGAGCGCGGAGTTCGGCTGCCGTCATACCGGACTGGAAGGCGCTCACCACCACTTCGGCGATGAGCATCGCCTGGGCGACGAGCAAACCGGCGCCGACGGCGCCCAGGACGACGACCGCCGTCAGGAAGAACCTGGTGGCCCGGGCGTACCGCAGCAGACGTGGATCAATGGGTTTCACGTGAAACATGCCCTCCCGTCCAGGGTGTGTGTTTCACGTGGAACATGACGCCGTGCCACGTGAAACACACACCGACCGGACTCAGTGCGCGGGTTCGGCGATGTGCTGGGTGCCGATCCGCTTGCGGAACACCCAGTACGTCCAGCCCTGGTAGAGCAGGACGACCGGCGTGGCGACCGCGGCCAGCCACGTCATGATCTTCAAGGTGTAGGGGCTGGACGAGGCGTTGGTGACGGTGAGACTCCAGTCCGCGTTGAGCGTGGACGGCATCACGTTCGGGAAAAGCGTCAGGAAGAGCATCGCCACGGCGGCCACGATGGTGACGCCGGAGAAAGTGAAGGACCAGCCCTCCCGCCCGGCCTGGTTGGCCATGAGGGCGACGATCAGCGATGCGACGGCCACCAGCAGGGCGACCAGGCTCTTCGCGTCCCCGTTGTCGACCTGCGTCCAGGAGAGGAAGGCCAGGGCCAGCACGGCCGCGACAAGGCCGACTCGCAGCGCGAGGGTCCGGGCCCGCTCGCGAATCTCACCGACGGTCTTGAGGGCCGTGAACACCGTCCCGTGGAAGGTGAACAGCGTCAGCGTGACCAGGCCACCGAGGAGTGCATACGGATTGAGCAGGTCCCATACGGAGCCGACGTACTCCAGGTCCCGGTCGATCTTCACGCCGTGGACGATGTTGCCGAAGGCCACGCCCCACAGGAACGCCGGGATCAGCGAGGTCCAGAAGATCGCGGTCTCCCAGTTGCGCTGCCAGTTCTCCTCGGGTCGCTTCACTCGGTACTCGAAGGCGACGCCCCGGACGATCAGGCAGACCAGGATGACGAGCAGGGGCAGGTAGAAGCCGGAGAAGAGCGTGGCGTACCACTCGGGGAAGGCGGCGAAGGTCGCACCGCCCGCCGTGAGCAGCCATACCTCATTGCCGTCCCACACAGGCCCGATGGTGTTGATCAGCACCCGCTTCTCGGCCCGGTTCCGGGCGAGCAGCCTGGTGAGCACGCCGACCCCGAAGTCGAACCCCTCCAGGAAGAAGTAGCCGGTCCACAGGACGGCGATCAGAACGAACCAGACGTCGTGCAGTTCCATGACTGTGCAGCTCCCTCGGCCTAGTAGGAGAAGGCCATCGGCTTGTCGGCGTCACGGAGGTCGCCGCCGATCTTCGTGGGCGGGTTGAGGTCGGCCTCGGTGAGCTCGGGCGGGCCCGCCTTGACGTACTTGGCGAGCAGCCTGACCTCGATGACGGCGAGGACGGCGTAGAGCGTGGTGAAGACGACCATCGAGGTGATGACCTCCGCCTGCGAAACACCGGGGGAGACCGCGTCGTGTGTCTGCATCACGCCGTAGACGACCCAGGGCTGCCGGCCCATCTCCGTGAAGATCCAGCCCCAGGAGTTGGCGATCAGCGGGAACGCCATCGTCCAGAGGGCCAGAAGCCAGTACAGACGGGAGAGTCTCGTGCCGAGCGGGTTGCGCAGCAGGACCAGATGGGGCACCTCGTCCTCGCCGGTCCGCAGGGCAGCCGGAAGCATGAACTTCTTCCGCGTCAGCCACAGGCCGAGCAGTCCGAGGGAGAAGGACGCCATCCCGAAGCCGATCATCCAGCGGAAGCCCCAGTAGGCGACGGGGACGATGGGCTTGTAGTCCCCCGGGCCGAACTTCTCCTGCAGGGCCTTGTTGGTGTCGTTGATGCCCGGCACGTAGGAGTCGAAGTCGCTGTGGGCGAGGAAGGACAGCAGGCCGGGGATCTCCAGAGCGACCTTGTTGTGCCCCTTGTCGACGTCTCCGTAGGCGAACACGGAGAAGGGCGCCGGCTCCTCGCCGTCCCACAGAGCCTCGGCGGCGGCCATCTTCATCGGCTGCTGCTCGTACATGACCTTGCCGAGGGTGTCGCCGCTGACGGCGGTGAGCACACCACCGACCGCCAGGGTGACCAGACCGAGCCGGAGCGAGGTCCTCATCACGGGGATGTGCTTCTTGCGCATCAGGTGGAAGGCTGCGATGCCGACCATGAAGGCGCCGCCCGTCAGGAAGGCCGCAGAGAAGCTGTGGAAGACCTGGTTGAGCGTGGTGTTCTGGGTCAGGACGGCCCAGAAGTCGGTCAGCTCGGCTCGGCCCTTCTCCTCGTTGATGCGGTAGCCGACGGGGTGCTGCATCCAGGAGTTGGCCGCGAGGATGAAGTAGGCCGACAGCAGCGTGCCGATCGAGACCATCCATATGCAGGCCAGGTGGATCTTCTTCGGCAGCTTGTCCCAGCCGAAGATCCACAGGCCGATGAAGGTGGACTCGAAGAAGAAGGCGATCAGCGCCTCGAAGGCGAGCGGCGCACCGAAGACATCACCGACGAATCGGGAGTAGTCGGACCAGTTCATGCCGAACTGGAACTCCTGCACGATGCCGGTGACGACCCCCATGGCGATATTGATCAGGAAGAGCTTCCCCCAGAACTTGGTCGCCCTGAGGTACTTCTCCTTCTCCGTACGGACCCAGGCGGTCTGCAGTCCGGCCGTGAGGGCCGCCAGCGAGATCGTCAGCGGGACGAACAGGAAGTGGTAGACGGTCGTGATGCCGAACTGCCATCGCGCCAGCGTCTCCGGCGCCAGAGCCATGTCCACGTCGTCAGTCTCCTTACATCGCCACATCGCCGTGGTCAGCGGCGGTTTGAGCGTGTATGTCACACCTATCTCGGGCGCAACCGGGACACGCTTGTGAACGCGTTCACATTCACAAGCAATTATGACGTACAGCTTTTCAGCATCGGAAGGGGGGTCCCCTGTGACGTCAAGCCCTTGGTGAGAGCTTCGACGTGTTGTTGAATCCGCCGCGCGTGGATACGGGTCTCATGGGGTGAAGGGGTGCACTTCGGAACGAGCATGCCGGTTTCACGTGAAACGGGTCACCTTCAGGGGGTACCGGACCCCGACAGGTCACCTTCACGTGAAACCGGCACTCAACAGGTCGCCCTCACCGGAAACGGCTACCCAAGGTCTCCGAGCCGGGCACGGCCACACGGCCATCTTCTGGACCGATGGCGACGCGCTGGCGCCGCCGTAGCCGCCGTATGGGCACACTCCTGTCCCGCGAGTGAGTGAGTGCGTGAGGGAGGGAGGCAGGGAGGGAGGGAGAGAGGACCTGTGCCACCTCGTGCGCCACCGCGCGAGTCTCCTGCCATGCCCTGAGCACCCCCAACGGCAACGGCGGGTACGGAGTGCCTACAGCCCCTTGCGGAACTCCTCCGACACCTTCAGGAAGATGTCGTTCGCCTCACTCTCCCCGACCGTCACCCGCACTCCCTCACCCGGGAACGGGCGGATGACCACGCCGGCCTGCTCGCAGGCGCCGGCGAAGGCGACCGTGCGCTCTCCCAGCCGCAGCCACACGAAGTTGGCCTGGGTATCCGGCACCGTCCAGCCCTGGGCGCGCAGCGCGTCGACCACGCGCGTGCGTTCGCACACCAGCGAACCGACCCGGCCGATCAGCTCGTCCTCGGCCCGTAGCGAGGCGATCGCCGCCTCCTGCGCGATCTGGCTCACCCCGAAGGGCACCGCCGTCTTGCGCAGCGCCGCCGCCACGGGCTCGTGTGCGATCGCGAACCCGACCCGAAGGCCGGCGAGTCCGTACGCCTTGGAGAAGGTCCGCAGGACGCAGACGTTGGGCCGCTTGCGGTAGATCTCGACACCGTCCGGCACCTCGGCGTCGCGGATGAACTCCCTGTAGGCCTCGTCGAGGACCACCAGCACGTCGCTCGGCACCCGGTCGAGGAACCGCTCCAGCTCGGCCCGCCGCACGACCGTGCCCGTCGGGTTGTTCGGGTTGCAGACGAAGATCAGCCGGGTCCGGTCGGTGATCGCGGCCGCCATCGCGTCCAGATCGTGAACGTCGCCCGGCGTCAGCGGCACCTTCACGGAGGTCGCGCCGCTGATCTGGGTAATGATCGGGTAGGCCTCGAAGGAGCGCCAGGCGTAGATCACCTCGTCGCCCGGACCCGAGGTCGCCTGGACCAGCTGCTGGGCCACACCGACCGAGCCAGTGCCGGTGGCCAGGTGGGACAGAGGCACTCCGAACCGGTCCGACAACTCGCTCATCAGGGCCGCGCAGGCCATGTCCGGGTACCGGTTGAAGGACGAGGCCGCGGCCGTCACCGTCTCCATCACGCCTGGCAGCGGCGGATAGGGGTTCTCGTTGGAGGACAGCTTGTAGGCCACGGGGCCGCCGGACGCGGCAGGCTTGCCCGGCTTGTAGGTGGGAATACCCTCCAGCTCGGCGCGCAACTTGGGGCTCGTCTCGCTCACCGCAGTCCTCCTCGTGACCACCACCGGCATCGAATACTTCTCACCTTAAGAGGATTCGACGCCCCTGCGTATAGGTGAGGCCGGACCGCCCGCGTCACACTGACATCAGGGAAATCAAGGGCATCAGCGCACGAAGGCGCACGATTCGGGGGGCGCGCCTCACATATATCTACGCGCCGGTGGCTCACGCCGTAGCGCGCATCCCTCGTGCAGGTGAGTTGAGACCTCTTCGCAACATCTGCCACTTGGCAGGCCCCCGCTGGTCGACACGTCAGGTAATGGGGTGCGAGAGGCCAAGTAGCTTGCTTTGCAAGGCTGTTATGGCTTAATGATCATGCAGAAACGTGACTGTCAACGCGTGCATATGCGTCCGCCCTACCCCATGCCATGAGCCCTACTATCGGCTCGCCATGACAGCAGCAGGGAAGCACCAGGTGAGCCGCGCGGAAACCTCACGTCGAGGCAGTCGGCCGGGCCGGGCGGGCATCAGGGACGTGGCCGCCGCCGCCGGAGTATCCATCACTACCGTCTCCGATGCCCTCAACGGCAAGGGCCGACTCCCGGATGCCACCCGGCGCCATGTGCGCGAGGTCGCCGACCGACTGGGCTACCGGCCCTCGGCCGCCGCCCGCACGCTCCGCACCGGCAAGTCGGGACTCATCGGCCTGACCGTGACGACGTACGGGGATGAACCTTTCACCTTCACCGAGTTCGCGTACTTCGCCGAGATGGCGCGCGCCGCCACGTCCGCCGCGCTCGCCCGCGGCTACGCCCTCGTCATCCTCCCGGCGACCTCCCGTCACGACGTATGGTCCAACGTCGCCCTCGACGGCACCGTCGTCATCGACCCCTCCGACCACGACCCGGTCGTCAGCGAACTGGTACGCCAGGGCTTACCGGTCGTCTCCGACGGCCGCCCGGCCGGCTCACTCCCCGTCACCGCCTGGGTCGACAACGACCACGAGGCCGCCGTACTCGGCATCCTCGACCACCTGGCCGACGCCGGCGCCCGCAGGATCGGCCTGCTCACCGGCACCACGACCGACACGTACACCCACCTGTCGACCACCGCCTACCTGCGCTGGTGCGAGCGCGTCGGCCAGGACCCGGTCTACGAGGCCTACCCGGCGCACGACCCGTGCGCCGGCGCGGTCGCAGCGGACCGGCTGCTCGCCCGCCCCGACCGGCCCGACGCCGTCTACGGCCTGTTCGATCCGAACGGCACCGACCTGCTCGCCGCCGCCCGCCGCTACGGGCTGCGCGTACCGGAGGACCTGCTGCTGGTCTGCTGCAGCGAATCCACCGTGTACGCGAGCACCGAGCCCCCCATCACCACCTTGTCGCTGAAACCCCGCCGCATCGGCACCGCGGTGATCCAGGTCCTCATCGACGCCATCGAGGGGCTCGACTCGGACCAGCCGGTCGAGCAGGTGATACCGACCGAACTGATCGTGCGCACGTCGTCGCAGCGCCGCCCGTCCCGTACGACGGTCAGTCCGCCGCGGACGCCCGAGGGCGAGTAGGGCCGCCCCGGAGGCGCGACGAGGCGGAGCCCGGCCTGCACGGCCGCGGTAACGGCGGCAGCTCCGTGGGAACGACGGCGAAGGCGGCGGAGGCAGCGCTCGACACGTCCGGGGCGTCCAAAGCGTCCGGGGCACGGCCGAACCGCCACTGCGGACGGGTGAAGCCGGGCCCAATCGGGGCGAAAGCCGCGGTGAAACGGAGTCCTGCTCTGATTCACCACCCCTGGGTCATCACACAGCGCGATCCGCATTCCTATGATGGGCCCACACACCGCGGGCCGCTGCGACCAGGCAGTCCGAAGCGGTGCAGATGCGGCGCGATGGTGGAGGGGTCGATGACTCAGGGGGCCGGTCAGGGACCCGAGGTGGAGCGGACGGCGACGGTACGAGACTTCCGGGTGCCCGCGTACGTCCATGAGGCCGCTCCGTACGCCGCCACCGGCACGCGCGCGGGCGAAACCGCGCCGCCCGAGGAGGAGTACGAGGAAACCCTTCCGGAGGGGTACACACCCACTCAGCGGGATCTGCCCGTCATCCGTCGGGGTGACACGGTCCAGGTGACCGTCGATCCCGAACCGGCCGCGGTGCAGCAGCCCGCCACGGGTCAGGGCCCGCTCTTCGTCGTCGGCGACGTGCACGGCTACCTCGACGAGCTGGTGGCCGCCCTCCAGGAGAAGGGCCTCATCGACGCCGCCGGACAATGGTGCGCGGGCACGTCCCGCCTGTGGTTCCTCGGCGACTTCACGGACCGCGGCCCGGACGGCATCGGCGTCATCGACCTGGTGATGCGGCTGTCCGCCGAGGCCGCGGCGGCCGGCGGATACTGCAAGGCGCTGATGGGCAACCACGAGCTGCTGCTGCTCGGTGCCAAACGGTTCGGCGACACGCCCGTCAACTCCGGGGCGGGCACCGCCACGTTCCAGGCGGCCTGGCTGCTGAACGGCGGGCAGAAGACCGACATGGACCGCCTGCAGGACCACCACCTGCAGTGGATGGCCCGCCTCGACGCCCTCGAAGAGGTCGACGGCCACCTCCTGGTCCACTCCGACACCACCACCTACCTGGACTACGGCCGCTCCATCGAGGAGGTCAACGACACCGTCCGCGAGGCGCTGACGCGCAACGACGCGGAGGAGGTGTGGGACCTGTTCCGTAAGTTCACCAAGCGCTTCTCGTTCCGCGACGAGGGCGGCGCCGACGCCGTGCGTTCCCTGCTGGACACGTACGGCGGAACCCGGATCGTTCACGGCCACAGCCCCATCCCCTATCTCCTGGGCGAGGTCGGCTCCGAGGACGGCGAGGACGACACCCGTACCGCGGTGGAGGGACCTCATGTCTACGCGGACGGGCTGGCCATCGCGATGGACGGCGGCGTGACCATGGCCGGAAAGCTGCTGGTCCAGCAACTCCCGCTCGACGCCTGACCGTTCACCACACGGGTTCGCGCGTGGCCGCGTCGATACAGCTCGGCACCCAATTTCTGTAAACCCCCTGTCACCGTCCACCGTCACGGCTCTACCATCGGCTTATCCGTAGCAGGCTCCCCTCCGTTTCTGCCCGACGGCTCGTTGGCATGCGAGCCCCAAGCCCTACGGAGCATCGGGGGATGCACATGAACAGCGTTCCGCAGTACCTGCCGAACGAGGACCGCAAGGAGTACGAGCGGATCCTCGACGAGGCACTGCGCTCCGCACCACACCGCCCGGAACTGGCCGCTGTCGGACAGCGCCTCAATCCCGAACAACTGCGCACCATGGCACTCAACGCCACCGCCCTCATCACGGCGGCGGCCACGACCGAGTACCAGCACTACGTGAAGGTCCGCGAGGAGCTGCGCCACCCGGCGCCGTCCACCCCGTCGGCCGCCCCGTCGTCCACGCGTGATTCCGGCACCGCCGAGCCGGGCACGGGCGCGTCGGGGCTCGCCGCCACCATGGGCGAGGTCGCCGAGGCGACCGGCGCGGGTGCCTTCGCCGTCGTCGCCGTCCTGGCACCCGTCCTGGCCGGCACCGCCGCAGCGATCTTCCTGCTCGTCGGCTACCTCCTGAAGCTGCTCGATCCGGGGCAGACCTTCGCGCAGACCATGCTCACCACCGGATGGGTGTTCGGTGCCGTGACCGCGGTGGCGATCCTCGTCGCCGCGGTGGGCCTGCTGCTCACCGCGCTGCGCAATCGCCCCTCCGCCGAGCCCGTCCGCTACGGCGAACTCGACGAGGAAGTGGTCCGGGCCAGGGACGCCTGGCACGACGCCCTACTGGAACGCGGCATCCTGCCCTTCCTGCGGGAGGCACTCGCCGCTCCGAACACGACGGCACTGCACCGTACGGGACCGGTGGCGCCGGCCGGCCGCATGCCGCACCTCGGCTACGACCGTCCCGGATTCACGAGCCCCGACGGCGGCTCGGAGGCGAGTCGGCGTCCGCGCTACTCGAGCCCGGACTTCAGCAGCCCGGACTTCGGCGGCCCGGAGCACCAGCCCGAGTAGCCACCGGCCCGGGCGGGCAACGGATCAGAGGATGCCCGCCCGGCCGGCGGCAGTGATCCAGGACGGGAACTCGGACAACAGGCGGTCGTACAGCTCCGGGTCTGGGACGGTGCTGATGTCGTCCACGGCGAAGAAGCCGACGTTGTCGACACGGCGGCCCGGCAGCGTGTCGAAACGCTCGAGCACCCCGTAGTTGGACCGCCCGAGCCCCACGAACTGCCAGAAGACCGGTTCCTCCACCGCACCCCGCAGCTCGCGCTCGATCTCGGCGTTGCGGTAGACACCGCCGTCGGAGAAGAACAGCACCAGGGTCGGAGCCGACGCCGGGTTGTCCCGGACGTAGGCCCGGATCTCGGCGATCACCTTCTGTTCCTCGTTCTGGATGCCGACCGCCCGCATGTCGACCTGCTCCGGGTGCAATCCCTTCTTCCTGCCCCGGCGGAAGAGGCTGATCTCCCCCACGCGCACGTGCAGCCGCAGCCACTCGGGAAGCTCGCCGAGGCGGAGGTCGGGCAGGCGGGCGGGGTTCGAGGCGAAGGTCCATGCCTGCATCTCCCCGTCGTCGTCCAGTTGCGCGGCGACGGCGGCCATCCGCTCCACGACGTCGGCGACCACGCCCTTGGAGTAGAGGAAGGACATGGACCCGGAGGCGTCGAGTACCAGGATGACGCGCGCGGTGGCACCGGACGCCCCGTGCTTGGTCAGGCTGACCGCTACCTGTTCCTTGCGCAGGGACAGCCGCTTGCGCATGTCGACGGGAAGGTGCTCCTCGCCCTTGGTGAGACGGGGCCCGGCGGCAGGAGGCACCGAGGACGCCGACGGCGGGGCCGCTGCTGTGGGCGGGGCGGACGGAGACACCGGGACGGACGGTGCCGGCGGTTCCGACGGGGCTCCCGGTGCCGAAGGTCCCGACGGGGCTCCCGGTGCCGGAGGTGACGACGGGACTGACCGGGCTGAAGATGCGGACGGGGCCTGCGGCGCCGGGGGTACCGACGGCGCCGACGGCGGGGGAGAGGCTGCCGTTGACGGGGCGGCGGGCGCGGCCGGATCGTCGTCCACGCTGATCCCGAAGTCGGTGGCCAGCCCCGCGAGTCCGGAGGCGTACCCCTGCCCGACCGCACGGAACTTCCACTTCCCCTGGCGCCGGTACAGCTCGCCGCCGACGAGGGCGGTCTCCGTGCCGGCCGTGATGTCGAACCGGGCCAGCTCGGTGCGGGTCCCGGCGTCCAGCAACCGCAGTGACAGTCCCGGGATCTGGCCGAACGTCCCGCCGTCCGCCGAGGCGCACAGCACGATGCGGTCGACGGCCGGTTCCACCGAGCGCAGGTCCACCTCTACGGCGTCGGTCGTGACACCCGCGCCGGCCCCGTGGCCACCCTGTTTGCCCAGGTGCCCCACTGCGTCGGACGCGTGGCGAGGCTGGTTGTAGAAGACGAAGTCGCCGTCGTCCCGCACCCGTCCGGCCGAGGTGAGCAGGAGCGCGGAGGCGTCGACCTCGGGCACGCCCGGTCCGGCGGACCAGACGAGTTCGACGCGCACCGCGGGGGAGTCGACGGCGAGGTTGGCGCCCTTGCTCAGGGAGGTGGCTGTCATGCGCCCAGTCTGCCCAGCCGAGCCGTCGGTGGGGAGGGGCGGGCGTCGACAGCGTGTCCTGCTCGCCTACCTGCTCTGCCCTGCGTGCCCCCTCTTCCCCGTCTCCCGCATCGATGCGGGGGACGGGGAAGGCTGCTCGTCCCCGTCCCCGGTCGGTGCCAGACGCAGCAGTTCCTCACCGGTCGCGTACAGCTCGACCAGTAGCGGTCGCAGAGCTCGGCCCGCTTCCGTCAGTCCGTACCGGGTCCGCACGGGAAAACCACGGCGCCTTTCGGCCTCCACCAGGCCCCGCTCCTGGAGCGTACGCAGCCGCTCACTGAGCACTTTCGCCGACAGCTCGGGGAACAGTGTCCGCAGCTCGGTGAAGCCTCGGTGTCCTCCCATCAGTTCACGCAGCAGCAGGGTGGTCCAGCGGCCGGAGACCGCGGCGAGAGCGATCTCCACCGGGCAACCGGCCTCGGGGCGACGAGTGCGGCCTCGCACTCCTGGGACCAGCTCCGGGTCCCATGCGTGGGTTTCCGCTTGGTGACCCATGTCGAGAGGCTGTTCGCTTGCCACATGACGCATCCTCCCAGTGTGCTCCTGGCGCACAGCGCCACCGATCACCCTTACGCTTTCGCACGAGCTTTCAACACCTTCGATCCCGCGGTCCTGGACCAGCTCTACGAGGCGGACGCCGGCTTCGTGCCGACGCCCGGGCGCCTGGTCACCGGCACCAGCCGATTCCGGGCCAACGACGACTTCCTGCGCCTGTGCGTCCCGATCGAGGTGACGCCACGCCACACATACGTCGTCGGTGACCTGGCACTGCTGATCGTCGACTTCGTCATCGCCGGCACGGCCGCCCACGGCGACCAGGTCCACATCGAGGGCACCGCGACAGACGTGGCTCGCCGTGGGCCGGACGGATACTGGCGTTACGTGATCGACAATCCGTTCGGGGTGGCAAGCCCTCCCGGACAGACGTCGGCCCCCGGCTCACGCTGAGTCCCCGCCGCGCGTACGGAGGGGTGGCTCAGCGTGAGGTCAGTGCAGACGGAACTCAGTCGGCCAGCGGCAAGTAGACCCTGTTCCCGCCTGCCGCGAACTCCTTCGACTTCTGGGCCATGCCCTCCTCGATCTCGGCCTTGCTGCCTCCGTGCTCACGTCGGATGTCCTGCGAGATCTTCATCGAACAGAATTTCGGTCCGCACATGGAGCAGAAGTGGGCCGTCTTCGCGGGCTCGGCCGGCAGCGTCTCGTCGTGGTACTCCCGTGCCGTGTCCGGGTCGAGAGCCAGGTTGAACTGGTCCTCCCAGCGGAACTCGAAGCGGGCGTCCGACAGCGCGTCGTCCCATTCCTGCGCACCCGGGTGTCCCTTGGCGAGATCGGCGGCATGGGCGGCGATCTTGTAGGTGATGACGCCGGTCTTGACGTCGTCACGGTTGGGCAGCCCCAGATGCTCCTTGGGCGTGACGTAGCAGAGCATGGCCGTGCCCCACCAGGCGATCATCGCGGCACCGATGCCGGAGGTGATGTGGTCATACGCCGGCGCGACGTCCGTCGTCAGCGGACCGAGCGTATAGAACGGAGCTTCATCGCAGATCCCCTGCTGAAGGTCGATGTTCTCCTTGATCTTGTGCATCGGGACGTGGCCCGGGCCTTCGATCATGGTCTGAACGTTCAAACGCTTCGCGGTCCGGTTGAGTTCCCCGAGCGTCCGCAACTCCGCGAACTGCGCCTCGTCGTTGGCGTCCGCGATCGAGCCCGGCCTCAGGCCGTCGCCGAGTGAGTACGTGACGTCGTAGGCCGCGAGGATCTCGCAGAGCTCCTCGAAGTTCTCGTACAGAAACGACTCCCTGTGGTGCGCCAGGCACCACGCCGCCATGATCGAGCCGCCGCGAGAGACGATGCCGGTCTTGCGGTTGGCGGTGAGCGGCACATACGCCAGGCGCACCCCCGCGTGGACCGTCATGTAGTCCACCCCCTGCTCGGCCTGCTCGATGACCGTGTCCTTGTAGATCTCCCAGGTCAGCTCCTCGGCCCTGCCGTCGACCTTCTCCAGTGCCTGGTAGAGCGGCACTGTCCCGATGGGGACGGGGGAGTTGCGCAGCACCCACTCGCGAGTGGTGTGGATGTTGCGTCCGGTGGACAGGTCCATGACCGTGTCGGCGCCCCACCGGGTCGCCCAGGTCATCTTCTCGACCTCCTCTTCGATGGAGGACGTCACAGCCGAGTTGCCGATGTTGGCGTTGACCTTCACCAGGAACCTCTTGCCGATGATCATCGGCTCGATCTCCGGGTGGTTGACGTTGGCCGGGAGAACGGCGCGGCCCGCCGCGATCTCCTCGCGCACCACTTCCGGCGAGACGTTCTCCCTGACGGCCACGTATTCCATCTCCGGCGTGACCTCGCCCCGGCGTGCGTACGCGAGCTGCGTGACCGCTTTGCCGTCCCTCCCCCGGCGCGGCTGACGAGGCCGTCCGGGGAAAACGGCGTCGAGGTTCCGCAGACCACCGCGTGGGGAGGTGTGCTTGATTCCGTCGTCCTCGGGGCGGACGGGACGGCCCGCGTACTCCTCGGTGTCACCGCGGGCGATGATCCAGTTCTCTCGCAGCGGCTGCAGCCCCCTGCGAACGTCGGTGTCGACGAGTGGATCGGTGTACGGGCCCGACGTGTCGTAGAGCGTGACCGACTGCCCGTTGGTGAGATGCACCTGACGAACCGGCACCCGCAGGTCGGGGCGCGAGCCCTCGACGTACGCCTTGTGCCAGCCGATGGACTTCCCGGCCTCCGTGGGTTCCGCCTGGGCGGAATTCTGCGCGGAGGCAGGCGTGCGTGCGTCCTTGATGGTCATGAGACCTACTCCCTACGCCGGCATTACCCGGTAACAGGTTCGGCGGTCGACGCAGCGGCTTCCGTCTGCCGACGCTTCGTGGGAAACATCACTCGGCTTCGGTGACGTTTCCCGTGAAACATCGCTGGGACGGAGGTCAGCGCCCTCTCAGCCCGGTGCTCCGAGCTCCCGCGTGTACAAAGGTGCCTCCACGCTAGCGTCACTTCGGGCGCGGTGAACAGAGGGCTCCGCTCGTTCTTGCGATGATCGGCCGGTGACCACACCGCAGCAGCCCCCGTTTCCACCGCACGATCCCCGCCGCGGACCGAGTGCCGAGGACGGCAACAGCCGCCGTGCGGCCGAGCAGGCCCCCGTCCATCCTCACGACGCGGGCGGTGGCAGACATGATGCGGGTGACGGACACGGCAGGGGTGACGGGCACGGTACGGGCGACGGCCACGGTGCTGGTCACGGCCACGGCGGTTCCGACGGGCACGGGGGCGGACGCGGGCACTCGCACTCCCACGGTCACGGACCGGCAGCGCCTGTCTCCCGGCATCTGAGGAAGGTCATCGCCGCGGTCCTGATCCCGTTCGCCGCGGCGGTACTGGTCGGGCTGGCGGTGCTGTGGCCGGGCGGTGCGCCACCGCACGAACGCACCGGGGTGGGCTTCGACCGGCAGACGCAGCAGGGAACCGTCACCAAGGTGGTCCAGCTGAGCTGCCAGTCCGTCAACGCCTCAGGTGTCCCCCCGACCGGAGACACCTCCACCGCCGAGGGCTCGTCCGCGGTGCAGCAGGCGAACGGCGACTGCAAGCGGGCGACGATCCGCGTGGACAGCGGCGACGACAAGGGCCGCACGTTCACCGAGATCGTGCAGCCGGACCAGTCACGGCAGTTGCACGAGGGCCAGAAGGTGGTGGTCGCCTACGAGCCCTCCGCGCCGAAGGACCTGCAGTACTCGGTGACCGACATCAACCGAGGGCTCCCGATGGCCCTGCTCGCCGGCATCTTCGCGCTCGCCGTCGTGGCCGTCGGACGGCTGCGCGGCCTCATGGCCCTGGTCTCGCTGGCCATCAGCTTCCTGCTGCTCAACTTCTTCATCCTGCCCGCGATCCTGCAGGGTTCGAACCCGCTCGCCGTGGCGGTGGTCGGGGCCAGCGCCATCATGCTGATCGCGCTGTACCTGTGCCACGGCCTGTCGGCCCGTACGTCCGTGGCGGTCCTCGGCACCCTGATCTCGTTGTTGCTGATCGGTCTCCTCGGGTCGTGGTTCATCGGCTGGGCCGCACTCACCGGGAACACGGACGACAACACCGGCCTCATCCACGGCCTGTATCCGACGATCGACATGAGCGGTCTGCTGCTCGCCGGGGTCATCATCGGTTCGCTCGGTGTCCTCGACGACGTGACGGTCACCCAGACATCGGCGGTCTGGGAACTGCACGAGGCCAACCCGACGATGGGTTGGCGCGGGCTGTACCGCGCGGGCATCCGTATCGGCCGCGACCACATCGCCTCGGTCGTCAACACGCTCGTCCTCGCCTACGCCGGCGCCGCGCTGCCCCTGCTGCTGCTGTTCTCGATCGCGCAGAGCGGGGTGGGAACGGTCGCCAACAGTGAGCTGGTCGCGGAGGAGATCGTGCGCACGCTGGTCGGTTCGATCGGCCTGGTGGCGTCTGTTCCGGTCACCACGGCACTCGCGGCCCTCGTCGTGTCGGCCGACCGGTCCGGCGACCGACCGGCGTCACAGGCCGCCGGAGCGACGACGCCGGGTGCCGGTGCGTCGGCTCCCGTACGCGGGCGAGGCCGTCGCCGTAAGCGCTGACCCGTCGGCAGCCGATCCGGCGAAGCGTTACGCCACCGCTGTAGAGCTGCCGTAACGGTTCAGCCCGCGCTCTGCTCCTCCGCCAGGATGCGGTCCAGGGCCTCGTCGAGGTGGGCGTCGAAGTCGGCGAGCGCGCCCTCCTGCCCCAGCGGCACCAGCTTGTCGGTCCGGTCGAGAAACGCCACCAGGGGCGCCGCGGACGAACGGAACAGCGCCTGGTCGCTGCCCACCTGAAGCCGAATCAGCACCTCGGCCAGCGGCTCGGGATCGACCGGCGCGATGCGCACGTCGCCGTCACCACACGGCCGGCCCACCCCGTCGACCAGCAACTCCCGGCCGAAGGCCCAGGTCACCGGCGCATCCCCGGGCAGATGGAAGGTCAGTCGCACGGCATAGGGATCACAGGTCTCGTAGCGCAGCTCCACGGGAATGCGGAAAGAGAGCTCCTCGGACACGAGAAAGCTCATCATGACCTCCGCCTGTACGGACTCGCCCATCGCCTACCCCGTCATTCGCCGTCGACTGTCCGGGAATCAAACCTCTAACACTGGTGGCATCTTGCTTAACGTACACACCAGATCACAAGGAGTGAGTTTTCAGATACTGATAGAGATCGCGAGCGACCCCAGAATGCGTCCCACCTCGTTCTGCAGCAGATCCGCCGCGGGCAGCAGCCGGTCAGCCTGCTGAAGGGGCAGGGAGATGGCCACCGTCGCCGCCGTGGTGCCGGCGGTGATCGGAATCGCCGCACAGACCGTCCCCAGGGCGTACTCCTGGCGCTCGGTCACCGGGGCCATGCGCCGCATGCGTTCCAGTCGCTTCAGCAGACTGTGCCCGTCGCGCACCGTGTACGGCGTGACCGGCTGCACCGGGTAGCGGTCCAGGTGGTCGCGGCGGGCATCCTCGTCCAGCTGCGACAACAGGCACTGGCCGATGGCGTGCGCGTGCCCGGTCTCACGGAAATCCGCCCACTCCTCGACCGCCGGAATGCCCGGTGTGTCCGAGACGCTCATGATCTCGATCTCGCCGTCGCGGTACATGGCGTAGTACACCGGGGCACCGATCGTGTCGCGTACGTGCGCCAAGGCGTCGGCCACCGTGCTGCGACGTTTCTGCTCGGCTCCGCTGCTGCTCAGCCGCTCGGTGGCCTCGCCGAGGAAGAACAGGCCCTTCTCGCGGCGCAGATATCCCTCGTGCACCAGGGTGCGCAGCAAGTGGTACGCCGTGGGCAGTGCCAGCCGCGCCTCACGGGCCAGTTGCTTGGCGGGGGCTCCGTACCCGTGCTCGGCGACACACTCCAGAAGACGCATCGCCCGCTGCACGGAGCCGATGAGCGTCGCGGAAGGAGGGTCAGCGGAGGAGGTCGCTGGGGGGGTGCGAGGCGTCGAACGAGGCTGCACTGGCAGTGCTTGCGCTGCGTGCACTGGAACAAACGCGGTGTCAGCCGTGGCCAAGAGGCACTCCCGGAACGCGAGGGGGCAGCCCGTGCGGGGAACACGGGTGGGGGTGTACGCCACTCGCGGGGTCGCCCCCGCGTGGAGTTCCGGACTCTATTCGCCGGTCACCACTCGCCGACGGCCCGTCCGGGAAACTTCCCTCGCGCGAGGGAACCGGTGATTCCTGTTACCGGTTCCCCACGCCTCTCACCAGTCGCTGCGTGACGACGAACTCGGCAGGAACTTGCGTACGACGTAAATCAGTCCGCCGACGAGCGCCACGAAGAGCAGCAGCTTGAACAGCAGTCCGACAACGAAACCGACCACGCTGGCGATCAGCCCGCCGAACACGACCAGGGCGATGACCGGTACCGCGACCCACTTAACCCACCACGGCAGTCCCGTGAAGATCTCTCGCATCGCCCTCGTCCTTACCTTTCCGCCCGCTCGAGTGCCGGGGCCTTCGACGGCCCGGATACCTCTGGGAAACTTCTGATGTCCTGCACTCGATGCTAGGGCCGTGAGCGCCCCGGCGGGGCCCTCGCATCCCTTGTCTCCCCCTGATCGATCCCCTAGGGAACCCCGGGGCCGCGGCTCAGCTCTCGGGCGGAGAGAACACCACCAGGACCCGCAGGTCCTCGCTGATGTGGTGGAACTTGTGGGCGACCCCGGCCGGCACGTACACCACGCTGCCGCGGGCGACCTGGGTGGTCTCCATGCCCACGGTGATCGCGGCCCGCCCGCTCACCACGAAGTACACCTCGTCCTGCGCGTGCGGCTGCTGAGGGTCGGCCGTGCCCGCGTCGAGGGCGTACAGGCCGACCGACATGTTCCGCTCGCGCAGGAACTGCAGGTAGGCACCGTCGTTGGCGGCGCGTTCCGCCTCCAGTTCGTCCAGCCGGAATGCTTTCATCGTCTCGTCCGCCCCTGCCTCACCATTCGTTACCGAGCACGTCTGCCACGATCAGACACATGAAGAATTTCCTAGTCAAGACGATCGCCAACGCGGCCGCCCTCGCGATCGCCGTGTGGCTGCTCGACAAGATCACACTGACCGGTGGCAGCACCGGTGAGAAGGCCGCCACACTCATCGTCGTCGCCCTGGTGTTCGGCCTGGTGAACCTGCTGGTCAAGCCGATCGTCCGAGTGCTGACCTTCCCGTTGTTCGTCCTGACCCTCGGACTGTTCACACTGGTGGTCAACGCGCTCATGCTGTTGCTCACCTCGTGGCTCGCCGACAAGCTCGACCTGAGCTTCCACGTCGACGGCTTCTGGACCGCCGTCCTGGGCGGCCTGATCATCTCGGTCGTCTCCTGGGCGCTCAACGCGTTCCTGCCCGACAAGGACTGATCCCGATGACCTACCGCGTCTGCTTCGTGTGCACGGGCAACATCTGCCGTTCCCCGATGGCCGAGGCCGTCTTCCACGCGCGCGTGGCGGACGCCGGGCTGGACGGCCTGGTCGAGGCCGACAGCGCCGGCACCGACGGCTGGCACGAGGGCGAGGGCGCCGACCCGCGCACCATGGCCGTCCTGGAGGGCAGCGGCTACGGCCTCGACCACACGGCCCGCCGGTTCCGGCCGTCCTGGTTCTCCCGCCTCGACCTCGTCATCGCCCTGGACGCCGGCCACCTGCGGGCACTGCGCCACCTGGCGCCCACGGAGCAGGACGCCGCCAAGGTAAGGCTGCTGCGGTCCTACGATCCCGCCGCCGATCGCCAGGACCTCGACGTACCGGACCCCTACTACGGGGGCGCGGACGGCTTCGAGGAGTGCCTTGAGATGGTGGAGGCGGCGAGCACAGGATTGCTCGCCGCGGTACGCGAGCAAGTGGAAGGACGAGCGGCATGAGCGATTCCGCTGCAGACAACGGGGCCGGTACGGGCGCGGAGGCGGTCCCTTCCGGCACCGGGGACGGCACGCGCGCGGTGCGGGCCGGACTGCCCGAGCCCGTCAAGCACGAGCCGACCCTGCCCGGCCCCGTGTTCGCCGCCCACTTCCATCTGCCGGGTGAGCCGACCGGCCCGTACACCTACGGCCGCGACGAGAACCCGACCTGGACCCACCTCGAGCGCGCCATCGGTGAGCTGGAGGCGCCCGGGCAGGACGACGTCGAGACACTCGTGTTCGCCTCCGGCATGGCCGCGATCTCCTCGGTGCTCTTCTCCCAGCTGCGCGCCGGGGACGCGGTCGTCCTGCCCGACGACGGCTACCAGGCGCTGCCCCTGGTCCGGGCCCAGCTGCAGGAGTACGGCATCGAGGTACGCACCGCGCCGACCGGCGGGGACGCGCAGCTCGACGTCCTGGACGGGGCGAAGCTGCTGTGGATCGAAACGCCGTCGAACCCCGGGCTCGACGTGTGCGACGTCCGGCGGCTCGTCGAGGCGGCCCACGCGCGCGGCGCCCTGGTCGCCGTCGACAACACGCTCGCGACGCCGCTGGGGCAGCGGCCGCTGGAGCTCGGCGCCGACTTCTCGGTGGCCAGCGGAACCAAGCAGCTCACCGGCCACGGTGACGTCCTCCTGGGCTACGTGGCCGGCCGCGATGCCGCGGCGATGACCGCCGTACGACGCTGGCGCAAGATCGTCGGTGCGATCCCCGGCCCCATGGAGGCCTGGCTCGCGCACCGTTCGATCGCCACCCTCCAGCTGCGCGTGGACCGGCAGAACACCACCGCGCTCAAGGTGGCCGAAGCCCTCCGGGAACGGCCCGAGGTCACCGGTCTGCGGTACCCGGGGCTGCCCGGCGATCCCTCGCACGAGATCGCCTCCCGGCAGATGCTGCGGTACGGGTGCGTCGTCTCCTTCACGTTGCCCACCCGTGCGCGTGCCGATCGCTTCCTCGACGCACTGCGGCTCGTGGACGACGCGACGAGCTTCGGCGGGGTGCGTTCCACGGCCGAGCGGCGTGGCCGCTGGGGCGGCGACGCGGTGCCGGAGGGCTTCGTCCGGCTCTCGGTCGGCGCGGAGGATCCCGAGGACCTGCTGGCTGATCTGCTGCGTGCGCTGGAGGATTCCGCGGACTGACCGCGCCGCACAGCTGCCGCGCGGTGTCCGCCCGAGTACGACGGACGGTCCGAGCCTCCCCCCTCGTGGCTCGGACCGCCCTCCGGTTCCACGCGCGAAGAACCGCGCGATTAAGGCTAGTTGACTCTGCGTCAGTGTCCAATCACTGGAGCGACAGCGACCTATCGACATATTTATAGTTGGGCGCGGCCGGAGGGCTGGAGGTAACAGAAGAGGGGAAGGGCTTGCGTGGATCTGGCCTTGCTGCGCACTTTCGTGACCGTGTACCGAGCCGGCTCCTTCACCCGCGCGGCCGCCCTGCTCGGCCTCTCCCAGCCGGCCGTCACCTCGCAGATCCGCACCCTGGAACGGCAGCTCGGACGCCCGCTGTTTCTGCGGCAGGCCCGCGGCGTGACCCCGACGACCATCGGCGACGAGCTCGCCCACAAAGCCGCACCGCATCTGGACGCCCTGGTCGAGATCGCCGAAACCGGAGTGGACGACGACTCCTTGCTGAGGACCCTGCATCTCGCCGGACCTCCCGAGTTCACCGCCGAGCGCGCCCTTCCCGTACTCACGGAGCTCACCGGCGAGGACGGACAGGGCTTCGCCCTGCGCGCTTCGTTCGGGAACGCCGAGGAGACCCTGGAGGGGCTGGCCGCCGGACATCATGATCTGGCCATCGGCACGGCCCGGCCGCGCGGCGCGCTCCTCACGGCGACTCCGCTCTGCGACGAGGAGCACATCCTGGTCGCCGCGCCCCGCTGGGCCGAGCGGACCGGCGCCGAAAAGCCCCGCCGCACCACCGCACTCGCTCTGGAACACGTTCCCGTGGTCGAGGTGCATGAGTCCCTGCCCTTTGTCGCCCGTTACTGGGCGTCCGTCTTCGATGCTCGCCCGGCCGCCCCGGGCACGGTCGTCGCCCCGGACCTGCGTGCGGTACTCGCCTGTACGGTCGCGGGCGCCGGGCTCGCCGTACTGCCCCGCTATCTGTGCGCCGAGGCACTGGGGCGCGGTGACGTCGTCTCCCTGCACGATCCGGCGGTGCCGCCGCTGCGAACGTATTTCCTGGTGGTGCGTACTGGCACGTTGGCGATGCCGCACATTGCCCGGGCCCATGAGGGGCTGCTGCGCGCAGCCGCCGACTGGAACTGAGGCCGACGGCCCCGCACGGTGAGCCTCCGCGATGTTTCACGTGGAACCAGCCGGGCCACATTTCTCCCATGACCGTCCGACCCGTGGTCAAGCGCACCGCCCGTGCCGTCCTCCTCGACGGCGATCACCTGATCCTGATCAAGCGCACCAAGCCCGGTGTCGATCCCTACTGGGTCACTCCCGGAGGTGGGGTGGAGCCGGGCGACAGCACTGTCGTGGACGCCCTGCACCGCGAGGTGCACGAGGAACTCGGTGCCAAGATCACTGACGTGGTCCCCTGCTTCGTGGACACGGTGGAGCACATCGGCGAGGACGACGGCGCGACCGGCGTGAAGGTGCAGCACTTCTTCGTCTGTCACCTGGAGTCCATGGATCCGTCCCTGCGCCACGGCCCCGAGGTCGACGACCCCGCCGGGGAGTACGAGATCGTGCGGGTGCCGTTCACCCGGGTCGGGATCGCCTCCGTCCACCTCGTCCCGCTGTCGCTGAGGCACTTTCTGGACGGCAACATCGAGGGGGTGCGTGCCATGCACGCTCCCGACCTCGGCTGACACCGGCGGCAACCGGTCTGTCGGGCGGCACGGCGTCCAACGGGTGACGGACCGCTGTGCACTCGGCCACAACGCGGCCAAAAGCTCGCGTGTTCCGCCGGAAAGTGGTGGACGCGGACGGCCGTTGTCGGACAGCCTGACCTGCGTGCCGACACCTTCCCTCGCCTCTCTGCCGATCCGCCGTCTGACGCTCCGCGATCTCACCGCCTGCGCCGATCTGTCCGAGGACCGGGGGTGGTTGCGCGAAGAACACAAGTGGAGGTTTCTCCTCACAGCCGGGAAGGGCTACGGCATCGACGATCCCGGGGGCGGTCTCGTCAGCGCTTGCACCGTCACCGAGTACGGACCGCACGAACGTCCCTCCCTCGCCGCCATCGGCATGGTGCTGGTCGCCGAGCGGCACGCCCGCCAGGGCGTCGGACGCCGGCTGATGCGCCACGTCGTCTCCGCACTGGGCACCACCCCCCTGACCCTGCACGCGACCCCACACGGCCGGCCGCTCTACGAGGAGATCGGCTTCAAGGCCACCGGCCGGGCCGAGATGGTGCGCGGGCGTTTCACACCAGGCGGGCCCGAACCCCGGACCGCCACACGCGCCGCCACGGCCGAGGACCTCCCCGCGATCCTCCGACTCGACGAAGAGGTATTCGGCGCCGACCGCACCCACATCATCACGCGGCTGCCGGCCTTCGCGGACCAACTGCGCGTCGCCGAGGAGGACGGTCGGCTCATCGGGTACGCCGCGGCCTGGCCCAATATGGACACCCACGTCGTGGGCCCGCTGATCGCCCGCGACACCGAGACGGCCAAGGCGCTCGTCGGCTCCCTCGCCGCCCGCACCGACCGGCCGCTGCGCACGGACATCGACGTGCGCCACGAAGAGCTGCTGAGCTGGGCGAAGGAGCACGGCCTCTCCTCCGTAGCGCCCAACGCGGTCATGACGTACGGGATCACCGAACTGCCCGGGGACTGGAGCCGGCGGTTCGCGCCACTGACCGTGGCGGCGGGCTGACCCTGCGCGGCGGGCTGCCTCTCGCGAGGCAACGGCGTGCGGTAGCGGAGTGCGGTACGGCGACATGCGGTACGCCGAAGCCGGTTCCCTGTGAGGTCCGGGAACCGGCTTCGCCGTGCGCATGGCGGCTGTCGTCAGGCGAGGGCTTCCAGGGCGGCCGTGGCGACGGTGTGGTCCTGCTCGGGCGCGCCGCCACCAACCCCGATCGCGCCGATCAGCCGGCCGTCGCGGTGTACGGGCACGCCGCCCGCGATGAACAGCAGTGGCCGGTCGAGTGCCGTGGGAAGCGTGTGGAAGAGGCCGCCGGGCTGAACGGCGTCGACGAGGTCTGCGGTGGGAGCGTTCAGCTGGAGCGCCGTATAGGCCTTGCGGGTGCTGGTCTCCCCGGATATCAGCACGGCCCGGTCGTCACGCCGGAAAGCGAGCAGATGCCCGCCGGCGTCGAGGACTGTGACGCTGACGGTGCTCCCGGCGGCCTCGGCGGCACGGTGAGCCGCGATGACGAGGGCTTCCGCGTCCTGGATGGTCAGCGGGGCGACAGCGGTGGTGCTCATGGGAGGTTTCTCCTTGGTTGGTGCTGAGTGGTGCGGTGCCTCAGTCGTCGTCGAGGCGGAGGAACCGCAGAGGTACGGGGGACTTGCCCTGGCCCCACCACCCCACGGCCTGGTGCGTTCACTGGTGGACGGCGGCGGCCCGCTGCTCGGTGGGCACGGACCCCGTGACGACCGTGCCGGGGCCACCGCCGCGCCGTTCGAGAGCGGCCGAGAGGAATGCGAGGAGCAGCGCGGAGGCGGCGAGCACGGCCCCGACCCAGTTCGGGGCGGTGTAGCCGAAGCCTGCTGCGATGACAGCGCCACCGAGCCAGGCGGACAGCGCGTTGCCGAGGTTGAAGGCGCCGATGTTCACGGCCGAAGCCAGTGTCGGGGCGCCGTGCGCGTGGTCCAGGACGCGCTTCTGCAGCGGCGGGACGGTGGCGAAGCCCAGTGCGCCGATCAGGAAGATGGTCACGGCCGAGGCGATCTTGTTGTGCGCGGTGAGTGTGAAGAGGGCGAGTACGACGGCCAGGGCGCCGAGTGAGACGTACAGCATGGGCAGCAGGGCGCGGTCGGCGAACCTGCCGCCGACAAGGTTGCCGCCGACCATGCCGAGGCCGAAGAGGACCAGCAGCCAGGTGACCGAAGCGTCGGCGAAGCCCGCGACGTTCGTCATCATCGGCGCGATGTAGGTGACGGCGGCGAAGACTCCGCCGAAGCCGAGGACGGTCATGGCCATCGCCAGCAGGACCTGGGCGTTCTTGAACGCGGCCAGCTCGTGCCGCAGCCGCACGCCCTCCGCCTTGGGCACGTCGGGGACAAGTCTGGCGACACCGGCCAGGCCCACGACACCGAGCACCGCCACGATGGCGAAGGTGACGCGCCAGCCGGCGGACTGTCCGACGAGGGTGCCCAGCGGGACGCCGACGACGTTGGCGACGGTCAGTCCGGTGAACATCATCGCGATCGCGCCGGCCTTCTTGTGCGGCGCTACCAGGTCGGCCGCGACGACCGAGCCGATGCCGAAGAAGGCACCGTGGGTGAGGGAGGCGACCACGCGGCCGGCCAGCATGACCGAGAAGGCGGGGGCGAGCGCGGAGAGGAGGTTGCCGGCGATGAACAGGCCCATCAGCAGCATCAGCATCCGCTTGCGCGGGATCTTGGTGCCGAGCACGGTCATCAGCGGGGCACCGAACATCACGCCGAGCGCATATCCGGTCACCAGGAATCCGGCGGTGGGGATGGAGACCCCGTAGTCACTGGCGACCTCGGGCAGCAAACCCATGATCACGAACTCTGTGGTTCCGATTCCGAAGGCCCCGATCGCGAGGGCCAGAAGCGCGAGAGGCATGGAGGGATGCACCTTCCAGAAGATTGCAGGAGCGCTTTGCGTGCGTCCACAATAATTGCAGACGCGGGCTATGCGCAAACGCCGAAAGACGCGACACTGGTCTACGCTGGTCTCAGCCACTCCGGGACGGAGGAAACACATGACAGCGACGGACCCCGCGCTCACCGCCCTCTCCCAGGGCTGGTGCGCCCTCTCCCTGCTGCACGGGAGGATCGAGGCTCACATCGAACGCGCCCTGCAGGCCGGTCACGATCTGAGCGTGCGCGAGTACTCCCTGCTCGACGTACTCAGTCGGCAGCACGACGGCGACGGGGGACATTTGCAGATGAAGCAGGTCGCCGATGCCGTCGTCCTGAGCCAGAGCGCCACCACACGCCTGGTGACCCGGCTCGAGGACCGCGGACTGCTCGAGCGCTACCTGTGCCCCACCGATCGCCGCGGCATCTACACCAACGTCACCGCGGCGGGCCTGAGCCTGCTGGACGAGGCGCGGCCCACCAATGACGCCGCCCTGCGCGAGGCCCTCGACGAGGCGGCCAGGAATCCGGAACTGGCCCCGTTGGTCCGGGTAGTTGAGACACTCAAGACGCCGGTGCCCGCCTAAGAGCCGGCGACCGGTGCCGGTGTACCCCGCACTCTTTCCCGCCTGTACGCCGCACTCTCTCCCGCCGCCTCTGCATAGGGTGCGGCCATGGGAGATCTTGTTATACGACCCACCACCGAGGACGACATCCCAGCGGTCGTCGCCATGCTCGCCGACGACCCCCTGGGGGCCCAGCGAGAGTCACCGGACGACCTGGCCCCCCTACCTCACCGCTTACGAACGGCTCAGCAACGATCCCAACCAGCACCTGGTCGTCGCCGTCCGCAACGACCGCGTCGTCGGCACACTCCAGTTGACGATCGTCCCCGGCCTGTCCCGACGCGGTGCCACTCGGTCGATCATCGAAGGCGTCCGCATCGACGCCGCAGAACGCGGCAGCGGCCTGGGCACCCAGCTCATCGAGTGGGCGATCGACGAGTCCCGTCGACAGGGGTGCCACCTGGTACAGCTCACCTCCGACAAGACCCGAACCGACGCCCACCGCTTCTACGAGCGTCTCGGCTTCTCGGCCTCGCACACGGGCTTCAAGCTCCAGCTCTGAGTAGGGCGCTGGGGGGGGGGGGGGGGGGGGGGGGGGGGGGGGGGGGGGGGGGGGGGGGGGGGGGGGGGGGGGGGGGGGGGGGGGGGGGGGGGGGGGGGGGGGG
>NZ_JBVJVN010000015.1:0-172100 GCF_055603605.1 Streptomyces sp. NPDC037271
ACCCAGATCCGCGGACCCACCCCCCCCCCCCCCCCCCCCCCCCCCCCCCCCCCCCCCCCCCCCCCCCCCCCCACCCCCCCCCCCCCCCCCCCCCCCCCCCCCAAGACGCTGGTGTCCTCCGGCATGATCGACCGGGTCGCCGCCGATCTCGGCCGGCGGCTGGTCGAAGTACCCGTGGGCTTCAAGTGGTTCGTGGACGGGCTGGTCGGCGGCACGCTCGGCTTCGGTGGTGAGGAGTCCGCCGGGGCGTCCTTCCTGCGCCGGGACGGTTCGGTGTGGACCACGGACAAGGACGGCATCATCCTGGCGCTGCTCGCCTCCGAGATCACCGCCGTCACCGGCAGGACGCCCTCCGAGCACTACGCCGCCCTCACCGCACGCTTCGGCGAACCCGCCTACGCCCGCATCGACGCCCCGGCGAGCCGCGAGGAGAAGGCCCGCCTGGCCAAGCTGTCCCCGGCCCAGGTCACCGCCGACACCCTCGCCGGGGAGCCGGTCACCGCCGTGCTCACCGAGGCGCCGGGCAACGGCGCGTCCATCGGCGGGATCAAGGTGACCACCGAGAACGCCTGGTTCGCGGCCCGCCCCTCCGGTACCGAGGACGTCTACAAGATCTACGGGGAGTCGTTCCTCGGGGCGGACCACCTCCGGCAGGTGCAGGACGAGGCCAAGCACGTCGTCCTCGGCGCGCTGGGCGGCTGACGCCGTACCGGCACCCCCGCACCCACCCCGCACCCATCCGGCACCGGACCCCGGGCCGGTCGGCGACGACCGGCCCGGGGGAGTGCCACGGTCGGCCCGCGGATCTCGCAACCGCCGATCGCCACCTGGAAGGCGACGTGCGGCTCCCCGGTCATCCGGACACCGTGGAGAACGAACAGACGGCTGAGGACGACGTCGGCTTCGGTCTCCAGGAGGGCGATGTGCGCCCGGAACGGCTGCGGCTCCACCGGGACGCACTGGGCTTCCTCCGCCTCGTACCGCCCCCGGCGAGCGACTGAGTGATGAGACCACGGAGTACTCGTGATCGCACGGCCGTCCTCTGATGTTTCCCGCGTTTCGGGGTAGACGGGCTGGCGTAACGGTCAAGGCTCAGGAAGAGGGCGGATCGGATGGACGGGGCTGCCCACGATGGGGGCCGGCTGAGAAGTGAGCTGGTCAGGGTTTCGGCGGAGTACGAGGGCAGGCCCGGCGACATCGCCCGGGGCCGGGAGCTGGCCCGGCGGTTCCTGGCACGGGTGCGGGCGGTGCGGGGCCTTCCGGTGTCCGACCGCGCGACGGACCTGGTGCAGTTGGTGGTCAGCGAGCTGCTGACGAACGCCTGCAAATACGCGCCCGGCCCCTCGTCGGTCGATCTGGAGCTGGCCGAGGACCGGGTGGAGGTCACGGTGTGGGACAGCGACCCGGTGCTGCCGGTGGCCGAGAGGGCGGACCCGGGCCGGATCGGCCGGCACGGACTGGAGATAGTCATGGCCGTCTGCCAGAGCTTCGAGGTGCGCCGGGAGCCGGTCGGCAAGCGCATGCGGGCCGCGGTGCGGCTCGCCGACGACATGAACGGCACAGCCTCGGCCGCCCGTCCGGAACCCGGCACAGCGGTGGGCCGACCGTCCTGAGCCCGGCGGGTGACGGCTCCACCGCCCGGCGGAACCAACGACACCACCGCTGTACGAGACGGCCGGCCCGCCGCCCGTGCCTACCGTTCGGCGGGCCGCCGGTCCCCGGCCCGCAGGCGGTGGACCACGCTGCGGCGCAGTGGCCCCTCGGGCACGCCCGGGTCGTCGAAGTCGTCGGCCGGGTCGCGGGTCATGCCGATGCGGCGCATCACGGCCTGCGAGCGGAGATTGGTGGCCGTCGTCACCGCGAGGACCTCCGCCAGTCCGATCTCCCGGAAGGCGTGGGACACCACGGCCCGCGCGGCCTCGGTGGCACAGCCGCGCCCCCAGGCCGACCGGGCCAGCCGCCAGCCCGCCTCCACTCCGGTGAACGGCATGCCGTCCTCCACGGGGTCGAGCCCGGTGAACCCGATGAACTCGCCGGTGGCGACGACCTCCACCGCCCACCATCCCCAGCCCCGTCGCACGAGGTCGGCCTGGAAGCGGGCCACGGACGCCTCGCTCTGCTCACGGGTGAGAACCCCGGGGAAGTACTCGCGGACCACCGGGTCGGCGTTCATGGCCGCCCACGGGCTCAGGTCGGAAGTCCGCCACTCGCGGAGCAGGAGACGATCCGTTCTGAGTTCGGACATCACGCCAACCTACGGGGAGCGGACCGGTGGAGCGACCGGATAAGCGGAGCGGCCTGCTTGCTCACCGGCTCACCGGCTCACCGGCTCACCGCAGCGTGTCCTGTGCGTCGATCACCTCGTCCGCCTTCGGCGGCTGGATGTCCAGCGGCTCGTCGAAACCGGCGAAGGACGTGGTCGTGTCGTACTCGGCACCCTTGTAGACCGCCCGGAGCAGATAGGGCTCGCCCTCCGTGGCGACGTAGAAGGTGTACGTCCCGCCCCGGTCCTCCTTGTCGGTCACGGTCAGCTCGACGGCCTCC
Source organism: Streptomyces sp. NPDC037271 (assembly GCF_055603605.1). Classification (NCBI taxonomy): domain Bacteria; kingdom Bacillati; phylum Actinomycetota; class Actinomycetes; order Kitasatosporales; family Streptomycetaceae; genus Streptomyces; species Streptomyces sp. NPDC037271. The sequence goes on from NZ_JBVJVN010000015.1 coordinate 2,545, forward strand.
CGGTCGCCGACGCGGGTGTTCTTCCCCTTCTTCGCCGTACCGAAGGACTCGAAGGGCCGGGTACAGGAGGAGAGCCCGTCACCGGGCTGTGCCGCGCCGACGGGCGTTCTGATCCACAGCCGCTGCTCGCCGGTGACGCTGCCGGGCTTCCGCTTCTCCAGGTAGGCGCGGTCGGGCCGGACGTAGTCGGTATCGCCCATCCGGATCTGGTCGAGAGTGCCGCCCTGGGAGAACGTGGTCCTGGCGGTGCACCGGCTGTCGAGGTCGGTCACGAGCCGGACGGTGACCGTACCGCCCTCGGCCGCGGTGCTGGTGGAGTCGACCCGCACGGACTTCAGCCCCCGCATCACGGCGTTGGCGTCCTCGAGCATGTCGCCGGCGGACTTGTCCCCGCCGGAGTCGCCGCCGCAGCCCGCCACGAGGGCCCCGGCCAGCAGACAGGTCAGCAAGGCCGACACCGTGGTCGTGGTCTTCGTCCGCACGCAACCCTCCAGGTACAAGATCAGCACCGGGAGCCTACCCGACCTCCCCCCTTCGGCCCGCCGGAGCGGTTCATCACCGCCCCCTGAGGGAACCTGGCGGGATGGACGGCATCGGAAGGCTGTGAGGGCCGTGACATCACGCTGGGCGGGCCCCCGGAAGGGCGACGGGCCAGGAGCCGGGAATGCGGGCGGTTCCCCGGCACCCGACTTCGCCCGCGCCGTCCTGGAAGCCCTCGGCGCCGGCGTCCTCACCCTCGACCCGTCCGCGCGCATCACCTCGGTCAATCCCTGGGCCGAGCGCCTGCTGGGCCGGTCGGCGCGGGACATGATCGGAAACGACGCGCACGACCTGCTGCACCGGCACGCCGACGGCAGCCCCGTGCCGCGCGAACGGTGCGCGCTGCGCAACCCCCTGCACGGGGCTTCCTACGAGGAGGGCAGCGAGGAGTACTTCCAGCGGGCGGACGGCACCACGGTACCGATCATCTGGGCGGTCACTCCGCTGGTCAGAGAGGGCCGGACGGAAGGACTGGTGCTCGTCTTCCACGACTTCAGCCTGCACCGCAGCGTCACCGAGGAGACCGAGGCGCGCACCACCGCGCTGGAGGCCCTCACCGCCCAGCTGCACCTGGTGGCCGAGATCTCCACGGTCCTGATCCCCACCGAGCACACCTCCGCCACGATCCGCCGGCTCCTGCGGCTGCTGGTGCCGGAACTGGGCCAGTGGGCCGCGGTCGACGTCTACCCGGGGCACTCGGAGGTCCTGGAGCGGGTCGCCGTCCGCAGCGCCACGCACCCGCACCGGGCGGGACGGCTGAGGGGGCGGGTGACCTCGCTGCCGGACCCGGCCCGCGCCGCGCTGACCCGGCTGATCAACGGTGACCGCCCCGTCCCGCTGAACGCCGAGGACCTTCTGCACGACCCGCACAACCCCCTCGCCGCCACCCACCGGGTGCTGTTCGAACGGCTCGGCGGGCACTCGGCCGTGGTCGTCCCGCTCCGCACCCGGCAACGCTCGTACGGGATGCTGACCGTGGCACGCGCGGGGGACCATCCCGCACACACCGAGGGCGAGGTCGCCCTGCTGGCCGACATCGGCCGCCGTGTCGGACTGGTCCTGGACAACGCGCGGCTCTACCACGAGCAGCAGAACGTCGCGGAGACCATGCAGCGCCAGCTGCTGACCCCCCTCCCGCAGGTCGACCACGTCCGCATGGCGGCCCGGTACTGGCCCGCCGAGAGCGCCATGGAGGTCGGCGGCGACTGGTACGACGCCTTTCTCCTCGCCGACGGTGTCATGGCCCTGGTCATCGGGGACGTGGTGGGACACGACCTCCAGGCCGCCGCCCACATGGCCGAGGTCCGCAACATGCTGCGCGCCCTCGCCTGGGACCATCAGGAGCCGCCCAGTGTGATCATGCGGCGTCTCGACGAGGCCGTGACCAACACCAGCGACGCCCCCATGGCCACGCTCGTCTTCGCCCGCGTCGAAGGCCCCGAAGGCGGCCCCTGGCGGTTCCACTGGGTGAACGCCGGACACCCGCCGCCCCTGCTGATCACACGGGAGGGGGAGACCCGTTTCCTGGAGGGCGGCCACGGCCCGCTCATCGGCATGAGCGCCACCCTGCGTCTCGGTCTGAGCTGGCCGGACGCACATGAGGAACTCCCGCCGGAAAGCATGCTCCTGCTCTACACCGACGGCCTGGTGGAGAGCCGTGACCGCCCGATCGACCTCGGCATGGCCGAGCTCCGCCACCACGCCGGTGTCCTGGCCGGCCGGCTGGAGGGGCGGACCATCGACGAGTTCTGCGACGAGCTGCTCGCCCGCATCACGCCCCGCGGCGACGACGTGGCCCTGCTCGCCCTGCGCCTGCCCGCCGCCGGTGTCGGCGCCCCGGGGGACACCGCGCCGCCTCCACCGCCCCAGACCGCGCACAGCGAGGCCACCCCCGACCGGGCCGCGCCCGGTTCACGCCGCCAGCAGCCCGAGGTGGCGGACCCGACACACGTCGATCCGGAGGAGTAGGGGCCGCTCGCCGCCCGGTGCGCGTCCGGTGGCGTGCCGCGTGCGGGAGCGACGTGTGTGTGTACCACCGCTGGGTGATGCCGCGGCGTCCCTCCCACCCGCCCACGGGCCGCGGATCCGGCGGGCGTTCACCCGGCTGAGCGCCTCGAGTGGTGCGATGCGCGGAGTTGGCTGACGGTGATTCACGTCGGGGCCGGGTCACCTCAGCTGACGAAGCACCAGCTGCCCGGTCGTGACGGAAGGAATTCTGATGCGCTCAGCTCGCATGCTCCTGACCACGGCGGCGGCCTCGGCCGTCCTCGTCCTCGGTGCTCCCGGCGCCTACGCGGCGGTCGGGGGTGACTGGGACCAGGACGACGCCTCCCACAGCAAGGAGCACGACGACGCTTCCCACAAGAAGGACGACGAGGCTTCCCACAGCAAGGGTGACGAAGACGCCTCCCACAGCAAGGGTGACGAAGACGCCTCCCACAGCAAGGAGCACGACAAGGGCGGCAAGTACGACGAACCGCGTGGCGGCATGCACACGGGTGGCGGTGCGCTGACCATGGTGAACGGCGACTGGGAGGGTGGCTCCAAGGGCTCGGACAGCCACAAGCAGGACGACGGTGAGAAGTCCTGGGGCGGCGGTGAGCACGAGAAGCCGCGCGGCGGCATGCACACCGGAGGCGGCGGGCTGGACGCGCCGACCACGACCGTGGGCGGGCTGGCCGTCCTGGCCGTGGCCGGGACCGGTCTGTACGCCGTCCGACGCAGGAAGTCGGCAAACGGGGTGGCGTGAGCCATGCCGGGCGCGATAGCAGTCGGGCCGCCACCCAGGCACCGCGTGGCGGCCCGGCTCGCTCCCTCCCCTCCTGTCCGCCCGTGCCTCAGTGAGGTGGTCCTCGATGCCAGTCCCCCCTTCTCCCCCCGCCGACGACGAGCAGGCGCCGACCACGTCCCGCAGCATGACGGTGCTGTGTGCCGTGGCCCTCCTGGTCCTGGCGATGAGCCTGCTCGGCGGCAACGACACGCCGACCGACTCCATGCGTCCCCCGGTCGCCGCGCAGCCCAGCGTGTCGGCTCCGCCCGCCGCGGCCGGCCAGGCGGGGGCGGACACGGACGCGGACGCGGACACGGACACGGACGCGAACCTTCCGCGCTCGAAGCCGGTACGCCTGCTCATCCCGGAGATCTCCGTCGACGCCCCCTTCACCGACCTCGCCATCGGCGCGAACGGGCAGCTCCAGGCCCCGCCGCCCGACGACACCAACCTCGTCGGCTGGTACGCCAAGGGTGCCTCCCCCGGAGAGAAGGGCACCTCGATCATCGCCGGACACGTGGACACGAAAACGTCCGCGGCCGTCTTCGCGTACCTCGGCCAACTGGACGAGGGCGACGTCTTCCACGTCGAGAGAGCCGACGGGCGCACGGCGTCCTTCGAGGTCGACGGCCTGGAGACGTTCGACAAGGACGACTTCCCCAGCGAGCGCGTGTACGGCGACGCGGACCGGGCCGAGGCACGGCTCATCACCTGCGCGGGCGACTACGACCGCAAGGCGAAGGACTACACCGAGAACCTGGTGGTCTTCGCGCACCTCACCTGAGTTCCGGACGACCGAGTTCCGTAGACCGAGTTCCGTAGACCGAGTTCTGTACGACCGAGTCCCGCAAGCCGTCCCGGTACCGCCGGTCACCCGCGCAGTGCACACGAGTCGCGGGCCCGCGGGGCAGGGCACAGGATCGAGGCACGCTGGCGTCGCATCACTGCGGGTCGACGTTCAGTTCCTCCCCAGCGAAGGAGATGAGCGCAGGATGACCACTACGTCCACCCCTGCTCCGAAACCGCTGACGCGACAGGTGTCGCACCACGTCTCCCAGTCCGTGTTCGACGGCTCCAGACTCCGGGTCGTCCTGCTGGTGGAGGTCTACGACGGAGCCCAGCAGCAGTTCCTGGAGACGTACGAGCAACTGCGCAGCCATGTCGAGTCCGTCCCCGGGCACCTCGGCGAGCAGCTCTGCCAGTCCATCGAGAACCCCTCGCAGTGGCTGATCACCAGTGAGTGGGAGAGCGCCCCGCCGTTCCTGAACTGGGTGAGCAGCGAGGAGCACGTGCGGATGGTGAAGCCGCTGCACGACTGCGTCCGGGACACCAGGTCACTCCGCTTCCACGTGGTGCGCGAGACGAGCCACCGGGCTGCGGGTGCCGAGACCGCCCGGGGCGGGCTCCAGACGGCGCCGCGCGTCGGTGACGGCGTGATCCGGCACGCCCTCACGTTCACGGTGAAACCGGGCAGCGAGGAGGCGGTCGGCAAGATCCTCGCCGGCTACGCCGCGCCCGAGCTGCGGGTCGACGACTCCACGCGGCTGTGCCGTACGTCCCTGTTCCTGCACGGCAACCGGGTGGTGCGGGCCATCGAGGTGCGCGGCGACCTGCTGGCGGCCCTGCGGCACGTGGCCCAGCAGCCCGAGGTGCGGGCCGTCGAGGAGGCCATCGACCCGTATCTGGAGCAGGACCGCGACCTCGGTGACCCGGAGTCCGCCCGGATGTTCTACGCGCGGGCGGCGCTGCCCGCCGTCCACCATGTGACCGCGGGACAGGAGGACCCGGCCGCGCGGCGGCACGCCTTGTCGTATCCGGCCCGGCCGGGCTGCGGCATGCGGCTGGCCCGGCTGCTGGCCGAGCGCGACGAGGCGGTGGCGGACGACCCGAACAGCCCGGTCCTGTGCAGCACGATCTTCCAGCGCGACGACATCGTGGTGCGGCTGGTCGACGTACGTGGCGGGCTGGAGACCGCCGGCCCGGCGGTGTCCCTCGGCCTCCGGGACGCCGGCCAGGTGGCCGAGCTGACCACGCTCCTGGACGGCCCGGCCGCCGCGGACGCCTCCGCGCCGGCGGGTGATGACCTCGCCCGCGCTCTCGAGGGTGCCCGCATGGAGCTCGTCACCGACCGCCGCTCGCCCGGTGCCTGACCCTCCTCCTCAAGGCGTCCACGTGTCGGCCGCCGGACCGCGTCGTGCGCGGGCCGGCGGCCGAGGTTCGTGTCTCCCGGTGGGCTCACCGGGGCACGGTGCAGTCGAACGCGTGCAGGTAGGGGTTGACGGGGCGGATGTCGTCGATGACGAGGCCCGCTTCGGTCAGCCGGCCGACCATGCTGTCGGTGGTGTGCTTCGCGCCGCCGACGTTGAGGAGCAGCAGCAGGTCCATGGCGGTGCTGAACCGCATCGAGGGCGTGTCGTCGACGAGGTTCTCGATGACCACGACCCGCGCCCCGGGCCCGCCCGCCGCACTGACGTTGCGCAGAGCGCGGGCGGTGCTGTCGTCGTCCCACTCCAGGATGTTCTTGATGATGTACACATCGGCCTGGACGGGGACGGCCACCCGGCAGTCGCCCGGTACGACGCGTACCCGGTCCGCGAGCGCTCCGCCTTCGCGCAGCCGAGGGTCGGCGTTCTCCACGACGCGCGGCAGGTCGAGCAGGGTGCCGTGCATCGCGGGGTACTTCTCCAGCAGGCTGGCCACCACGTGCCCCTGGCCGCCGCCGATGTCCGCGACCGACGTGGCGCCCGACAGGTCGAGGAGGGCCGCGACGTCCCGGGCCGACTGGCGGCTGGACGTCGTCATGGCCCGGTTGAAGACCTCGGCCGACTCGGGTGCGTCCTCGTTGAGGTAGGTGAAGAACTCCTTGCCGTACAGGCCCTCGACGACGTTGCGGCCGGTACGCACCGCCTCGTCCAGCCGAGGCCACGCGTCCCAGGTCCACGGCTCCGTGCACCACAGCGTGATGTGGCGCAGGCTGTGCGGATCGTCCTCGCGCAGCAGCAGGGACATGTCGGTGTGCGCGAACCTGCCGTCCTCGCCCTCGGTGAAGACGCCGTAGCAGGTCAGGGTGCGCAGCAGCCGGCGCAGCGGCCCGGGCTCGGTCTTCACCGAGACCGCGAGGTCCGCCACGGCCATGGGGGTGTCACCGAGCGCGTCGGCGACCCCGAGCCGGGCGGCCGCGCGGAGGGCGGCGGCACATGCCGCCCCGAACACGAGCTCCCTCAGCCGCATGGGCGGGGGCGGGGCACTCCGTGCGGTCGTCATGTGCCGCCTTCCTTCCTGCTTCGGCCTGCGTCGGTCCACGGGTGGCTACGGCCGGTCGGTCAGCACAGCCCCGCGGGCTTGGATGCCCCGCAGGTGTTGCTTTCGAAGGTGTTGCTCTTGGCGGCCGCCCCGGTCTCGGTGTTGACGAGGTCGGCGGGGGAGTTGTCACGCAGCCTGTTGCCGTTGATCTCGTTCTTCTCGCCGGTGACACCCACGAAGCTCTTGAACAGGACGATGCCGCCCGACATCGGGGACGTGCCGGAGTTGCCCTCGACCATGTTGTCCGCGACCAGGACCTTCTCGGTGCCGGTCAGGACGATGCCGGAGCCCTGGAGCGCGTCCAGCCGGTCGGTCTTGGGGCAGGACTTGTTGTTGCGCACGACGTGGTTGTCGCGCACGACCAGGTCGCCGGCCTTGGGCTTGTTCTCGTCGCCGACGACGAACACGCCCGCGCAGTTGCCGCTGATGTAGTTGTCCGCGACGGCGAGGTTGCGCAGCCGGCGGACGGTGACACCGATCCGGTTGCCCTCGACCCGGTTGTGCACGACGACCGTGCCCTCGGTGTCCGCGGCGCCTTCCTCGGCCTTGACGGTGTTGGCGAGGAAGATGCCCGCGTCGCCGTTGTCGCGGGCGACGTTGTCGCGGAAGGTGCCGTGCACCGACTGCTCCTGGGCGATGCCCCAGACACCGTTCTTCTCCGCCGTCACGTTCCGCACGGTGAGCCCGTCGGTGGCCACGGAGAACAGGCCGGTGCGCTTGAAGCCGGTCACCGTCAGGTTGGCGATGGTGACGTCCTTGACGTTCTTGTCCTTCGTTCCGATCACGCAGATGCCGTTGCCGTCCTCGGCGCAGGTGCTGTCGGCGGCCTTCTCCGTGCTCGGCTTGACGACCGTGCTGCGGCCCACGCCGCGCAGGGTGAGCCCGGGCGTGCTCACCCTGACGCTCTCGTGGTAGGTGCCGGGGGTGACGAGAACGGTGTCGCCCGGCTCGGCGGCGTCCACCGCCTTCTGGATCGATTCGCCGGGGTGGACCACGTGGGTCGTGCGGTCGGCGGATGCCGGAGCCGCGCCGAGCCCCGTGCCGACCATCGCTGCGGTGCACACCAGGTACACAACATGGCATTTCTTCATATTCTGCACGTTATGCCCGAAAGATTCACGCGTGGGACGGATGAGCCATCCGACGGCGTGTCATGAACGGGCGGTGAACCGGTGGTTCCCGGGCAGACGGCGTAAGTGATCGACATGCCGGCCGCAGGGAGGAACGACCATCGTGACCGTGTCCGAACACCGCACCCGCCCGAGACGCTCCGGGCGCCGCTTCGACCTCCGGGCGACGGCCATGTTCTTCGGTCTCGCCGCTGTCGGCCTGATCATCGCGGGGTGGGTCGTGCGGACGGCGTTCGACGTCGCGGAGCGGCGTCCCGCCTGGGCCGTCGTCCTGGTACTCGGGGCAGTGGTGGCAGGCGTCGTCTGTTGGCGCGGGCGCTCGGGGTTCTCCGCGTCCCGGCTGGCACGCCGCACCACCGGGGCGTTGGAGGAGGCCACGGCGACAGCCCTGGACGCGCTGGAGGAGCCGCGGACGGCCGCGCCGGCGGCCGAGGCGCACGGCGCCGAGGAGTCCGCCGAGGTCGCGGTCGTCGATCACGAGGTGCTGAGCCCCGACGAGTTCGAGCAGGTGATAGCCGATCTCTGCGTACGGGACGGCTGCGCCGAGGTGGAGGTCGTGGGCGGAGCGGGCGACCTCGGCGCGGATGTGGTGGCGCTGGCTCCCGACGGCCGGCGCGTCGTCATCCAGTGCAAGCGCTACGGCGACGACAACAAGGTCGGCTCCCAGGACCTTCAGCGCTTCGGCGGCACCTGTTTCACCGTGCACGAGGCCGACGTCGCGGTCCTCGTCACCAGCAGCGACTTCACCGCACCGGCCGCCGAGTATGCCGAGCGGTGCGGAATAGTCTGCGTGAACGAGGAGCGGCTGCGCGCCTGGAACGAGGGCCGGGGACCGGCGCCCTGGGCACTGAGTCCCCTCGCCGGGGAAGCGACGGCACCCTCGGACCGGGCTCTCGGATGATCTTCCCGCGGACTCCTCGCCCCGCCGTCCGCCGGCAAAGAGCGGTTTTCCCGCCGCCCGGTGGCAACCTGGGCTGCATGGGCAAGACCGCGCTGATCGTCATCGACATGATCAACACCTACGATCACGAGGACGCCGACTCGTTGATCCCCTCTGTGGAATCCGTGCTGCCGGCGCAGACCGGCCTGCTGGAGCGGGCGCGGCGACAGGGCGTCCCCGTGATCTACGTCAACGACAACTTCGGTGAATGGCGTTCGCACCACGGCGAGATCCTCGACAAGGCTCTCTCGGGACCGCACGCCCGGCTCGTCGAGCCGCTGCGGCCCGACGAAGCCTCCCTCTTCGTGGTCAAGGCACGCCACTCGATCTTCTTCGAGACCCCGTTGACGTACCTGCTGCACCAGCAGGGCATCGACCGGCTCGTGCTGTGCGGGCAGGTGACCGAACAGTGCGTGCTCTACTCGGCGCTCGACGCCCACATCCGCCACCTGCAAGTCATCGTCCCGCGCGACGCGGTCGCCCATATCCACGCCGACCTCGCGGATGCCGCGCTGCGCATGATGCAGCGGAACATGGGGGCACGGGTGTGCGACAGCGGCGAACTGTGGACGTGAGGTGATCCTCCGCGGTACGGCACGCCGAGGCGGGCGCCCGGCCGGTGCCGGCGGCGTGACCCTCGGCCTTCTCGCCGGCATCCCCGTCGACGACCGCGCGGCGGCCCCGGGCCGGTACGAGCGGCTGCCGGGAGCACCGTCGGCGTTCGTCGCGAGCGGCTCGGAGGCCGGGTGGGAACGCGCGGAGCCCCGGTCGCCGGGCGTCGAGCACCGGCCCGATCGCTCCGGCCGCGCGACGCGCACCGTCTTCGCCGACGACTTCGACGCCCGCGTGGCCGCGATCGCCGAGCGCGGCCTGGAACCCGCGAAGCGGGAGGCCTGCCCGAACGGTGTGCGCGGGGCGGGACACCGGGACCCGGGCGGGAACGAGATCGAGTTCGGCGGCGCCCCCCGCTGACCGGGGTGCGCGTGCCGGGACCCGTCCCGTGGCATCCGTGGCCTGAACACGGGCAGTACGAGCTGCGGCCGACGTGCGCGTGTCCTCGCCGTCCGCCGAAGCGGCGCCGCCTCACCGTCGTCCGGCCCGCCACCGGGCCGGCGGCGCGTGGCGGAGGCCGGGCAGACGCCCCGCCGCGCTCGCCGCCTCCGTCACTGCGGTGGGCGCCCCGGCCGCCCTCACCGAGGTGGGCGACCCGGCCCTGACGGGCCCCGGCCGCGCCGTGCTCGCCGCCCGCGCCCCCAACCGCCTGCCGAGCGCCGCCGACTGCGCGGCCACCGCCGTACCGCGGGGTACCGCTCGACGAGACGGCCGTGGCGCGATCCATGATCGGACGATCCGGTCCTGACACACCCGCGTCCCCCACCCGCATTGGAATCCACCATGCCCTCCGTGCGCACCACCCCGGCCCCCCTGCCCTGGTACCGCGAGGTCTCCAGGGAGAAGTGGAAGTCGTTCTTCGCCGCCTGGATCGGCTACCTCCTCGACGGCTTCGACTTCGTCCTGATCACCCTCGTACTGACCGAGATCGCCGACGACTTCGGACTGTCGACCGTGGAGTCCGCGAGCCTGGTCTCGGGAGCCTTCATCACCCGCTGGCTCGGCGGCGCCGTGCTCGGCGCGCTCGGCGACCGCTTCGGCCGCAAGAGCGCCATGGTGGCCAGCATCCTGCTGTACTCGGTCGGCACCTTCGCCTGCGGCTTCGCCTGGGACTACACCAGCCTGTTCACCGCCCGCCTCCTGATCGGCATGGGCATGGCCGGCGAGTACAGCGCCAGCGCCACCTACGTCCTGGAGAGCTGGCCCGTCCGGCTGCGCAACCGCGCCTCCGGGTTCCTCATCTCCGGCTTCTCGCTGGGCGGCGTCCTGGCGGCGGAGGTCTACGAGCACGTGGTGCCGGGGCACGGCTGGCGCTGGCTCTTCTACATCGGTCTCCTCCCCGTGGTCGTCGCGCTGTGGGTGCGGCGCGCGCTGCCCGAGGCCGACGACTGGGAGGCGCGGGTGGGGCGCGCCGGTGAACGGCCGAACCCGTTCCGGCCGCTGTTCGCGGGCCGTCGCCGGGCGGTGGTCAACACCGTCCTCACGGTCGTCGCGACGGCATCGCTCTTCGCGGTGTTCACCCCGTTCGGCACCGGGGCGGTACCCGTCCTCTCCGTCGTGGCGGCTGCCTGTCTGGTGGCGTTCGCCGTGCAGCTGGGCGGGCGCAGACGGTGGCTGCTCTTCGTCGCGCTCTGCGTCACCGTGTTCTGCGCCTTCCTCTACAGCTGGCCGGTCCAGGCACTGCTGCCCACCTACCTCAAGACCGAGCTCGGCTTCACCCCCGAGCACGTCAGTGACGCGCTCTACTACGCCGGGTTCGGCACCATGGCAGGCTGCGTCGTCACCGGATTCCTCGGCGACCGGTTCGGCACGCGCAGGGCGTACGCCTGCACGCTGCTGGTCGGCATCGCCTTCGTCTTCCCCGTCTTCGCGATCAGGGACAGCCGGGTCGGACTGGGCGTCCTGCTCTTCCTGATGCTGGCCTGCATACAGGGCATCTCGGGGCTGCTGCCCAAGTTCATCGCCGGTCACTTCCCGACCGAGACCCGGGCCGCGTCCCTGGGCTTCACCTACAACGTCGGAGCACTGGGCGGCGCCGTCGCGCCGGTCCTGGGGGCCAGGCTGGCGTCGGCCATGTCCCTGGGCCAGTCACTCGCGGTGCTGACGTTCTCACTGACCCTCGTAGTGATCCTGCTGATCGGCTTCGACGTCCCGAGCCGTCTCAACCGCCTCGTCGACCCGGAGGCCGTACCGGACTACCTCGCCGCCGACGCGGTGACGGACAGCCCGCGTCGCGTACGGTCGGCGACGTGATGCCGGGTAGCGGGCGGGGGACCGGTGCGTCTCCCGCGTGAGGGCCTCGTCGTCCCACGACCCCACGCGCCTCTCGGCGCCCACGAAGCGCCGTCGTCGCGTCGTGGAGCATGCCGGAGTACATGAGGGCGGCGGCGGTATGCCGGTACAACACCCCGGCGGGGCGGGCCGGTTGGTTTCACCGGACCGGCCGTGTCCGGGGTGGTTCGTGTGCTCCGACTGGCGTAAGGCGGGGTGTTCGGCACGGCAGACAGGCGTCACGTACGGTAACAGTCTATGTATGATCTGTAGACGGAAAGCTCATACGAGTGGCGTGCGCAGTTCGCAGGGCCGCAAGGTCCGGACCGCCGTGGTGGTCCTGTTCGCCGCGACCGCACTGGGTACGACCACCGAAGCGGCGGCCTCCCGGTCGGTCCCCCTGCGCACCGACTGGGACGCCATCGCCGCGTGCGAATCCGGCGGCGACTGGGACGCCAACACCGGCAACGGCTACTACGGCGGCCTGCAGTTCGCACCGTCGAGCTGGATCGCGGCGGGCGGCCTCGAGTACGCCCCGCGCGCGGACCTCGCCTCCCGCGTGGAACAGATCGCCGTGGCCGAACGCCTGGCCCGTATCCAGGGGATGTCGGCCTGGGGCTGCTCCTGATGTTCCCGCCGGGCGGAGCGGGGCAGACGTAGTCATATGTGAGCCACCCGGCCGCGGCAGGGGAAGGAGGGCTCGCCGGTCATGCGCATGCCTTCCGGAAACAGCTGCCCCGACCCGCGCGCACGGCTCGGTGACCTGATCTTCTCCAGGGTCGCCGGGCCGCAGGGGCCGGAGAACCACGCGCGCATCCACGACACACCGGGCCCACGCTGGTTCGGACCGGAGCGGCCGATCAGACGGGTGCACGGGGACGCCTCGATGTTCATCGGCGGCCTCTCCGCCCTGCTGCTCCAGTCGCTCCACCCCCTGGCCATGGCGGCGGTGGCCGCGCACTCCGGATTCCGCGGCGACCCCTGGGGCCGGCTGCAGCGGACGAGCACCTTCCTGGCCGTCACCACCTATGGACCGGCCGACAGCGCGCGGGAGGCGTGCGAGCGGGTACGGGCCGTGCACGACACCGTGCGCGGCACCACCTCCGACGGCCGGGCCTACGCCGCCGCCGATCCGCACCTGCTGTGCTGGGTGCACATCGCCGAGGTCGACAGCTTCCTGCGGGCCCACCAGCGCTACGGAGCCCAGCCCCTGGACGACGACGGGTGCGACGCCTACGTGGCCGACACGGCGCGCATCGCCGTCGCGCTCGGCGTCCCGGACCCGCCCGTGGACCGTGCCGGACTCGTGGAGCGACTGGCCGCCTACCGCGGCGAACTGCACGCGACCGGCGAAGCGCGGAGCACCGCGCGGTTCCTGCTGCTGAATCCGCCCGTGCCGCTGCTCGCCCGCCTCCCGTACGCGGTCCTCGCCGCCAACGCGGTCTCGCTGCTGCCGGTCTGGGCCTCGCGTGCCCTGTGGCTGCCGCGGGTACCGCCGGCGGAAGGCGTGTGCGTACGCCCGCTCGGCGTGGCCGTGACCGCGGGCATCCGCTGGGCGCTGACCCCGCCCCGCGCGGGGACGTAGCCCGGGGGCCCGCGCCGGCCGGGCGCCCCGTGGACGCCGGCGACGTCAGGCACCCGGTCCGGGGTCCGGCTGTACGGGCGTACGGATACCGGCCCGGGCCGCTTCCAGCTGGGCGGCGAACGCGATGCCGAGGAAGAGCGCCACGGCGGTGAGGTTCGCCCACAGCAGCAGTGCGATGAAGGCGGTGAGCGGACCGTAGACGGCACCGAATGCGCCGCTCCGGCCGACGTACAGCGCGAGCAGCCAGGTCGCCGAGACCCACAGCACGAGGTGGACCGCCGAACCGAAGGCCAGCCAGGTGTAGCCGGGCTGGTCGCGGCGGGGTGACCAGCGCAGGATCACCGCCGAGGCGACCCAGGCCAGCAGCAGTCCCGCCGGCACCTGCAGCACGCCCCACCACCCGGTGCCGCCGTCCCGGTCGCCGACGGAGCGGGCCACGGCGTCCCCGACGGCCTCGCCCGCGACGAGCACGAGGAACCCCAGCACCATGGGCAGCCCGGCGGTGAGCGCGAGCACCAGCGCCCTCGCGTACTTGCGGGGGAAGGGACGGTCGCGCTCGATGCCGTAGATGCGGTTGGCGCCCCGCTCGATCTGGCCCATGGCCGAAGCGAGGTTGAGCACGGCGAACGCCAGGCCCAGCCACAGAGCGAGCGTGCTCCACGCGTCGCTGCCGGCGCTGCGCCGGGTGGACTCGAACGCCTTCTGGACGACGTCGGCACTGGCCCCCGGCACGATCCGGCCGAGGGTGAGCTCGATGACCCGGCCCACGGCCTCGGTGTGCACCGACGTGGCCAGGCCGACGAGCGCGATGGTGAACGGGACCAGGCCGATCACGACCTGGAAGGCGAGGGCCCGCGCGTTGGTGAAGCCGTCCGCGTAGCGGAACCGGGTGAAGGCGTCGGTCAGCAGCCGCAGGCGGCCGTACCGGCGCAGGGCGGTCAGGGCTTCGTCGCCGGAGAGTTCTTCTCCGAGCATGTCCCGGGTCTGCGGGACGTGGACGGCGGTTCCCACGGTGTGGCTGCTCCTCGGCTCGGGCGGTCGGGCGGGCAGGCGGACGGGGCGGGGTCCTCCACCCGTACGCATGCCCCGTCAACGAGGCGGCAGCGCGGACGGGACGCCCCCCGGCACCTCGCCGGCATCACCGTGTTGACCGGGGTAACCCGTGGGCGTGCACTTGCGCCCCCATCGCCGCAGGGCCCGTTTTCTCCGGACGGCGGACGGGCAGGCCACCGCAGGGGGAGCCGAGGGGCGGTCCCGGACGTTCAGTGGCCGATACGCCGGGGGCCGCCCCTCGCACCGCCCCCGCCCGCCGGGCTACGCGTCGGCCTCCCCCTTGTCCCGGGCGGCGAGTTCGTGCAGGCGGGCCAGTTCGGCGGCGTGCTCGCTCACCCGCACACCGATGAGTCCGTAGGTGAGGAGCACCGCACCCCCCACGGAGACGGGGACCGAGAGGCCGAGCAGAGCCAGCGCCTCGGGCCAGTCCCGTTCGTCACCGCAGGGATCCTTGAACGGTCCCTCGTTCGCGGTCCCGTCATCGGTGAACAGGCGGGCCTCGCACTCCACCGGGTTGGTCGCGTACGTGCGGTCGGCTTCGTACGAGGTGGTGAGCAGTACGCCGCACCACACCCACAGCACGGCTGCCACGGCGAGCAGTCCGAAGCCGAAGCTCGTTGTCCGGCGGCCGCGTTCACGGAACCGCATGTCGAATACTTGTGGATGCACGGGGGGTGAACTTAGCAGCTGTGCGGCGAAGTACCGGTCATGCGACGACTCGGATCGACCGGGTGAACCACTGTGGTCATGCGGGCACTCGCACAGGCGATTCACTCAACTCCGCACACTCCGGCCCGAGTAGGCGGACCAGCGGCCCCCGTGCCTGGCCACCGTGATGTCACGGCCGAAGCAGGTGGTCAGGAGGGAGTCGGTCAGGACGTCGGTCACGGGTCCCTGGGACAGGATCCGGCCCTCGCGCAGCAGCAGGGTGTGGCTGACCGTCGGGAACAGCTCCTCCAGGTGGTGGGTGACCGTCACGGTGGCCAGCTGCGGGCGCCCCTCGGTGAGTCGGTGCATGGCCTCGACGAGGTCCTCGCGGGACGGCAGGTCCAGTGCGTTGAACGGCTCGTCCAGGAGCAGCAGGGCGGGGTCGGCCATCAGCGCCCTGGCGATGAGGACGCGGGCCCGCTGCCCGCCCGAGCAGACGCCGTACGGCCGGTCCGTCAGCTCCTCGACGCCGAGTTCGGCCAGGAGTTCGTGGGCGCGGAGCCGGACCTCGCCGTCGTACGTCCGCCACAGGGGCTGCACGGTGCCGCTGTGGCCGGTGAGTACGACCGCGTGGGCGGTGAGGTCCTGCGGCACCCGCTGGGCGGAGGTGACATGGCCGATGTGTGTCCGGAGCTCGCGGACGTCCACCCGGCCGAGCCGGCTGCCGAGGACGTCGACGGTGCCGGTCGTGGGGTGCATGAGCGCGCCGAGCAGCCGCAGCAGGGTGGTCTTCCCGGCGCCGTTGGCCCCCAGGAGCGCCCAGTGCTCTCCCGGCCGGACCGTCCAGTCGATCCCGTCGAGGATCAACCGGTCCGTCGTGTGGCGGCCGACGCTCACGTCCTGGAGCCGGAGCACGGCCGCCTCGTGCTCGTCCGCCGGGGACTCGGCTGTCTGTCCGGCCATACCGGGGCTCCTTCGCGCGGGACGCAGATCGTTCACGGTGAACGGTAGATGCATTCACCACGCGCTTGTCGGGCCGTCCGGTCCCTGGACGCCGGGCACCGGGAACGCGTCGGCGTCCCGCCGGTATCGACGGCGAGCGCCGGGTCCCGCGCCTGCCTCTGCCGGAACGGAGACAGGTCGCGGTCGGGCCGGACGCCGGTTCCTCGGGGTGGGGGCGGGTCAGACGCCCGCGACGGACTGGATCCACGAGCGGTAGGCGGTCACGTTCGTGTACGCCGTCGTGGTCTGCCGGTCGCTGGTCGAGGCGACGCCCACCTGGATGCCGCCGGCCATCATCGGGCCGCCGGAGTCGCCGCCCGCGGTGATGCCGTCGACGGGACGGGCACAGATCGCCGAACCGTAGTAGGCGTCGCGGCAGCCCTGGGTCACGCTCACGTTCGCGACCTTCAGGTACGGGGACTGGCAGTTGATCTCCGAGCCGCACCGGGAGGTGGCACCCCAGCCGTAGACCTGTACGGTCTGGCCGACCCGCACCGTACCCGGCTGCCCGAGCTGTGCGTAGGAGGCGGAGACGGAGCGGTCGAGCCGGACCAGCGCGAGGTCCGACGAGGAGTGGGTGACGGTCCGGACGCCGTTCGCCACGGTGCCGCCGGACCGCTGGTCGAGGCTGCCGATGCGGAAGGAGAGTCCTCCGCCGCTCACGCAGTGCTTGGCGGTCAGGATCCAGGTGGGGGAGATGATGGTCGACGAGCAGGTCTGGGTTCCGTTGGAGAACAGCCGGGCGGCCCAAGGGGCGTTCTGCGCGTAGCCGCCGCCGATGATCGGCTGGGGGCCGCCGTCACCGGGCCGCGGCTCCGCGGCGGAGGCGCTCGGCGCGAGCGCGAGGGCGGACAGCAGGGCTGCCAGGAGAGCGGCCGTCAAGGCGGGGACGAGTCTGGATATGCGCAAGGCTCCTCGATTCCGACGACACGCGTGGGAGCGCGTGGTGATGTGTGGGGGCGCTGCTCAGCATGTCCGGCGGGGATCCGGGGCCACCAGTCCCGACTTCTCATAACGCGCCGTTATGCCGAGGGATCCGGGCCGGCTGTCGGATCCGGTCCGGCTGTCGGGTCCGGGCCGGCCTTCGCAGCCTGCCGGCCGGCCCGGCACCTCGGTTTCAGCCGGCGGACGGAGTCGGGGAGTCCTCTCTGCCGCGCACGGTCATCAGCAGCGTGCGGGGCCGTACGGTGGCCGCGGCGACGGGCCGTACCGTCTGGCCGGGGGCGAGTTCGAGCCGTACCCGCCGGGTGATCGTGGCGATGGCGGTGACGAGTTCGGTGAGGGCGAACCGGTCACCGACGCACTTGTGCTTGCCCGCGCCGAAGGGCAGGAACGCGTGCGTGGGGCGGGGCTGGTCGCTGTCCAGCCAGCGGTCGGGGTCGAAGCTCAGTGGGTCCGGGAACAGTCGCGGGTCGCGGTGGAGGGCATGCTGGCAGTAGGCGAGTTCGGTCCCGGCGGGCACGGTCCAGGGGCCGAGCCGGGTCTCGGTGACGGTGCGGCGGGTGACGAGCCACCCGGTGTGGTGCAGCCGCAGGGTCTCGTCGACGACCCGCCCGAGGTACGGAAGCCGCCCCAGGTCGTCGAACGTGACCGGCCGGTCGCCGAGGACCTCGTCGAGTTCCCCCAGGACCCGCGCCTCGACCCCGGGGTTCCGGGCGAGTTCGTACAGCACCCAGGACAGCACCGAGGCGGTGGTCTCCGTCCCGGCCACGGCCAGGGTGAGGATCTCGGAGGAGATCTGGTGCCCGGTCAGCGGCCGGCCGGTCTCCTCGTCGGTGGTGCGCAGGAGCAGGGACAGCATGTCGCCGGTGTCGTGGCCGGAGGCCTGGAGGTCGGTGACGGCCCGGTCGACGGTGGCCCGTACGGCGTCGCGCGCGGCGGTGAAACGGCGGTTGACGGGCAGCGGCAGCCGCTCGATCCAGTCGGGCAGCATGACGCGGGCGCCGACGCCGTTCATCACGACGGAGAGGTCGGCGCGCAGCCGGCGGAAGGTGGCCTCGTCGAGGCTGCCGGAGAACACGGTCTTGGCGAGCATGTTCAGGCTGAGGCCGACCATGGCCTCGCGCACGTCGAGCCGCTGCCCCGGCGCCCAGCCGTCGACGGCGGCCTCGGTCTCGCCGCGCATGGTGTCGACGTAGCGGGCGATCCGGTCGCGGGCGAAGGCCGGTTGGAGCTGACGTCGTCTGCGGACGTGGGCCTGGCCGGCGGCGGTGACGACGGAGTCGCCCAGCAGCTGGCCCATCTTCTCGAAGAACCGGCCCTTGTCGAGGCTCGGTCCGAGGTCGGTCAGCATGGTGCGGATGAGGTCGGGGTCCTGGACGACCAGGGTGCGGGTGCCGGGCTGGAGGGTGATCTCGACGAGCGGTCCGTAGGCGGTGCGCAGGGAGGCGATGAAGCCGAGGTTGTCGCGCAGGAGCTGTACCGCGTGTCCCAGAAGCGGCAGCGAGCCCGCTGCCCTGGGTATGGGGGGAGGCGCTACGAGCGTCACGAGGGTGCGTCCCTTCGAGTCGACCTTGGGCGCCTCCATGGCTTCCCTGATCGCTCCCCGGGGCAATCCGCGCGACGGCGTGGTGTATCCCACGCGCCCTGCCCGCGCGGTCACGGTGTGGAGGAACAAGCGGCGGGGAAGATTCCACTTTTGTCCGCCCTCCCCGGGCCGCCGGGTCAGCGGAGCAGTAGCTGCACGAGGGCGACGGTGCCGACCGCCAGGACCAGCATCCGCAGGACCAGAGGGCTGAAGCGCCGGCCCACCTTGGCCCCGCTGTAACCGCCGAGGGCCGAGCCGACGGCGATGAGCGCGACGGCCGTCCAGTCGAAGTCCGCGGCGAAGAGGAAGAAGAGCGCGGCGACGGTGTTGACGACGGCGGAGAGCACGTTCTTGACGGCGTTGAGGCGTTGCAGGGACTCGTCGAGGAGCATGCCCATCAGGGACAGGTAGATGATCCCCTGCGCGGCGGTGAAGTAGCCCCCGTAGACGCTGGCGAGCGTCAGGCCGGTGAACAGCAGTGGGCCGCCGTCACGACGGGGGGAGGCGCCGGTGCGTTCGCGGCGGCGCTGCACCAGCCTGCCGAGCCGGGGCTGGAGCGCCACCAGCACCAGGGCCAGACCCACCAGGACCGGCACGATCGTCTCGAAGGCGTCGGCGGGCAGGGACAGCAGCAGAGTGGCGCCGGTGAGACCGCCCAGCAGCGCCCCGAGGCCCAGTTTCAGGATGCGCCGGCGCTGGCCGCTCAGTTCCTTCCGGTAGCCGATGGCCCCACTGATGGAACCGGGGATGAGCCCGAGCGCGTTGGAGACCGTGGCGGTGACGGGCGACAGTCCCGTGGCCAGCAGCACCGGAAAGGTGATCAGCGTTCCGGAGCCGACGACGCTGTTGATGGCGCCGGCCCCGAAGCCCGCCGCGAACACCGCGGCCATGGCCTCCGGCGTCACGCCGTGCCGTCCCGCGCCGACCCCGGGCCCGACCGGAAGGTGTCGTGTGCATCTTTCACGGGGTCGACTGTACTCACCATCCAGGACCGGCCGTGCGCCGGTCCCCAACCGCTGCTGAACGAGCGTTTCTTGACGTCAATTCACCTGATCATGCGGTGATACGATCACCGCGTTTGCGGAGCGGGCGGATGGGTGAAAGACGGCATTCCCGACTTCAGGGACAGTCTGGGCAGCCACCTCGGTGCGGGCAGTCCACCGGGCCGCCCGCGTAGACGGGAACTCAGCAAACCGGCCTTCAGTCGCCTGAAGAGAGTCTTATGACGGAATACATAGGGAACCCATTGCTCTGGGTCGCCCTCGTCGCCCTCGTCGCCGCCGCCGCGCTCATCAGCCGCCAGCGCAGGGCGGCGCGAGCTTTGCGGCAGGAGGTTCAAGGGCTCAGGGCACATTACACAGAGCTGGAGAACGATTACGGCAAGTCCGTGCAGGCGGCACAGGAGCGGGCCGAGGACGAGACGAAGACCGTCCTGAAATCGGCCATGCGGACCCTTCAGGGCCTCGCCGCCGAACAGCAGCTGGTCCTCTCCCGGCTGCAGACCAAGTACGGCGACTCGGCGCTCCTCCAGGACCTGCTGGAGATCGACCACACCAACTCGCAGTTCGGCCGGCGTGCCCAGTCCATCGCGGTCCTGTGCGACGGCTGGCTGGGCGGCCGGCGGGACACCGCCTCGGTCTACGACGTGGTGCGCAGCGCGCAGGGGCGCGTCCGGCACTTCCGCCGGGTGGAGATCCTCTCGCAGGTCGACTTCGGCATCACCAGCCGGGCCGTCGAACCCGTCGCCCTGGCCCTCGCCGAACTGCTCGACAACGCCACCAGCTACTCCAGCCCGGACACCGTCGTCGAGATCAACATCCGGACCGTGCCCAAGGGCATCTGCGTCGTCGTCGACGACGCCGGTGTCGGCATGAGTGACGAGGAGCGCGCCCGCGCCGACAAGCTGCTCGCCACCGAGCGTGCCTCGGGTGTCGCGGGGCTCGGCAATCCGCCGCAGTTCGGCTTCGCGGTCATCGGCCTGCTGTGCGAGCGCTTCGGCTTCGAGGTGTCGGTGGACTCCTCTTCCCCCTACGGAGGTGTACGCGCGGTGGTCCTGTTGCCGCACGAACTGCTCACCGCCATGCCGGAGAAGAAGGCACCCGCCCCGGCCGCCCGGGTCACGGCCCGGCCCGGCCAGGACGGCGGACCGGAAGCAGCGCTCACCTCGTCCCGGACCGATGACGGTCTGCCCCGGCGCCGCCGCAAGCGCCCGATGGCCATCGTGCCCGGCAGCGCGCCCACCCCGCGCTCCGCCGGCCGCTCCGACTCCGAGCAGGCGCAGATCATGGCCGCCTTCCAACGGGGCACGCAGACCGGCCGCGTCACCCGGCCCGAGGAGACGGGCCGGACGAGCAGAACACCCGGTGCAAGCAGCGAAGGACATGAGGACTCGTGAACGACGACCTGTCATGGATGCTCGACAGCGCCCTGGAGATTCCCGGGGCCCTGCACGCGGTCCTGATATCCGCCGACGGACTGCTGATGGCCCGGACGCAGGACTTCGACAAGGACGACGCCGACCGGGTCGCCGCCGCGATGAGCGGCGTGCAGTCACTCAGCCGCACCCTCGCCTTCTTCTGTGAGGACCCGAACCACGCGTGGCGGCAGACCCTGGTCGAGTTCGACGGCGGCTGGGTCTTCCTGATCTCCGCCGGCGAGGGCGCCTACCTCGGCGTCTCCGCCTCCCCGGAGGTCGACATGGCGGACATCACCTTCCGGATGCAGCAACTCGTCGCCCAGCTCGGCAAGCGGCTGACGACACCGCCGCGCGAGAACCTCGGCACCCGCTCATGACCGGCCACGACGACGGCTGGGAGCCCGAGGCCCCCGAATTAGTGCGGCCGTACGTCATCACCAAGGGCCGCGGCCTGCCCGACGAGGAGCACCTCTCCCTCATCACCCTGGTCACCGCCTCCGCCGAGGACGCGCGGCGGCCGGCCCGGCTGTCCCCCGAGGAGCAGAGCCTGCTGGACCTCTGCTCCGCCGGCTACCTCTCGGTCGCCGAGATCGCCGGCCACTCCCACTTCCCGCTGGGGGTGGTGCGGATCCTGCTGGCGTCCCTCATGGAGGGCGGCCACCTCATGACCCGCCCGCCCGTGGCCCGCGCACGCCTGGCCGACAAGGAAATCCTGGAGGAGGTGCTCAATGGTCTCCGCGCCAAGTTTGGGTGAGCAGGACTACGTACGCGGTGGAGCCACCCAGACCGCGGTCAAGATCCTCGTCGTCGGCCACTTCGCGGTGGGCAAGACCACCCTCATCGGCTCCATCTCCGAGATCGAGCCGCTGTCCACCGAGGAGACGATGACGCAGGCCGCGGAGTCGGTCGACGACCTCAAGGGGGTCCAGGGCAAGACCACCACCACGGTCGCCATGGACTTCGGCCGCCTCACCATCAGCGACCGCGTCGTGCTCTACCTGTTCGGCACGCCCGGTCAGCAGCGCTTCGTCCAGATGTGGGAGGACATGGCCCGCGGCGCGCTCGGCGCCCTGGTGCTGGTCGACCCCGAGCGGCTGGCCGACTCGTTCCCCGTGATCGACCTCATCGAGCACTACGGACTCGACTACGCCATCGCCGTCAACCACTTCGACGGCGCCCCGCTGCGCGACGAGCGGGCGCTGCGCGAGGCGCTGGACCTGCTCGACGACACCCCCGTCGTCACCTGCGACGCCCGCGACGAGAAGTCCTCGGCCGCCGCACTGACCACCCTCGTCCGCTACTTGCTGGACCGCACCCGCTAGGAGCTGGGAGCAGACATGAACGCCCACGACACCGCCCCGGTGCCGCCGCCCGGGTGCCCGGCACACGGCTCCGGTGCCCGCGTGCCGCTGCACGGCCCGGAGTTCGCCGCCCACCCGCAGGCGTACTACGAGTACCTGCGCCACTACGGCGCCGCAGCGCCCGTCGAACTGGCCCCCGGGGTCGAGGCGACGCTGGTCACGGACTACGCGGCGGCGCTCCAGCTGCTGCAGGACTCCGGTTCCTTCCGCAAGGACGCGCGTCGCTGGCGGGCCTTCAACGAGGGCAAGGTGGGCCCGGACAGCCCCGTCGCACCGCTGCTGGCCTACCGGCCCAACTGCATGTTCGCCGACGGCGCCGACCACCTGCGCCTGCGTCAGGCGGTCACCGACAGCATGGCGCGGGTGGACACCCGCCGGCTGAGCCGCAGCACCGAGCAGATCTCCGGCTACCTCATCTCCCAGTTCGGCGGCCGAGGCTCGGCCGACCTGCTCGGCGACTACGCCAGGCAGCTGCCGTTGTTCGTGTTCAACGAACTCTTCGGCTGCCCCGCCGACATCGGCGACCGGGTGCTGTTCGGCATCTCCGGCATGTTCGACGGAGTCAACGCCGACAAGGCCACCGCCGTGCTGTTCCAGGCGGTGGAGGAACTGGTCGCGCTCAAGCGGAGCAAGCCGGGTGAGGACGTCACCTCCTGGCTGATGCGGCACGAGGCGCGGCTGACCGACGAGGAGATGGTCCACCAGCTCGCGCTGCTGCTGGGCGCGGGCGCCGAGCCGCTGCGCAACCTCATCGGCAACACCCTGCACCGGCTTCTCACCCATGACCGGTACGCCCGTGAGGGCGGCCTGATCGACGAGGCCCTCGACGACACGCTGTGGGAGAACCCTCCCATGTCGAACTACGCACCGCACTACCCGGCCGCCGACACGGAACTCGCCGGACAGCACCTGCAGGCGGGCGACCTGGTCCTGGTCAGCTTCGCCGCGGCCAACACCGGCCCGGCGCTCAAGGCCTCGCGCCAGGCCGGCAGCAACCGCGCGCACCTGGCCTGGAGCGCGGGCCCGCACGCCTGCCCGTCCAAGGAGCCGGCCCGGCACATCACGGTCACCGCCATCGAGCACCTGTTCAACGAGCTGCCCGACGTCGAACTCGCCGTCCCCGAGGATAGCCTGACGTGGCGTCCGGGCCCGTTCAACCGGGCCCTGGCCACCCTCCCGGCCCGCTTCACCCCGGTGCGGTCCGGACGGGGTACCGGCCCGGAGCCGGACCCCGCGACGGCCGCGCGGGAGAAGGCGGCGAACACGGCCCACCCGGCCGAACGCAGCGGCATGTGGAGCCAGTTCCTCAACTGGCTCACCAGGTGACATGCGCAACACCTGTCCAACCCGCCCCTTCCGCATGAAGATCCAACGGCACGGGTAGTGAGCAACGCGGCATTCAAGTTGCTTACGAGTAAAAGGAGGTGTCGTGGACCACATATCCACGGACGCCGCTTTCCCGCCGCCGATCCCCCCGATACCCGCCTCCCCAGGCGGGTATCGCTTTGTGCGGCTCCGGCGGGGGCCGGGCCGGTGACCGCCGACACGACGGGCACGGTCCTGCGGGGCACCCCGACGCTCGGCGCCCTCACCAGCGGTCAGCTGCGAAGACTCGGCGCGGTCGCCGGCCTGTCCGAGTCCGACGTCGAGACCTACGCCCAGGTCCTGACCGGCTCTCTGGGGCCGGTGGCCGAGCGACCGCTGAACCTGCCGCCGCCCACCCGCACCTTCCTGTCCGACGACCACACCCCCGTGGAGTTCTCCCTCTCCTTCCGGCCGGACGCGGCTCCCGCCCTGCGGTTGCTCCTGGAACCGGGCTGCGGCGCAGACAGCCTGGCCCGCAACGGCAGCGTCGGAGTCGAGACGATCCGGGCGATGGCACGGCGCTGGAACTTCACCACCGACCCGCTCGACGACCTCCAGGACCTCTTCCTGCCACCCGCCCCGCACGGTCCCCTGGCCCTGTGGTGCGCCCTGGAACTGGGACCCGGCGGTGTACCCAAGGTCAAGGTCTATCTGAACCCGGCAGCGAACGGCGCGGAACGTTCCGCCGCGACGGTGCGCGAGGCGCTGCACCGGCTGGGCCATCACAGGGCCTTCGCCACCCTGCCTCAGGGCAGCGGATACCCGTTCCTCGCCCTGGACCTGGGTGACTGGGAGGAACCCCGGGTGAAGGTCTACGTGCGCCACGACAACCTCACGGCCGGCCAGGCCGGGCGGTTGTCCCGCATGGACCCGGGCCCCGGCCCCGCGGGCATCGAGGGCTTCTTCCGCACGGCCGCGGGCCTCGGGCCCGACGCCACGGGGCTCGGCAGGCGGCCCGGCCTGTCCTGCCACTCCTTCACCGACACCGCCACCGCCCGGCCGAGCGGCTTCACCCTCCACATCCCGGTCAGGGACTACGTCCGGCACGACGGGGAGGCCCTGGAACGGGCGGCGAGGCTGCTGCGCCACCACGGCATGGACGCCTCGGCGCTCGTGCGCGCGCTGGCCGCCGTCACCGACCGGCGGCCCGAGGACGGCGTGGGGCTGATCGCCTACCTGGCGCTGGCCCACCAACAGGGCCGCCCGCCGCGGGTGACGGCCTACCTCTCCTCGGAGGCGTACGCGGTCAGGCCGCCGGTCGCGGAGGCTGTCCGCCGTCCGGTGGCGGTGCGCTGAGCGGACCGTGCGGACACCACAGGGCTCCCGGCGGACGTACCGGGAGCCCTGGTCACGGACGTGGTGGCCGGGCACCGCCGACGGCGCCCGGGGCGGCTACACGGGCAGCGACTCCCGGAACTCCGTCAGATACGGGCCCACGTCGACCTGGATCGACGCGCCCTGCGTCCGGCCGTAGCGCTGGACGATGGCGGCGAGGTAGGTGCCGATCTCCTCGCGCATCTCGTCCGCCGCGGGCAGCTCGGCATCGCCGTCGATGATCCGCGCCACCCACTGTGCCTGGGCCTCCACCAACCGGGTGATCGCGCCCACCGGCCGGACCAGTCCGACGAAGTACAGGCCCGGCCGGTCGGCCGGGACGACCCGTCGGTACAGCTCGACCGAGCCGTCCGCCGCCACCGGGCAGCCGGCGGGCAGGAAGGGGAAGGTCATGTGGAAGCCGGTGCAGTACACGACCGCGTCCGCCGCCACCCGGGTGCCGTCGGTGAAGACGACCCGGTCGCCGTCGAAGGAGCCGATCGCGGGCTTCGGGGTCACGGCGCCGTGCCGGATCCGGCTGAGGATCTCGTCCGAGAGGGTCGTGGCGGAGGAGAAGAGCGGATGGTCGGGCTCGGGCAGTCCGTAGTCCGCCAGCCTGCCGCGCGCGACGTGCAGGGCCTCCTCGGCCCACTGGCGCCGCTCGGCGAAGGACATCTCGTTCCACCACGGCGCTTCGGCGATCTCGTCGAGCGACTGCCCGTACAGCTGCTTGGGCACGATGTGCAGCCCCCGGCGCACCGACAGCACGGTCTCGGCGGCATGCCGGGAGAGGTCCGCGGCGATGTCCACCGCCGAGGCGCCGAGGCCCACGACGACGACACGCCGTCCGGCGAAGTCGCGGCCGTCGCGGTAGTCGAGGGAGTGCAGGATCCTTCCGGTGAACGCGTCGGAACCCGCAGGAAGAGGATCGGGCAGCGCGGGGTCGGTGTGGTGTCCCGACGCGACGATCACCTGCTCGAACCGCCGCGACGCCACCGCGCCGTCCGCGTCCCGGCTGACGACCGTCCACATGCCGTCCGGGTCCCGGCCCACGGACACCACCTCGGTCCGCAGCTCGACGTGGTCGCGTATGCCCGCCCAGTCCGCGAAGGAACGCAGATAGGCGGCGACCTGGCTGTGCCGGGGGTAGAGCGGGTACGAGGACGGCATCGGGAAGCCGGCGTAACCGGTCAGCTGCTTGGCGGTGTTGAGATGCAGCGACAGGTACCCGGGGCCACGCTCTCCGGCCTCCGGCTGACGCCAGATCCCGCCGACGTCGGGAGCCTTCTCCAGGCAGACGAACCCGATGCCACGCTCCTTGAGGGCGTGGGCCACCGCCAGCCCCGACAGACCTGCACCGATCACACACACACGCACGGGATTTACCCCCAGGACGTACTCAATCTCCCCCGATCATGCATTCACTGCCCATCCACACCTCCGTGCACACCAGTACGGGACGTGAACGGACGTGTCGGTGCTCACGTTTCGTCCCTCCGCAGGCCGACGGTCACTCCCCGCGCAGATCCCTGACCCGGCGGAGCTTGCCGAGCGAGCGCTCCAGGGTCTCCGGGTCGGTGATCTCCACCTCCACGGTGACGCCCACGCCGTCCTTGACGCCCCGTCCGATCGCCTCGGCGGCGGCCTCGCGCTGCTCGGGACCCGCGTCGGGGCGGGCCTCCACCCGTACGGTCATGTGGTCCATGCGGCCGCGCTCGGTGAGCCGGATCTGGAAGTGCGGGGTGACGCCGGGCGTGCGCAGCACGATCTCCTCGATCTGTGTCGGGAAGACGTTCACCCCGCGCAGGATGATCATGTCGTCGCAGCGGCCGGTGACCTTCCGCATCCGGCGGAAGGCGGGCCGTGCGGTGCCCGGCAGCAGCCGGGACAGATCGCGCGTACGGTACCGGATCACCGGGAGCGCCTCCTTGGTGAGCGAGGTGAAGACCACCTCCCCCTCCTCGCCCTCGGCCAGCGGGGCGTCCGTGAGCGGGTCGACCACCTCCGGGTAGAAGTGGTCCTCCCACACGTGCAGCCCGTCCTTGGTCTCGACGCACTCCTGTGCCACGCCGGGGCCGATCACCTCGGACAGCCCGTATATGTCGACGGCGTGGATGTCCATCCGCTCCTCGATCTCGCGGCGCATCTCCTCGGTCCACGGCTCGGCACCGAAGATGCCGACCTCGAGGGACGTGGTGCGCGGATCGACGCCCTGCCGCTCGAACTCGTCGAGCAGGGTGAGCATGTAGGAGGGGGTGACCATGATGATCTCGGGCCGGAAGTCCTGGATGATCTGCACCTGCCGCGCCGTCATGCCGCCGGAGGCCGGGATCACCGTGCACCCGGCGCGCTCGGCGCCGTAGTGGGCACCGAGGCCGCCGGTGAACAGGCCGTAGCCGTAGGAGATGTGCACCTTGTGCCCGGGACGGCCGCCGGCGGCCCGGATCGAACGGGCGACGACGTCCGCCCACATGGACAGGTCGTTGTCCGTGTAACCGACGACGGTGGCACGGCCGGTGGTACCGCTGGAGGCGTGCACGCGCCGCACGTCGGCCATCGGGACGGCGAACATGCCGAAGGGGTAGGTGTCCCGCAGGTCGGCCTTGGTGGTGAAGGGGAACCGGGCCAGGTCCGTGAGGCTGCGGCAGTCGTCGGGCGTCACCCCGGCGGCGTCGAACTTCTTCCGGTACAGCTCCACGTTCTCGTAGGCGTGCCGGAGGGTGGTGCGCAGCCGGTCGAGCTGCAGCTCCCGGAGCCGCTCCCGGGACAGCCGCTCGGCGTCGTCCAGCAGGTCGTGGGGGAGGGGCTCTCCCCGGCGGGGAGCCGGGGCCGCCCCGGTCGTCGGCTCGCTGCTCATCGCGACTCCTTCGTCGTCGTGCCCGGCGTCTCGCGCGCCGTAGTGTCCCGCATGCTGCGGCTGCGTCCGCGGAACTCCGCGATCACCTCTCCGGCGCGCCGCACGGTCACGTCGTAGACGCCGCTGCGGCCGAACCGGGCGCGCTCCTCGGCACGCGCCACGAGCACGTCGCCCTCACGGGCCGGCGCGACGAACACGATGTCGGCGCCCGCCGCCACGGTCACCGGGCCGTGGCTGTTGCACGCGCAGGCGAAGGCGGTGTCGGCGAGGAGGAACAGGTAGCCGCCGTGGGCGATCCTGTGTCCGTTCACCATCGCCGGGGTCACGGTCATGCGGAGTACGGCGCTTCCCTCCCCGTGTTCGACCAGCTCGATGCCCAGCCGCCGGGACGCCTCGTCCGCGCGGAACATCACCTCCGTGGGCGACGGCTCAGCGGCCCGCGACACCTGTCCCACCACGTGGTTCCACCACCTTGTCTCCCGACCGACCATTCGGTTCGCACACGGCAGGGCCCAGTAATCCAGCGGTGTGGCCGCCCTGTCAAGAGTGTGGCCGGCGTGAGTCCCGGGTCTTGCCCGGCACCGGGAAACGCGTCACACTGATACCGAACGAATGGTCGGTTGGGAAGCTGGTGACGATGACCACGACACACGCCGCCGAGGTACCGCCCCCGGACGGGTTGCAGGAGCAGTTCGACGCGACGATCGCGCACGACCAGCGCGTCGAACCGCGCGACTGGATGCCGGACGGCTACCGGAAGACGCTGATCCGGCAGATCGCCCAGCACGCGCACTCGGAGATCATCGGCATGCAGCCGGAGGGCGAGTGGATCACCCGGGCGCCGTCGCTGCGCCGCAAGGCGATCCTGTTCGCCAAGGTCCAGGACGAGGCCGGGCACGGGCTGTATCTGTACTCGGCGGCCGAGACGCTCGGCGCGGACCGCGACGACCTCACCGAGCGGCTCATCGAGGGACGCCAGAAGTACTCGTCGATCTTCAACTACCCGACGCTGAGCTTCGCCGACGTCGGCGTGATCGGCTGGTTCGTGGACGGCGCGGCGATCTGCAACCAGGTGCCGCTCTGCCGCAGCTCGTACGGGCCGTACGCGCGCGCGATGGTGCGCATCTGCAAGGAGGAGTCCTTCCACCAGCGGCAGGGCTACGAGCTGCTGATGACGATGATGCGCGGCACCGACGCGCAGCGCGAGATGGTCCAGGACGCGGTGGACCGCTGGTGGTGGCCGTCCCTGATGATGTTCGGCCCGCCCGACGACGCCTCGCCCAACTCGGCGCGGTCGATGGCCTGGAAGATCAAGCGGCACAGCAACGACGAACTGCGCCGCCGCTTCGTCGACATGACCGTCCCGCAGGCGGAGAAGCTCGGCGTCACCCTGCCCGACCCGGAGCTGCGCTGGAACGAGGAGACCGGCCACCACGACTTCGGCACCCCGGACTGGGACGAGCTGATGCGCGTCATCAAGGGCGACGGCCCGTGCAACGAGCAGCGGATCCGGCGGCGGCGGACCGCCCACGAGGAGGGCGCCTGGGTGCGCGAGGCGGCCACCGCCCACGCGGCCAGACAGGCGGCCCGCGCGGAGAAGGGAGCGGCGGCATGACCTCCGGGAAGCAGGGCTGGCCGCTGTACGAGGTCTTCGTACGCGGCAAGCGCGGCCTCAACCACGTCCACGTCGGCTCGCTGCACGCCGCCGACGACACGATGGCCCTCACCCACGCCCGCGACCTCTACACGCGGCGCAACGAGGGCGTGAGCATCTGGGTCGTGCGCTCCGAGCACATAGCCGCCTCCACCCGCGACGAGAAGGACCCCTTCTTCGCCCCCAGCGCCGACAAGGTCTACCGCCACCCGACCTTCTACGACATCCCCGACGACGTCCCCCACATCTAGGAGCAGGGCATGAGTGACGACCACGTCTACCTGAGCCTGGCCGAGGGGCACGAGGACGACACCCGCTGGGCGTACGGCACCGGCTTCGAGGACCCGCTGCACGGCGTCGACACCGCCGTGCCCGAGGGCGTCGACGCCGGTGAACTGGCCGCGGACTGCGTGGCCCTCGCCGACGACGCCCTGGTCAGCGCGCAGCGGCTCGCCGAATGGGTCACCCGCGCGCCCGAGCTGGAGGAGGAGGTGGCGCTGGCCAACATCGGCCTGGACCTCCTCGGCCAGGCCCGCCTGCTCTACTCGCGCGCCGGCCAGGCCGACGGCACCGGCCGCGACGAGGACGCCTACGCCTACTTCCGGGACGCCGGCGACTTCCGCAACGTGACCCTGGCCGAACTGCCCGGCGGCGATTTCGCCTTCGCGATCGTGCGGCTGCTGGTGCTCTCCAGCTGGCGCCTGGCCCACTTCCAGCGGCTGGTGACCCACCCCGACCCGGTCCTGTCCGCGGTCGCCGCGAAGGGCGTCAAGGAGCTGACGTACCACCGGCAGTACGCCGCCGAGTGGGCCGTGCGGCTGGGCGACGGCACGGACGAGTCGCACCGCAGGACGCGGGCGGCGCTGGACCAGGTCGCTCCGTACCTCGGCGAACTGCACACGGCGTACGACGCACGGGACGAGGTCGCCGACGACCTGCGCCAGGTCACCGAGGCGGCCGGACTGACCCTGCCGGTGTACCGGCCCCTGCCCGGCTCCGGCCGTACCGGCGAGCACACCCCGCATCTGGCGCCGCTCCTCGCGGAGTTGCAGGGCGTCGCCCGCGCCCACCCGGAGGCGACATGGTGACCGGTGGCCTCGCACCTCTGGACGCCCGCCGCGCGCGGCACGTCGCCGAGCAGGTGCCCGACCCCGAGCTGCCCATGCTGACCCTCGCCGACCTCGGTGTGCTGCGCGGCGTCGAGGTGACCGGGGACGGCACCGTGGTCGCGAGCCTCACTCCCACGTACTCCGGGTGCCCGGCCATGGCCGAGATGCGGGCGGACGTCGCCGCCCGGCTGCGGGAAGCGGGGTTCGCGCGCGTGGAGATCCGTACGGTCCTGGATCCGCCCTGGACCAGCGACTGGATCACCGGGGCCGGCCGCCGCAAGCTCGCCGAGCACGGCATCGCCCCGCCCGGCGCCGCCCCCCGCGGCCCGGTCGCCCTCGTCCTGTCGCCCACCCGGCCCGCGGTGTCCTGTCCCCGGTGCGGCTCGGCGGACACCGAGGAGACCTCCCGCTTCGCCGCCACGTCCTGCAAGGCGCTGTGGCGCTGCCGGTCCTGCCGCGAGCCGTTCGAGTACGTCAAGGAGATCTGATGGCCCCGACCGCCCCCGCCTCGGCGACCGCGTCCGGCTCGGCGACCGCGTCCGGTTCGGCGTCGCCGGCGCGCGCCCGCCGCCGTCCCGCCTTCCACCGCCTGCGCGTCGCCGCCGTCCAGCGGCTGTGCGCGGACGCGGCGGCCGTGAGCTTCGAGATCCCGGACGAACTGGCCGAGGAGTTCGCCTTCGCGCCCGGCCAGTCGCTCACCCTGCGGCGTGAGGTGGACGGCCGGGACGAGCGCCGTTCGTACTCGATCTGCGCGCCGGCCGGCTCGACGCCGCGCATCGGGGTGCGGGTGGTGCCGGGCGGCCTGTTCTCGGCGTGGCTGGTGAGCGAGGTGCGTCCGGGCGACACCGTCGAGGTGATGGCTCCCACCGGCCGCTTCACGCCCGACCTGACCACCCCGGGCCACCATGTGCTGATCGCGGCCGGCTCGGGCATCACACCCATGGTGTCCATCGCCGAGTCGGTGCTGGCCGCCGACGACCGTTCGGCCGTCACCCTCTTCTACGGCAACCGCCGCACCGACACGGTGATGTTCGCCGATGAACTGGCCGACCTGAAGGACCTCCATCCGAGCCGCTTCCACCTGGCTCACGTGCTCTCCCGGGAACCCCGCGAGGCGGAGGTGCTCTCCGGCCGCCTGGACGCCGGACGGCTGGCGGCGCTCGTCGACTCCCTGGTGGACGTGGAGAGCGCGGACCACTGGTGGCTGTGCGGCCCGCAGGGCATGGTCGCCGACGCCCAGCGGGTCCTGACCGGCCTCGGCGTCCCGGCGGACCGGGTCCACCGGGAGCTGTTCCACGCCGACGACGAGCCCGTGCGGGAGGTCCGTCACGAGGAGGCCGGCCCGCGGGGGCCCGTCAGCGAGGTCACCGTCGTCCTGGACGGCCGCGCCACGACCTCCGCCCTCTCCCGGGAGCGGCCGGTCCTCGACGGCGCCCAGCAGACCCGGCCCGACCTGCCGTTCGCCTGCAAGGGCGGCGTATGCGGCACCTGCCGGGCCCTGGTCACCGACGGCAGCGTCGACATGCGCCGCAACTACGCGCTGGAAAAGGCCGAGGTCGACGCCGGCTACGTCCTGACCTGCCAGTCGTACCCGGTCTCCGAGAAGCTGACCGTGGACTACGACAGCTGAGCGGACGTCACCCTCTTGTGCCTCGGGTTCAGGCGGGGTCGGCACGGCCATCGCCGCGTCCTGCGGTGCCGTCGACACGGGGGACACGTAAGGGCACGGGGAACGGCGGCGTTCGTTCCTACGAGCCCGGTCTCCGCCCCGCGCCGTACGCCTCCGGGAGGGGCCGCGTCCGGGCGGACTCGGCCGCCCGTCACGGCCGCCGTGCGGGAGCGGGCCCGGAACCCGGTCGAGGGTGTGAGGACCGCGCCGTAAGAGGCTCTGGTCAGCCGTCCTCCGACAGCACCGCCCGGATCACGTGCCGGGCGTTGCCGGCCATC
Organism: Streptomyces sp. NPDC037271; assembly: GCF_055603605.1. Lineage (NCBI taxonomy): Bacteria > Bacillati > Actinomycetota > Actinomycetes > Kitasatosporales > Streptomycetaceae > Streptomyces > Streptomyces sp. NPDC037271. The sequence goes on from NZ_JBVJVN010000015.1 coordinate 34,949, forward strand.
GCGGCATTGGTCTCCCGGTAGTACGGCAACGCGATCAGTGCCTGCGACAGGGTCCGCCCCCGGCCGCGTCTCCACGTCGCCTCGTCCACACCGAGCGCCTCGCGGAAGACCGTCCTCGCACCGGCCGGCAGCAGATTCCACGCCGGGAAGAGATCGCAGGCCGGGTCGCCCATTCCCATGCACCCGAAGTCGATCACCGAGGACAGTCTGCCGCCGTCCACCAGCAGATTGCCCGGCATCAGGTCGGCGTGCAGCCAGACCGGTGGTCCGTCCCACGCCGGTGCCCGCAGCGCGTCGTCCCACACGGCGGTCAGGGCGTCGTAGTCGAAGCCTTCCTCGGGGCGAGCGCGCAGTTCCCCGATCGCGGCCCGCGTCGGCTCGTCGAGCGTGGCGAGCGGGCCGCCGCGATGGGCCCACGGGGCGCCCGGCAGGGTGACGCGCCGCATCGCCGCCACGAACCCGGCCAGGTCCCCGGCCAGCAGCGCGGGTTCGTCCAGTGCCCCGGCCTCGGGGATCTCCCCCGGCAGCCACCGGTACACCGACCACGGCCACGGATACCCCTCGGCCGGTTCGCCGTCCCCGAGCACCTCGGGGACGGCGGTGGGCAGAAGGGGCGCCAGGCGGGGCAACCACTTCCGCTCCGCCAGCACGTCCCCGGCACCGCCCTCGACCAACGGCAGCCGTACGACCATGTCGTCGCCCAGCCGGTACATCGCGTTGACCGTGCCACCGGACGGGAAGCGCTCGACGGGCAGCCCCGTCCACTGCGGGAACCGTCCCTCGACCAGCCGCCGTACGAGACGGACGTCGAGAGGGTACCGGCCCGGATGCGTCTGCTGCCCTGAACTCATGGACCCCATCCGAGCCTTCGACGCCGACGGCCGTCAAACGCTTTCCCGTCCGCGAGTTCCCGTCCGTGAGTTCCCGTCCGCGAGCGGACGGGATCAGACGCCGAACTCCGAGGGCGGCACGCCGAGCGCGGTGCAGGCCTCGCGGATCGCGTACTGCTCGGAGGGCTCGAAGACGCCGTCGGCCCCGGCGATGACCATGCCGGTCTGGATGACCGCGCGGGCCTCCGCGGGCTTCTTGGCGGCCTTGGCGATCACCTGCAGGGCCTCGCTCTTGCCCAGCTCGAAGTTGCCGACGAGCCGGTCCACATGCTGGTTGAACCGCTGGCGGAGCTGGTCCGCCGGGAAGTTCTGCAGGACCTCGTTGGAGACGATCAGCTCCTCCACGCGCTGCCGCTCCGCCGGCTCCACCTGCCCGTCGGCCGCGGCGACCAGGGCGCACATGGCCATGCTGGCGTCCCGGTAGGCGCCGCTCTTGAGCTCGGTCTTGACCGATGCGAGCTGGGTCTTGAACATCCCGATCAGCTGGGCCTTGGAGCCGCCGGAGGACGAGCCCGGCCGGCCGGAACCCTGAGGGCCCTGGTAGCCCTGATGCCCCTGCGGTCCCTGCCCGGGTCCGCTCGCTCCCCGAGTGCCCTGGGACTGCTGGAAGGTCTTGGCCTGGTCCTTGATCTTGTCCCACATCGCCACTCGTGCCACCTCGGCTTCTGTTGCTGCTGCGTATCCGTCTTGGTCCTCGGCCGCGATTTCTCGCGGCTATCAGGATGAACGCACCCGGGGGCCACGTGGTTCCCGAAAGGCAAAGACCAGGCAAAGTGTCTCACGGCGGCGTAGCGGGCGGTGCGGCCAGGAGCTGACGGCCGGTCTGCTGGACGAGCGAGCGTGACCTGTGGCCCGGCTGAACGCGTCGTCGGCCGCTGCCGGGTCCTGCGCGCTGCTTCCCCACTCCGCTTCCCGCTCCCCCCGCGCCGGGGACGCTGAACCGTGCCCCGCCCGTCAGGGGCCGAAGCTGCGACGGGAGGCCTCGATGTGGCCCAGGTACCGGTGGGTCCAGTCGCACATGTGGTGTGTCGTCTCCCGCAGTCCCTGACCCGGTTCCGTGAGGGTGTACTCGACGCGCGGCGGCACGGTGGGATGCACGCACCGCTCCACCAGCCCGTTGCGCTCCAGCATGCGCAGATTCTGCGTGAGCATCTTGTGGCTGATGCCCTCGATCTCGTTGCGCAACTCGCTGAAGCGCAGGGTGCGGTCACCCAGCGCCTCGATGATCAGAAGTGCCCATTTGTTGGCGATGTCCGAGAAGATCTCCCGCGCCAGGGAGTCCGCGCGTGTCAGGTCCGCGTCGTCGGGCGAGCCGGTGAACTGCTTGGTCACCATCGGGTTCCCCAGTCACTGAAAAGTGCGTTCTTCCATGTCAGCGGTCACTCTCCTACGGTTCCCGAGTAACCACAAGAGACCGCAAGGGCAAGGAGACAGAAGTCATGGCCATCACCCTGGTGAACCCCGCCGGACTGCCGGAGATCGACGTCTACCGGCAGGTGTCGATCGCCTCCGGATCGAAGCTGGTCTTCGTCGCGGGGCAGGTCGCCTGGGACGCCGACGGGACCACGGTCGGCGAAGGCGATCTCGCGGCACAGGCCGAGCAGTGCTACGTCAACGTCGGCATCGCCCTGGCCGAGGCCGGCGCCTCCTTCGACGACGTGGCGAAGATGAACGTCCACGTCGTCGACTGGACCCCCGACAAGATGCCCCAACTGCTGGAGGGCATCGCCCGGGGGAAGGCGAAGCTCGGGGTCACCGCGGCACCGCCGGCCACCCTGCTCGGCGTCGCGGCGCTGGACGTGCCCGAGCATCTGATCGAGGTCGAGGTCACCGCGGTCATCGACTGAACAGCCGTTCCGCGGCCCGACCGCCCTCTCCTCCCGCCGGCTCGGCACTGGGCCGGCAGGGGAGAGGGCGGCCGACCCGACAGAAGCGAGCGGCCGAAGGCGTGCTCCGTCTGCTCGGGTCGTCCCCGGTCCGCCGTCCGCGACTTCGAGCACGGCGCGACCGTCCGTCGCACCGCCCCCGGTCCTGACAGCGGTCCTGACCGCGGTCTCCTGACGGACCGGGCCGACCGGTTCCCGTGAGCCGCTGGGAGACCCGCCCGCCCGGCTCTGCTCGCCCGGGCCCCGGACGTGGCTTGTTTGCGTGTCCGCGCTCGGGACAGGCGACTGCTGGGCGCCGCCGGCCGGTGGCGCCGACCGCGCAGGCGATGGTATGGAGGCCAGTAATGGTGGAGAGGAAGGGAACGGGCGACGGACCGCTCGACCGTCCGGCGATGCCCCAGGAGGAGGCGGAGCTCTCTCCGCCCTACCGGTTCCAGCGCCAGCAGCGCCCCGGCCTGGAAGAGCGGATGGAAGTGCGCCCGCGCTACCTCGCCGCCAACTACCGGGGCTCCGGGAAGCTCGCCGGAAAGGTCGCGCTGATCACCGGGGGCGACTCCGGGATCGGCCGTTCGGTCGCCGTGCTCTACGCCCGCGAAGGGGCCGACGTCGCCATCGTTTACCTGCCCGAGGAGCAGAGCGACGCCGACGAGACCAGGGAAGCGGTCGAGAAGGAGGGCCGCACCTGCCTGCTGCTGCCGGGCGACCTGTGCGAGCCGGCCTTCTGCGCGGACGCCGTCGAACGCACCGTCGCGGAGCTGGGCGGCCTGAACGTCCTGGTCAGCAACGCCGCCTTCCTCAACAGCCAGAACAGCCTCTCCGACCTGACCGCCGAGGACTTCGACCGGGTCTTCAAGACGAACGTCTACGCCTACTTCCACCTGGTGATGGCGGCCCTGCCGCACCTCTCCCACGGCGACGCCGTCATCGCCACCGCGTCCGAGGAGGCGCTCAAGGGCAGCGAGATGATGATGGACTACGCCGCCTCGAAGGCAGCTCTGGTCGTCTTCACCAAGTCCATCGCCCCCCACCTCGCCGAGCGCGGCATCCGCGCCAACATCGTCTCCCCGGGGCCGACCTGGACGGTGCTCAACCTGGCGGGGCAGCGGTTCCCCGACGACTATCTGACCAACCTGGGCAGCTCTTCCCCGATGGGGCGGGTCGCCCAGCCGGAGGAGGTGGCTCCCGCGTACGTGTACCTGGCCTCCGACGCGGACTCCAGTTTCACCGTCGGCGAGGTCATCGCCGTCACCGGCGGTCTGACGGACACCCGCTGACACGGTGGCAGGCACGCGTGGGCCGCGGGGTTCTTCCCCCAACGGGCCCGGCGGCCCGCCCCCACCGGCGCCGTGACATCTCTGCCACGGCCGGTCCGGTCCCTTGCGGAAGAAGTACGCCGAGACGTCCGGCGGGCGGACGACCGCCGGTCCCTACCGCGGCCCCGTGCGGGTCCGGCCCCCGTCCCGAGCGCCGGCACGATGGCGGCACCCCGCGTCGTGCTGTGCGCCCAGAGACGTCCACCACCGCTCGCAGCACCCGGCGCGGAGGGGGACGCGGGCGGCAGCGGGGCGGGTGCACTCCGGGCCGTGCCCCGCGCCGTCGGAGCGCTGCCAGAACGCGCAGCACACGGGGAGATCGGTACTGAGCGGCCGCCGGCGGCGCGGGCGTGCCAGCCGCTCGGCGCGCTGCGCCCGCGCGACCAGCAGCCGGTGCCCGGCCCGGGCGCGGGCCGCGCACCACGCGAACACGGCGGCGGCGTACAGGCCGGGGAGGGCGAGCCAGGGGTGGTGGGTGGCCGCGTATCCGGCGGCGGCAAGGAGGAGGGCGGCGGCGGCACGGCACGCGCGGGCGGTCCGCAGGCTCGGCGTCACAGGGAACTCCCGTTGGTCGGCGACGGAGAGGGCCTCGGGACCTCCGTATGCCCGCGGTTCGCCGCCCTACGTGCCCGGATCGTCACCGGCATCGGCAAGAGGACGGACCGTGGACAGCGCGGCCGGCGGAAAACCCGTTGCGGTCACCCCACGGCGCACACGACCCTGCCCCCATGTCCCCTGCCGCCCTGCGGTCGGCCACCCTCGCCGACGCCCCCGCCATCACCGACCTCCTCAACGAGATCGACCGGATCGAGATCGGCCGGCCCGAGACCGACCAGCACACCGTCGAAGCCGACCTGAAGAACCCCCGGACGGACCTGGCGCGAGACTCGTGGCTGGCCTTCGACGACGGCCGGCTGGTGGCGTACGGGCTGCTGTGGGACGAGTCGGGAGGAGAGCGCATCGACATCGACCACTACGTGCTCCCCGACCACCAGCGGACCGGACTGCGCATGCTGGCGGCCATGGAGGCCCGCGCCCTGGCCGTGGCACGGGCCAACGGAGCCGCGCGGGCCGTCGTCCACCTGCACCTCGCCGCCCGGCCCACGACCGACACCGAACTCCTCGAGGCGCGGGGCTGGAGCGTCGTACGGCGTCATCAGGTACTGCGCCGAGCGGTGGACCCGGCGAGCGACCTCCCGCCCGACGTCCCGGCGGGAGTGCGGATACGGGCCTGCGCCACGGAGGCCGACCGGCTCCGGGTGTACGAGCTGTACCAGCAGGCGTTCGCGGACCACTTCGACTTCCAGCCGCGCGACTACCGGCTCTGGCTGAACGACATTCACGCCGAGGGGCTGGACTGGTCCCTGGTCTGGATCGCCGGCACCGAAGACCTGGGCGACGCCGGGTTCCTGCTGGCCCGGGACGACCGCGAGGCCATGGGCTGGATCCGCAGCATCGGTGTCCTGCGCGAGGCCCGAGGCCGCGGCCTGGGCGCGTTCCTGCTCCGGCACGCCTTCGCCCACTTCGCCGCTCGGGGCCGGGACACGGTGGGCCTCGGTGTCGACACCGAGAACGCGACGGGCGCCCCGCGGCTGTACGGCCGCCACGGCATGACGGTCCACTACGCCGTCGACACCTGGGAGGCCGTGATCGCCTGACGGCCGCCGAACGCGTCCGTCCGCCGTCACCGACGAGTAACACCCGGCCCAGGCCCTGCCCGGCGGGCCCTGCCACCGTCCCGGGACGCTCTGTCACCGCCCCCGGTGGCGGACCTCAGCGCCGTGCCAGGGCCAGCACGCTCAGTCCGAACATCAGGACACCCAGGGGGAGATGGACCGACGACATGTGGGCGATGCCCACCACGACCTGGACCGAGGCGAGGACGAGGAAGCCGCACGCGTTCCAGATGGGCCGGGGCGAGCCGCCGCCCGGCTTCCACGCCAGCACCGCCGCGAGCACGTACAGCATCGACGCCCCGTACATCACGCGGGCTCCGGCACTGTGCAGCGTCTCTCCGTAGGACGAGGACATCAGCAGTCCGGCGGAGACCGCCTGAAGGAAGATGGTCAGGGTCTGCAGGGCGATCGCGATCCGCAGGAACGAGTAGCGGCGATGTGTCGTTGCCGAGGCTGCCATGTCACGGTCCCCTTCTTTTCCGCCCGGGGGCGGTAGATCGGTAAGGTCTCACCAGCCCGACGACGCGGGCCTGCGAAAGGTAAGGCGAGGAGGCGGTCGGGAGTATGGGGACGGCCGGCGCGCGCACCGATGGGACAGCCGGTGAGCGACGCCAACTGATCAATGTCGCCTACCGGTTGCTCGGTTCACTGGCCGAGTCCGAGGACGCCGTGCAGGAGGCCTACGCGCGGTGGTACGCGCTGCCACAAGGCCGGCGGGACGAGATCGTGTCCCCAGGCGCCTGGCTGACGACGGTGACCGGCCGCGTCTGCCTGGACGTGCTCGGCTCGGCGCGGGCCCGGCGGGAACGCTACGTCGGCGCGTGGTTGCCCGACCCGCTGCCCGACCGCGCCGAGTGGGGGCACGGCCATGGCACCGACCCAGCCGACCAGATGGTCCTGGACGAATCGGTGTCCATGGCCTTCCTCGTCGTCCTGGAGTCGATGACCCCCGCCGAGCGGGTGGCCTTCGTCCTGCACGACGTCTTCCGCTACCCCTTCGCCGAGATCGCCGACGTCCTCGGCCGGACCCCCGCGGCCTGCAAGCAGCTAGCGGCCTCCGCCCGGCGGCGGGCGCGCGGCGCCCGCGCTCCGGCGACCGCGGCCGGGCAGGCCGACGCGGTACGGCAGGTCAAAGCGGCGTGGGAGACCAAGGACATCGCGGCCCTCGTCGACCTCCTCGACCCGGCCGCTGTGATGACCGCCGACGGCGGCGGCATGGCCGGTACCGCCCTACGCCCGATCGAGGGCGGCGCGCGCATCGCCCAGTACATGGCCGCCATCGCCGACAAGGCTCCCGGGCTCGAACTCCTGCAGCGGTCGGTCAACGGTGTGCCGGGCCTGGTGGCCCGGCGTGCCGGCGCCGTCGTGACGGTGGCCTCGTTCGAGGTCGCCGACGGCCGCGTCACCCGGATCTGGGTCGTCCGCAATCCGGAGAAGCTGCGGCCGTGGGTGCGGGACGGCCGGGGCCCGTCCGGGGAGTCGTGATGTCACCACCGCCGTCCGGCCCGCGCGGACGGCCCTGACCGAACGGGCCTTCACCCGGCGCTTCCGTTCGCGGACGGGCGACAGCGCCGCCGGCGAGTCACCGGGAGCCGCGGTCAGGACTCCCCGTGCCCCTGCTCCGGTACCGCCTGGCTCCGGCTCTCCGGCTGCTCCTGAGCGTGGTGCCCCAGGGCCGCGCTGCGGCTCGTCGCCAGGTGGTGCAGGACGAGGGCCTGTACGCGCTCGACGTCGCGCTCCGCGATGGCCCGGTAGAGGGCCTCGTGTTCCAGCGCCACGCCCAGCAGGTCGTCGTGCTGGCCCATGAGCCATCGCAGCCGGCTGCGCAGGACGTGCTCGAGTTCGTTGAGCAACTCGTTGGCCGCCAGGGAGATGACCGTCTGGTGGAAGTCGGCCGCCGCCCGGCGGGCCCGCACCGCGTCGCCCGCGCGGGCCGCCGCCAGTTCGGCGTCCACCGTCGCGCGGAGCCTCTCCAGCCCGGCGCGTGTGTGCCGCTGGGCGGCGAGCCGGAAGCCGAGGGTCTCCAGGCCCGAACGGACCTCGTCGAGATCGGCGATGTCGCTGGTGGTGAACTCCCGCACCACCGCCCACGTCCGCGGTCGCGGAGTCACCAGCCCCTCGGACACCAGGGTCTTGAGGGCCTCCCGGACGGGCAGCCGGCTCACGCCGAGTGCTTCGGCCAGTTCCCGCTCGACCAGGCGGCTGCCCGGCCGCCGCGCACCGTCGATGATCTCGTCGCGCAACTGCCGCGTGACCCGCTCGGACTCGGGCATGAAGCCCTGTGACGCAGCCATCGCCGTCCTTCGTCTGTGGTCCCGTTCCGAGTCGCAGACCGCGCCGGTGCGGAGCGTCGGTCGGGCGACCCGTCAGAATACCCCGCGGCCGGCGTGCCCCGTGGCGGGCCGCCGACCGGGGACGAGGGACGGCACCGGATGTGTCACGGGACGCGCCCCCCGGCCGCCCTCGGGGGCCAGTTGAGGATCCGCTTGGGGCGCGGACGCGCGTAGGTGCGCACCTTGGACGTGGACAGGCCGAGGCGGACCAGCGACTCGGCGACCGTCACGGCGGCGGCGACCCCGTCGACCACGGGGACCCCGGTACGCTCCACCACGCGTTCGGCGAGACCGGCCATGCCTCCGCAGCCCAGGCAGATCACCTCGGCCCGGTCGTCCTCGACGGCGCGCGCGGCCTGTTCGGTGATGGCGTCCACAGCGGTCTGTTCGTCCTGTTCCAGGTCGAGTACGGCAAGCCCGCTGGCGCGTACGGAGGCGCACCTGGCGCTCAGTCCGGCCACCTCCAGCCGCTCCTCGATCAGGGGGACTGTGCGGTCGAGGGTGGTGACGACGGAGTAGCGGCGGCCCAGGAACTGCGCGGTGCTCGCCGCGGCCTCGGTGATGTCGACGACGGGAACGTCGAGCAGTTCCTGGAGCCCTTCCCGGCCGTGTTCGCCGTATCCCGCCTGGATCACCGCGTCGAAGGGCTCCGGGTGGGCGCGGACGGTCTCCATGACGGCGACCGCGGCGAGGTAGCTCTCGTAGTTGCCCTCGACGGACTCCGCGCCGAAGGAGGGCGTGAGCGGAACGATCTCGGTGCCCGGGGAAGCCGCGCCGGCCGCCTGTTCGCCGATCGCGTCGGTGATGGACTGCGTGGTGTTGACGTTGACCACGAGGATGCGCATGGGTGGGCCTTCTGCTCGGGTGGGCCTGCTGCTCGGGTGGGACGGCCCGCGACGGTGGCGGAGCTATTCCGCGGCGACGGCGATGGTCTCGCCGTCCACGTCGCGGATCGGCGAGGCGCGGTCGGCGATGACCGCGTACAGCACGGCGCCGATGATCGCGCCGACGAACCAGGAGAACCCGGCCGCGGCGTGGAAGAAGGGCACCAGGGCGACGACGACGGCGATCGCGGCGCTGGGGACGAAGGCGGCGACGGCCCGCGGGTTGTAGCCGCGGCGGTAGTGGTACTCGGCGCCCGCGTCATCGGTGTAGAGGGCCGGCACGTTCACGCGGGACTTCCGCAGTAGCCAGTAGTCCGCCATGATCACGCCGAAGAGGGGGCCGAGCAGGGCGCCCAGCCCGCCTAGGAAGTAGTTGACGACGACCGGGCTGTTGTAGAGGTTCCACGGCGTGATGACCAGGCCCAGGACCGCGCTCACCAGACCGGCGCGGCGGAAGTCGAGCCGGTGGGGGAAGAGGTCGACCAGGGCGTAGATCGGCGCCACGAAGTTGGCCAGCAGGTTCACCGCCACCGTCAGGGCGATGAGGGCGAGCGACGCGACGGCCAGCAGGAACATGTGGGGGATGGTCCTGACGATGTCCGTCGGGCTGGTGATGACCTGCCCGTCGAGACGGAACTGGGCGCCGCTGAGGACCGCCACGATGCCGGCGAAGAAGAGCATGTTCACCGGGATGCCGATCACGTTCCCGCGGACGATGGAGCCGCGGCTCCTCGCGGACCGGGTGAAGTCGCAGAAGTTCAGGACGAACGTCCCGTAGATCACGACCCACAGGGCGGCGGCCTGCAGCACCTGGAGCCACATCGCGCCGCCGGTGAGCGGCTCGCCGTTGGACAGGGAGACCGAGCCGTCCGCCCGGACGAACATCCACACCGCGAGGGCGCACATGGTGAGCAGGGTGGTGGGCGCCGCGACGGCCATGTACCGGCGGATCATCTGCATCCCGTAGCTCACGATGAGCACTTGCAGGGCCCACAGGACCAGGAAGGTGATCCAGCCGAGCGTCGACTGGCCGAGCAGGGAGTTCGTGTCCAGGCGGGCCAGGCCGGGGAACATCGCCACCAGGAGAGTGCTCAGTACCGCGGCGGCGAGATAAGTCTGGATACCAAACCAGGCGATGGCGACGAGGCCTCGGACGGCGGCCGGGATCTTCGCCCCTTTGACGCCGAACGCGATGCGGCTCATCACCGGGAACGGCACACCCGTCTTGTGCCCCATGAACCCGGACAGCGTCAGCAGCAGGAAGAGCAGGACCGACGCGAGCGCGAAGGCGGCGAGGATGCCCCACACGTTCAGTCCGAGGGCGAACAGCCCGATGGCGAAAGCGTAATTGCCCAGGCTGTGCACGTCGTTGGCCCAGAGCGTGAAGACGTTGTAGGCGCCCCAGCGGCGCCCTTCCCTCTTCGTGGGTGCCAGGTCGTACGTGTAGAGGCTGGAGCTGGTGGCGGTGTCGCCGGTCTCCGCGGGCGAGCGGCGGTCTTCCAGGGCAGTCATACGGGACTCCTGGGATCAGGGTGTGGGGAGTCGTAGAGTTCCGCAAAGCGGAAGCGGCTTTTCGATGAACAGAACGTAGTTTTCGCCGAACAGCACCGTCAAGAGGTCTGCGGCAAATGGAATACCATTTTTGGGCGGTTGGGCGACGGCCGTTCGAGCGGCCCCGGCGGCGTCACCTACAGCGGTGCCTGGAACTGCGGAACGGGCTGCGCCGCCCAGTGCTTCTGGAGCGACGGCCACTGGAGCGACCGGGCCGGTGCCACGGCCGCCTTCTCCATCACCGGTACTCGCATCGCCCTGCTCTCCGCCAAGGACACGGGCAACGGCTGCGCGGCGATCAGCGTCGACGGGGCCCCGAGCAGCGGGTGGGCTTCCACAACTCGATCCGCGTCGGCGAGGCGGTGCGGTACGTCAGCCCACGGCTCGCGCACGGCCGCCACACCCTGCGGGACCGGGGGACGGGAGAGCGCAACTCCCCGTCCGGGGCATCCTTCGTGAGCGCCGGCCGCGCCGAGGCCCACATGAACTGGCCACGGGTCCGACCACCCCGTCAGGGCCGCTGGTGGCCTTCCGTGCTCTCCCTCAGGACGAGCCGGTGGGCCACGATGCGGTCCTGGGGCGACAGTACGCCGGACTCGCTGCCGGCACTCACGCCGTCCGGTGCCGTCGCTTCCTCGATGCGGCGCTGCAGCAGTTGTACGGCGGTCTTGGCCACCGCCGCCTTGTCGGGAGCCACCGTGCTTAGCGTGGGTACGGAGAACCGTCCGCCCTCCACGTCGTCGAAGCCGACGACGGCGACGTCCTCCGGCACCCTGGCCCCGTGCTCGTGCAGGGCACGCAACGCGCCCAGCGCCAGCTGGTCGTTGAGGCAGAGCAGCGCGTCGGGCCGGGCGCCGCCGCGCAGCGCCCGCGCCACGGCCCGGGCGCCGTCGGGCATCCTGAAGGAGTCGACCGGCAGCAGGGCGGCCGGATCGTAGGCGATGCCCGCTTCCGACAGGGCGGCACGGTAGCCGCGCGTGCGGGCCTCGGCGGTCCCCAGGCCCGAGTCGTCGCGCCCGCCGACGGCGAGGATGGTGCGGCGCCCGAGACCGATCAGGTGGGCGGTCGCCTCGCGTGCGGCACGCTCGTTGTCGATGGCCACATGGTCGGCGCCCTCCTCCAGCAGCTCCCCGAGCAGCACGGTGGGCGGGGCGCCCACGCGATCGCGCAGGTCGGCGGCGGTCAGGGCGAGCGGACTCAGGATGATTCCGTCCACGAAGGTGGAGCCGAAACCGGCCAGCGCCGCCAGTTCGTGGGCGCGGTCCGCCCCGGACTGATGGATCAGGACGGTCAGGGAGCGCTGCTCGGCCTCGCGGATGACGTGCCGGGCCAGCTCGGCGAAGTACGGGATGTCCAGTTCGGGAACGACCAGGGCGATGATGCCGGTGCGGCCCTTGCGGAGGTGGCGGCCGGCCAGATTCACCCGGTACCCGAGCTGCTCGATGGCTTCGCGGACCACCTTCCTGGTCCGGTCGGACACATGGGCGTAGTCGTTGATGACATTGGACACCGTCTTCTCCGAAACGCCCGCATGACGTGCGACGTCCTTGATCCTGGGCCGTGCCACCGAGACCTCCCTGCCTCTCCCGCGGCTGCCGAGTCTATGTCCCGGCACCGCACGGATCCGATCGCAGGCCCGGCCTGACACCACGGTGCAACCCCGGTCGCGCCGTCACCACGGTCCAACCCCGTCCCCACCTCTTTACAGCCCATGTACATCGATGTAAAAAACAAGCCACCGCATGAGCGTCCGGCCGTCGAAAGGTCCGCGATGAGTTCCCGTTTGCCTGCCCACGGGGTGCCGGCGGCGTCCGACCCGGGACGCCGTCTCAGCCGCCGCCGGCTGCTGCGTCACACCATGACCGGAGCGGGAGCCCTGCTCGCCGCGGGCCCGCTGTCGGGCTGCGCCGTACCGGCCGCCGCCTCCGGGACGTCCACGCTGAGCGTCTGGGACCTGTTCCAGGGCGGCGACGGCATGCTGATGGACGACATGATCGACGCGGTGTCCAAGGGGTCCAAGGGGTCCGAGGGCTTCGACATCGACCGCACGATCCTGGACTGGGGCCCGTCCTACTACACCAAGCTCGCCATGTCGGCCGCCGGCGGCCGGGCCTCCGACGTGGCCGCCATGCATCTGTCCCGGCTGGCGGGCTACGCTCCCGGCGGCCTGGTGGACGCCTTCGACCTGGACCTGCTCGCCGAGTTCGGCGTCACGCGGAAGGACTTCACGCCGGCGGTCTGGGAACGGACCCAGCACGACGGGACCGTCTACGCGATCCCGCTCGACGTCCACCCCTTCATCGTCTTCTACGACAAGGAGGCCGCGGAGACCGCCGGCCTCCTGGACTCCTCGGGCGAGCTGGCTCCCATGGGTTCGCCGGAAGCCCTCCTGGACGCGGGCAAGGCCCTCGCCGAGGCGACCGGCCAGGCGGGCATCCTGTTCGGCCACGTCACCGACACGGCACAGAACTGGCGCCTGTTCGCCGGCCTCTACGCCCAGACCGGCGCCGAGTTCACCCTGCCGGACGGCGGTCCGCCAGGGATCGACGTCGACGCCGCCGTACGCGTCGTCACGTTCATGCGGCAGCTGTTCGACGGCCGCACGAACCCCAACAACCTGGACTACTACGGGTCGGTGGCCGGCTTCACCGGCGGCCGCGGCGGCATGGCGATGCTGGGGGAGTGGGAGCTGCCCACCCTCGCGAAGTCCGGCATGCCGCTGGGCGCCGCGCCCTTCCCGCAGGTCTTCGACAAGCCGGCCGTCTACACCGACAGCCACAGCTTCGTCCTTCCGCACCAGAAGGACCCTGACCCGGCACGGCGCCGCGAGGCCCACCGGTACGTCGCGGAGATACTCAAGCGGAGCCTCACCTGGGCGGGCGCCGGCCACATCCCCGCGTATCGGCCCGTGCTCGCGGAGCCCGAGTACGCGGCCCTGAAACCGCAGTCCTCCTACGCGGACGCCGCGGAGGTGGCGGTGCTCGACCCGCCCAACTGGTTCGCCGGCGCCGGGTCGAACTTCCAGAACCGCATGTGTCAGCCGCTCCAGTCGGCGCTGCTGGGCAACACGTCCGCCGAGAAGGCGGTACGTCAGATGGTCCGCGAGGCGGACGCGCTGCTGCGGCAGCCCAACCCGGTGGCCTGACCAGCAGAAGGAGTGACCGACGTGACCACCACCGCACCCCTCGGCGCCGAGGCGCGGACCGACCCGCCCGAGGGCCGCGCGGGCGGCCGCCGCCGCGCCGTCCTGCGCCGCCTGCGCGTTACCCCGGGCTCCGGGATCGTCTTCGTCCTGCCGTTCCTGCTCGTCTTCGGCCTCTTCATGGTGTGGCCGATCGTGCAGGGGCTCTGGATGAGTTTCACCGACACCTCGCTCGCCCTGCGCGACACGAGCTTCATCGGCTTCGACAACTACACCGAGGCCCTCGGCGACCCCGACGTCTGGAGCAGCCTCGGCAACACGCTCTTCTTCACCGTCATCTCCAGCGTGCCGCTGGTGCTCGTCCCGCTGGCGATGGCGCTGCTGGTGCACAGCGGGCTCGCCGGACAGTGGGCGTGGCGGCTGGCGTTCTTCGCCCCCTACCTGCTGCCCGTGACCGTGGTGACCCTCATCTGGACCTGGCTGTACCAGCCGGAACTGGGCTTCGGCAACCAACTCCTCGACACCCTCGGGATGGAACCCGTGGGCTGGTTGTCCGACGAGTCCGTCGCCATGTGGTCCGTCGCCGCCCTCACCGTCTGGTGGACGGTCGGCTTCAACTTCCTGCTCTACCTCGCGGCACTCCAGTCCCTGCCCTCGACCTTCGACGAGGCGGCGGCGCTCGACGGGGCCGGCGCGTGGCGGCGCCTGTGGTCCATCACCCTGCCGCAACTGCGCAGGACGACCGCGCTGGTGGCCATGCTCCAGATCCTCGCGTCGCTCAAGGTGTTCGACCAGATCTACATCCTCACCAAGGGCGGTCCGGGCGGCTCGACCCGCCCCGTCCTGGAGTACGTCTACGACGTCGGCTTCACCGGCTACCGGCTCGGCTACGCCTCCGCCATCTCCTACCTCTTCTTCGCGCTCGTCATCGTCGTCTCGCTCGTGCAGCTGCGCCTCTTCCGGCAGGAGGACTGACCGTGTCCGCAACCGCAACGACCCTCCGCCCGCGGCGCCGCCCGCCCCGCGAAGAGACCGGCGCACCCCTGCTCCTCGGCCACGGCCGGCTGCCCCGCGTCCTGGCCGGCACGGCGCTGGCCGTCCTGGCGGCCGTCTGGCTGCTGCCGTTCCTGTGGGCGATCGCCACCTCGCTGCAGAGCGAGCAGGACGTCAACACCCCCGGCCTCTCCCCGTTCAAAGGCGCCTTCACGACGGAGGCGTACCAGCAGATCCTCGAACGCGGGAACGTGGCCGTCTGGGCCTTCAACAGCTTCCTGATCGCCGGACTGGTCACGCTGATCACCGTCGTGGTCTCCACCCTCGCGGCATACGGCTTCTCGCGCGGCACGTTCCGCGGGCGCCGGGCGCTGCTCGCCGTCACCGTCGCCGCCATCATGGTCCCGCCGCAGCTGCTCGTCGTGCCGCTGTTCGAGCAGATGCTCCTGTTCAACCTGGTCGACACCTACGCGGCGGTCATCCTGCCCCAGGTCGTCGCCCCCATGATGGTGTTCATCCTCAAACGGTTCTTCGACGCCGTCCCCAGGGAACTGGAGGAGGCGGCCCGCATCGACGGCGCCTCCGAGTTCCGGGTCTTCCGGTCGGTCGTGCTGCCGCTCTCACGGCCGATCGTGGCCGCGGTGGCGATCTTCGTCTTCATCGGTGCGTGGAACAACTTCATGTGGCCGTTCATCGTCACCAACGACCCGGACCTGATGACCCTCCCGGTGGGCCTGGCCACCGTGAGGGACTCCTACGGCATCGTGTACGCGCAGTCCATGGCGTCCGCCCTGCTGGCGGCGCTGCCGCTGATCGTGGTCTTCCTCCTCTTCCAGCGCCGCATCGTCAACTCCGTGGCCACCACCGGCCTCGGCGGTTCCTGAACCACGCCCCCCCACAGCCGTACACACGGGTCCGGCTCCCGCGCCGGCCCACCGATCGACTGGAGCATGTGTGCCCACTCACTCCGCACCGCGCCCGGAGTACCCGCGACCGCAGTTCGTGCGCCGCGACTGGCTCAACCTGAACGGCGCCTGGCAGTTCGAGACCGACCGGGGGGACAGCGGACTGGAACGCGGTCTGCTCGACCGGGAACTGCGAGGCGAGATCCTCGTACCCTTCCCGCCCGAGTCCGAGTTGTCCGGCGTCGGGGACACCGACTTCCTGGAGGCCGTCTGGTACCGGCGCGTCCTCACCCTGCCGGCGGCGTGGGCCGGGCGCCGCGTGCTGCTGCACTTCGGCGCCGTCGACTACGACACCACCGTGTGGGCCGACGGCAGGGAGGTCGCCCGGCACCGCGGCGGCTTCACCCCCTTCACCGCCGACCTCGGCGACGTCGCCGGGTCGGGGGAGGAGGTCGTGGTCACCGTCCGCGCCCGCGACCCGAAGTCGGGCCCGCAGGCGCGCGGGAAGCAGGCCGTCAAGTACGCCAACCACGACTGCAACTACACCCGGGTGACCGGCATCTGGCAGACCGTCTGGCTGGAGCCGGTCCCTCAGGCGCACCTGCGCCGGCCCCGCATCACCCCCGACCTGGCCGGCTCCGCCTTCCACCTCGAACTGCCCCTGTCCGCCAACCGTCCAGGCCACCGGGTACGCGCCGTCCTCGGCGACGCCGACGGCGAGGTGTGCCGCGCCGAGGCCCGCGCCGACCTGGACCTGGCCCCACGCCTCCACCTGCCGGTACCGGAGGACCGGCGACGGGAGTGGAGTCCCGACGACCCCCACCTGTACGACCTGCGCCTCGAACTCCTCGACGCCGACGGGCAGGTGGTCGACGGCGCGGAGAGCTACGCCGGGCTGCGCGCCGTGGGCCTGCGCGGCAAGGCGGTCCTCCTCAACGGGCGGCCGCTCTTCCAGCGTCTCGTCCTCGACCAGGGCTGGTACCCGGACGGGCTGATGACCGCCCCGACCGACGAGGCACTGGTGAGGGACATCGAACTGGCCATGGCGGCCGGCTTCAACGGGGCCCGGCTGCACCAGAAGGTCTTCGAGGAGCGCTTCCTCTACCATGCCGACCGCCTCGGCTACCTGGTCTGGGGCGAGTTCGGCGACTGGGGCTGCGAGACGGGCGGTTCCTCCGGCGACAACCAGCAGCCCGACGCCTCCTACGTCGGCCAGTGGCTGGAGGCCCTCCAACGGGACTACTCGCACCCCTCGGTCATCGGCTGGTGCCCGCTGAACGAGACCTACCAGAAGCTGCACGACCGCGTCACCCAGCTCGACGCCGTGACCCGCGCGATGTTCCTGGCCACCAAGGCCATGGACACCACCCGTCCGGTCATCGACGCCTCCGGCTACGCGCACCGGGTCGCCGAGACCGACATCTACGACTCCCACAGCTACGAGCAGGACCCGGCCGTCTTCCGGCAGCTGATGTCCGGCCTGGCCAAGGACACCCCCTTCGTCAACGCCCACGAGAGCGGCACCCCGTACTCCCAGCCGTACCGCGGACAGCCGTACTTCGTCAGCGAGTTCGGCGGCATCTGGTGGGACCCCGAGGCGGCCGCCGACCGGTCCGGCGAGGACCGCACCGTGTCCTGGGGCTACGGGGAACGGGTCCGCGACGAGGACGAGTTCCACGAGCGGTTCAGCGGCCTGACCGGGGTCCTGCTGGAGGACCGTGACATGTTCGGCTACTGCTACACCCAGCTGACGGACGTCTTCCAGGAGCAGAACGGCATCTACCGGTTCGACCGCGGCGTGAAACTCGACGTCGCCCGCATCCGTGCCGCGCAGCTGCGCCCGGCCGCGATCGAGGAACAGGACCCGGCCTAGCGGACCCGGGCCGGAGGCGGACGGCAGTCTCCGGCCCGGGTGCGCGCCGGTCAGAAGGGACGGTCGCCCTCGATGGCGACGCGCTCGGCGACGCGGCGGTCGCAACCGTAGTCGCCCACGGCGTAGTGCTGCGTGGCGCGGTTGTCCCAGAAGGCGATGTCGCCGGGCTGCCAGCGGAAACGCACCTGGTACTCGGGGACATGCGCCTGCTGGAACAGGAAGCGCAGCAGCCGGTCGCTCTCGTCACGGTCCATGCCGGTGATGTGGGTGGTGAACGAGGCGTTGACGAACAGCATGCGCCGCCCGGTCTCGGGGTGGGTGCGCACGACGGGGTGTTCCACGGGAGGGAAGAGCTCCTGGTGCGGGATCAGCCGCTCGGGTCCGTAGAACCTGGCGAAGCCGGGGATGAAGTCGTGCACGGCCCGGGCGCCGTCGACGCGGTCCTTCACCTCCTGGGGGAGGTTGTCGTAGGCGGCCGCCATGTCCGCCCACATCGTGTCCCCGCCGAACGGCGGGACCTCGCGCAGCTGGAGGACCGCGCCGAGCGCGGGCCGCTCGCGGAAGGTGACGTCGGTGTGCCAGACGTTCTCGTACGTCGGGGTGGCTCCGTCGGCCTTGTCGAAGCGCACGACGTCCTCGCTGGAGCCGGCGGCGAGCAGGGGATTGGTCTCCAGCTCGCCCCAGTTGCCCGCGAAGTCGCGCTGCTGGTCGGAGGTGAGGTGCTGGGCGCGGAAGAAGAGCACCTTCCACTCCAGCAGGGCGCGGTTCAGCTGCTCGCGCAGGGCGGGGGAGAGCGGGCGGGAGAGGTCGACGCCCCTGATCTCGGCGCCGATGGTGCGAGCCTGCGGAACGACCTCGAACAGTTCGTAGGGCCGTTCCTCCCATCCCTCGGGCAGCCGGCGCAGCACGCGCCGTCCCTCGTACATCCCGTCCCCCGGGATGCGGGCCTCGCGCAGGCCGGCGGCCGGACCGGCGGTCGTGACGGTCATGGAGTCCTCCCCTTCACATGCAATGGTGGTCTGACCAGGCCCCGGCGGCGGCTCGGCAGCGCATCGGCGATACGGCGGCATAGCGACATGGTGAGATGTCGCCTGTCGGCAGCCGTGGAGGATGACGCGGTGCGGCCGTGCCGGATGTCCTGGGAAACGGACGTGCTCCGGAACTTCTCCGGTAAGAAGACCGATTCGTTCCGTACGC
The DNA here is from genome assembly GCF_055603605.1 of Streptomyces sp. NPDC037271. NCBI lineage: Bacteria > Bacillati > Actinomycetota > Actinomycetes > Kitasatosporales > Streptomycetaceae > Streptomyces > Streptomyces sp. NPDC037271. The sequence continues at coordinate 53,592 of NZ_JBVJVN010000015.1, forward strand.
GGCGCGGGTCGAGCCTTCGGCTCGGAGACAGCCGGCTATCGGCCGGAGCGCTCACATCCGGTTCGATCGGGCACGCGCAGAGGCTCCGCCGTCGTCTCGAACCGGTATCGGGTCATGGCCCGATTGTGTGATCTTCCAGGGGTCCTGTCAACGGGCGCGCGGTGTTCGGAGACATGCCTCACCGTCCTGATCAGGACGGTCTCGCGCCAGGGAGGCGCAACGGCCGTGTCAGCGGTGGTGTTTCCCAGGAGGCGGGACCGGGACAGGAGCCCGGCGCAGGGGCGGCCACCGGGGATCCGCTGTACGTGGATCGCCCACGAACAGGAACGCCCGATGGCGCCCGTGGCGGCGACGTCGCCGCGGGATGTCGAGCCGGGGGAGTGCGGCCCAACCAGCCCGAGGCGACGGCGCCGTGCACGGCCGTCCAGCAGGCGCCCGCCCGGATTACCGCCGACCAGGCCTACGCGGAGCGCGCGCCTTGCGCAGCCCGGCTCCTCGGTCCGGTACCGGAAGACGGCCGGGGCGGCTGACACGCCGGCCGGGGCCCGCCCACGCTGGTCACCGCGGTCGCCCCGGACGGTCGCTGCCCGCGCCGTGTGCCGCCGCGCTCGACGCGGTGCGCGGCGCGGGCCGGTTCCGCCGTCCCGTTCCGGGCGCGGCCCGGCCCGGCCCCGGGGCACGGACGTCAGGCCGCCTGGGTGAGTTCCGCGCGTCCGAAGAGGATCGCGTACCCGGAGGGGAGACGGTCGAGGATGCGGTCCAGCAGGGCCGGCCCCGCGAGGTGGGCGACGACGCCCAGGACCGAGCCGACGTCCCAGCGTGTGGTGGCGAGGCTGCCGCCGGTGCGGGCGGCGAGGTCCCGGACGAAGGCCCAGCCGGTCAGCGAGTCCGTCATGGGGATCTCGGAGGCGAAGATCCGGGCGGCTTCGCGGGGGAGCCGGGCCGCGAGTTCGACGCGCTCCTCGCCGGTGACGCGGCGGCCGAGGGCGGCGAGGACGGCGGAGACGACTTCCTCGGCCCGCTCGCGGGTGGGGTACGCGCCGTTGTAGCGGACCTGCTCCAGCATCTGGCCGAACGACATGGCCGGCTCGGTGGTGAGGGTGAGGGTCGCCGGGGCCGTCTTGGACTGCATCGGTGAAGACGCCTTTCTCGTTCATGGGATTGTTCGACGGGGTGGCCGGCGGCCGGCGGACACGGTCGTGTCAGTCACCGGACGCGCGGGCCGTTCTCGGGGCCGTGGTGTCCTGCGGGCGGCCCATGAGCAGGTCGTATCCGGGCGGGAGCTGCAGCAGGATGCGGCGGGTCAGCTCCTCGCCCGCCGCGTCGGCGGTCACGCTGAGCACGGCGCCGACGTCCCAGGCCGCGGTCTGTTCGGTGGCCCCCTCGATCCACGCCGCGGTGGCCCGCACGAACCGCTCGGGGGAGAGGGGTTCGGCGGCCTGGAGCGGGTTGAGGAGGATCAGGGCGAAGGTCTCCGGGAGCCGGGCGGCCAGCTCGGCCCGTACCTCACCGACCAGGTGTGCGCCGAGCAGCGCCAGCACGGTGCGCGCGGCACGCTCCGCCTCGGTGCGGGTCGGGTACTCGCCGCGGTCCTGTACATGGTCGAGGAACACTTCCCACCGCATGGCCATCGGGGTCCTCCTTGCCTGGCGTTCCGTGCCGACGTGCCGACGTGCCGACGTGCCCGCGCAGGGGCGGAGGGCGGGAGTCGCCGTGGGCGGTTCCCGCCCTCCGCCACCGGGAGGGCGGCTCCGCCTCAGCCCGGGATCTCCCTGCGGTCCGGGCCGGTGCCGATCGAGATCTTGCGCGGCTTGGCCCGCTCGGCGATCGGGACGCGCAGCGTGAGAACGCCCGCGTCGTAGTCGGCACTGATGTGCTCGGTGTCGAGGGTGTCGGCCAGCATCACCTGGCGGGAGAAGACACCCAGGGGACGTTCCGACAGTTCCATCTGAACGTCTTCGCCCTTGGTGACGGGACGGCGTTCGGCCCGGACGGTCAGCATGTTCCGTTCGACGTCGATGTCGATCGCGTCCGGGTCGACACCGGGCAGGTCGAGGGCGATCACGTACGCGTCGCCCTCGCGGTAGGCGTCCATGGGCATCGCCGTGGGCCGCGACCAGGTGCCGGACGCGTTGCCGAACAGTTGCTGGGCGACCCGGTCGAACTCACGGAACGGGTCGGTGCGCATCAGCATCGGGAAACACCTCCACTTCGAGCAGAACCGCTCATGCGCTGCTTCCTGCTTTTCTTGTAGCATGTCATCGAAACGATGACAAGTGATGGCGTCATCCGTCGGGTGACACGATCGAACGGAGGTGACCCATGACCGCAGACGAGCGGGAAGCCGGGGCCCGGCCCGCGTCCTTCCCCGCCGCCGAGGCGGCGCTGGCGGCCATCGACGAGGCCGTGCGCACCGCCCAGGCACCGCAGCCCGCGGCACAGCCCGGTTCACCGGTCAGTTCCGACCAGGCCCTGGCCGCGCTGCTGCTCCTGCGCGAAGTGCGCGACCAGCTCGCGGGATGGGAGACGGGACTGATCGAAACCGCCCGCGAGGTGGGCGCGAGCTGGTCCGACCTCGCCCACCCCCTCGGCGTGGCCAGCCGGCAGGCCGCCGAACGGCGCTACCTGCGCCTGCGCCCCGGAGCTCCCGGCACCACCGGCGAACAACGCGTCCAGGCCACCCGGGACCGCCGCGCCGCCGACCGCGCCGTCACCACCTGGGCCCGTGGCAACGCCGCCGACCTCCGCCAGCTCGCGGGCCAGATCACCGCCCTGGCCGGCCTTCCGGCCGAGGCCCGCACGCCGCTCGTACGGGCGCTGGGCCAGGACGACGCCGCCGGGCTCGTCGGCCCGCTGAGCGGCGCCCGCCCTCATCTCGCCGCTCACCATCCCGAGCTGGCCGCCCGCGTCGACAGCCTCGCCGACCACGCCGACCGGCTCCGCCGCCTCAGGCCGCCAGCGGAGTGAAGGGCAGCATGGCGTCTCCCTCGGCCTGGACGACGCCGTAGCTGCTCTCCGGCACCTTGTTCCAGACACCGGGCAGATCGCCCAGGGGTTCCGAGACGATGAGGCGGGTGTCGTCGGATGCCTCCCGGAGGAAGGGCAGGTCGGGATGGAGCGCCCGCAGGCTCTCCACGCGTGAGCTGTAGAAGAGGGACCGTGAGGCGCCCTGACTGGAGTAGCGGAAGGCCCACAGCCGCCGCCCGTCGGTCACGGCGACCGTCATCTGCAGCGGGTACTGCACGCCGTGCTCGTGGCCGATCTCCTCCACCAGCCCCGCCATCCGCGCCACGGCCGCCGGGGGATCGTCCTCCAGGCCGAACGTGAGGGCCAGGAAGAACATCATCTCCGAGTCCGTCGATCCCTCGATGTCGAGGAACAGCCGCGGATCGACGGCCAGGGCGAGGTCGCGCCGGACGCGGTGGAACTCGGCGATCGCGCCGTTGTGCATCCACATCCAGCGGCCGTGGCGGAACGGGTGGCAGTTGGTCTGCTGCACCGCGCTGCCCGTCGACGCCCGGATGTGCGCGAAGAACAGCGGAGAGCGGACATGGCTCGCGATCTCCCGGAGGTTGCGGTTGCTCCACGCCGGACCGATCTCCCGGACGATCGCGGGCGTCGTCATCTCCGGACCGAACCATCCGACGCCGAACCCGTCCCCGTTCGTCGTCTCGACGCCCATCCGGGCGTGCAGGCTCTGGTCGATCAGTGAGTGCTGCGGCTGGTAGAGGATGGTCTCCAGCAGCACGGGCGTTCCCGAGTAGGCAAGCCATCGGCACATCGTCTGCCGCCTCCCTGGTCCTGGCGCGTGCCGCGCGGGGTGCCGGCCCTCAGTCGACCGGCCAGGTGTGGACCGGGGCGTTGAGATGCATGTAGTCCATGTACTGCCGGGTCATCCGGCGCAGCGCCTCGTGGCGGCCCGGACGGGCATCGGCGTCGATGTGGTGGAACATCTCCTTCTGCCAGACCGCGCCGTTGCGCCCGGTGACGCACCGCTGCTCGATGATGCCGAGCAGCGGCTCCCGCCACGCCGAGTCCATGCCGGAGAGCTCCAGTCCCCGGTGCGCCAGCGGCAGCAGCCGCCGCAGGACGAGCTCGGGTACGGTCACCTCGCCCATTCCCGGCCAGTACAGCCGTGCCTCGATGCCGTGCCGGGCCGCGGTGTGCAGGTTGTCCTCGGCGACCGAGAAGGACATCCGCGACCACACCGGCCGTTCCTCCTCCACCAGGGCGCGGGTGAGCCCGTAGTAGAAGGCGCCGTTGGCGAGCGTGTCGGCGACGGTCGGACCGGCGGGCAGCACGCGGTTCTCCACCCGGACGTGCGGTGTGTCGTGGGCGACGGCGTAGACGGGCCGGTTCCACCGGTAGATGGTGCCGTTGTGCAGGGTGAGTTCGCCCAGTTCGGGGATGTCACCGCGGTCCAGTGTCTCCACGGGGCTCTGCTCGTCGCACAGGGGCAGCAGGGCCGGGAAATAGCGCAGGTTCTCCTCGAAGAGGTCGAAGACGCTGTTGATCCAGCGCTCCCCGAACCACACCCGGGGCCGCACTCCCTGGGCCTTGATCTCCTGCGGCCGGGTGTCGGTGGCCTGCTCGAACAGCGGGATGCGGCTCTCGTGCCAGAGTTCCTTGCCGAGCAGGAAGGGCGAGTTGGCCGCGAGGGCGACCTGGACGCCGGCGATGGCCTGTGCCGCGTTCCAGTAGTCGGCGAACTCGTCGGGGGACACCTGGAGGTGGAACTGCGTGCTGGTGCAGGCGGCCTCCGGCGTGATCGTGTCGGCGTAGGTCCGCAGGCGGTCCACGCCGTCCACCTCGATGTGCAGGTCCTCGCCGCGGGCGGCGAACACCTGGTCGTTGAGCAGCCGGTAGCGGGGGTTCTCCGACAGCGCGGCCTCGCCCACGTCCGACTGGCGCAGCGTGGGCAGGATACCGACCATGATCAGATGGGCGCCGATCGACTTCGCCCGGTCCTCCGCGTGGTTCAGGGCGGCGCGGATCTCGGTCTCCCAGGCGTCGGGGCCGCCCGCCGTCAGCCGGCGCGGCGGGATGTTGATCTCCAGGTTGAACCGGCCCAGCTCGGTGGACCAGGCGGGGTCCGCGATCGCTTCGAGCGCGTCGCTGTTGCACATCGCCGGCTCGGCCTCGTCGTCGACCAGGTTCAGCTCGATCTCCAGGCCCACCTGGGGGCGCTCGGTCTCGAACCGGGACTCGCGCAGCATCTGCGCGAAGGCCTCGAGGCACTCCTGCATCTTGCTCCGGTACCGGCGGCGGTCCTCGCGGGTGAAGACCAGCGCCGGGACGTCCCGTCCCATCGGCCCTCCCGGGGTTGCCCTTCTCGGACGCCTCTCCACCCCAGCGTCGCATCACCTGGCGCCCCTCACCAGACGGGGACGGGACGGGGGCCCACCGCACCGTGTGCGATGGGCCCCCGTCGGTTCAGGTCCTCGTGCGGCCGGTCAGCCCCTCAGAGCTTGCCGGACTCCCGCACCGTGATCTTCGCGGAGGTGCGGCCCGACGGGGAGGAGCCGTAGCCCTCGACCTTGTCGACCACGTCCGTGCCCTCGACGACCTTGCCGAAGACGACGTGCTTGCCGTCCAGCCAGGGGGTGGGGACGGTGGTGATGAAGAATTGCGAGCCGTTGGTGTTCGGACCGGCGTTCGCCATCGAGAGCAGGTACGGGCCGGTGTGCTTCAGCTGGAAGTTCTCGTCCGCGAACTTCTCGCCGTAGATGCTCTTGCCGCCGGTGCCGTTGCCGTTGGTGAAGTCACCGCCCTGCAGCATGAACTGCGGGATCACGCGGTGGAACGGGGAACCCGCGTAGCCGAAGCCGTGCTCGCCGGTGGCCAGCTCGATGAAGTTCTTGGCGGTCTTGGGCGTGACGTCCTCGAAGAGTTCGAAGACGATGCGGCCCGCATCCTGGCCGTCGATGTCGATGTCGAAGTAAACCTTGGAATTGCTCATCGCACCATTGTGACGTGTGAGCCCCGGTGATGTCGCACCGGCCGTCCCTTCAGCGTGTGGCGAGCAGTCCGAGCGTGTCGATGACCCGGTTCGAGAAGCCCCACTCGTTGTCGTACCAGGCGACCACCTTGACATGGCGGCCGTCGACGCGGGTCAGGGCCGAGTCGAAGATCGACGAGGCCGGGTTGCCCGTGATGTCCGAGGAGACCAGCGGGTCGTCCGAGTATTCGAGTACGCCGGCGAGCGGCCCCTCGGCGGCGGCGCGGTACGCGGCCAGCACGTCGTCGCGCGACACGTCACGGGCGACGGTCGTGTTGAGTTCGACGATCGAACCCACCGGTACCGGCACACGGATGGAGTCGCCCGACAGTTTGCCGTCGAGGTTCGGCAGCACCAGGCCGATCGCCTTGGCGGCGCCCGTCGTGGTCGGCACGATGTTGACCCCGGCGGCGCGGGCACGGCGGGGGTCGCGGTGCGGACCGTCCTGGAGGTTCTGCTCCTGCGTGTAGGCGTGCACCGTGGTCATGAAGCCGTGCTCGATGCCGGCGAGCTCGTCGAGCACCGCGGCCAGCGGCGCGAGCGCGTTGGTCGTGCAGGACGCGTTTGAGACGATCGTGTGCGCGGCCGGGTCGTACGCGTCGGTGTTGACGCCGAACGCGAGGGTGACGTCGGCGCCGTCCGACGGCGCGCTGACCAGGACCTTCCTGGCACCCGCGGCGAGGTGGGCGCGGGCGGCGTCGGCCGAGGTGAAGCGGCCGGTGGCCTCCAGCACGAGGTCGACGCCGAGCTCGGCCCAGGGCAGCCGCGCCGGCTCACGCTCGGCGAGCACCCTGATGCGGCGGCCGTCGACGACGAGGGTGTCCCCGTCGACGGTCACCGGGCGGCCGAGCCGGCCGGCCGTCGAGTCGTAGGCCAGCAGCCGTGCGAGGGTGGCGGGCTCCGTGAGGTCGTTCACCGCCACGACCTCGAGCTTGGTGTCGCGTTCGAGCAGTGCGCGCAGCACGTTGCGCCCGATGCGGCCGAATCCGTTGATGCCGATGCGAGTCATGAGGAGTGCCCTTCCGGTTCGCCTTGCGGTCCGCCACCAGGCTCGCGTGCGGCGTCCGCCCGCGGGAGCGGCGTGAGTGCCACGGTTCGCAAGGATCGCGCCAAACGGCACGCGCCGCGCGGCAGGCCACGCGCCGGGCAAGTCCCTGGCGCTGTGCGTCGGGTCCAAGTGCCGTGAGCGGAGCCCAAGTGCTGTGCGTCGAGCCCAAGTGCCGTGAGCGGAGCTCAGGGGTGTGCGTCGGGTCCAAGTGCTGTGCGCGGAGCCCTGGCGCTGTGCGTCGAGGCCGAGTGCTGTGCGCGGAGCCCTGGCGCTGTGCGTCGAGGCCGAGTGCCGTGCGCGAAGCCCGAGCGCCATGCGCCGAGCCCGAGCGCCGGAGACGGCGCCGGTGGGGTCACCCGCCCTGGGCGAAGGTGCGCCGGTACTCGCTCGGTGTGGTGCCCAGGATGCGCTGGAAGTGCAGCCGCAGATTGGCCCCGGTCCCGAGACCGACGTCGGCGGCGATCTGCTCGACGCTCCGTTCCGAGCGTTCGAGCAGCTCACGGGCCATGTCGATGCGGGCGCGCATGACCCACTGCATCGGCGTGTACCCGGTGTCCTCGACGAAGCGCCGGGAGAAGGTGCGCGCGGACACCGCCGCGTGCCGGGCGAGCGTCTCCAGGGTGAGCGGTTCCCCGAGGCGGCGCAGCGCCCACTCGCGGGTGGCGGCGAACCGCTCGCCCAACGGCTCCGGCACGCTGCGCGGCACGTACTGTGCCTGGCCGCCGCTGCGGTAGGGGGCCGCGACCAGACGCCGGGCCGCGTGGTTCGACGCGGCCACCCCGAGGTCGCCGCGCAGCACGTGCAGGCACAGGTCGATGCCGGAAGCGGCGCCCGCGGACGTCAGCACGCTGCCCTCGTCCACGAACAGCACGTTCTCGTCGACCCGCACCCGAGGGTGCTTCGCCGCGAGCGCCCGCGTGTAGTGCCAGTGCGTCGTGGCGCGCCTGCCGTCGAGCAGGCCGGTGGCGGCGAGCGCGAAGGCGCCCGTGGAGATGGCGGCGAGCCGCGCGCCCCGGTCGTGGGCTGCCGTCAGCGCGTCGACGACGGTCCGCGGCGGGTCGTCGAGGTCGGGGGACCGGTAACCCGGGAGGAAGACCACGTCGGCCCACGCCAGCGCGTCGAGGCCGTGGGCGACGTGGTACGAGAGGCCGTCACCGCCGGTCACGAGGCCGGGCGCCGCGCCGCACACCCGCACCTCGTACGGCATGCTCGCGCGCGTCGTGAACACCTGCGCCGGGATACCGACATCGAGCGGTTTCGCACCGTCGAGCACAAGGACGGCGACGCGACGCAGGCGGGAGGACGGCACGGAGGACAGCGTACGGGGCGCGGGCGCGGGTCAGCTCAGGCCGAGGACCCTCATGGTGTGCTCGGCCATGCGCCGCTCGCCGAGGGCGTTGGGGTGGACGGGGACGAGGCTGTGACCGAACAGGAGTGGTTCGATCCACCGGATGCCGACGGCCTTGCAGGCGTCGTGGCCCTCGGACGCCTGTGAGAAGTCCACATAGGTGGCCCCGGTCTCCTCCGCAGCGCGCTCGACGACGGCGTTGAGGTGCGCCTGGATGCCCCGCAGGTAGGGCACGTCACCGGCGGCGATCGGCAGTTTCGCGAAGCAGGACGGGTCGGCGGCGGCCGGTGTGATCCACGGGTAACCCAGGGCTGCCACACGGGCGTTGGGAGCCTTGGCGCGGACGCTGCGCAGTGCGTTCTTGAGCGCCGGATAGGTGTTGGCCTCGATCTGGTCGGTGAAGGACGTGCCGTGCCTGTCCTTGCAGGGGCTGCCCTTCCCGCCGCTGAGGACGCCCGCGGTGCCGCAGGCCGTGATGGCGTTGATGAACGTGCCGTTGTCGTTGCCGCCGATGGTCAGCGTGACCAGGTCCGTGTCGGCGCTGAGCGCGTCCACCTGGGGAGCGACGCCCGGGTACTGGGCCTGCGTGAAGTGGGCGGTCTGCGCGGCACCGCAGGTGACGTCCTTCAGGCGGGCGCCCGTGGTGGCCGCGATGACGTGGGGATAGTTCGCCGTGGAGCGCAGGCAGAGCAGATTGGTGGGATCGACGGGCAGGACGCCCGAGCCGGCACTGTAGCTGTCGCCGAGGGCGACGTAGTCCAGGGAGGGCGTGGCGTGCGCGGTGGCGTCGGTGAGACCGAGGGCCAGCGTGCCGACCGCGGCAATTGTCGCGGTCATGACATGTCGCAGGGCATGCTTCGGCATCTGCTCTCTCTTCTCGAGGTGTGGGCGCGGGACGTGCGGGCACGCGACCGCTGGTTACTGCTCGGTTCTACTTTTAAGTAATGTGCACGCGCCCTGACTTCGAGTCAACGTTGTTGACAGGACTTCTTGCAGAGGGTGCCGGGAGTCGTGTTGCTTCTCGATCGGTCCGATCGAGAGTCGACCGGTTCCTGGACGTCCACATCCTTGACCGGCACCGAAAAGGCGTTGCCCGCCGTCGGAACCTGTGGTGAGGATGTGCCGACCAAGCAAGATCACCACCGGCACGGGGGTGTTCCTGCCCCCGCACCCCTCCTGGAGGAACGCCTTGCCCGACCCCATGCCCCAGGTACGCCCCGCGGCGCGGGAGGACCTGCCCGCAGCCGTACGGACACTGGCCCGCGCCTTCGCGGACTACCCCTTCACCAGGCACGTGGTCGCGGCCGACGACCACCAGGAGCGGGTGCGCCGCTTCCAGGAACTGTTCCTGGCGCGGGTCGCGATGGCGTACGGCCGTGCCTGGGTCACCGACGACGGCCGTGCCGTCGCCGCCTGGACGACGCCGGAGCGGGATCCGGGGCCCGCCTTCGCCGAGGTCGGGCCCCTGGTCGCCGAGCTCGCGGGAGACCGGGCGGCGGCCATGGAGTCCGCCGAGCGCGCGCTGGATCCGTACCGCCCGAACGACCCGGTGTGGTTCCTCGCCACCGTGGGGGTGGACCCGAGCGCCCAGGGCACAGGTCTGGGCACCGCGGTCCTCAGGCCCGGCCTCGAGGCGGCCGAGCGTGCGGGGTACCCGGCCTTCCTGGAGACCTCGGACGCGGGCAACGTACGGTTCTACGAACGCCTCGGCTTCGAGGTGACGGCCGAGGTGAGCCTGCCGGACGACGGTCCGCTCACCTGGTGCATGCTCCGCAGGCCCGGCCGCTGACCGAGCGGGACCGGCCCCTCCCGGCCGTGGACGCCCGTTCCGCGGCGCGCAGGGGATGCGGCGCCGGTCCCGTCTTTCCGCTCGCCCCGCCTTCCCGTTCCCTCCCGCCGTATTCGGAGCCGACGCCGTGATCCCGACCGGGACCGACCTGGCCGACGCCGTGCACCACGCGGCCCGCGCCGCCTTCCAGGACCTGTTCCGGGACCACCCCGACCACTGCTTCTACTACTGCACCCTGGTGACCCCCGGCGAGGCCTACGGGCCGGCGCTGTCCGCCTGGTCGCTCCAGGCACTGGCGGCGGAGGCGGCACGGCACGGCTGCCCGCCGCTCGACCTCAAGTGGTCCTACGCCGATTCCCCGTTCCACTGCTACGGCGAACGGCATCTGGAGCCGGTACGGCCCCTGTTCGCGGCCCGGGGGGATCTCTTCGACCTGCCCGACGGCGAGGGGGAGGCCGAGTTCGACCTGAGGCTGCGGGCGATGGAGACGGCCATGGCCCGACTGGACGCGGAGGGACTCTTCGGCACGGGCCGTGAACGCCACTCGGTCGTCGTCAACGTCGAGGTCGTGCCGCCCGACACGGGCAACGACGAGCGGGCGCTGCGGCTCAACCCGCCCGAGGCACTGGGGGACTGGCTGGAGGAGGCCGCCGTGCTGGAGGACGCCTGAGCGGCGCGTACGGGAACCCGGGCTGTTCTAAAGTGACTACCACCAGTTCAGACAACCGCGGACCTGTGAGGTACTCACCAGCCATGCCGACCGAAACGTTTGAGTTCCAGGTCGAGGCACGTCAGCTCCTGCAGCTGATGATTCACTCCGTCTACTCGAACAAGGACGTCTTCCTTCGCGAGCTCGTCTCCAACGCCTCCGACGCGCTGGACAAGCTGCGCCTCGCCGCCCTGCGGGACGACGCTCCCGACGTCGACGTGACCGACCTGCACATCGAGCTCGAGGCCGACAAGGAGGCCCGCACCCTCACCGTGCGGGACAACGGCATCGGAATGTCGTACGACGAGGTCACGCACCTCATCGGCACCATCGCCAACTCGGGTACGGCCAAGTTCCTTCAGGAGCTGCGCGAGGCCAAGGACGCCGCGGGGGCCGACGGGCTCATCGGCCAGTTCGGCGTCGGCTTTTACTCCGGCTTCATGGTGGCGGACGAGGTCACCCTGGTGACCCGCCGCGCCGGCGAGACCCAGGGCACCCGCTGGACGTCGCGCGGAGAGGGCACGTACACCCTGGAGACGGTCGACGAGGCGCCGCAGGGAACCTCCGTCACCCTCCACCTCAAGCCGGCGGACTCCGAGAACCAGCTCCACGACTACACCTCCGCCTGGAAGATCAAGGAGATCGTCAAGCGCTACTCGGACTTCATCACCTGGCCGATCCGCCTCCTGCCGGAGCGGGGCGACGACGACGCCGAGGCCCGCGAGGCCGAGACGCTCAACTCGATGAAGGCCCTGTGGGCACGCCCGCGCGACGAGGTGTCCGAAGACGAGTACCACGAGCTGTACAAGCACATCTCCCACGACTGGCGCGAACCGCTGGAGACGATCCGGCTGCAGGCGGAGGGCACCTTCGAGTACCAGGCCCTGCTCTTCGTGCCCTCGCACGCCCCGCACGACCTGTTCACCCAGGGGTACCAGCGCGGCGTACAGCTGTATGTGAAGCGCGTCTTCATCATGGACGACTGCGAGGAACTGCTCCCGCCCTATCTCCGCTTCGTCAAGGGCGTCGTCGACGCGCAGGACCTCTCGCTGAACGTCTCCCGCGAGATCCTCCAGCAGGACCGCCACATCCGCATGATCCAGCGCCGCCTGACCAAGAAGGTCCTGGCCACGGTCAAGGACCTGATGGGGTCCGCGCCGGACCGCTACGCCACCTTCTGGCGGGAGTTCGGCGCCGTCCTGAAGGAAGGACTGGTGACCGACTCCGACAACCGGGACGCGATCCTCGCCGCCTCCTCGTTCGCGAGCACGCACGACGCCGACGAGCCGACCACGCTGAAGGCCTACGTGGAGCGGATGAAGGACGGCCAGGACGCCGTCTACTTCATGACGGGCGAATCCCGGCAGGCCATCGAGAACTCCCCGCACATGGAGGCGTTCCGGGCCAAGGGCGTCGAGGTCCTGCTGCTCACCGACGCCGTGGACGAGGTGTGGGCCGACGCGGTGGGGGAGTACGACGGCAAGCCGCTGCGCTCGGTGGCCAAGGGCGAGATCGACCTCGCCGGTACCGAGGACGAGAAGACCGACGCCGAGAAGGACAAGCAGGGCGAGGAGTACGCCGGCCTGCTCGGGTGGATGACGGAGCACCTGGGTGAGGACGTCAAGGAGGTCCGCCTCTCCTCCCGCCTCACGGTCTCGCCGGCCTGTGTGGTCTCCGACGCGCACGAGCTCACGCCCGCGCTGGAGAACATGTACCGGGCGATGGGCCAGGAGGTCCCCCGCGCCAAGCGGATCCTCGAACTCAACCCGGAGCACCAGTTGGTGAAGTCCCTGAACCGGGCCTACACCCAGCAGGAGGACCGGACGGAGCTCACCGAGACCGCCGAACTCGTCCACGCCCTGGCGGTACTCGCCGAGGGAGGCCGGCCGCAGGAGCCCGCCCGATTCGTGAAGCTGATGGCGGATCGCCTGGAGCGGACCCTGTAACCACGTCGGCCGACGTCCGGCCGGGCCGCACGCGTCCAGGACCTCCACGAGACCGGCGCGTCCGGGAAACGGGACGGAAGCAGGGGCCCGCCGGGCCGAGTCGACGACCGAGCGCGCGCCGTCGCGGAGACCGCACGGCGCGCGCATCCGGCACGCGAACGCCTCAAAGGGCTACTGCCGTGCCGGCCCCCGTGTCGCACCGCCGCTCGGGCTCCGCCTCGGGCAACCTCGGCATCGCTCTCCTCGGCTGCCTGACCGGCCGGGCACACGGAGGCTGCCGAGCATCCCCGATCCGCTTGATCCGCTTGATCACCTTGATCTAGGTGATCAAGCGGATCGCGTCGCGGTGGCCTCGGTCCGGTGGCTGGCACCACGTGCACCGAACCCGGTCGACGGCGGCACGGAGGACGTGGGCGCGGTCAGCGCACACCGTGCTCAGGATCAGCGCACCCCGTGGTCGGCGGACGCCGTGACCGGCGGGACACCGCCTGCCCCCGCCGGACGATGTACGGCCTCCGCGCCGAGGCCCGCGCGGTGGCCGGCCGCCGACCCACGGGGCAGGAAGGGCCGCGCCGCCGGCCGCCGGCCCACGGCAGGGAGGGCCGCGCTGCGGGGTGCTCCGGCATGTCGCCCTGTCCACTCCGCCATCCACATGGCGAGACGGCGTGGCGCCCGGAACGTCTCACTCCGTATATTCGCACGCATGTATGCATCGGCTCCGTTGCTGTGCCTCGCGCTCTTCGCGAACTCGGCGTGGTGCGTCGACGACGGCCTCTGTCGCCGCTGAGCCCCGCACCGGCCGCGTGAACCGCGTCGCCGGTCCGCCAGCGCCACGCCCGCCGTCCCCGTGCACCACACCGGAGATCTTCCGTGACCACCGCACCCCCAGCCGGGTCGACCCCGGCCGCGCCGCCGCGCGCGCCCGCGGCCCTGTTCACCCCGTCCCCCACCTCCTCCGCCCGGCCCGAGGCGCCGCCGCTGCCCCCGGTACGCCGGACGCCGCTCGCGGTGTCCGGCCTGCTCGCCGTAGCACTGACCGCGTACGTGTGGTCAGCGCACGGCGCCAAGCCGGGCGTACTGCTCCTGCTCGGCCTCGGCCTGGGCGTCGCCCTCTTCCACTCCCGGTTCGGCTTCACCTCCGCCTGGCGGCAGCTGGTCGCCGTCGGCAACGGCGCCGGGCTGCGGGCGCACGCCCTGCTGCTCGGCACCACGGCCACCCTGTTCGCGCTGCTCATCGGCACGGGCACCGGACTCTTCGGCTCCCAGCCGGCCCCGTCCGCCGGGCCGATCGGAGTCGGTCTCCTCGCCGGCTCGGCGCTCTTCGCGATCGGCATGCAGCTCGGTGGTGCCTGCGCCTCGGGCACCCTCTTCGCCGTCGGCTCGGGGCAGGGGTCGGTGGTGCTGACGCTCGGCGGCTTCATCGCGGGCGCCACCCTCGCGGCCTGGCAGTTCGACCTGTGGAAGGACCTCCCGGCCTGGGAACCCGTCGTGCTGTCCGATCACATCGGCTGGTTCGGCTCCTGGGCGGTGACGATCGTCGCCCTGCTGCTGGTGGTCCTGGCCACCCGGCGTGTCCAGGCCCGCCGCAACCCGCCGCCGCTCGGGGCCGTGCCCTCGGCGCGCGGCGCGGCCCTCCGCGTCGTCCGCGGCTCCTGGCCGCTGGCCGCGGGCGCCCTCGCGCTGGCCGTGCTCGGCGCGGGCGTCCTGCTGGTCTCCGGTGGAGCCTGGGGCGTCACGAGCGCCTTCAGCCTGTGGGGCTCGGAGCTGGTCGGCGCGCTCGGCGGCCACCCGGAGGACTGGACGTGGTGGCAGCGGCCCGGCAACGCCGAGATGCTGGCGGGCCCGGTACTCGCCGACAAGACCAGCCTCACCGACATCGGCATCATGATCGGCGCGGCGGTCGCCGCGGCGGTCGGCGGTACCTGGGCCCTGCACCGGCGCATCCCCTGGCGCACGGCGGTCGCGGCGGTGCTCGGCGGCGTGCTGATGGGCATCGGCGCCCGCCTGGCCGGCGGCTGCAACATCGGCGCCTATCTGGCGGGCATCGCCTCGGGCAGCCTCAGCGGCTGGCTGTGGGGAGCCTTCGCACTGGCCGGCACGTGGGTGGGCCTCAAGCTGCGCCCCCTGTTCGGTCTGGGCAACCCCAAGCCGGGCGACGGCGTCTGCTGAGACACGGGATGCCCGTGCGGCGCAGGGGTCAGGCCTGTGCCGCACGGGCGGCTACGGGGCGCGTCGGTCCGTGGTGGTGACGCGGGCGACGGCCTCCACGGTGAGCGCCCGCCCGTGGGGCTCACGGGCCAGCGCGCGGTGCAGCGTCAGTCCCTCGATGAGGGCGTCGAGCTGGCGGGCCGTGTCCGGGTCGAAGTGCTTCTCCAGATGGACGCGGCTGCGGCGCATCCACTCGTGGGTGAGTTCCCGGTAGGCCGGCCGGCGTGCGGCGAGGGTGTACAGCTCCTGGGTGAGGACCAGGTCCCGCTGGCTTCCCTCGGACAGGAGGTGCACGAGGTCGGCCACGGCTTCCCGGGCCTGGTCGCGGTCGGCCGCGGCACCGAGGTGGGCGTCGAACACGGCGACGATGTGGTCGGTGAAGCGGCCGAACGCCTCCCGCAGCAGTTGGTCGATGCCGCTGAAGTGGTAGGTCATGGAGCCCAGGGGGACCCCGGCGCGCGTGGCGATCTTCCGGTGGGAGACGCGCGCGATGCCCTCCTCGGCGATCAGGTCGAGCGTGGCGGCGATGATGCGTTCACGCCGCTGCGGATCCGTGTGCCCGGTTGCCATGGGAGCAGGCTCACACCTTCCGCACCGGCCGGGCGGGGTTGCCCACGGCCACCACGTTCGCGGGCACGTCCTTCGTGACGACCGCGCCGGCGCCGATGACGGCGTTGTCGCCGATGGTCACGCCGGGCAGGACGACGGCGCCACCGCCCAGCCAGACGTTGTCCCCGATGGTGATGGGCCGGGCGGCCTCCAGCTTGTCCCGCCGGGGCTCGGCCTCGAGGGGGTGCGTCGGGGTGAGCAACTGGACGCCCGGCCCGATCTGGCAGTCCTCGCCGATGGTGATCGCCGCGACGTCCAGCGCGGTCAGGTTGTAGTTGACGAAGGTGCGCGCGCCGATCGTGATGTTGCTGCCGTAGTCGACGTACAGCGGTGGCCGCACGTGCGCCTCGGCGCCCAGGGAACCGAGCAGCTCCGCGAGGATCGGCCGCGCGGCCGCCGCGTCCTGCGCGTACGCGGCCTGGTAGCGGGCCGCCAGCCGCACGGCCTGCTGCTGTCTGCGGGCGATCTCGGGATCATCGGCGATGTAGAGGTCGCCCGCCTCCATGCGTTCGAGGTTCGTGCGGGGGTCCTGCGCGAAGTAGTCCGTCGGCATGCGCACGATCGTACCCTCGGAGCGTACGAACGTACACTCGTGGGCGGTATGCCGACCGGAAATCGCCCCCGCGCGGCGGACGCCTCTCAGTGCCGCCGGGGCCGCGGTACACCGGCGCACAGGAGCACGAGCAGCCCCGCGACCGGCACCACCAGCAGCCCCACCCGCAGACTCGCCGCGTCGGCGACCAGTCCCACGGCCGGCGGCGAGAGCAGGAAGCCCCAGCCGCATGAGCCAGAAGACGGTGGTCAGCCCCGGCCCCGGTTTCAGGCCGGGCACCTCGTCGGCCTCGTGCATCGCCGCCGGAACCAGGGCGCCGCCCCGACGAGGACGTCTCCCGGCTGCTCGCGGTGGCCCGGTGGGACCGGCCGGGGACCACATCACCGGGCATGTACGGACGTCATGCCGGGCACCGTCACCGACCTCGAAGCGGCGGTCCCACCTCGTTAAACTGGCGCTCGCCGTAACGCACAGCGCACTGAGGAGACCGGATGCCGGCACACGACCCGTCCGTCTCCGACGACGCGGCCGGGCCGCGGGGACCGTCCGCGGCGCCGGTCCGCCAGGTGCTGTCCGACAGCGTCTACGAGGACGTCAAGGCCATGGTCATGGACCACCAGATCGCCCCCGGGGCCCGCGTCGGCATCGAGGCCCTGGCCCGCACGCTCAACGTCTCACCGACCCCCGTGCGCGAGGCCCTGGCCCGGCTGGAGGCCGACGGTCTCGTCGTCAAGCGCTCCCTGTCCGGGTACCGGGCGACCGAACTGCTGACCCGTCAGGGAGTGGAGGAGCTGTTCGAGATGCGGCTGCTCCTGGAGCCGCGAGCCGCGGCCCTGGCCGCCCGGCACGCCGACGAGTCCCAGCTCGACGCCGTCGAGACGATCCTGGAGGACATGCAGGCCCACCCCGGCCCCGCCGGACCGTACGCGGCCTACCGGGACTTCGCCGCCCTGGACCAGCGTTTCCACGACGCGATCGCCGAGGCCGCCGGCCGGCCCCTGCTCGCGGACGCGGTCGAGCGGCTCCACTCCCACCTGCACATCTTCCGCCTCAGCAGCCTGCAGAGCGACGGCGCCCCGACCCTCGCGGAGCACGAGCGGGTGGTGCGTGCGATCCTGCGCCGCAGCGCCGAACGTGCCGCCGAGGCGATGGCGGACCACCTCACCCGCAGCCTGGAACGCCGGCTCAGCCGGCTCGGACCCGGCTGACGCCGCACCTCACCCGCTGTGAACGCCGGTGCCGGTCATCCCGCCATCCGGTAGACGCGCCGGGCGGTGCCCGACCACACCTCGTCCCGCTCGGGCGCGGTGAGCGAGGCGGTCAGCTCCCCGGCGATGCCGAGGACGTCGCGGTAGCGGGCGGCGAGGGTGCTCACCGGCCAGTCGGAGCCGAACATGAGCCGCCGTGGGCCGAAGGCGTCGAGCACCGTGTCGGCGTACGGCCGGAGGTCGCCGACGGTCCACGACCGCCGGTCGGCCTCGGTGACCATGCCGGACAGCTTGCAGACCGTGTTCGGCAGGGCGGCCAGCGCACGTACCTGCCGGGCCCACGGCTCCCGTCTGCCCGACGCGATCGGCGGCTTGCCGAGATGGTCGAGGACGAAGGTGAGTCCGGGGACGGCGGCTGCCGCCCTCGTGGCCGACGGCAGCTGGTGCGGGAGGACCACGAGGTCGTGGACGAGTCCGGCCGCCGCGACCGCGCGCAGCCCGCGCAGCACCTCGGGCCGTGTCAGCCAGTCCGGGTCGGACTCGGCCTGGACCTGGTGCCGGATGCCGCGCAGGAACCCGCCGCCGGGCAGTGAGCGCAGCCGCGCCAGTTCGTCGGCGACCCCGGGTGACGTCAGATCGGTCCATCCGACGACCGCTCCGACCACGTCGCTGCCCGCGGCCAGCGCCAGCAGCTCCGGTGTCTCCTCGGGCACGGTGACCGTCTGCACGAGCACCGAGGCCGCCACGTCCGTCTCGCGGATCTCGGCCTCGAACTCCGCGAGGAGGAACGAGCGCCGCAGCGGGGCGAGTTCCGGACCGGTGATCCACCCTTGGTCGCGAACTGCGAGGTCCCAGACGTGATGGTGGGCGTCGACGACGCTCATGCTCCTCCCCGGACCGGCACCGGTACCTCACCGGGCAACAGACCCCGCATCCGCAGGCCCTCCCAGACGGTGTCCGGGACGGGACGGTGGAACTGCTCGGCCGCGTCCCGGACCTGGGCGGCCGACCGCGCCCCGACGAGGACGGAGGCGACCGCCGGATGCCCGAAGGGAAAGCGCAGCGCGGCCGCACGCAAGGGCACTCCGTACGCCTCGGCGACGTCGCGCATCCGCACGGCCCGGCGCAGGACGCCGGAGGGAGCCGCCGCGTAGTCGTAGGTGGCACCCGGCGACGGATCGGCCAGCAGCCCGGAGTTGAAGACACCGCCGATGATCACACTCTTGCCGGCCGCCGACGCGGCGGGCAGCAGGGTGTCCAGCGCGCCCTGTTCGAGAAGGGTGTAGCGCCCCGCGCACAGCACGGCGTCGACGTCCGTTTCCGTCAGGAAGCGCGTCAGCATGCGCGTCTGGTTCATTCCCGCGCCGATCGCCCGTACGACCCCCTGCGACCGCAGCTCCTCCAGTGCCGGATAGGCCTCCCGGAACGCCTGCTCCTCGTGGTCGTCCGGATCGTGCAGCAGGACGAGGTCGACGCGGTCGAGCCCGAGGCGGGTGAGGCTGTCCTCCAGCGAGCGGCGCACACCGTTGGCACTGAAGTCCCACTGCCGCCGGTGGGTGGCCGGTACGGCGAAGCCGTGGGCCAGGTCGTCGCCGCCGCCGTCGTGCGGGACGAGCACTCGTCCCACCTTGGTGGACAGCGTGAACTCGTCGCGGGGCCTGTTCCTGAGGGCCTCGCCCAGTCTGCGTTCCGACAGGCCGATGCCGTAGTGCGGGGCGGTGTCGAAGTAGCGGACGCCCGCCTCCCAGGCGGCGTCCACGGCAGCCGCCGCCTGCTCCGCGCCCACGTGCTCGTAGAGACCGGCGACGGCCGCGGCGCCGAACCCCAGGGCGGTGACGGGGACATCGCCGCGACCGAGGGTGCGGCTCGGCAGCGACGGGGCGGCACCACCGCCGTCCGGCCGCTTCACCGTCCCTCCGGCCGCAGCCGCAGGCCCTGCATCCCGCCGTCCACCGCGAGCGCGGTGCCCGTCACCGAAGCGGCGGCCGGGCTTGCCAGGTACACGATGGCCGCGGCGACCTCCTCGGCGGTGACCAGCCGGCCCATGGGCTGACGGGCGTCGAGCGCGGCCCGCTCGGCGACCGGGTCCGCCGCCCGGTCGAGGAGGCGTGCGACCCAGGGGGTGTCCGCCGTACCCGGGTTGACACAGTTGACGCGTATGCCCTCCCGGACGTGGTCCGCCGCCATGGCCAGGGTCAGGGACAGGACCGCGCCCTTGCTCGTGCTGTACAGGGCGCGCTGCGGGAGCCCGGCCGTGGCCGCGATCGAGCAGGTGTTCACGACGGCGGCGTGCGCGGAGGCACGCAGGTGGGGGAGGGCGGCGCGAGTGGTGCGGACCATTCCGAGGACGTTCACGTCGAGGACCCGGTGCCACTCGGCGTCGTCGTGGTCCTCGACCGTTCCCACCGCTCCGATGCCGGCGTTGTTGACCAGGATGTCGATGCCCCCGAGGTCCTCGGCGGCGGCGTCGACGGCGGACCGTACGGAGGCGTCGTCGGACACGTCCGAGAGGTACCCGCGCAGGGGCTTGTCGACGCTCGACGGATCGAGGTCCAGCACGGCTACGCCGGCGCCGCGGGCGGCCAGCAGACCGGCGGTGGCCCTGCCGATGCCGGACGCGCCGCCGGTCACCAGGGCTTTGAGTCCGGACAGTTCGCTCATCGGTTCGTCCTCTCCTGCGGTTCGGCGAGGTCGTTGGCGTCGTCGACCCAGAAGGTGCCGTGCGGGTAGCGGTAGGCGGCGATCGACGCGGCGCGCATCTGCGAGGAGAAGCCGGGCGCGGTGGGCGCCACGTAGTGCCCGTTCGCGAGGGTGACGGGGTCCTCGAAGTGCTCGTGCAGGTGGTCCACGTACTCGATCACGCGGTCCTCGGTCGTACCGGTCAGCGCCACGAAGTCGAACATCGACAGGTGGCGTACCAGCTCGCACAGGCCGACGCCGCCGGCGTGCGGGCAGACCGGGACGCCGTACTTGGCGGCGAGCAGCAGGATCGCCAGGTTCTCGTTGACGCCGCCCACCCGGGCCGCGTCGATCTGCAGGACGTCGATCGCCTCGGCCTGCAGCAGCTGCTTGAAGACGATGCGGTTCTGGACGTGCTCACCGGTGGCGACCTTGACCGGGGCGACTCCCTTGCGCACGGCCGCGTGCCCGAGGACGTCGTCGGGGCTGGTGGGCTCCTCGATCCAGTACGGGGCGTATGCGGCCAGCGCGTTGGTCCACTCCACGGCCTCGGCGACGTTCCATCGCTGATTGGCGTCGACGGCGATCCTGACGTCGGGGCCGACGGCCGCGCGCGCCGCCCGCATCCTGCGGACGTCGTCGGTGAGGTCGGCCCCTACCTTCAGCTTGATCTGGGTGAAGCCGTCCGCGAGCGCCTGTTCGGCGAGCCGGACCAGCTTCTCGTCGGAGTAGCCGAGCCAGCCGGGAGAGGTGGTGTACGCCGGGTAGCCGGACGCCAGGAGCCGGGCCTCGCGCCCGGTGGCGCCGTCCTTGCCCCTCCGGAGCAGCGCCACGGCCTCCTCGCGGGTGAGGGCGTCCTCGATGTAACGGAAGTCCACCTGGTCCGCGAGCCATTCCGGTTCGGCGTCGGTAAGGAGCTTCCACACCGGCTTCCCCGCGCGCTTGGCCGCCAGGTCCCACACCGCGTTGACGACGGCGCCGATCGCCATGTGCATCACGCCCTTCTCCGGGCCCAGCCAGCGCAGCTGGCTGTCGCCGACCAGGGCCCGGCAGACCGACCCGGGATCGGCGCACACCGCCTCGACGGACAGGCCCACGACGTGATCGCGCAGCGCCGTGATCGCCACGGCCTGCACGTCGTTTCCGCGTCCGATGGTGAAGGCGAACGCGTGGCCCTCCAGCCCGTCACCCGCGTCGGTCCGCAGGATCACGTACGCGGCCGAGTAGTCGGGGTCGGGGTTCATCGCGTCGGAGCCGTCGAGCTCGCGTGAGGTGGGGAAACGGATGTCGATCACGTCGACTTCGGTGATGCGCGCCGCGGTCATGGTCGCTTCCCCACTGGAATCAAATAGGATCCTGTCGCTCTGATGGTGTGGCAGGTCCGATCGCCTCGTCAAGACCTGCGTCTCGACCGACCGCTTGGGGGCTGCTCGGACTACCCGCGTCACAAGGCGGTGGATCCCATAGGATTTCGCGCGCCGGATGCCGTCACCCGTGCTCGGCTCAGTCGAGAAGGCCGGCGACCAGTGCGGCGAACTCGTCCGGGGTGGCCAGGCGGATGCCGAGCTGTTCGGCCTTGGCCTGCTTGGAACCGGCCCCCTCGCCGGCGACGACGAGCGTCGTCTTCTTCGAGACGCTGGAGGAGGAGCGCCCGCCGGCCCGTTCGATGAGTTCGTTCATCTCGTTGCGCGAGAGCTTCTCCAGACTTCCGGTCATCGCGCCGGTCACCACGACTCTCATTCCCGCCAGCGGACCGCCCTCCACCGCCGCCACGGGCGTATCTTCGCCTTCGCCTTCGCCTTCGGCACCGGTGGCCGGGGGCGGTGTGGCACCGGGCTCGGTCATGTTGACGCCGGCGGCGGCGAGCTTGTCGATGAGCGGGGCGAGTTCGGCGATCTCCGCGACGATCGAGGGAGCCTTCTCCGACCCGATGCCCTCGACCTGCTGCATCGCGTCGGCGTCGGCGGCGCGTATGCGGTCCATGGTGGCGAAGTAGCGGGCGATGCGCCGGGACATGGACCGGCCGGTGCCCCGGACGCCGAGCGCGCACAGCACCCGTGACAGGGGCTGCTCCTTGGCCCTGGCGATGGCGGCGAGCAGGTTGTCGGTGCTGGTCTCACCCATCCGCTCCAGGCCGAGCAACTCCTCGCGCCGGAGGGTGAACAGGTCGGCGAGGTCGGCGGTGAGACCGGCCTCGACGAGCTGGACGACACGCGTGGTGCCCAGGCCCTCGATGTCCAACTGGTCACGGCCCGCAGCGTAGGCGAGAGAGGCGACCAGATGGCAGTTGCGGCCCTGCGCGCAGCGCCAGCGTTCCTCGCTCGTGTCGATGTCCGACCCGCAGCGCGGACACAGCTCGGGGAAGACGATCGGCTGCTCCTCTCCCGTGCGCAGGTGGGCGACCGGGGCCTCGACGCGGGGGATGACGTCGCCCGCGCGGTGGACCATGACGGGGTCGCCCAGCCGCAGACCGCGACGGGTGATGTCGGCCGGATTGTGCAGGGTGGCGTAGGTGATCGTGGAGCCGTCTATGACCACCGGTTCCAGCACACCGCGCGGGGCGATGATGCCGGTGCGGCCGACGTTCCACTCCACCTCCAGCAGCCGGGTGATCTTCTCCACGGCAGGCAGCTTGTAGGCGATCGCCCACCGAGGTGCCCGGGACCCCGATCCGGCGGCCCGCCGGTCGTCGGCGAGGTCCGCCTTCACGACGATGCCGTCGATGCCGAACGGCAGTTCGGCGCGCAGGGCGGCGATCTCCCGCACCCGGGCCACGACCTGTTCCGGCGTCTCGACGACGACGTCCGGCACCGCCGTCGCGGCGCTGGTGTGCACACCGAGCCCGGCCGCCGTCGACATCAGTTCGCTGTGGGGGAGTTGCTCCAGTCGCCCGGCGAGCGCCGCATCGGTCTCGGGCAGGGGCAGCATGCCGTACCCGAAGAACGTCATCGGGACCGTGTAGGCGCGCTCCCTCGCCCGCAGTGTGCCCGCGGCCGCGTTGCGCGGGTTGGCGAACGGCTGCCCGCCATGACCTGTCCGCACCTCGTTGGCGTGCTCGAACTGGGCCGTCGTCATGAGGATCTCGCCGCGCATCTCCACGGTGACCGGCTCGGCCAGCGTCTCGGGCAGCCCCTCGACGGTGCCGATGGCATGCGACACGTCCTCCCCGGCCGTGCCGTCCCCGCGAGTGATCAGCCGGGTGAGGCGGCCATCGCTGTAGCGGGCGGCTACCGCGAGCCCGTCCAGCTTGGGACCCACGCAGAACCGGGTGACCTCCCGGTCCAGACGCCGGGCCAGGGACGCCGTCCAGGCGGTGAACTCCTCCGGCGAGAACACGTTGTCGAGGCTGAGCATCGGCACCGTATGCGGAACGTCACCCTCGGCGGCGCCGCCGGCGACCTTCCCGGTGGGGGAGTCGGGCAGCACCGCGTCGGGGTGCTCGGCCTCCCACGCCGCGATTCCTCTCGCCAGCCGGTCGTAGGCGTCGTCGTCCAGTGGCGAGGAGCCGCCCGCGTAGTAGGCGGCCGCCGCACGCGCGGCGTCCTCGACCGCCTGTGCGTAGGCGGCGGCGTCCACGATCACTGCTGCAGAAGTCGTCATGGGTGCATCTTGCCGCCCACCACTGACAATCGGTCCGGGCACCGGCCTGCCGCATCGTGAGACGACGCCGGGTGGGGGAATGGCCGGAAGCAGTACGTCGTTGACACCTGTCATGCCCGCATCCTCCGTACGGCCCGCAGCATCCCGCATGCCGCTCGCCGTCTACATCCTCGGCCTCTCCGTCTTCGCGCTCGGCACGAGTGAGTTCATGCTCTCCGGACTGCTGCCGCCCATCGCCGACGACATGGCCGTGTCGATCCCGCAAGCAGGTTGGCTGATATCCGCGTTCGCGATCGGCATGGTGGTCGGCGCGCCCCTGCTCGCGGTCGCGACCCTGCGGCTGCCGCGGAAGATCACGCTGGTCGCGCTGATCTCGGTCTTCGGCCTCGGCCAGTTCGCGGGGGCGCTGGCGACGACGTACGAGCTGCTGTTCGTCTCGCGGGTCGTGAGTGCCCTGGCGTGCGCCGGTTTCTGGGCAGTGGGCGCCGCCGTCGCGATCGCGATGGTGCCGAAGACCTCACGCGCCCGTGCGATGGCCGTGATGATCGGCGGTCTGTCGATCGCCAACGTCCTCGGCGTCCCGGTGGGCGCGTTCCTCGGCGAGCACCTGGGATGGCGGTCCGCGTTCTGGGCGGTCGGCGCGGCGTCCGTCGTCGCGCTCGTGGGAGTCGTGACCCTGATCCCGCGTATCCCGGTGCCCGAGCGGCGGCCCCGGCTGAAGGGCGAGCTGGCGATCTACCGCGACCGTCAGGTGTGGCTGTCCATCGTCGTGACCGCGCTCGCGGCCGGCGGCGTGTTCTGCGCCTTCTCCTACCTCGCGCCACTGCTCACCGATGTGGCCGGGCTGGCGGACGGCTGGGTGCCGACGGTGCTGGCGCTGTTCGGCATCGGTGCGCTGATCGGCACGACGATCGGGGGCCGGGTCGCCGACGCGCACCTGTTCGGCGTGCTGCTCTCCGGCATCACCGCCTCGACCGTGCTGCTGGCCGCGCTGGCGCTGTTCGCGTCGAGCCCCGCGGCCGTGATCGCCCTTTCGCTGCTGCTCGGCGTCTCCGCCTTCTACACCGCGCCGGCGCTCAACGCGCGCATGTTCAACGTCGCCGGCGCCGCGCCCACCCTCGCGGGCGCGACGGCGACCGCCGCGTTCAACCTGGGCAACACCGGCGGCCCCTGGCTCGGCGGCACGGTGATCGACGCGGGTCTCGGCTACGCCGCCACCGCCTGGGCGGGCGGAGCGATGACTCTGGTCGCGATCGCCTTCGTCGCCGTCTCGCTGCGGCTGCACAGCCGGTCGCGCATCGTGATGGGCTCCATGGCCGCCGAGCCGGCGGGCGCGGAGACCCAGCGGGTGTGATCCCTGCCGGAGCGCGGAAGCGTCACGTATGACCGCCGGCAGGGCGGGGTCGTAGCACAGAGGTAGTGCGCCGCGACAGCATCTCGGAGGACGCCGGTTCGAATCCGGCCGCCCCGCCCCCTTCTCGACCGCACGGTCACTGCGGTCGCACGTGCTCGGTGACCGGACCGGACTCACGCGCTCGGTGGCCGCGCCTAACGCCCCCGCTCGCCGTGCGACGCCCGGATCACCACCCGCGCCGGTCCCACTCCGCACCCGGTGGGACTCCGAGTGGCGTCAGCGGCGGGCGTTCCGGGCTCCGTGCAGGATGCGCAGGAGTCCGATCTCCGCGACGTTCTTGGTCAGTTCGACGTTGACCCAGCCCGCGACGTCCGCCAGGGACATGCCCGAGCCCCAGGGCAGGGTGGCGGTCCTCTCCGTGGAATCGAGTTCGGCGTCGGTGAGGCCGTCCAGCCGCGCCCGCCACTGCTGGTGCAGTCCGCGCAGCCACTCCACGGCGCCTTCGGCGGTGCCCGGCCAGAAGACCTCCTCGTGCTCCGACGGCGCCGGGTCCTGGAAGCAGTGGCGGAGTGTGGCAGTCCACCAGTAGCCGATGTGCCAGGTGACCCATCCGATGGTGAGCGCCGGCACCGGGTCGGGCTCCGGCACCTGGAAGTCGGCGACCCACCGTCCCTGCTCGTCCGGCCGGACGGTCCAGTGGTACGGGCCGGGCGCCCACAGGCACTGGGCATCGTCCAGACCGTCGGCGTGGTACTCGAACAGGGCCCAGACGACGTCGAGCTGACGGAGCAGCAGATCGGTCCGGGGTGTACTCATCCTCGGTGTGCCCTTTCCTCCCCGTGGCCTCGGGGCACGGACCACGCGTTGCGCCCCCGGACCACCGTACCTGTCGGTGTCGCCCACCCGCCGTGACATTCAGGACCGCACGGCAGACGTCGACGGGCGACAGGCCGGCCATCCGCACCGGTATCCGCATCCATGAGAGAACCCGCCCCGTTCCCGCGCCCCTGGACGGTCCCGCCGAGGTCCGCCGGGTGCGACGCCGGTGACCTGCTGACCTGCGTCGGCTGCCTGTGGCAACGAAGTGCGGCGTACATCCATCTCCGTCCCCTACACCCGGGGGAGAGGAGCACGGCGGCTCACTACACCCACTGGAGTACGCCAGTCCAGACCCAGGGTCGGATCACATGCCTCAGACCCCGGGTGAGTATGGAAGCGCACCCCGGTCAGCGTCTCCGCCTTCCCCCATGTGCCGGGTCTTCGTCCTGCCAGTAACCCGAAGGATTGGTCCCAGGTGGCTACGTTCCTCTATCGACTCGGCCGACGCGCGTTCCGGCGCCGCGGCCTCGTCGCCCTGCTCTGGGTGGCCATACTCGTGGGCGCCGGTGTCGCCGCGTCCACGGCACCCGCCCCGCCCGAAGACTCCTTCTCCATGCCCGGCACCGAGTCCCAGAAGGCATTCGACCTGCTCGACGAGCGCTTCCCGGCCGCCAGTGCCGAGGGTGCCACCGCACGCGTCGTGATCCGCGCCCCCGACGGCGGGAAGATCTCCGACCCGGCCGGCAAGGCCCAGGTCGAGGAACTGGTGACGGCCCTCGGTGACGGCCCGCAGGTCGCCTCGGTGGCCGACCCGTTCGAGGCGGACGCCGTCAGCGAGGACGGTACGACCGCGTACGCCTCCGTGACGTACAAGGTCAACGCCATGGAGTTGACCGACCAGGCCCGTGACTCGCTCGTCGCCGCCACCGACGACGCGCGCAGCGACGGATTCACCGTCGAGACCGGCGGTGACGCGGTCGTGGCCGAGCAGGAGATAGGCGGCACCGCCGAGCTGATCGGCATCGGCGTCGCCGCGATCGTGCTCCTGCTGACCTTCGGCTCGCTCGTCGCGGCCGGCATGCCCCTGCTCTCGGCGATCATCGGTGTCGGCATCGGCATCTCCGCCATCGGGGCGCTCGGCAGCACGCTCGAACTCTCCGCCACGACCTCCACCCTCGCCATGATGATCGGCCTCGCGGTCGCCATCGACTACGCCCTGTTCATCGTCTCCCGCTACCGCGCGGAGATCGCCGAGGGCCGCACCCCGGAGGACGCCGCGGGACGCGCGGTCGGCACCGCGGGCTCCGCGGTCGTCTTCGCGGGACTCACCGTCATCGTCGCCCTGGCGGGCCTCGCGGTGGTCAACATCCCGATCCTCACCAAGATGGGCCTCGCCGCGGCGGCCACGGTCGGCATCGCCGTGCTCATCGCGCTCACCCTCACCCCGGCACTGCTCGGCTTCGCCGGCAGGAAGGCGCTCAGCCGCAAGGACCGCAAGGCGCCCGCCGGACAGCAGAACGCGTCGGCCAGGCCGAAGCTCGGCACCCGCTGGGCCCGGTTCGTGCTGCGGCGCCCGGTGACCGTGCTGCTGACCGCGGTGCTCGGCCTCGGTGCCGTCGCGGTGCCGGCCGCGAGCATGGAGCTGGGCCTGCCCGACGAGGGCAGCTCCGCACCCGACACCACGCAGCGCAAGGCCTACGACATGCTGTCCGAGTCCTTCGGCGCCGGGTTCAACGGCCCGCTGATGGTCACCATCGACACCCGCGACGCGGACGACGCGAAGGCCGCCGCCGACACCGTCGGCAAGGAGATCACGGGCCTCGGCGAGGCCGCCGCCGTCACCCCGGCGAACTTCAACGAGGCGGGCGACACCGCCGTCCTCACGGTCGTACCCAAGACGGGGCCGAGCGAGGCGGCCACCGAGTCGCTGGTGGAGGACATCCGCTCGCTCTCCGGTGACATCAGGGCCGAGACGGGCGCGACCATGCTGGTCACCGGCGCGACCGCGATGACCATCGACTTCTCGCAGACCCTGGACGACGCGCTCATCCCGTATCTGGCCCTGGTCGTCGGCCTGGCCTTCCTGCTCCTGATGCTGGTCTTCCGCTCGATCCTCGTCCCGCTCAAGGCGGCCCTGGGCTTCCTGCTCTCGGTGGCCGCGGCGCTCGGCGCGGTGGTCGCGGTGTTCCAGTGGGGCTGGCTCGCCGACCTCTTCGGGGTGGCCCAGCCGGGCCCGATCATGTCGATGATGCCCATCTTCATGATCGGCGTGGTCTTCGGCCTGGCCATGGACTACGAGGTCTTCCTCGTGACGCGCATGCGTGAGGCGTACGTCCACGGATCGTCCGCCGCCGACTCCGTCACCACGGGATTCACCCACGGCGGCCGGGTCGTCGCGGCGGCCGCGGTCATCATGATCAGCGTCTTCTCCGGCTTCATCCTGGAGGACGACAGCATGATCAAGATGATGGGCTTCGGCCTCGCGATCGCGGTCCTCTTCGACGCCTTCGTGGTCCGTATGGCCATCGTGCCGGCCGTGCTGGCCCTGCTCGGCACCAAGGCCTGGTGGCTGCCCAAGTGGCTGGACCGACTGCTGCCGAACGTCGACGTCGAGGGCGAGAAGCTCCACAAGGAGCTCGGCGACACCACCGCGCCCGCCGGATCCCCCCGCGAGCCGGAGACGGCCGGAGTCTGACACCCACCTGTACGGCCCCGGTGACCTGGATCCCAGGCCACCGGGGCCTTCGCGTGCCGTGGGCGTCTCCCCCGTGCGGGGGAGACGCTCCCCGCCTGCGGGGGATCTGCCGCGACTCTTCGGCGGCTGTACTGGAGCGGTCGGCAGGAGACGGACGGACGCCGGCCGTGCCGGGGCACAGCCCGCTGCGGCCGGGCTGGGGAGGGAGACCAGGATGAGTGTCTGGAGAAAACGCCTGCTGAAGGCGGCGGTCATGGGGGTGCTGTCCCTCGCGGTCGTGCCCGCGGCGCCGGGCACGACGACCGCTCGGGCGGCAGCCGTGACGGCGGGCGACGAGGGGGGCGGGCAGCGGCAGGGTGACGTACTCGACGCGCTGCGGGCGCTGCCCGGGCTCAGGGTCGTCGAGGAACGGCCGGGGGCCGAACCGGGATACCGGTTCTTCGTCCTCGGCCTGCGCCAGCCCGTCGACCACACCGATCCATCGGCCGGCACCTTCGAGCAGCGCCTCACCCTGCTCCACAAGTCGACGGACCGCCCCACGGTGCTCTTCACCACGGGGTACGAGGTACCGCTGTCGCCGCGACGGGCCGAGCCGACCGTGCTCCTCGACGGCAACCAGATAGGCGTCGAGCACCGCTTCTTCGGCACCTCGCGCCCGGCGACCGTCGACTGGTCCCACCAGACCGTCCGCCAGGCCGCCGAGGACCACCACCGTGTGGTGTCGCTGTTCCGCGGGCTCTACCGCGGTGCCTGGATCTCGACGGGCGGCAGCAAAGGCGGCATGGCATCCGTCTACCACCGCCGCTTCCACCCCGATGACGTGGACGGCACCGTCGCGTACTCCGCGCCGAACAACGTCGACGACCGCGAGGACTCCGCCTACCTGCGGTTCCTCGACACCGTCGGCTCCGCCTCCTGCCGCGACGCCCTCGAGACGGTGCAGCGGCAGGCCCTCCTGCGCCGCGAGGAGATGGTCGACCGCTACGAAGCATGGGCGGCGTCCACCGGCAGCACCTTCCGCATCGTCGGCAGCGCCGACAAGGCCTTCGAAACGGCCGTGCTGCGCGCCCCGTTGATGTTCTGGCAGAACCGGGGCGCCTCCCACTGCCCCGACGTCCCCGCGCCGGACGCGACGACCGAGGAAATCTACCGCTGGCTGGACGCCACCGCGCTGCTCTCCGCCTACTCCGACCCGGTCCTGGAGGAGCACGTCCCGTACTTCTACCAACTCGGGACCCAGCTCGGGTACTTCGACGTCCAGACCGCCCATCTGGTCGGCCTCCTGCGTCACCCGGACGCCGTCGAGCCCCGCAACTTCGTCCCCCGGGACATCCCGATGCGCTTCGACCGCCGTGCGATGCCCGACATCGACCGCTGGGTCCGCCGGCACGGCAGCCGCCTCCTCTTCGTCAACGGAGACCAGGACCCGGCCGTCGCCGAGCACTTCCGCGTCGGCCCCGGCACCCGCGACTCCCGCGTCCACTGGGCGCCCGGTGTCAACCACCACGTCGGCATCGCGGACCTTCCGCCCACCGCCCGAGCCGACGCCACGGCCGCCCTCCGCCGGTGGGCCGGTGACCCGGCCCACGCAGCGGGCTGACAGGAGACGAGATCCTCAGAGGTCCCGGGCGGCGTCGGCCGGCGCTTCGCCGAGGCTGCTGTCGGTCAGCCGAGCGTGGTACCGCAGTGGCGTGCCGCAGGGGAGTTGGAAGCGCTCGGGGTCAGCGGGGGCAGCCCCGCTCCCACGCCGGCCGCGGTGCCGGGGCCCGCGGCGCGGTCGCCCAACACGGTGGACTCCACAGGAGTCCGACCGCGCCCCGCCCGTGCCCGCCTCCCTCCCCGGAGACGGGCACGGGCGCGTCCTACCCGAACGCCTCCTTCCTGAGGACATCGAGGAGGCCCGGAACGCCTTCCGTGGTGCGGACGTCGACGAACGTGCGCAGATGGCGCCCGGACAAGTCACCCACCGCGTGGCGCAGCAGCGCGTTCGCGAGATCGGCGCGTGCGGTGTACCGGCCGGGCAGGCGCGTCTCGGCCACGTGGTAGTCGCTCACGACCGAGGCGTCGAAGAGCCCGGCGGGGCGGATCACGGTCCAGTCGCGGTCGGTGCCGGCGAGCAGGGCCTCCATGCGCCGCATGTCGTCGTAGACCGTGCGGCCCAGGAAGCCGGTGATGAGGGGTTCCAGCACTTTGCGGAAGAGCAGTGACTCGCCCGGAGCGGGCACGCCGAAGAGCACGGTGGAGGTCACACAGACCAGGCGCCGTACGCCGTGCCGCGTCATGGCCTTCACGATGTGGGTGGCACCGTCCGAATAGACCGTCACGGGGGCGCGGCCGTAGGGCGCCCCGAGCGTGGAGACCACCGCCTCCTGTCCCGCTACGGCGCGTGCGACGGCGTCCGGGTCGCGTACGTCCGCGCGCACCACGTGCAGCAGTGGATCGCTCAGCGGGAACGCGCCGGGCCGGCGCGTCACGGCGGTGACGCTGTGGCCCTCAGCGAGGGCCTGCTCGGTGGCCAGCCGTCCCGTGGGCCCGTTCGCCCCGAAGATCACGAGTTTCATGCGGCTCTCCGTCCAGATCGGTGATCGGTGGTGCCGGCGTACCGGCTTCGCTGTTCCTGCACCGTTCAAGAGGCGGCGGGGAGACCGAATGTGACACGGGCGATCCGGGGAGGGGCAGGGAACTGTCTCCGGCCGGATGTCACACTCCGCGGGGCGTTCGCATCTTAGGGAGGAGTGGCCGAACCAGGAGGTGTGCCATGCGGGAGGGGCCCGAGGACGTGGCGGCGGACGGCACGGTGGACGCGGCGACGCAGGTGTTCGTCGACCATCGCGAGCTGCTGTTCTCCGTCGTCTACAACATGCTCGGGAGTGTCGCGGACACCGAGGACGTACTCCAGGATTCCTGGCTGTCGTGGGCGGACAGGAGGCGTCGCTCCCCGCAGGCGGCCATCGGCAATCCGCGGGCGTACCTCGTGCGCGTGGCGGTCAACCACGCGCTCGCCCGGCGGGCCGGCATCCGGCGGCGCCGCGAGACCTACGTGGGGCCGTGGCTGCCCGAACCGCTCGTCACCGAGGACGTCGCCGACGCGGCCGATCAGGCGTTGCGTACCGAGTCGGTGTCGATGGCGCTCCTCGTGGTGCTGGAATCCCTCAGTCCACTGGAGCGGGCGGTGTTCGTCCTCCACGAGGTGTTCGGATACGCGCACCCGGAGATCGCCGACATCCTCGACCGCACCCCGGCCGCCGTGCGTCAGCTCTCCCACCGGGCCCGCGCGCACGTCCGGGCCCGACGTCCCCGCTTCCGTACGCGCCCGCACCTCCAGCAGCAGGTGACCGAGCGCTTCGTGGCCGCGGCACTCGGGGGTGACCTGGCCACGCTCATGGAGATCCTGGCCCCCGACGTCACGCTGTGGACGGACGGCGGCGGCAAGGCACGTGCGGCCCTGCGGCCCGTTCACGGACGCGACAAGGTGGCACGCACGCTGGCCGGCTTCGCCTCCCGGCCGCCGGAAGGCCTGGACGTGCGGTTCCGCAGCGTGAACGGCGACCCCGCCGCGGTGGTCTTCACCGGCGATTCCCCGTACGCCGTCATGGTCGTGGACCTGCCTTGGGAAGGCGGCCAGGTCTCCGGCATCTACCTCGTCACGAACCCCGACAAGTTCTCCGGGCTTCGGGAGGAAGTCAGGGACCGACGGAAACCGAGCCCCCGGCGTCGGCCTCTCCCGCCGGTCTGAACTCCACGGCGACGACGCCGTCGACGCGGCGGCAGTGTTCTTCCAGCGCGGGGACGGACACGTGGTCGGGGAGCCGGCCGCTGAGGACGACATGTCCGTGCGTCACATCCACCTGCACCGACGAGGGAGCCAGACCCAGGGCGTTGACCAGGGCCTCTTCGATGATCTCGGTTCGGATCGCCCGGTCCGTGCGCAGGAAGACCCGCAGCAGGTCGCTTCTGCTGACGACCCCGATCAGCCGCCCCGCTTCGTCGACGACCAGGAGCCGCTTGATGCCGTGCCGGGCCATCACACGGGCGGCGTCGACGACGCTCCAGCTCTCGCGGGCGCAGACCGCGGGGGAGGTCATGAGGCCCGCCGCGTCCGTGGCGGACGCCTTGCCACCGTCCGGCCGGGACCGCTCCTCGTACGCGGGGGAACGGTCGGAATCCGTGCCCCACATCTTCTGCAGGAGGTCCGCCTCGGACACCACCCCCACGGGACGGTTCTCCTCGTCCACGACGGGCACCGCCGTGATGTCGTACTCCTGCAGCAGGTGTGCGATCTCCTTGAACGGTGTGCCGCGCTGGACGCGGACCACGGCGTCGCTCATCAGATCGCACACCTTCTGGTGCTTCATTAAGGGTCTTCTCCTCCGCTGCCGGCCTGTGTCGACCGGCGTTCGTCCTTCTTGTCCGTGAAACGATCCGCCGCCCGTGGGAGTGCCCCTGCGTCACGTACGGGGACTGATGAGCAGCAGGGCGATGTCGTCCTCGGGGGCGGGCGCGTGCCGTACGAGGGCGTCGGCCATGGCGTCGAGGTCGGTGGGGTCGGCGTGTTCGAGGAGCCCCGCGAGGGCCGCGATCGCGTCGTCGAGGTCGACTCCGGGGGCTTCGACGAGTCCGTCGGTGTAGAGGGCGAGCACGCTGCCGGGCGGCAGGCTGAATTCCAGCGCCGAGTAGAGGGCGTCGGGCTCGATGCCGAGCAGCAGTCCGGGTGGTATCCGCAGGAGTTCGGTGCGTCCGTCGGCATGGCGCACGAGAGGGGGCGGGTGGCCGGCGGTGGCCAGGCAGGCGCGGTGCGTGGCGAGGTCCAGGTGGACGTAGACGCAGCTGGTGAACAGGCCGGGGTCCAGGTCGGTGAGCAGCCGGTTGGTACGGGCCAGGACGTCGTCGGGGGTCGCCCCCACGGTGGCGTGGGCGTGGACGGCGGTGCGCACCTGTCCCATGAGGGCCGCGGCGTCCACGTTGTGGCCCTGCACGTCGCCGATGGTGGCGCTGGCCGTGTGCTCGTCGAGGCGGATCAGGTCGTAGAAGTCGCCGCCGATGCCCAGGCCGCGGGCGGCCGGAAGGTAGCGGGCGGCGACCTCGAGGCCGGGCACACGGGGGAGGGTGTGCGGCAGCAGGGCGGACTGCAGGCGGTGGGCGAGGTGGTCCTTGGCGTCGTAGAGACGGGCACGGTCCAGTGCCTGCCCGACCAGTCCGGCCAGTGAGGTGAGAGCGGCTCGTTCGCCGGGCGGGAAGGCGTGGGGCCGTTGGTAGGCGATGAGGAGGGAGCCGATGGGGCGGCCGGACGAGATCAACGGCAGAACCGCCCATGCGGCCATCCCGTCCTCGTGCACGGTGGCCGGGTAGGCGCGCTGCATGTCGGCGAAGGACGGGAAGAAGCCCGGGACACCGGTGGTGAGAACGTCGGCCCCGGGGATGTCCGAGCTCAGGGGGACGGCGTCGAATCTGTCCATGATCTCGGTGCGGTAGCCGCGGTGGCCGAGGATCTTCAGGCGGCCGTCCTGCGCGGTCATCAGCACCATGGCCTGCGCTCCCAGTGCAGGCAGCAACTGGTCGGCGGTCTGCTCGACCACGTCCTGGACACCGACGGCCTCGGTGAGGGTGGAGGCCAGATGCATCAGGTGGTACAGAACGGCGGCGCGGCTGGGGCCGGCGGTCGGTACGGAACCGGGCAGGGGGGCATCCTCGCCCGGGCTGCCACGGGCGATGCGGACGCTGAGGCCGGTGGCGTCCGGGTACAGCTCGAAGGCCAGCCAGGTCTCCGGGGGGCGTAGGACGGTGAAGGCCTGCGGCCGGCGGCTGACCATCGCGGCCCGGTAGCGGTCCTCGACGTGGGGGACGTCCATCCACGGCAGCGCCTCCCACGGCAGGGCACCCACCAGGTCGTCCCGGCCGGCACCGAGGAGGTCGGCCGCGGCCGGGGTGAGGAAGGTGATGCGTCCGTTCATGTCCAGCGAGCAGTACCCGCCCGGCAGGCGGTCGACGAAGGCCGACAGGGTGGTCGCCTCGCTGGGGGAGGGAGTGCGCCGGGCCGGCGGCGGCAGGGTCCGGGGCCGGTCCGCGGGCAGCAGCGGATCGCCGCGGTCCACCGCCTGCTGCAGGAGCCCGCCCAGGCGGCGGCAGCCCTTCTGGATGACGTCGCGTTCCTCGGGGCTCAGCTGCGCCGAATGCGTCCCGGGCCACAGCAGCACCAGCCCGCCCCGGAGGGTGGCATCCGACGCGAGCGGAGTGGCCGCCAGCGCGAAGTCGTACGGCAGTACCAGCGCCGGCCGCGGATACCGGCGCGCCATCTCCTCCCGGCCGCCGACCCATACCAGGCGCCGCTCGCGGACGGCGTCCGCCACCGGCATCGGATCGGTCAGCGCGACGCGCATCCACGGAGTGGCGAACTCCTGGGGGACCCCCGCGACCAGGACCTGCCACAGGGCGTTGTCGCCCGGCGGCAGCA
The DNA here is from genome assembly GCF_055603605.1 of Streptomyces sp. NPDC037271. Classification (NCBI taxonomy): domain Bacteria; kingdom Bacillati; phylum Actinomycetota; class Actinomycetes; order Kitasatosporales; family Streptomycetaceae; genus Streptomyces; species Streptomyces sp. NPDC037271. Next base: position 88,606 of record NZ_JBVJVN010000015.1, read on the forward strand.
CGTACAACAGCCCTCCGAACGCCCCGCTCTCCCGCACCACGGCAGCCATTGCGGCGTCCATCAGATGTCCGCCCGAATCCGCGCCGGCTCCGGCAGGGCTGCTCGACGCCAGCCACACCGAACATCACGCATATGAGGACACTACGCCCGTCTCGTCGTGATGGCATGCGGGGTGCGCCGACGTGCGGCCGGGGCCGGTGGCGCGCGTGCGGGGCCGCCGTGCCGCTCATACGCTGGTGTTGCTCGGGGCTCCTGTGGAGAGGTGCGCCCATGCCCCGGTCGATCTGGAGCGGTGCCATCTCGTTCGGCCTGGTCACGGTGCCGATCCATGTGGTCGGCGCGACCGAGGACCACAGCATCCGGTTCCACCGGTACCACCTGGCGGACCAGGGCAGAATCCGGACCCGCAAGGTCTGTGAGCTGGAGGACCGGGAGGTCGGCTCGGACGAGATCGGCAGGGGCTACGAGCTGACCAGCACGCAGATCGTTCCGGTCACCGACGAGGACCTGCGCGAACTGCCGCTGCCGGCCGCGAAGGCCATCGAGATCGTGGCGTTCGTTCCGCTGTCGTCCGTGGATCCGATCCGGATCGGCGACGGTTACTACCTGCAGCCGGACGGCCAGGTGGCCGCGAAGCCCTACAAGCTGCTGCGCCAGGCGCTGGCGCGGTCGTCGAAGGTGGCGGTGGCGAGGTACGCGTGGTCGGGCCGTGAACGGCTGGGCCTGCTGCGGGTGCGGGACGAGGCGATCGTGCTGCACGCGATGCGCTGGCCCGACGAGGTCCGTGATCCCTCCTCCCTCACACCGCCCCCGGTCGAGGTGTCCGAGGAGGAGATCGAAGGCGCGCTCGCGCTGATGGACACGATGACCCGCGACGACCTGGAGGGGGATGAGTTCCAGGACACCTACACGGACGCCGTCGCGGGGCTGATCGAGGCGAAGCGTGAGCACAAGGCACCGCCGGCGGCGCCGGAGCGGGAGGAGCAGCCGGGTCAGGTGCTGGATCTGATGGCCGCCCTGCAGGAGTCCGTCTCCAAGGCGAAGGAGTCCCGGGGCGAGGGCGGGCACGCCGAGGTGCACGAGTTGCCCGGGCCGAAGAGGAAGGCCGCGGCCGGGAAGACGCCGGTCGAGGAAGCACCCGGCAAGAAGTCCGCGGCGAGGGGGACGCCCGCGAAGCGGACGGCCGCGAAGAAGGCCCCCGCCCGCAAACCGAGAACCGCCTAGGTGTGCTGTCCCGGGACGGAGGGCTGCCGGCGGATCCGGCTGGTCGGGGGCGAGCGCGCGTCCTTGGAGGGGAACGGCGCCGGAGCCGGAGCGTCTCCGGGTGCCCCGGCCCGGGACCCGTCGTCCCAGGACCCGGCGGATCGCGTACCCGTCGATGTGGCGTACGGCTTCGGGGCCGGCCGGCGCATGCGAGAGCCGACGAGTGGGCGGTCACCGGGCGGTGGCCGGCCCGGAACGACGGACGGACAGGGCCTCGGGCCCCATCCGCGTTCCGGGTCCGCGACCGAGGAGGCTCACAGGCCCGCACGGGTGAAGGTCACATGTGTCACTCCGCTGGGCGAGGAGGTGGCCTCGACCCGGTAGTTCTTCTCGAGGCCCTCCAGTCCGTCCCAGAGGCGTACGCCTCGGCCGAGCAGGATCGGGACCACCACGACGTGCATGTGGTCGATGAGCCCGGCGGTGAGGAAGTCGCGGATCACGGTGGGTCCTCCGCCGATGCGGACGTCCTGGCCGCCCGCGGCCTCGCGAGCCGCGTCGAGGGCCTTGTCGGGCGCGGCGTCGAGGAAGTGGAACGTCGTGCCGCCCTCCATCTCGATCGACGGGCGCGGATGATGGGTGAGGATGAAGGCCGGGGTGTGGAACGGCGGGTTGGGCCCCCACCACCCCTTCCATTCCGGGTCCTCGTGCCATCCGGGGTGGCCGAATTTACGGGCGCCCATGATCTCGGCGCCGATCCCGGGTGCGAACTTCCGTGCGAAGGCGTCGTCGATGCCGCTGGTCCCGCCGGGCCGGCCCGTCATCTCGTGCCACCACCGGGTGGCGAACATCCACTCGTGCAGCCTTTCGCCGGCGTGGCCGAACGGCTCCTCGTGGCTCTGGCCCTCACCGGTGCCGAAGCCGTCGAGCGAGACGGAGAAGTTGTGGACGCGGCAGAGTGACATGACTGGCGACTCCTTACCTTCCGCCGGCCGAGCTTCGTCCGAGCGGCTCGGCCACGCAGCGATGACGGCCGCCCCGATGCCGTGACGCCCCATGCCCATTCCTCCCAGGTCTCATGGACCAGCGCAATTCATGCGGGCCCGAGCGGTCCCGGGCCGCCGGCGCCGGTCGCCCGCGCGGGCCCACCCCGGCAGATCCAGCGTGGTGCGGACGCCCCGGGGGAGCGCGGCGGCTCCTGTCCGTGCCACGGCTCCTCCCGCGACCACAACCTCTACCGGGTCGCCGTCCGCTCCTCCGGCACCCTGGACCGCTCGTCCGGAAACCCGGGCTTCCGCCGCGCCGGCGACGCGGTCGGGCCGGCGGCTCGACCGAGCACGCCCCGTCCCTCGGCGATGAGCTCCGTCAGTTCGGCCGGGCCGACCAGGCCGAGGGTGGCGGGGCCGAGGGGGACCATGACCACCACGACGTCGGACTCGGCGAGCAGGCCGGGCAGCCGGTCGTTGCCGCCGACCCCGTCGGGCCGCAGACCGGTGGGGACGGGGGCCGTGGGGTCGCACCGAACCGCGCGCACCCGCAGGCCGGCCGCCTGGCACAGCCGGGCGACCTCGGTGCCGGTCTCGCCGAACCCGATGATTCCCGCCCGGCGACCGGTCAGCGTCGTACCGAAAGGGGTGCGGGGGCGACGGCCGCGTTGTGCCACCGCCCGGCGCGCAGCGCGCGGTCGGCGCCCAGCACGGCACGGGCATGCCGGCCGAGTCGAGCAGGGGAGAGTCCCGGAAGGTCACGGGAGTCACGGCGAGCGACATCGACGATGCGTTCGGAGGGGCCCGCCATGCATGGCCGTCCTCATATGTAGTCGGCGTTCTCATTCATGGGTATCCAGTAGGAGGCACGGCCTGCGGCGGTGTCAACGGGCCGGCCGGTCCGGCACCGGGGTGAGCAGGACGCCCTCGGTCATGAACCGCCGCACGTTGCGCAGCGCGAGGTCGGCCATGGCCGCACGCGTCTCCCGTGTGGCGCTGGCGATGTGCGGGAGCAGCACCACCCGGTCCGAATCCAGCAGCGCCCGCGGCACGTTGGGTTCGTCGGCGAAGACGTCGAGTGCCGCCCCCGCGATCCGTCCCGCCCCGACCGCCGCGACCAGCGCCGGCTCGTCGACGACGCTGCCCCGTGCGACGTTGACCAGATAGCCGCGCGGGCCGAGCGCGTCCAGTACCGCTTCCGAGACCAGGCCCTGGGTGCCCCGGCCTCCGGCGACGGTGACCACGAGCGCGTCGCAGGCCTCGGCGAGGGCCTGCGCGGTGGGCAGGTGCCGGTAGCCGGCATCGGGCACCGGGACGCGCGAGCAGTACGCGATGCCGGCGCCGAAGCCCTCGAGCCGGCGCGCGACGGCCCGGCCGATCCGGCCCAGCCCCAGGATGCCGACCCGCTTCCCGCTCACCCGGTCGGCGAGCGGGAAGGGCGCGGCGCCCCAACGTCCGTCGCGTACGTACCGGTCGGCGGCCGACATCCGGCGCATGACGTCGATGAGGGCGCCGACGGCGAGGTCGGCCACGCAGTCGGTGAGGACGTCCGGGGTGTTGCTGACATCGATGCCCCGGGCGCGGGCGCGGACGACGTCCGTGGTCTCGTGGCCGACGCCGAAGTGCACGATCGCCCCCAGCCGCGGCAGGGCGTCCATCAGGGCGTCGCTCACGCCGGTCCGCGCGCTCGTCACGGCCGCCACCACCTCACGTCCGTGATCGCGCAAGTAGGCGGCCGGGTCGGTCAGTTCCGGCAGGCGGACCGTGCGGTACCGCTCGGTCAGCGCGTTCTCCAGTGCGGGGAGCAGGGGGGACACCTGGAGGACGGTGCCCTGGGAGCCGGGGGCGGCAGGGGAGTTCGGCAAGGCGGGGCTCCAGTCGTTCGGTTGAGGGATCGTCAGGTGCGGCGCCCGAAGCGTCCACGCGGGATCGGGTGCGGGGCGCGGGGCGGGGCCGGGTGCGGGGGATGTCCGGTCCTCCGTATGTCTTGACGCCGCCATTGCGCCGGTTTAGCTTCGGCGTTCACAGATACAGACCGAGTGCGCAAGTGTAGACAGCTCGGGGTGGCCGGCCCATACCCCGTGTTCGGAACGCGTCACATCAGCACTTCCCCGGAGACACGCGACGATGAAGCCCTCCGCCCCATCCCCCCGGCGCGCCGCACCAGCGCGGCCCCGCACGATCGGCGCGATCCTGCTGGCGGGCACCGTGCTCCTGTCCAGTGGGTGCGCCGTGGCCAACAGCGCGGGTGGCGACACCGGCCGCGCCGACGGCCGTACCCTGCGGGTGGTGCTCACCCAGGAACCGCCGACCCTGGAACCCTGTGAGGCGTCACTGACCGGCACCGGAGTAGTCGTCCGGTCCAACATCACCGAACCCCTGGTCGAACGAGATCCCGCGTCCGGTGAGCTGCGCCCCCTGCTGTCGACCGGCTGGAAGCAGACCACGCCCCGCACCTGGACCTTCGGCATCCGCTCCGGGGTGACCTTCCAGAACGGCGCGCCCTTCACCGCGAAGGACGCCGCCTTCTCCATCGACCGGGCGGTCAACTCCGACCTGGCCTGCAACGTCGAGGGCTACGTCTTCGGCGACGAGGACCTCCGGGTAGAGGCGGTCGACGACGGCCGACTGACCGTCACCACCGAGAAACCGGACCCCATCCTGCCGCTGCGCCTGAGCTTCGTGGAGATCGTGCCCCGCACCACGGACACCGGGGCGAAAGTCCGTGTCCCGATCGGTACCGGCCCCTACGCCGTCCGCTCCTGGCAGCCCGGAGCGGCCATCTCCCTCGACCGCTTCGACGACTACTGGGGAGAGGCCCCCGCCTTCGCACGGGCCCGCTACGTCTGGCGCGGCGACGCCAGTGTGCGCGCGGCCATGATCGACAAGGGCGAGGCGGAGATCGCCGTGGCGCTGGACCCGATGGAAGAGGAGAAGGACACGACGGCCGCCTACCCCAACAACGAGACGACCGCGCTGCGGCTGGACGGCCGAGAGCCCCCACTCGACGACCTCCGGGTGCGCCGGGCGATCGACCTGGCCGTGGACCGCGAGGGCATCATCGACGCCCTGCTCGGCGGTCTCGCCGAACCGGCGGCCCAACTGGTCCCGCCCGGAGTGGTGGGACACGGCGACGGGATCGAACCGACCCGGCAGGACGTCGGCGAGGCCCGCGCCCTGGTGGAGGAGGCGTCGGCCGACGGCGTGCCCACCGGCCGGCAGATCACCCTCGTCGCCCGCAACGGCATGTTCTCCGGGGTGTCGGAGACGGCGGAGGCCCTGCAGTACCAGCTGCGGGAGATCGGCCTGAACGTCCGGGTCCGTATGGCCGACACCGCCACCCACCTCCAGTACCTGCTGCGTCCGCTGCCCGAGGACGTCGGCCCCGTCGCCCTGCTGATCATGCACGGCAACCAGGCCGGTGACGCGGCCTTCACCGCCAGCCAGTACCTGCTGAGCGACGGCCCACAGTCGACGTTCGGCACGGAGCACCTGGACCGGCGCATCGCCGAGGCGGGCGCCCTCTCCGGCGAGCGGCGTCAGAAGGCGTTCGCCGACCTCTTCGCCGAGCAGAACGACTCCGTCGTCCAGTACGCCCATCTCGCCCACATGAACGGGCTGCTGGGCCTGTCACGGTCGATCCGGTACGAACCGAACTCCGCCACCGGAGACGAACTGCGGCTGGCCGAGGTCCGCCCGGCCGAGGGGGCGAAGCCCTGACATGATCCCCTTCCTGCGCAAACGCGTGGTCTCCAGTGCCGTCCCCCTGATCTGCGTGGTCCTGGGCGTGTTCTTCCTGTCCCGGATGACCGGCGATCCCGTGGACCTCTACCTCCCCCTGAGCGCCACCCCCGAGCAGCGTGCGGAGTTCTCCGCCGCGCAGGGCTTCGACCTCTCGATCCCGGCGCAGTTGTGGAACTACCTCGTGGACGTCGCGCACCTGGACTTCGGCACCTCCCTGCGGACCGGGCAGTCGGCGGGTTCGATGGTGACCGACGCCTTTCCCGTCACGCTCCAGCTCGCCGGCGTGACCATGCTGCTGGCGATCACCGGAGCCGTGCTGGTCGGCAGCCTCGCCGCATACCGCCCCAACTCGCTGGTCGACAGGATCGCCAGCCTGCTGTCGATGACGGCCGCGAGCATCCCCGACTTCTGGTTCGCCATCATGGGCGTGCTGGTCTTCGGCGTGAGCCTCGGACTGCTGCCAACCTCGGGCACGCTCGGCGGCCCCGAGATATGGGTGCTGCCCGTCGCGACCCTGCTCATCCGCCCCTTCGGCGTGCTGGTCCAGGTGGTCCGCGGCAGCATGGTCACCGCGCTGTCCGCGCCCTACGTCAAGATCGCCCGGGCCAAGGGCGCCACACCCCGGCGAGTGGTCTTCGGCCACGCCCTGCGCAACGCCGTGACGCCGGTGCTGACCGTGGCGGGCGACCTGACGGTCGGCCTGGTCAACGGCGCGGTGATCGTCGAGACGATCTTCGGCTGGCCCGGCATCGGCAAGCTCATGATCGACTCCATCCTGCAGCGTGACTTCGCGGTGCTGCAGGCAGCCGTTCTCCTGACCGCGGTGACGATCTTCGTGCTCAACATCCTCGTCGACGTCTGCCACGCGCTGGCCGACCCCCGCGTACGTCAGGCGGTGCCGGCGTGAGCGAAGGAGGCACGATGCCCCGAGAAGAGCCCTCCGCCGCGGAAGCGGCCGAGGCCGCCTCCGCCCGCGACGCGCGGCCGAGCAGGTGGCGGATGCTGCGCCGGGACCGGGCCGCGGCCGTCGGTGCCGTCGTCCTCACCGTGGTCGCCCTCGTGGCCCTCCTCGGCCGGCTGTTCATCGGCGACCGGGCACAGCGGCAGGACCTGGACGCCTCACTGCGGGCACCGTCCCTGAGCGACGGCGTGTACGGGCTGCTCGGCACCGACGTCCTGGGGCGCAGCATGGTGGCCAGGCTGATCGAGGCGGCCGCCACGACCCTCTCCGTCGCCGTCCCGGCCGTGCTGTGCTCCCTCACGATCGGCTCGGCCCTCGGTCTGTGGGCGGGGTACCACGGAGGACGCCGCGAGAGCGTGGCCATGCGGGTCGCCGACGTGATCCTCAGCTTTCCCTCGCTGCTGATCGCGGTGGTCGTGCTGTACGTCTTCTCGCCCAGCGCGCTGAACCTCGTGCTGATCCTGGCCGTGACCCGTATCCCGGTGTACCTGCGCACCGCGCGGGCGGAGGCGGCGGAGCTGCGCAGCCGGCTGTTCGTCGACGCGGCCCGCACCTTCGGCACCCCCAGCCGAATGATCATCTACCGGCACATCCTGCCGATCGCCCTGCCGACGCTGCTGACGGTCGCCACCCTCGACTTCTGCTTCGTGATGCTCACCGAGTCGTCGCTGAGCTTCCTCGGCATCGGCATCCAGCCCCCCGACGTCAGCTGGGGCCTGATGGTCGCCCAGGGACGGCAGTACCTCCAGACCGCCTGGTGGATCACCGTGCTGCCGGGGCTCGCCATCGTCCTCACGACGGTGTCCGCCACCGTGCTCGCCGCCTGGGCCCGCATCGCCACCGACCCCGCCCAGCGCTGGCGCCTGACGCTGCCCAGGAAGCGCCGGGCCGCCTCGGCCGCCGTACCCCCGGAGATGATCCCATGACGACCGCCACCGGCCCCGCCCCGTCCGGCAGGGACACCCCGGCCCTCGAAGTCGAGGGACTGTGCGTGGACCTGCGTACACCTTCCGGGACGGTACGCGCCGTCGACGGCGTCGGCTTCAGCGTCCGCCGCGGCCGCACCCTGGCCCTCCTCGGCGAGTCCGGCTGCGGCAAGTCGATGACCGCACTCTCCGTGGTCGGGCTGCTGGACCCCGCGGCGGCGGTGACCGGCGGGGCCGTACGGGTCAGGGGCGACGACACGCTCCGCATGAGCCCGGCGGCACGCCGCAGGCTGGCCGGCCCCGTCCTGTCGATCGTCTTCCAGGACGCCCTGACCGCACTCAACCCGGTGCAGCCGGTGGGCCGGCAGCTCGGCGAGCCCTTCCGCATCCACCGCGGCCTCACCCGGCGCCAGGCCCGGGAGAAGGCGATCGAGCTGATGACGCGGGTGGGCATCCCCGAGCCGAGGCAGCGGGCCCGCTCCTACCCCCACCAGTTCTCCGGCGGCATGCGGCAGCGCCTGCTCATCGCCATGGCCGTCGCGCTCGCCCCCGACGTGCTCATCGCCGACGAACCCACCACCGCCCTCGACGTGACCGTACAGGCGCAGATCATGCGGCTGCTCCGGGACCTCCAGGACGAGCGGGACATGGCCGTCGTCCTGATCACCCACGACCTGGCCGTGGTCGCCCAGCGCGCCGACGACGTCGTCGTGATGTACGCCGGCACCGTCGTGGAGAACGGACCGGTGCACGACGTCTTCTCCGCTCCCCGCCACCCCTACACCCGTGGACTGCTCGACTCGGTCCCGGAGGACAGCGTGCGCGGGCGCCCGTTGCCCGCGGTCCCCGGCAGTCCGCCCGAGCTGGGCGCGGTGCCGCCCGGCTGCGTCTTCCAGGCACGTTGCCCGCTGGTGCGGGAGCGCTGTGTCCGGGAACGGCCGTTCCTGCGCCCGTCGGGCGAGGGGCGTTTCGCCGCCTGCCACTTCTCCGAGGAGCTCGACCGTGTCTGACGCCCGCGCCACCGCCGCCGGCCCCGGGCCCCGAGCGGGCGGTCCGCAGGAGCACCCACCGCTGCTGGAGGTCCGAGGGGTCACCAAGACCTTCGGCAGCGGCCGGCGCCGGCTGACCGCCCTGGACGGGGTGGACGTACGGATCGGCCGCGGTCAGACCCTCGGGCTCGTCGGCGAGTCGGGGTGCGGCAAATCCACCCTGGCCCGCGTCCTGCTCGGGCTGGAGCGGCCGGACGCGGGCACCGTACGGTTCGACGGAACCGACCCCTTCGCCCTGCGCGGCCAGGAACTGCTGGCCTGGCGCCGCCGAGTGCAGATGGTCTTCCAGGACCCCTTCGCCTCGCTCAACGCCCGCATGTCGGCCGCCGACCTGATCGGCGAACCCTGGCGCACCCACCGGGACGTCGTGCCGGGCACGAAGGCCCGCGAGAAGCGGATCCGCGAACTGCTGTCCCTGGTCGGGCTGCGGGAGAGCGACGCCCACCGCTATCCCAACGAGTTCTCCGGCGGGCAGCGCCAGCGCATCGGCATCGCCCGCGCACTGGCCCTCGACCCCGACCTCATCGTGTGCGACGAGCCCGTCTCCGCCCTCGACCTGTCGGTACAGGCGCAGGTCCTGAACGTCCTCTCCGACCTGCGCGAGCGCCTCGGGGTCACCTACCTGTTCATCTCCCACGACCTGTCCGTGGTGCGCTACATCTCCGACCGGGTGACGGTGATGTACCTGGGCAAGGTCATCGAACACGGCGGCACGGAGAACGTCTTCGAACGCCCTCAGCACCCCTACACGGCGGCACTCATGTCGGCCGCACCCGTCCTGAACACCAGCCGCGGCGCCCGTCACCAGGAGATCCAGCTCCAGGGGGAGATCCCCTCGCCCTTCGACATCCCCTCCGGGTGCCGCTTCCGCACCCGGTGCCGGCACGCCGAGGACCGGTGCGCGACCGAGGCACCGCCGGTCGCCGTGCGGGAGACGACGGACGGGTCCGGGCCCCACACGGCGCTGTGCCACTTCCCGCTGGACGCGGAGTCCGCGTGGGCCTGACCGGTCCGGAGTTCGTCCTGCTCTCGCTCACGGTGGGGGTCGGCGCGCTGCTCCAGGTCTCCGTCGGCTTCGGCCTGGGCATGCTCGCCGCACCGGTCTTCTCCCTCGTGGACCCGTCCCTGGCCCCCACGGCCGTCCTGCTGCTCGCCTCCGGGGTGACGGCGACGGTCCTGGTACGCGAACGCGGCCGGGCGGACCTGCGCGGCTGCGGATGGGCACTCGGCGGCCGGCTTCCGGGAGTGCTGATGGGCGCACTGCTCGTGGTGGCCCTGCCCGCCCGGTACCTGGCGCTCCTCGTCGCCGCGGTGATCCTCGCCGGCGTCGCGGTGAACGCGGCGGGCTTTGTACCGCGGCGACGGCGCTCCTCGGTGGTCCTGGCGGGAATGGCCTCGGGCCTGATGGGCACGGCGACGTCCATCGGCGGCCCGCCCATGGCGATGGTGTGGCAGCGGCTGAGCGGCCCGGAGCTGCGCGCCACGATGAGCGCCTTCTTCCTCGCCGGCTCGCTGATGAGCCTCGCCGCGCTGACGGCGGCCGGCACGGTCGGCTCACACGCGCTGCGCGGCACCGTACTGCTCGTCCCCGCCGCTGCGGCCGGTGTACTGGCCGCCGGGCCGCTGACCCGTCGGCTGAACGTACGGCGGACACGCACGGCGGCCACGGCGCTCGCGGTCGCGGGGGCCGTGGTGCTGGTGGTGCGGCAGTTCGTCTGACCGGGTGAACGGGGGCGGCGTCGGGTCCCGCCCGGACGGGCCGCTACGTGCGCAGCAGCCGTTGCGTGACGTCCCGGTACTGCCGCAACGCGCGCCGGAGTTCCTCGGCCTGCGCCGCGGCGTCCCGGTCCTGCCAGCTGTCGTGAAGGGCACGGCGTCGTTCCGCGAGGGCGTTCACGAGATGGGCGACCGCGTCGTCGAAGGCGCCCTCCGCCTCTTCGAGCGCTTGACGCGGAGTCTCGGCGAAGGCGTTGATGGCCTGGCGCAGGCGCAGCAGGACCGCGTCCCGCTCGTCCGGCGACAGGAGCGGGTCCGGTGCCGCGAAGTGGTGCTCGGGGCGGTGCGCGGGCCGGTCCGACGGCTGCTGTGCGCGTGCCTGGTCGTACATCATCGTAAGCCGCTTTCCTGGGTTGCTTGGGATCACCGGATTCCCCGGGGCGGCATGGCTCTGCGCCGTACTGGTAGTCAACGCCCGATGGCGGTGTGTGTCAACGCGGTGACTTCTGGTGGCCCAGGTCAGCGCCGGGTGAGGGACGGGGGCAGTCGGTGACGATGCCGACGACGGGGCCGGAGGCCTTCGCCGACAAGGGCGTACGCCGCGCTCCGGGCACCGAGCCGGCCGGTGACGGCGGAAGCGGGCCGTCCCGTCCCCGGCCGCGCCTCGAGGCTTAGCGGCGCGTGTACCTGGAAACGACTACTCCCGAACGGTCGTCGCAACGACGGTCGGCCGACACGGGGAGGGGTCTTTCGTGGATGTGCCCTTATACCTGAGGCCGCGGGTGGATCAACCCCTCGCCTCACTGCTGGGGGCCGCCCCATTTCTGCACTCGCTCGTGGACGCGCTCGGGTCTCCGCTCAACGTGCTGCTCCCCGAGACCGTCGCCGCGAACGCGGAACGCTTCCGTGCCGTCTACCGGCGCCACCATCTCGCCGGGCGGGTGTACTTCGCGCACAAGGCGAACCGCTCCAGCGCCCTGCTGCGGAGGCTGGCGGCAGAGGAACCGGCCGCCGTCGGTGTCGACGTCGCCTCGCTGGCCGAACTGCGGCACGCCCTGAGCTGCGGCTTCACCGGGGATCGCGTCATGGCCACCGGCCCCAAGGATCCCGAGTTCCTGTGGCTGGCGGCCCGCGTGGGAGCGACGGTGAACCTGGACTCGCTGCGCGAGCTGGAACAACTCGCCGGCCTGGTACGGAAGTACGGGCTCGGCCGGGTGGACGTCCTGGTGCGCCTGTCGGGCTTCGAGTCGACGGCCGGCCACGGGGGGACGGGCACCCGCGTGCTGTCGCGCCGCAGCCGTTTCGGCACCCCGGTGCGGGACGTGGAGGCGCTCCTCGCGGCCGTGGAGCGGCACGCGGACGCCGTCGCACTGACGGGCCTCGCCTACCACCTGGACACCACCGGCCTCGAAGAGAAGGGCCGCGCCCTGGAGCAGTGCGTGCTGCTCATGGACACCTGCCGGGCACGAGGCCTGGCACCGCGTGCCATCGACATCGGCGGCGGGTTCGGCGTCGGCTACGTCGCCGACGCCGAGGAGTGGGAACGCTGGACGACCGCGCTCAGCGAGGCGGTCCTCGGCGGACGCCCGCCCCTGACCTGGCGCGGTCACGGATACGGGCTGCGCAACGAGGGCGGTACGGTCCGCGGGGCCCTGGCCCTGTACCCCGGCCACCGTCCCAACGCGGGCCCCGGCTACCTCGACGAGCTCCTCTCGCTCCCCGCGCCGGTGCTGGGCCGGGGGCCGGGAACCCTGCTCCTGGAGCACCTCCACGACCTCCACATCGAACCCGGCCGCTCCCTGGTCGACCAGTGCGGGCTGTCGCTCGCCCGGGTGCTGGACGTGCGCCGCACCGACGAGGGCCCGGCCTCCTACCTGGTGCGCCTTGGGATGAACGCCGGTGACGTGAGCCTGGAGGAGCACGGAGTCCTCGTGGACCCCGTACTGCTGCCGCACGGCGAACCCGGGAAGGACGACGAGGGGCCGGTCGGCGTCCACCTCGTCGGCAATCTCTGCCTGGAAGCCGATCTGATCACCCGCCGCCTGGTATTCCTCCCCAGGCTGCCGCGCGCCGGCGACCTGTTGGCCTTCGCCAACACCGCCGGGTACGCCATGGACTTCCACGCCCACCACGCGCAGCGCCAGCCCCTCGCGCGGACGGTGGCGGTGGAGAAGGAGGGCGACTCCTGGCGCTGGTGCCTGGACGAGGACTACTGGCCGATCACACACCCGGGGGGAACGCCCGCATGAGGTACGACAGCATCACGGAGGCCATCGGCAACACACCGCTGGTGCGCATCGACCCCGCCGTGCACGGGCTGCGCAACATCGACCTCTACGCCAAGCTGGAGATGCTCAACCCCTTCGGCTCCGTCAAGGACCGGCCCGCCTGGCACATGGCCCGCCCCCACCTGGCGGGCGCGGCCGACGGGGAGGGGACGGTCGTCGAACTCTCCAGTGGCAACACGGCCAAGGCCCTCGCCCTGCTGGCCGGCATGCACGGACTGAGGTTCAAGAGCGTCACCAACCGGATGCGCGTACCGGAGATCAAGGAGCTGCTCCTGCTCCTCGGCGCCGAGATCGAAGAGCTGCCGGGCCGCAGCGAATGCCTCGACCCGACCGACACCGACGATCCGCTGACCCACTTCCACCAGGCGCTCACGGAGCCGGGGAGCGCCTACCTGCACACCGACCAGTACTTCAACCCGCGCAATGTCGAGGCGCACGCGGAGGGCACCGGGCCCGAGATAGTCAAGGACCTGGACGGGCGGGCCCCGGACTGGTTCGTCGCGTGCGTGGGTACGGCCGGTTCGTCGACCGGTGTGGCCAGGGTGCTGCGCGAGCACGACCCGGATGTGCGGGTAGTCGGCCTGGTCGCCCACAAGTCGGACTTCATCCCCGGCATCCGCACGATCGACGAGGTACACCAGGTCGGCCTGTTCGATCCGGTGACGTACGAGACCATCGAGTCCGTCACTTCGGACGAGGCCATCGACGGCATGCTCACCCTCATCCGCCGCTGCGGACTGCTGACCGGACCGACCGGGGGCGCCGCCTACCAGGGCGCGGTACGGCACCTGCGGGACGCCGACGCGGCCCTGGAGGGCTCGGGGCGGCGTGAGACCGCGGTGTTCATCGTGTGCGACCGTGCGGAGAGCTATCTGAGTTACGTGCGCGCACGCCGCCCCGAGCTGCTGGGCAGGGCGAACCGCGGGCCCACCCCCTCGGCGCTCACCGACGAGGAGATACGGGCGGGCGCCCGGTCTGTGGCCGTGGACGAGGCCCGTCGCTGGATCACGGAGGGGGACCCCCGACCGCTCGTCGTCGATCTGCGCAGCCCGCACGCCTACGCCGCCCTGCACATCGAGGGCTCGGTCAACATCGTCGACGAACTGTTCGAGGAACTCGTCCGCGGCGGGCTTCCCTTCAGCAAGCGGACGCCGGTGCTGCTGGCCTGCCCCGTCGGCGAGAAGTCACTGCGCTACGCCGCCCTGCTGGCGCGCAGGGGGCACCCCGACGTGCGCAGCCTGACCGGCGGAATCGTCGCCTGGCGGGACGCGGGCGCACCGCTGGTGCGCGAATGAGCGCCGCCCAGCCGCTCCCTGGGGCGGGACACGACGAGAAGGGTCACGACGAGAAGAGCCGGGACGACAGGGGCCGGGACGACAGGGGCCAGGACGCGGCCTGGCAACGGGAGCTGAGGGAACAGTTCCCCATCGTCACCGCACATCCGGAGTCGGCCTACCTCGACAGCGCGGCGACGTCCCAGAAGCCGCGAGCCGTACTGGACGCCGTCCAGACCTACCTCACGACGTCGAACGCCAACGCGGGCCGCGGCACCTACCCCTGGGCCAACCGGACGACGGAGCTGGTGGAGGGGACCCGGGAGCGGGTCAAGGAGTTCCTCCGCGATCCGGAACCGGACCGCTCCACCGTCCACTTCACCAGCGGCACCACCGAGGGCCTGCGCACCGTCGCCCGCGACTGGCTGGTGCCGTACCTCACCGACGGCGACGAGATCCTCGTGCCGTTCGCCGACCACCGGGCCAACCTGGACCCCTGGCTCGAGACGCAGCGGCTGCTGGCCGCCCGCGGCGTCGACGTACACGTACGGGCCTTGCCGTACCAGGCGGTCTCCGGCGACTACGACCACCGGGCCCTCGTCGGCCTCGTCGGCCCGCGGACGCGTTTCGTGGCCGCCACGCACGTCCACCACGTCTACGGCGGCGACATGAACGTGCACCGCATCCGTGCTGCGGTCGGCCCGGACGTGCCGATCTGCCTGGACGCGGCCCAGAGCGTCGGACATCTGCCCGTCGACCTGGCCGATCCCGCCCTCGACGTCGACTTCGTGGTCTTCTCGGGGCACAAGGCGATGGCCCTGCCGGGTTCGGGAGCGGTCTGGGCGCGCAACGCGCGGGGACCCGAGTTCCGGCCGGCCGGCTGGCAGGGGACGCCCAACACGGTGGGCATCGTGTCGCTGAGGGCCGCGCTCGACTGGCTGGACGCGGCGGGTCCCGACCGGATCGCCCGCTGGACGGCCGGCCTCACGACCCGGCTGACCGACCGGCTGAGGCACCTCGACCCGTACGAGATCCTCGGCTGTCCCACCAGTCTGGCCGCCGACTCCGCACTGCCCGCGGCGCAGCGCCGGCACGGCATCGTCACCTTCCGGCATCACGACATCCCCTCCGACGACCTCGGGTTCATCCTCTACAGCCACGGCTTCATGGTGCGGGCCGACAGCCTCTGCCAGGCCGGTGCGGCCGAGAAGGACGGGTCGGTGCGCGTGAGCCTGCACGTCCACAACACGGTGGAGGAAATCGACCGCCTGCTCACCGTACTGGCCTCATTGGCGTGAAGCGCGTGACGTATGGCAAGTGATAACCGTTTCCACCTGTAGATTCGGTCGCGTCCACGACGGGTGAGAGACGGAAGAGGTGGCGCGACCAGATGGGCATCAGCATGGCGGGGGCCAGGACGTGGGTGGAGCGCTGGGAGCGGCAGCAGCAGCGTTACGCCGTGGACCGCGAGGAGCGGTTCACGGTGATCACGGATGTCGTCGAGCACGTCACGGCCGGTCGTTCCCGGCCGCTCCTGCTCGACCTCGGCTGCGGACCGGGCTCCCTGGCCGCCAGGCTCGTCGACCGCCTGCCGGACGCGGAGATCGTCGCAGCCGACATGGATCCCCTGCTGCTGGAACTGGGACGGACCCATCACGCGGACGCCGCCCGCTACGTCGACACCGTGATCGGCGCCCACGGCTGGACCGACGACCTCGGACTCGAACGCCCCCTGGACGCAGCCGTCTCGACGACCGCACTGCACTATCTTCCCGAGCCGGTCCTGCTGGACACGTACCGGCGCCTCGCCGTGCTGCTGCGCCCCGGTGGCGTACTCGTCAACGGCGACCACTTCCCGCCCGACGAGGCGCCCTGTTCGGACATCACCGCGTACGTGGGCCGTCGTCGCGCCGAGCGGACGGGCGGTCACGCCCACGAGGACTGGCAGGAGTGGTGGACCGCGGCGGCCCGGGATCCCGAACTGGCCGACCTGTTCGCCGAGCGTGCCCAGCGCCGTGCGGCCCATGAGGGGATCGGGGGCGGCGAGGATCTCGCGGTGGACCGCCACGCGGAGTTGTTGCGCCGGGCCGGCTTCCGGCATGTCGCGCCGGTCTGGCAGTTCGGCGACAGCGCCGTGCTGGTGGCGGTCAAGGGCGACTGAACCCGAGCCGGTTCACAGGGCGAGACTCATCAGGATCTCGTCCCGGTCGTCGCCGGGCGCCACGCGCAGCGCGCCCGGCCATCGGCCGACCTCGGTCCAGCCGACTTTGCGGTAGAAGTCCTCAAGACCCAGACCGGCCCGCGCGGTGAGCCGTAGTCTCTCCACGCCCATCTCGTCCCGGGCGATCTCGGGGAGACGGCGCATCAGCGCGGAGCCGACACCGACGCCGCGGAACGGTACGTGAGTCTGAAGATGGTTCACCGTTGCGCAGTGCGCCACAAGCGGATGCGCCTCACGGCGCAGGAGTACCCAGCCCGCGAGCGCGCCGTCGACGGTGGCCAGGAGGATCCGGCTGCGTTGCGGAGCGAGCCCTTGGACGATCGCCTCCAGCGCCGGTTCGATCTCCGACGAGGGCACCGGAGGCAGCGGGCAGTCCATGGGGATGACCGCGCCTCCGGCATTGACGACCGCCGTCCAGCAGTCGGTGAGATCCCGCCGTACGGCCGGGGTGGCGTCCTGGGCCCGGACGATCTGCGTGAACGCGAGTGCGGGCACCCTCTTGTGAGCTGTCACGCCGTCAGTTTGCCAGGAACCGCCCCCCGTCGAAGACCCGATGATGCGCTGGTTCTTCCCCCGGCGACTCCTCGCACGAGGAGTCGCCGGGCCGGTCCGCCGGTGCTGTGGGCCGGTGTCAGGTGTGAGCACACGGTCGCGGTGGGCCGTGAGGTCGCACGAGGGGATCGCGTCCAGGGATCGCGTCCAGGGATGGCCGCGTCGCAGGCGGACATGGTTCACCAGGGAGTGCTCCATGACCTGGAGGTGGACGCGACGCACACCGAATCGATGGTCTGTGCCCGCACCATCGCCGCCCACGTCGGCTGATCGCCGGACCGGCCCCGGCTGCGGGTCCGCCTCAGGGATGAGGTACCGGCGGGGCGGATCACCCGAACTGCCCGGTGGCCTTTGCCCCTCTTCGATGACGTACTGGCCGGTTTCACGTGAAACGCTGGGTATACCCGCAGGTCGAAGACCTTCGAGACCCGGCCCGCTCACTGGAAACAGGGCGAGGAGTCACACGATCATGACCGCATTCCAACCGTTCGACCGCATCAACGTCACCCACGAGTGGGGAGTCCTCAAAGAGGTGGTGGTGGGTCGCGTCATCGACTTCCGTATCCCGGAAGGAGTCGCCGCGGGTCTGCCGGACTCCCTGCGATTCCTTCCTGGCCGGACCCGGCGGGAACTGCCGCGCTGGGCGGGAAGGCTCTGGTCCGACGCGGACCCCGAGGGATACGCGAGAAGCGTCGAGCAGATCGACGGACTGGACCGCTTCCTGGCCAGCCGCGGGGTCGTCGTGCACCGCCCGCGGGAGCTGACCGAACTCGAACTGGGCGTGTACGGGAGCGACAGGGACCGGTTCAGCATGCAGACGTTCGTCCGCGACCCGATGATCGTCGTCGGTGACCACGTCATCGAGGCCGCCCTGCGGCTGCCGGCCCGTTTCAAGGAGCGCTTCGGGCTGCGCCCCGTCTTCGCTGAGGCGGTGTCCCGCGGCGCCCGCTACGCGGTGATGCCGCCACCGTCACCAGTAGCGGTGCCCGACGTCGCAGCGGCGACCGGACCCTTCCTCGAGGGCGGCGACGTCATGGTCCTCGGCCGGGACGTTCTCGTCGGCCGAGGCCGGGGCGGAACGGCGTCCGACGCGGACGGCGCGCGGTGGCTGGCGCGCCTGCTCGGGGACGGCTACCGCGTCCACGAGGTGCCGATCAGCGACCAGGTGATCCATCTGGACGACGGCCTCACCGCCGTCCGTGAGGGGCTGGCGGTCGTCTGCCGTGAGCAGTTCGTCGACGGCGTGCCGGCGCCGGTCGCCGACTGGGACCTGATCGACGTCACCCTCCGGGCCGCCGTGGACCTCCTCGCGGGGAACAGCCTCGTCATGAGTCCCGGCGAGGTACTCGTCGACGAACGTCTGACCGGACTCGCCGAAGCACTGACCGAGCGGGACGTTACTGTTCACACGCTCCCCTTCGACGCGGTGACCGCGTTCGCCGGCGGCTTCCGCTGCGCGCACCATCCACTCGTCCGCGAGCTGGACACATGAGCGGTCGGCCGGGCCGTACGGGCCGTGCCGGAAGGCCCGCGCCCGTACGACCCGCCCGCGTGCTGCCGTTGCGCCCGTCCTGCGCCCTGTCACGCTCCCGTCCTTCGCCACACGCTCGCATCCATGGGGGACACACACGAACCGAGTCTCTTCCCGGTACCCGGCCCCGACAGCCACCGGCAGCCGCCCGCCGACGCCCCACGGCCATGGGAGAGCGTCGACCTGGGGCAGGCCGCCCACGACGGCGCCACCGGGCCCGAACCACCGGCCCGGCCGGTCTGTCCGAACTGCGGCCTGGCCGGCGAACGCCGTCTCACCTACACCGGTCAGCACGTCCTGCTCGAACCCCTCCTGACCATTCCCGCTCACCTCGTCCCGGGCGGGCACCGATGGCACATCGACCCCGGTGGGCAGGCCTGGAACGGCGGTCTGAGCGAACCGCCACCCGGCACCACGTGCCGCATCCCGCACCAACTCGCCTGTCCCGGCCTCACCCTGGACGAGACCCGACCGTGGCGGTGGCTGGACGCGGTGCGCGAGGAGAACGCGCGCCGGGCGCGGCGCCAGGCGGACGAGGACGGCTACCCGGGGGCGCTGCCCGACGCCGGCTGACCCGGACACGAGAGGCGGACGACGGTCTTCGCCTCCACGCCCGTCAGCGGACCCGAAGCCGCGTTCGGCCAGTGCGGCGGGCGGCATTCGCGCGGACATCGCGAGGCCGCCACTCGCCGCCGGACGGTCTCGTACGCAACGGCCGTGCATGAGCGGCGGGTCGAGCGGTACGCCCCGGCCGGTACGCCGCGTCCTGGTGACCAGCAGGGCTCCCACGCGAGCGTGAGCGGTACTGGCCCGCCGAGCAATCGTTCGCGTCGAGAACCTCCCTGCTCGCCCTTGCGCAGCGGCCGGCCCCTCGCCCACCGCCTGCCACGGCGACGACTCCACCACGGGTCCGAACGGCGCCACTCACGGCTCCGGGCCCCAGCACACCGGCGCCCGTGACGCGTCCGCCGCCCCGGACCCCGACGGCGAGGGCGCCGAGGCGAGCACCGGTGCCACCGTCGGCTCCGGCCCGAGCACCACCGGCCCTCGCACCCGCACGACCTCCCGGCTCGACTTGAGCAGTTCCTGGGGATGGCCGAGGGCGGCCTCATCGTCCACCTCGGGAACCTGCGAAGCCCCACCCCCGGCAGCGCCCGTGCGTCACGCCCCCCGCAGTGCCCGTGCGTCACGCACCAGCTAGCCCAACCAGGTCACATCCCCGCCCAACCCTCCCGCGGCCGGTGCGTCCGCATGACCGGTGCGGGCCCCTCGGACGATGTTGGTGCCAGGTGTGCCGTGCCGGTGAGCTACGTCGGCAGCGGCCGGGTACGAGCGAGGGAGCCTGCGATGCCGGAACTGTTCATCGACGGCGAGTGGACGGGCGCCGTGAACGGCGCGCGCCGGGACGTGATCAACCCGTTCGACGCGTCCGTCATCCAGCAGGTGGACGACGCCGACGAGGCCGACGTCGACCGGGCCGTACGAGCCGCTCGGCAGGCCTTCGACCGGGGTGACTGGCCGGCGGCACCCACCCGGGAGCGGGCCGACGTGCTGCTCAGGGTGTCGCGGTTCCTCCTGCGCGACCAGGAGGAGATCGCCCGCGTCGAAACCCTCGACACCGGCAAGACGCTCGCCGAGGCACGCATCGACATCGAGGACGTCTCGAACGCCTTCCGCTACTTCGCCGAGATCGCCGACAAGGACGGCGGCAGGGTCGTGGACGTCGGCCCCGACGTACTCAGCCGGGTCACCTACCACCCCATCGGCGTCTGCGCCCTCATCGCGCCGTGGAACTACCCGCTGCTGCAGGCCTCCTGGAAAGTCGCCCCCGCCCTGGCGGCGGGCAACACCTTCGTCCTCAAGCCCAGCGAGACGACACCGCTGTCCACGATCCACATGATCCGGCTGATCGCGGAAGCGGGAGCGCCGCCCGGCGTCGCGAACCTCGTACTCGGTTCTGGGGGCACCGTGGGCGCGGCGATGTCCGCCCACCCCGAGGTGGACCTGGTCTCCTTCACCGGCGGCCTGGCCACCGGGCGCCGGATCATGGAGGCGTGCGCGCCGGGCGTGAAGAACCTCGCCCTGGAGCTCGGCGGCAAGAACCCCAACGTGGTCTTCGCCGACTGCGACTTCGACGCCGCCGTCGACCACGCGCTGGAAGCCTCGTTCCTGCACTCGGGGCAGGTCTGCTCGGCCGGCTCGCGGCTGCTCGTGGAGGACAGCCTGCACGACCGGTTCGTGGAGCGGCTGGCCACCCGCGCGCGGGCCATCCGTCTCGGCAGCGGCCTCGAACCGTCGACCGAGAGCGGACCGCTCAGCTCGGCACAGCACCGGGAGAAGGTCGAAGGCTATCTGGAGGTCGCCCGTGAAGAGGGCGCCCGGCTCGTCTGCGGCGGCCGCCGCCCGGACGACCCCGAGCTGTCCCGCGGCTTCTTCCTGCTGCCCACCGTCTACGCCGACTGCGACCGCTCCATGCGCATCGTGCAGGAGGAGGTCTTCGGCCCGGTCGTCACGGTGGAACGCTTCCGGACCGAGGACGAGGCCGTGGAACTGGCCAACGACACCCGGTACGGCCTGGCCGGCGGCGTCTGGACGAACGACGCGAGCCGCGCCCAGCGGGTCGCCGGCCGACTGCGGCACGGCACGGTCTGGATCAACGACTTCCACCCCTACGTACCCCAGGCCGAGTGGGGCGGCTTCGGCCGGTCCGGCTTCGGCCGGGAACTGGGACCCACCGGTCTGCGCGAGTACCAGGAGGCCAAGCACATCTACCAGAACCTGCGGCCGGCCCCCTCCGGCTGGTTCAAGGGCTGAGCGGGCAGGGCGAGAGAGAAGGCGACGCCATGGACGACGAGACGACGACCTACGACTACCTGATCATCGGCGGAGGCACCGCCGGCTGCGTACTGGCCGCACGGCTGAGCGAGGATCCCGCCTGCCGTGTCTGCGTGGTGGAGGGCGGCCCCAGCGATGTCGGCGACGAACGCATCCTGCGGCTCCGCAACTGGATCAACCTGCTCGGCTCCGAGTTCGACTACGGCTACACCACCGAGGAACAGCCGCGCGGCAACTCGCACATCCTGCACTCCCGGGCCCGCGTGCTCGGCGGCTGCTCCTCGCACAACACGCTGATCAGCTTCCTGCCGTTCCCGCAGGACCTCGACGAGTGGGTGGAGCGCGGCTGCGCCGGCTGGGGCCCGGAAACGATCCTGCCGTACCGCACACGGCTGCAGAACACGATCGTGCCCGTCGGTGCCGCCGACCGCAACGCGATCGCCGAGGACTTCGTCACGGCCGCCACCACCCGGCTCGGCGTCCAGCGCGTCGAGGACTTCAACGCCCGCCCCTTCACCGACGGCGCCGGCTTCTTCTCCCTCGCCTACGACCCGGCGACCAACACCCGCTCCTCCGCCTCCGTCGCCTACCTGCACCCCGTACTGGACCGACCGAACCTGACGCTGCGCCTGGAGACCTGGGCGTACCGGCTGCTGCCCGACAGCGAGGGCCGTTTCACCCGCGTCCAGGTGCGCAACCCCGACGGCTCCCTCGCGACGCTGGAGGCGGACGCCGAGGTGCTGCTGTGCGCCGGAGCGATCGACACGCCCCGGCTGCTCATGCTCTCCGGCATCGGCCCGGCCGACCACCTGCGCGACCTGGGCATCGAGGTCCGCGCGGACCTGCCCGGGGTGGGCGAGAACCTGCTGGACCACCCCGAGTCGGTGATGGTGTGGGAGACCCGTGAACCGCTGCCGCCCAACTCGGCCATGGATTCCGACGCCGGCCTCTTCCTGCGCCGCGACCCGGCGGGCGGCCCGCGCCCGGACCTGATGTTCCACTTCTACCAGGTGCCGTTCACCACGAACACCGAACGGCTGGGCTACCCCGTCCCCGAGCACGGCGTCTGCATGACCCCCAACGTGCCGCGCGCCCGTTCCGTCGGCCGCATGTGGCTGCGCAGCGCGGACCCGGACGTCAAACCCGCCCTCGACTTCCGCTACTTCACCGACCCGGACGGGCACGACGAGCGCACGATCGTCGACGGCCTGCGGATCGCCCGCGACGTGGCGTCCGCCGCGCCGCTCAACGACTGGCTGCTGCGGGAGGTGGCGCCGGGCCCGGACGTACGCTCGGACGCCGACCTCTCCGAGTACGGGCGCCGCGCCGCCCACACCGTCTACCACCCGGCCGGGACCTGTCGGATGGGCGCCGAGGACGATCCGCTGGCGGTGCTCGACCCACAGCTGCGGCTGCGCGGACACGACGGGTTGCGGATCGTGGACGCGTCCGTCTTCCCCACCATGCCGACCGTCAACCCGATGGTCACCGTGCTGCTCGCCGCCGAACGCGCCGCGGACCTCATCACCGCCCGCCCGGCCCCGCGGCCGCCGGCCACGGAAGGGTAGCCCCGATGACCGTTCCCGGAACGCCCGGCGGCCCCGCCGCCGCGGGCCACGGGCAGCAGGACTCGGAGTTCCGCAAGGAGATGGGCCCGTGGGCGAACTTCGCCCTCGGCTTCACCTACCTCTCCCCGGTGGTGAGTACCTACACCCTCTTCGGCACGGCACTCGCCGACGGCGGACCCCCGATGATCTGGGCGTTCGTCATGGCGGGGTGCGGGCAGTTCCTCGTCGCACTGGTCTTCGGCGAGGTCGTCGCGCAGTATCCGATCGCGGGCGGGGTCTATCCGTGGGCGCGACGGCTGTGGGGCAGGCGCTGGGCCTGGATGACCGGGTGGGTCTACATGTGGGCGCTGCTCGTGACGATCACCAGCGTCGCCTACGGGGCCGGGCCCTACATCGCCATCCTGCTCGGTTTCCGCGTCACCGTGCACACCACCGTGCTGTGTACGATCGCGCTGATCGTCGTCGCCGTGCTCATCAACTACGCCGGCACGAAAGCCCTCTCCTGGGCGGCGCTGATCGGCTTCAGCGCGGAACTGATCGGCGCCCTGGTCGTCGGCGTCATCCTGCTGACCACGCACCGCTTCCACGGCCTGGGCGTCCTCTTCGACGACTTCGGCGCCGCGGGCGACGGTTCCTACCTGCCCGTCTTCCTCGGGGCGGCCATCATCGGCTTCTACCAGTACTACGGTTTCGAGGCCTGCGGGGACGTCGCCGAGGAGGTGCCCCACCCCGGCAGAGTGATTCCCAAGGCGATGCGCCGCACCATCTACGTCGGTGGCGCGGCGGCGACCTTCACCTGTCTGACGCTGCTCCTGGCCGTCGTCGACTACCGCGCGGTGATCTCCGGCGGGGACACCGACCCGGTCGTCCGGGTCCTCTTCGACGCGCTCGGCGAGGCCGGCGCACGGGTGGTGATGGCCGTCGTCCTCATCTCCTTCCTCTCCTGCACGATCAGTCTGCAGGCCGCTGCCGGCCGCCTCATCTACTCCTACGCCCGCGACGAGATGATCATCGGTCACCGGTTGCTGCGGAAGTTCTCACCGACCCGCGCGGTGCCCGAGTACGCGCTGCTGGTCGCCGCGGTCATCCCGGCGCTGATCGCCTTCGGCTCGCTGATCTCGACGGACGCCCTCACCAAGATCGTGTCCTTCGCGATCCTGGGCATCTACGCCGCGTTCCAGATGGTCGTCCTGGCCGCTCTTCGAGCCCGGCTCAAGGGCTGGAAGCCGAGCGGCGAGTACCGGCTGGGCCGGTGGGGTCTGCCGGTGAACGCCGGGGCGCTCGCCTACGGGATCTTCGCCATCGTCAACATCTCCTGGCCCCGGACCCCCGACGCCCCCTGGTACGACAACTGGATCGTACTGCTCGGTGGGGGAGTCGTGGTGTCCGTGGGCCTCCTCTACATGTTCACCACGCACCACTACGGACGCAGCGACGCCCCTTCGGGCAACGCGATCCCCGACCAGGTGCACTGACCCGTGAGGTCGGGGACGCGGCCGGCGATGCTGCGGGACCCAAAAACCTTCGCGCCTGCTCGCCTCGGCCGGTACGGTCTCGAGCGTCCCCTGCCGGGAGCCCGGGCTCCGCGCGGCCCCCCCCGGCAAGTCCCCACGCTGAGAGTAGGTTTCGTCCATGGCATGTCGTATCAGTGAGCTCGTGCTCGGCTGCCGCGACCCCGAGGTACTGGCACGGTTCTGGTGCGAGGTCCTGGACTTCGTGGTGCTCGATCGTGAAGAGGACGGCACCCTCGAGATCGGGCCGCGCGAAGGGTTCGGCGGCCCGCAGCCCACGATCATCCTCAGCCGCAGGGACGAGCCGGAGCAGGGGAAGCCCCGGCTGCACATCGACGTCAACGCCACCGACCGCGACCAGGACGCCGAGCTCGAACGCCTCCTGAAACTCGGGGCGCGCCCGGCCGACATCGGCCAGACCGGCGAGGAGCAGTGGCATGTTCTCGCCGATCCTGAGGGCAATGAGTTCTGCCTGCTCAAGGCCCGCCTCAATCCGCTCTGACGGTTCCGCGCCGGCGCTGCGGCACCCTTCGGACGCATCCCAAGGCTCCCACCTTGAACTCAGTTTCATGACCGGCGCTTGACTGCACCAACGCAACGGCGTCCTCGACGAACCGCTTGCGGGCTGGAAGTACCGGTACTCCACCAACCATCATTCGTCATCGACGCCGACACGCGTCTCGTCGTCGCCGTCGGCCGGCCAGTCGCGGGCAACCGCAACGACTGCAAGGCGTGGGAGATCTCCGGCGCGAAGGATTTCTGCTGTTCGGGCTCGTCGCCGCGGCTCGACGGGCGACAACGCGTCAGAGGTGCGGGCCGGTCGCTCGTGCCCGTGCCTCGGCGGCTTCGGCGAAGCAGGGCGACCCGTGCGCTTCGAGGCCCTGCTCCGCTGACAGGTCTGCGAGGACGGGCGCAGCGGCCAGCTTTCTCCGACGCCCCCGCCGGCCCCGCGGTGATCGCGTGTCAGGACGACTCGCGCACCACCAGCTCCGTCGGCAGCGTCATCTGCTGCCGGGGCGCGCCGTGCTGTGTGATGTCGGTGAGGATCCGGGCCATGGTCCGGCCCAGTTCCTCCACCGGCTGACGCACGGTCGTCAGGGGAGGGTCGGTGTGGCGGGCGAGGACCGAATCCTCGAATCCGACGACGGCGACGTCTGTGGGCACGCGCCGTTTCCGCCGGCGCAGTTCGGCGAGCGCGCCCACCGCCATGAGGTCGGAGGCGGCGAAGACGGCGTCCAGATCCGGGGCGCGTTCAAGAAGCAAACGCATGGCGTGACGGCCGCCCTCCTCGGTGAAGTCACCCGCCTCGACCAGGAGTTCCCTCGCGGCCGTTCCGGCCTCCTCGTGCGCGGCGCGCCAGCCGGCGAGCCGGCTGCGGCCCACGTCCATGTCCAGTGGGCCGGTGATCGTGGCGATCCTTCTCCTGCCGCTGTCCAGCAGATGCCGTACCGCCGCGGTCGCCCCGCCCGCGTTGTCGGAGTTGACGTAGCTCAGCCGCTCGCCCGCGTCGCGACGGCCGGCCAGCACGGTGGGCAGGCCCATCTCCTCCAGCATGCCCGGGAGCCGGTCCTCGGCGTGCACGGAGACCAGCAGGACGCCGTCCACCCGGCGGGTCGCCACCGACTCGGTCAGCTGGTCCCGCTCGGCCTGGTCGCGGACGAGCATCAGCTGCAGCTGGGTCCGGCTCTCGGCGAGTGCGCTGCTGACGCCGCGGATCAGTGCGGCGAAGAACGGCTCCGAACCGAGCCGGCTCTCCGATTCCGGGATCACCAGGGCCACGGCGTTGGTGCGGTTGGTCACCAGACCGCGGGCGACGGAGTTGGGAACGTAGTTGAGTTCCTTGATCGCCGCAAGGACCCGGGCACGTGCGTCGGCGCTGACCAACTCCGAGCCGTTGACGACACGGGAGACCGTGGTGCGGCCGACGCCGGCGCGGGCGGCGACCGTTTTGATCGTGGGACGGCGGTTGCCGGTCATGCACTCCCCCCTCGGCAGCCGCGGCGGGGGTGCCTACCGCGGAGGTGACCTGCGGCAATTCTTGCAGACCCCGCCGCCGGCGGAGCAACCCCCGGGGTCCGGGAAGCGAACGCCGGGCCTCGGGCCCGGCGACAAGTCGCGTTCAAGTTATTGACAGATGGGCCCGCTCCCGAGGAGTCTTCGATGCGCCGGTGGGCACGTGCCCACCAAAGTTGGGTACGTGCCCACCTTGTTCAGAGCCGTTGTAGTCATCGCTGTAGTCATCGCAGAACTCGTCACTCCGATGTGTCAGCGCCGTCGCTAGGAGGAGATCCATGGGCACTCTCGGTTCGTTGCGCAGGAAGGCGGTGGCGACGGCCGCGGCCGTCGGCGCGCTGGCACTCGTCGTCGGCTGCAGCAGCAGCGACGACTCGGCCACCGGCGGTGGCAAGAAGGACGGCAAGACCACCATCACCATGGGCCTGTACGGCGTGATGGGCATCAAGGAGACGGGCCTTCTCGAGCAGTACGAGAAGGAGAACCCCGATGTCGACATCAAGGCCGAGATCGCCGGTGACGAGCAGACGTACTACACCGCGCTGCAGACCAGGCTCGCCGGGGGCAAGGGCCTGAAGGACATCCAGGGCATCGAGATCGGCCGGGCCAAGGAGATCACCGAGACCCAGGCGGACAAGTTCGCCGACTTCTCCAAGATATCGGGCACCGACCACTTCCTGCCGTGGAAGGAGTCCCAGATCAGCACCGAGGACGGCAAGGTGCTGGGTCTGGGTACCGACATCGGCCCGATGGCCGTCTGTTACCGCAAGGACTACTTCGAGAAGGCCGGCCTGCCCACCGACCGCGAGGAGGTCGCCAAGCTCTGGGCGGGCGACTGGAAGAAGTACGTCGAGGTGGGCCGCACCTTCAAGAAGGGCTTCAAGGGTGACGACGTCGCCTACATGGACGCGGCCAGCGGCCTGTTCAACGCCATGGTCTACGGCTACCCCGAGCAGTACTACAACGCCAAGGGCGAGCTGATCCACGACAAGAACCCGGCCGTCAAGGAGGCGTGGAACCTCGCCGCCGACGCCGCGGAGGACGAGTTGACGGCTGAGCTCCGCCAGTTCCAGCCGGGTTGGGACCCGGGCCTGGCCAACGGCACGTTCGCCACCGCCGTGTGCCCGGCGTGGATGCTCAGCCACATCAGCGAGAAGGCCGGCGAGGCGAACAAGGGCAAGTGGGACGTCGCCAAGGCCCCCAAGGGCGCCAACTGGGGCGGCTCCTTCCTCGGTGTGATCGAGCAGAGCCCGGTGAAGGAAGAGGCCCAGAAGCTCGTGGCCTGGCTGACCGCGCCGGAGCAGCAGGCCCACATCTTCAAGGAGATCGGCAACATCCCGTCCTCGCTCCAGGCGCTGGACAACCCCGACGTGAAGAACGCCAAGTCGGAGTACTTCAGCGACGCGCCGATCGGCCAGATCTTCGGTGCCGCCGCCCAGGAGATCCCGGACAAGCAGATCCTCGGCCGCAAGGACGGCGCGATCAAGGACCTCTTCTCCCAGGGCCTGACTCTGATCGAGCAGCAGGACACCGCGCGTGACGAGGCGTGGGAGACCACCGCGGAGCGCATCGAGAAGGCGGTCGGCTGACCCACCGCCCCTGCGGCCGACGGGCCCGCCGGCGTTCTGCCGGCGGGCCCGGGGCCCGGCTCACACATCCGCTTTCAGGAAGGAAGTCCGGTGGCCACCTCCACCACCAAGGCCCTGGCCGGGGGCGAGCCTCCCGGTCCGTCCCCCAGGACGGGCGGCGAGGGCACCGCCCGGCGGCGCGGCGCACTGCTGCACCGACTGGACATCAAGGGCGCCCCGTACGCGTTCGTCGCGCCGTTCTTCATCGTCTTCGCCGCGTTCAGCTTCTACCCCCTCGTCTACACCTCGTGGATCTCCCTGCACGACGTGGAACTGGCCACCCTCGACGTCATGGAGTGGGTGGCTTTCGACAACTACGTCGAGCTCTGGGGCGACTCCCGGTTCTGGAACGCGCTGCAGAACACGATCACCATCGGCGTCATCTCCACGGTGCCGCAGCTGATGATGGCGCTCGGCATGGCGCACCTGCTCAACTACCGGATGCGCGCCTCGCTGTTCTTCCGCGTCGCCTCGCTGGTCCCCTACGCCACCTCGGTCGCCGCCGCCGCGCTCGTGTTCACCATGATCTTCGAACGCGACTTCGGCATGATCAACTGGGCGCTCGGCTCGGTCGGCATCGACCCGGTGAACTGGGAGGCCGACAAGTGGCCCGCCCAGGTCGCCATCTCCACCATCGTCATCTGGCGCTGGACCGGCTACAACGCGCTGCTCTACCTGGCCGCGATGCAGGCCATCCCCGCCGACCGGTACGAGGCCGCCTCCCTCGACGGCGCCTCCCGGTGGCAGCAGTTCATCCACGTCACCATCCCCGGCATCCGCTCCACCATCGTCTTCACCATCGTGCTCTCCACGATCGGCGCGACCCAGCTGTTCGGCGAGCCACTGATCTTCGGCCAGGGACCCAACGGCATCACGGGCGGCGCGGACAACCAGTACCAGACGCTGGGGCTCCTGCTGTACGAGGAGGGCTGGAAGAACTACCAGATGGGACGCTCGGCGACCGTCGCCTGGGTGATGTTCATGGTCCTCGTCCTCGCCTTCGCCGTGCAGCGGCTGATCAAGCGCCTGCGTTCCCGTTCGTCCTGACCTGGAGTCGCCATGACCACTCAAAGCCTCCCGGCCCGGACGGACGCTCCGGCCCGGACCTCCGCCGAGAAGCCGGCCGGCCGCGGCGGTCGCCGGCTGCTGCGCCAGCGCGCCGGCCGCCAGCACCACGCGGGCCCGCTCGCCTACGTCCTGCTCGCCATCATGGCGCTGCTGTCGATCTTCCCGTTGTACTGGACGATGGTGGCCGCCTCCACCGACAACACCCGGGTCAGCCAGACGCCGCCACCTTTCCTGCCCGGCCCGAACCTGTTCAGCAACCTCGCCCGGGCCTGGGACGAGGCGGCGATGGGCAAGGCCATGATGAACAGCCTCATCGTGGCCGGGGTGATCGCCCTGTCCACGGTGATGTTCGCGACCCTGGCCGGGTTCGCCTTCGCCAAGCTGCGGTTCAAGGGGCGCAACGTCCTGCTCATGCTGGTGATCGGCACCATGATGGTGCCGCCGCAGCTCGCCGTCGTACCGCTGTTCATGATGATGTCCGAGCTGGGCTGGTCGCAGCAGCTGCCCGCCGTCATCTTCCCCACGCTGGTGAGCGCGGTGGGCGTCTTCTTCATGCGGCAGTACCTGACGGAGGCTCTGCCTGACGAGCTCGTCGAGGCGGGACGCGTGGACGGGGCGCACTCGTTGCGCATCTTCTGGAGCATCGTGCTGCCTATAGCACGGCCCGCGATGGCCGTGCTGTTCATGATCACCTTCGTGCACGCGTGGAACGACTTCTTCTGGCCCTTCGTGGTGCTCGACATGACCAACCCGACGGTCCCCGTCGCGCTCACCCAGCTCAGCGCGGGCTATGTCCGCGACCAGTCGCTGATCATGGCGGGCGCGCTGCTCGGCACGCTGCCGCTGCTGGCGATGTTCATCATCTTCGGCCGCCAGATCGTCAGCGGCATCATGGCGGGCGCCGTCAAGGGCTGACCCGCCGGCGTGCCGGCCCGGGCCCCCGCCGACGGGCCGTACCCCACCCCACCCCGCAGGCATGCGTGCGCTTGCGAACACGCCCACCTAGAAAGGACTTACGTGGTCACCGCAGCACAGCAGACCGCGTCCGCCCCGGACGCCGCCCGTACCTTCCCCAAGGGCTTCCTCTGGGGTTCCGCGACCGCCTCGTACCAGATCGAGGGGGCCGCCGCCGAGGACGGCCGCACGCCGTCCATCTGGGACACCTACGCCCGCACCCCCGGCCGGGTCCGCAACGGCGACACCGGCGACATCGCCACCGACCACTACCACCGTTGGCGCGAGGACGTCGCACTCATGGCCGAACTCGGCCTGGGCGCCTACCGCTTCTCCCTCGCCTGGACCCGCGTCCAGCCCACCGGCCGAGGTCCCGCCGTGCAGAAGGGCCTGGACTTCTACCGTCGCCTCGTCGACGACCTGCTGGAGAAGGGCATCCAGCCCGTCGCCACCCTCTACCACTGGGACCTGCCGCAGGAACTGGAGGACGCGGGGGGCTGGCCGGAGCGTGCCACGGCGGAGAGGTTCGCCGAGTACGCCGCCCTCGCCGCGGACGCCCTCGGCGACCGGGTGAAGACCTGGACCACCCTGAACGAGCCCTGGTGCAGCGCCTTCCTCGGCTACGGATCCGGCGTGCACGCCCCTGGACGCACCGACCCGGTCGCCGCCCTGCGCGCCGCCCACCATCTCAACCTGGCGCACGGCCTGGCCGTCCAGGCGCTGCGCGACCGCCTCCGCGCCGACGCCCAGTGCTCGGTCACCCTCAACGTCCACCACGTCCGTCCGCTCACCGACAGCGACGCCGACGCCGACGCGGTCCGCCGGATCGACGCGCTCGCCAACCGGGTCTTCACCGGCCCGATGCTGCAGGGCGCCTACCCGGAGGACCTGCTCAAGGACACCGCGGCCCTGACCGACTGGTCCTTCGTGCAGGACGGCGACCTGCGGCAGATCCACCAGCCGCTGGACTTCCTCGGCGTCAACTACTACACACCCACCGTCGTCTCCGAGGCCGACGGCAGCGGCACCCACACCTCCGACGGACACGGCAGGAGTGCCCACACCCCCTGGCCGGGGGCCGACCGGGTCGCCTTCCACCAGCCGCCCGGCGAGACCACGGCCATGGGCTGGGCCGTCGACCCCACCGGCCTGTACGACCTGCTGCGCAGGCTGGCGTCCGACTTCCCGAAGCTGCCGCTGGTCATCACCGAGAACGGTGCGGCCTTCGACGACTACGCCGATCCGGCCGGCCAGGTCAACGACCCCGCGCGCATCGCCTACGTGCGCGGCCACCTGGCCGCCGTCCACCGGGCCATCCTGGACGGCGCGGACGTGCGCGGCTACTTCCTGTGGTCGCTGCTGGACAACTTCGAGTGGGCACACGGCTACGGCAAGCGCTTCGGTGCCGTCTACGTGGACTACCCGACCGGCACGCGCATCCCCAAGGCCAGTGCCCGCTGGTACTCCGAGGTCGCCCGCACCGGAGTCCTGCCCGGCGCCTGACCCGGCCCGACGCGGCGACCGCGCGGACGCCCCGCGCGGTGCCCCGGCACTGGCCCGCCCCCGGCCCCCGCTGATGCGGGAAGCCGGGGGCGGCCTGCTGCAGCCGGTACCGGATCAGTCGAGCGGATCGAGTGTCAGCCGCGCCTGGACCGGGTTGCCGTCGTGCACCAGCGACTCGTGGTGGCCGACGTCGTCGAAGGCGAAGGCGTACGCCTTGCCGTCGGCCATCCGGTCGTGGATGATCCGGGCGTAGTGGTTGGTCAGGGGCTCCTTGTAGAAGTCCGCCGCCGAGGGGTCGGGCTGGTGGGGGTTGCTCAGCAGCGTCGAGCGGTTGAAGCCGGCGCACAGCGTGCGCGAGATCGGTCCGCGCACCTGGTCGTTGGGGGCGTCCAGGAGCCGGTGGCAACCGAAGACGCTGGAGGCGTCGGGCTTCTGGAAACTCGTGACGACCGTCCCGGCGCCGTTGGTGAAGTGCATGACGCCGCCCGAGACGCGCCCGGAGTACCTGGTGCCCGGCCGGTCCGCGAACGGGGTGACGGTGAGTGTGGACGTCGTGTACTTCTGCCAGACGCGGTTGATGTAGTCGTCCATGACGGAGGCGGGCAGTGCCCCGGTCTCCAGCCCGTACAGCGGCGACAGCGCCCGCAGGACGGTGCCGTCGGACCGGGTCTGGATCAGCCCGCCCCAGCCGGGCTGCGCCCGCAGCGCGCCGAACACGGCGTTGTAGCCGCCCGCCTCGAGCCGTCCGGCGCTTCTCACGCCGCCGTCGGTCCCCTGCACACCGACCGTGTAGGGCGCGGAGAACATGTCCACCTGTGTGCTGTTCAGCCACAGTCCGGAGTCGTTGAGCGTGTACTCGGACCAGTTGAACAGGATGTCGCGGTTGGGGTCGCTCGGGTTCTGCACGGCCGGCTGCACCAGGCCGCCCGTGGTCAGCCGGAAGTCGAGCTTCTGGCCGTACGAGAAGTAGATGCGTCCCGACAGCTTGGGGATCCGGATCGTCTTGGTCTGTCCTGCGGCCGGACCGGGGATGGAGGCGTCCGGCGCGGGGGTGGGGGGATTGCCGCCGGCGGGCCAGGCGTGGAAGGTGCCGTTCGCGTCGGCCCAGCCCTGCCGACCCGTCGTCAGGGAAGTGCCGAGGTTGTAGATGTGCACCGGCTCGCCGCGGCTGGAGTTGTTGGTGATCTCCAGGGGGACGGTGGCGGGTACCGCGGCGTCCGCGGGTGGTGAGGCACCGAACGTGAGCAGGGCGCCGGCCAGGCCCGCGGCCGTCGCCGCGGCGAGCAGACGGTGTTTGAGGCTTGAGAGCACTCTCCACCTCCGTGCGGGTGTGGGGGGATTGGTCCGTACCGATTCCGAGAGCGCTCTCAGCGTTGCGTCAGGACGCGTCCATGTCAATAAGGGGCGGGGAAGCCGGAGTCGGTGACCGCGACGAGGACGCGCCGCACACCGTGCGACGATGCGGGCCCCGCGTGTCGATGACACCGGCGCCGCCGCCCGTCGATGACACGGCGCCGCCGCCGGGCCGGGCCGGGCGGCGGTTTCCTCACAGGCCGCGCCGAACAGCCCGGGCCCGCCGGACCCCCGGCTCAGGGAAAGGGATGGGGAAAGGGGTTGAGTCCGGCCACGGTCGAGGGCGGGGCCGGGTCGCCGAGGAGACGCGGCACGTCGAGCAGCCGGGGCAGGCCGTCCACTCTGCGCATGTCGTGCCCGAAGGTCATCGGCGCGGTGCCCGGAACCACGACCTTGACGCAGGTCAGCCCGCCGGCTCGCTGCTCCGAGGTGGTCTGGTCGACGACCAGCACGTCCAGTCCCGTCCGCAGGTACCGGTCGACGGCGTGCTCGACGTCCCGGGTCAGGTCGTCGTCGCTGAGGGGGACGCTCCTGGCTGTCATCTCCTCCAGTGACCGCCGCTCGGGAGAGGAGAACAGGAACTCCAGCCGGGAGAAGACCGAGGGGTCGGCGTACAGCAGCGAGTGATCGCTCATGCTCCGCACGAGAGAGGAGTCGGCGGCCATCGCCCTCACCCGCCCGCGGTGCTCCGCGTACGAGTGGTCCACGCTGGCCAGGATCGGGCCCAGCTCGCACAGCGCGTTGAGCACGGCGCGCTCGGGGACGAGATGGGAGCCGCCCGCGCACACGGCCCTGGCCCGGCCGGCGTCGCCCGTGCGGTCGACGGCGATGGCCCACACGCAGGGCAGCCCCTGTTCGACCGTGGTGTCCAGCACGGTGACGGTCCTCGACGTCTCTTCCTCGAGGTGCGCGGCGAGCAGGCGGACCCGCGGGTCGCGGGCCGAGGACAGATCGATCCTGGGCAGTGGGCGGCGCGCGTACCAGGCGGTCAGGAAGGCGTCGCGTTCCGCGACTTCGAGGAGACCGTAGAGGACGGCTTCCTCCGGACAGCCGCCCAGGGCGCAGCCGTTGGAGATCTCGTAGGCCAGCCGGGGTTCGTCCGGCCGCAGCAGGTGGGCCCCGTAGTACGCGTACGTCTCGGGCAGCAGCACGGGCCGGCGCCGGGCGAAGGAGTAGGCCCACACCCAGTGCATCGACAGGTCTTCGTGGAAGGGGGTGAAGGGGAAGCCGGGTACCCCGTAACGCTCCGGCGTGTAGAGCCCGAGGGTGCGAGGATCGACAGCCGTCTCACGGATGTCGCGGTACGGGGCGCGGACGGTCGTCCGTTTACCGCCCGCCTGCAGTCCTCCCCACCGCTCGACGGCCTCCAGCACGGCGGTCGCCTCACTGGCGCGATAGCTGTCACTGCGCCCCCACCCGGATTCCTCCGCCGTGTGTCCCCGCATCGGCAGCAGTGCCCTGGCGACGGGGAGACCGCCTTCGTCTCCTGTGCCGACGTCTCTGATCAGGCCCGTCTCACTGTCGACGAACAGGCTTACCAGCGCCCGGCGTTCCTCGGTCGCGTTGCGGATCCGGAACGCTCCGGGCCGGGGCTTGCGCCTGTGACGCAGCGGGAGCAGGGCGTGCTCGGCGGTGTCCTCCGGCAGCTCTCCGCAGACCGGGCAGAGCGGTTCGGGCAGCACTCGGTGGGTGCGCACGGTCAGGTCCGCCAGGCAGACGCGGAGGAGGGCCGCCGCGGACCGGGGTGTGCGGCCGCGGGCCAGTGCCGTGATCTCGTCGGCGACCAGCGCCGCGATGCCGTCGGCGGAGAAGGGGGTCAGCCACGGTGCCGGGCTGCGGGCCAGGGCGGCACGGTTGCGGTCCAGCACCGCGTAGCGGCCGGGCTGGTTGCGGCGGCGCCGCAGGTCGGCACAGGTCCAGCAGCCGGATGTGCCGGGAGCCGTCAGTGGTCCCACGGCCACGTGGCCCAGTTCGGCGGTCACGGGAAGGACGGGAACCGGGACGGCGGGCACCGCGCCGAGGGGAGTGTCCGTCCAGCTGTCCGAGACGGGCACGAGGGCCACGAGTCCGTCGTGCCCGTCTCGTCGCGGCTCCGCCGGGTCCCGCAGCCGGACCCTCCCGGCCAGGGCGTCCGCCACGGCCTCCCGCAGGAGGCCGTCCCCCAGCAGGCTCACCGCCGGTGTCATGTCAGACATCGAGCAGCACCACCCTTCCGGCCCAGGGCAGTACCCGGGCCATCGCCGGATCGTCGTCGAGGAGCGTGAGCACCGGCTCCCGGCCGGTGCGCCGGATCGCGTCGATCACCTCGGCCGGGGTGACGTCCGCGGGCGGCGTCCACCCGCGGTCGCAGACGGCCGGCTCGTCCAGCAGGGCGCCGGGGAGCGCTCTCGACTGCGCTGCCGCCAGCAGGTGTTCGAGACCACGGTGCGCGGCCGCGGTCCAGCTCAGCGCGGTCTCCACGTGGCGGACGGCCCCTTCCACCGCGCACCCCACGGTCGGCACCCCGGCGAGACCCGTCAGGTCGTACAGACGGACGTCGTCGGCGAGTGCGCCGAGCAGCCGGTGGTACTTCCCAAGGACGGGGTCCGAGGCCAGCGCCTTCTCGTCGATCGGCGTACCGGACCGGTCGATCAGGGCGGATTGGCCGCCGGAGCCCGAGAAGCCGGACCGGCCGCCGGAGCCGGTGAACAGGTTGGCCCGGTAACCGGCGAGGAGGGCGGAGGTCACCATCTGCGCCCAGTCGAGCCCGGTCCCGACACCGGCACCCGGGTCCGGCGCGTCCGGGTGCGTGGCGCCGCGAGCGGCATCGGCGTCGACCAGCAGCGGTGCGTCGTCGCGCAGGCGCAGTCCCCAGCGCGGGCGGCGCCCAGCGGAACGCGGCGCGGGCGGTCCGGAGGCGAGCACCCCGTACACGCCGACGGCCTTCAGGGCGGCCCGGTGCCTGGCCCAGGCGAAGTCAGGTCCGACCGCCGTCACCTCCACCCGGTTGCCGGAGAACGGGTCCGCGACGACGGCACGCATCTGCCGCAGCGGCACCTGGGGCAGGTCGGCCTCGTCCAGGTCCCTGATCGGCCCGAACCGCTCGTCGACGGCGGCCATCACACGGGTCGAGAACTCCTCCTCGGTCAGTCCTCTCCGGGCGCGCAGCCGTCGTACGGAAGCCTCGAACCGTTCCCGCGACCGCTGCACCGGCCCCGCAGGCGGAGGGAGGGGCAGCACTCGGTGCGAGGACTGCTCCAGCGTGCCGGTGTCGAACACCTGGAGACGGGAGTCGGCGGCGGCTGATGCCCCGGTGACATCGCGGTAGAGCCGGAACACGAGGTGGTTGGCCAGTACGGGCAGACACGCGCCCGATGCCGGAGGCGTACGGGCGGTCCGGAAGGCCCGCCTGTCGTCAGGGGTGAACCGCCGCCACACCGTCTCCCAGTCCAGTGCGGGGCTCGGTCCGATGACGACCTCGGCCGCCGACAGGAGCGCCTGCACCAGGGGAACGCCGCGCCGCGCGCAGCGTTCGGCGAGCCGGCGGGCCGGAGCGATGCCTCCGCAGTCGAACAGGTGGAGTGCGAAGTCGATGCCCTCCAGGACGTCGTCCTTTGGACCGCCGCCCTCCGTACCGCCGTCGCACGGGTCGTCGGCGGCCTGGACGGGGCTGTCGATCAGCGCCGTCACCTTCCGTACCCCGCCGCGGGACAGCGCCCGTACGCACGCGGAGACCATCGGTCCAGGACCGGCGACCAGCGCCCTGCCCCCCACGAAGCGCTCGTGGGCGGCGTCCCCGTCTCCGAGGAAGTACGTGGCGAACGCCCGCCCGGCGCCGCCGCCCGCAGGCGCGACCCGTTCCTCGTCGGCGTCCCGGACCAGGTCCTTCGCGAGCAGTACGTCGATCAGCCCGACGACCAGGTCCCGGTGCCGGTCCGACAGGGCCGCGGTGAGTTCGTCCACGGTCCTGCGGCCGTCCAGGTGTGGGGCCAGCCGCTGTGTGACGGCCGCGATCGACGTCCCGTTGAGGGTGATCTCACCGGCGCTGCTCAGCCAGACCACCCCGTGTGCCACCGGTGCGTAGAAGGCGTCGTCACGGAGCCGGGGCCTCATGCTCGGCCCCCGTCCGCCCCGTCCCGCGACGGGGCGGGCCGTCCCAGAGCGAACTCCCCGACGCCGGTCTCCTCCAGGGCGTCGAGTCCGGTGGCGGCGGCGAAGGCGTCCGCGTCCCCGACGCCCAGGGCGCACGGCGCCAGCCCCATCGCTGTCGCGGCGAGGTACATGGTCTGCTGGACCACGCCCACGTGCTTGAGGGTCAGTGCGTAGGCCATCGCCCGGTACTTCCAGGACAGCCGGCCGTACCTGGTCGCGATCACGAACAGCACCTGGGGTGTGGCGCCCCCGTTCATCCCGGACGCCGACGACATCATCAGCCAGCGCAGAGCGGTCGCGGTGGCCGGGACGCGGCTCAGCCCGTGCTGGTGCGGGTCGTAGTGGTACAGGCCGGGGCGCAGGCCGCGCACCGTGTGCACCAAGGGATACACCTCCAGTTCGTGTGCGGCGCCGCCCGCCGGCCACGGCCGGTCCGACACGTCCAGGCCGGTGTCCTGACCGGTCGCGCGTACCCGTGCGGTCCGGAACAGGAACTCGCCCAGTTCCTCGACGGTCAGTGGCCGGTCCTCGTCGTACGAGCGGATCGACCGGCGCCCCTCCATCACCGCAGACAGGGGCGGATCCTGTGCGTGCAGCCGTTCGAGGTCGGGGCGGGGGAGCGCGACGTCCGCCGTTCCCCAGACGGGGTGCGGGGCGGGCGGCGGGTCGAAGCGGCCCTTCGCCCAGTAGGTGCCGCCGAAATCCTCGCCCATCCGGTGATCGCGGCGCAGCCTGCTGGCGTGGTGGAAGGCGAGCTCGTGCGGGCTCCACTGGGCGCCCCGCAGCTCGTCGGTCTCCTCGGCGGTGGCCAGGAGCCCCGCGTCCGCCAGGTCGGTCGACAGCCACCGTGCCGTCTCGGCGGGCAGGCCGCTGGGGTCCCGCGCACCCGCCGTCATGACGGTTTCCAGGAGCCGGGTGTCGGCGATCCGCATGCTCCGTGCGGCGGTCGGCGACGTCACCAGCACCGTGTCCCCGTCCCGCCTGGCCGATGCGAACCGGGAGAGCCGGCGCGGGCCCTCCGGCGCAGCAGGACGGCGTGGCGGCCACCGGGCGTGGGTGCTGTACAGCGTCTGCCCGCCGCGGACAACGGTGGTCACCGCCCACCCGCCCCGGGCCAGTGCCGTCACCAGGGCCGTGGCGTTCTCGGCCGGGCAGAGCGCGGCGAGTTCCTCGACCGACCGGTCCTCGACGAGCGCGCGCAGCACGGCGTGCTCCGCAGCGGTCAGCCTGCCGAACTCCTCGGCGTGGGGCCAGCGGAGGAGGGCGGTGACTCCTGATCCGGAGGTGACGGACCGCACGCCGTCCGTGAGCCGGTACAGCCTGCGCAGCGCCGTCACGACGGCTCCCGGAGCCGTGCGGGAACGGCCCTGGGCGACTGGCCGGGAGCGGGCAGCCGTACGTCGGTGGCGGACACCCGGAACAGGTCCTCGGCGGCGTTCGCCGCCAGATGGCACAGCAGGAACCGTTCGACGGGAGCCAGTCCGAGCCGGGTGAGGTGCAGATAGGTGTAGTTGAGGGTGAGCCGGTACCCGTCGAACCAGATCTTGTCGACTTCCGCGCCGGGCGGGCGCGGACGGTTGTGGAACGGGCTCTTCCGCAGCATGGTCCTGGCCAGTTCGTCGTTCTCGGCCGAGCGATGCGCCCACGGCGGGTCCATGCTCATGTCACCGGCCGCGATCAGTTCCGCGCCGCGTCGCACCACGTCACCTGCCGCATCCAGCCAGCCGCGCACGAAGCGGGGTTCCGCCGCCCGCGAGTCGACGGCGGCCAGCAGCACTTCCAGCCGCCGCACGAGCTGGTCGCGGTGGGCCGCGTAGTGCCGTTCCCATGCCTCGCGGAGTCCCTCGGCCTCCGGCCACCAGGACAGGAATGCCTCGGCATGGGAACGGAACGAGACGAATCCCTGGCGCAGTCCGGTGCCGGACAGTCCGTGGGCCGAGGCGACCATGGTGTCGAAGGCGAGCCCGGCGAGCCGGTCGCCGGCGCGCAGATGAGCGACCGTTTCGAAGGCGAGCGGTGTCGTCGCCGCGTAGAAGTCGGCGAGCAGATCGGCGGCCCGGTGGCTGCCGAGCACATGCAGCCGTCTGTCGTAGGGGATCTCCAACACGGAGTTGTCGGGCAGCAGCGGAGTCAGCGGTCCGGGTTCGTGTTCGAGTTCGGCGAGCCGCTCATGCCGGCGGGCCGTCTCCGCGGCGTCGACCGCCGCTGTTGACGGGTGCGCGGTCAGGTATGCCTTGACCAACTCGTCGACCGCGGGACGGACGACGTCTTCGAACACCTCCGGCCGGGCGTCGACGTTGATGCGCACATGCGGGCCGCGGAGCCAGTGCGGCAGGTAGTGCACCGAGGACACGTGCGGCGAGATCCTCTCCACGAGGGGCTTCACGGCCTCCAGCAGCAGTCGGCCGCGGTCCTCGTCGTAATAGGTGACACGGAAAGTCCGCCACATCATTCCCCCTGGGATCCGTCCGGGTCGGTGACCGCACGTGCGGCCAGGTAGCGCAGCACCCCCTCGGCGTCGACGCGTACGCCGACCCGGTTGGCGAAGAGGTGCGCGCACAGGTCCGCCGCGGACTCGGCGGACGGGGCGGTGGCGTCCGCGTTCAGCGCGTCCACCGCCTTCGTCAGCGACGCCGTCCACCGCCGCAGGGTGCCGTCGCCGTCGGACGTGTGACGCCATTGCCCCGCGGACCTGCGCATACTGGCCGCCAGGGCGAGCAAGCGGTCCCGCTGTCTCTCGTACAGGGACTCCTGCCCACCGCCCCGTGCGCCGGCCTTCGCGAGTTGGCGCCGGGCGAGCCCCGGTACGTCCTCGCTGCCGAGTGTCCAGGCGAGGAGGAGGCAGCACAGCACGGCTGTCTCACGTCGCTGCCGTCCGGCTCCGGAACGCAGCTGGGCGAGGGCCAGCGCGCTGGACTCGGCGAAGTGCTCCTCCACGGTCTCGATCGTGGAGCCGCTGCCGTAGCGCCCGTGTTCGCGGTGGTACGGCAGGAAGTGCACCGAGTTGTTGGCGTACATGTGCGCGCTGGGGACGACGCCCTCCCATGCGCCGATCTCCCGGGCGGAGGCGAGGTACTCCTCCTGGGTCAGTACGTCGGGAGCCCGGCAGCGCCCGAAGTACGCTGCCGCCCGGTGTTCGATCAGCTTGCGCACGTCCTCCCGCACCGCGTCGTCGCCGGGCAGGACGCGGAGCCTGACGTGCGGGCCGCCGTCCCAGTACCGCAGGAAGAAGCTCCGCTCCGCCCAGGCGCGCCCGCGCAGTTCCCCGGTGAGCGGGTCCACCAGTGCGGTCAGCAACTGGTCCTGGTCTCCGTGGTGGAACAGGTGCGCGCTGATCCATCCGCCGTCGCTCACGGTGAGCCGTCCGCGGTGAGTTCGAGGACGAGCTCGACGACCCGGGGGTCCGAGCCCGCCACCGGGCCGGCCCGGGTGGGGTCGGGCAGTGCCTCCTCGAAGGCCACATGCCCGGTGAACGACCTGGTCATGTGCCGGAAGACGGCGAGCATCGACATGCTGGACAGGTCCAGGAACATGGGCTTGCGGGACTTGGCGAACACGTTGCTCACCCAGTCCCTGCCGGCCGTGTGCAGCCGTACGAAGGACCGCCGCGGGATGCCGTGGGCGCGCATCCAGCCCGCCAGGCGCAGGAGGTGTTCCGCGTCCGTCTCTCCGGCGCGCCGCACCGGGACGTGGTCGATCGGGGCCCGCCACTCCGCCCGTTGTACGAC
Organism: Streptomyces sp. NPDC037271; assembly: GCF_055603605.1. Classification (NCBI taxonomy): domain Bacteria; kingdom Bacillati; phylum Actinomycetota; class Actinomycetes; order Kitasatosporales; family Streptomycetaceae; genus Streptomyces; species Streptomyces sp. NPDC037271. Next base: position 129,346 of record NZ_JBVJVN010000015.1, read on the forward strand.
GAGCCGCCCCACTTCCACCCGGGGCAGGAACTCCACGTCCTGGACGTGGTCGCCGGGTGCGGGTTTGAGCAGGGACAGGCTCGGGTGCAGGAGGTACGACTGTCCGAAGGCGGCGAACAGCAGGCGCGCGGCGGGAGGCAGCAGCGGGTCGGCCATCATGCCCAGATGGGCGGGCTGAACGCGGCGGTCCGTCGGCCGGGCCACCAGCTCCAGTGTGCCGCTGCCGGGGTCGTGCCGGACGACGAGATCGCGCAGCGGGATGCGCTCGTGCGCGGGCCGGGTGGTCGTGGTGCAGGGATAGTCGATCTCGTACGGGGCCGTGGGCGCACGCAGATTCACGGACACCCCGAAGGTCCCCGACAGTTCGGCGAGTACCGGGCCGTGTTCCGCGCCCGGTGCGGGCCGGCCGGTGGGGAGCCGCGGCCCGCCCGCCTGGCGCAGCAGCCGGGACCAGCGCCCGCCGCCCTTGCCGTGTCCGCCGCTGATGGTGTTGACCACGGCCGTCAGCCGATCGCCGTCGTGCGCCGGCTGAACGTAGCAGGCGATCGAGCCGGGGGCGCGGACCCAGTTCGGCCAGCCCGCCGTCAGGTCCTCCAGCACGGCAGGGTCGGTCCTGAGCACCATGCCGTCACGTTCGCCGGACAGTACGGTCTCCAGCGACTTCCGGCGCAACCGGTGCAGCAGTGCCAGTTCGGGCACCGGGCTGTGCTCCAGCACCTCGGCCGGGACGGGTCTGCCGAGTTGCAGGAAGGGACGCAGCGGGCGCAGCCAGTCGGGGCAGTCGGTGTCCTCGCGGGCGAGATCGAACTGGATCGCGGTGTGCACGTCCAGAAAGGCCGGCGCGGCTCCCGCGCCGAAGCGGTGCCCGACGTACACGCCGAGCGCCGTCCGGACGGGCAGCATGCGGTCGTGCAGGGCGAGCCAGCGGCGCAGTACGTCCAGGTCGTCGAGGACCGGGCGCCACTCGGCCGTCGAGGCGGTGAGTGAACCGTGGGGGAGGACCGCGTTCTCGTGAAAGGCGATCTTGCCGAGCACGTCCGGCGGCGGCCAGTCCAGCCCCAGCCGTCGGCCGATCGAGGTGAGCAGCCGCGCGATGGCGGTCTGCCGCGTGCGGTAGCCGTCGACCTCCGTCGGGCCCAGTTCCCCGGTGAGTTCGTCGCGCAGGGCGGTGAGCTCGGCCGTCAGGCCGCTGAGGCCGGGAGCCGTCGCAACGAGGTGTCCGATCAGGTCGTCCAGCGGGTTCTCGGACTGGTCGGGGACGGGGCCGACGTACTCGAGCGCGCCGATGGTCACCAGTCGGGCGCAGAACCGCGCCACCGCGTCGATGCGCTCGGGCGCCGCGTCGGCGAGTCTGTCGCGCAGGTGGGCCAGCGAGCACTGGTCTCCCACGATGCGCAGGCATGCGGCGATCTGGGGTGTCGCCGGCACGGAGACGAGCGGTTCGGCCGGCCGACGTCCGAGGAAGGTGTACCGGCCGTCCACCTCGCGCAGGCTGGGGTTGGGGCGTACCTGGAGGCCGTGGGCGACCTCCTCGCGCGTCAGCAGCGCGCCGGTGAGCTGTTCCAGGACCATCCGGTCCAGTTCCAGGACGCAGGCGATGGTGTTGTCCCCCGACGAGGACAGCACCGGGCCGTCGTCCGACCAGGTGCCCGCCGCCGTCGCCGTGAAGGTGCTGTACGGGCTTGTCTTCGTCGCGGCGCGAGAGACGAACTTCGTCAGTCCGACGACCGTACGAGGCTTGAGCCGGGCCTGGTGGCCGGGCCGGCTGCGCACCAGTTCGTCCAGAAGGGCGGGGCTCGCCTGGGACAGGGCGTGCCGGAACATCGGATCGGCAGCGCTCTTGAGCAGCCTGGCCGTCTCGTCCGCGCGGTCCTGATCCATCGTCGCGGCGAGTTCGTGACGGGCTTCGCGTTGTCGGCGCATGGTCTCCAGCCAGCGCCCGACGCGCTGCGAGGTCTCCGCGGGCAGCGCCCGGGCCAGTTCCTCGTTCCATTCCGTACGCGCCGGAAGTCTTTTGCCGTGGATGCCGCGGCGTAATGCCACCAGCTTCGGCTTCAAGGAGAGATCGCCGAGCCCGCCGATCGCCGTGTAGAGCAGATCGCTCAGCTCTTCGGCATCCTTCGTCAATTCGTCGTCGAGCGACAGGATATCCTGGGCCAGCTGCCAGGACCGACCGCCCGCCAATTCATCCGGCAGAGTCGCGGGAAGTCCGCAGAAACGGGCGAAGAAATGCGTTCCGGAGGAGGAGGAAGTCACCTGCAGCCCTTGACTGGAATCAGTTGGCGGATGTGCGTGGCGCCTGGCCGCGGCGCCGGGTAGGACTCCCTCTCCGGCGCCGCGGTTGTCAGGCTACGGCAGGGACGAGCAGGAGCTGCCGCAGCTCGGGAAGGAGGCGCCGTTCTCGACGAGGCCGTGACCGGCCGTCAGGGACTCCACCGTGAGCCCGCTGTCGGCCAGATCGAAAACATCCGCGGGGATGTCGTCGAGGTCGAATTCGATTTCCATACCGTTTTCCACTGAATCTCCTGTGGTTGCGGAAATTGGACTGCTGGCAAAAGGATGCCGGCACGTTTGCGAGCCTACAGCGGTGGGTGAGGCGGTTCCACCGGCACGGTGAGGTTGGCCGATTGTGACGTCGCCACCCACGGAAAAGCCTCATTCGGAATTCCGAATTCGGAGTTTATTGTTCCATTTGAATGCCCGTCCAGGTGTTCTCGGGCAGGGTGAAGCGCCCTCCGAGCAGTCGGTGCAGCGGTGCACCGAGCCGGGCTCCGAGAAGGAACCCGGTATCCGCGCTCCGGTCGGCAGTCGGTGAGGATCCCTTTCGCAAGGGGGAAAACAAGCCTCCAGGTGGCCGGCTGTCGACCGGACGCGGCCAGTCTCCAAGACTCCGGCCTCGCGACGTACCTATGACTTGCCAGGTTGCGGTCGCCGCCGGAGGCCCGGGTGCACCCGCACGGCGGACCTGGCACGGCCCTTCGCGGACCGGCGGCCCCGGCCGGCAGCGCCGTCGCATGCCGGCGGCCGAGGCGCTCCTCGACGGAGAAGACCGTGAGACGGGGACGCCGTGTCCCTGCACGTCGCCGAGTCGACGGCGCGGGAACCCGGCGAGCCGGACCCCGGCTGCGGAGGTGAGCGGAGCCGTCACGAGGTGACGGCGGCGAGCAGGTGTTCGTGGGTCCGGTGGCGCCACGCCGGTGACGTTCCCGGTCAGTCACATCCACTTCGTCGTGCGGCCCGCGGGGGGAGCGGGACGTGAGCCGGTCCGGTGCCCTCGGTCCTGCGCGGGGACGGACCGAGGCGCACGCGATTCAGCGGGGCGGGGCGGCCGTGTCGTCGAGCACCCTGTAATGACGTACCGCGGCGGCCCCCCTTGGCACCGCCTCGGGCCACAGGCAGTCCAGGACCGAGGCGGACGGCGGGAAGAGTGAGGACGGCACCGCCCGGCGGCCGAACCACTCCCAGCGCACGATCTTGTCCGGCTCGGTGACCCGGGCCGTACCCGTCGCCCGCCGGGTGACGGCCGCGGCCGTCACCCGGGTCAGCCCGTTGAGGCCGTCGACGAGGACCGTCACTACCCGTACGTCCGCCGCGGACACCGTGAGCCCGGTCTCCTCCGTCAGTTCGCGCGCGGCGGCCGTCTCGAAATCCTCTCCGGCATCGACCTTGCCACCCGGGAGTTCCCATCGGCCGTCGTGGCCGAGGCCGAGCAGGACCCGCCCGTCGGGACCGAGGACGGCGAGGCCGACACCGGTGAGACTGTGGGAGGCGGGACGGGCGCGTTCGGGGCGCTCGGGGCCGGGGGTACGAGAGTTCACGCGCCCATTCCACATCGTCGAGGCCGCCGGACGCCACACCCCTGGGTGTTGCCGGCCATGACGTCGGTGACGCCCGACGTCGATGTTGACCTTCGAGTTGGTTGAAGCTCAATGATGGTGAGGTGCCGAATTCTGAACTGATGCCCATCGGGGTCTTTGCCCGGCGCAGTGGTCTGACCTCCAGCGCGTTGCGGTTCTACGCCGACTCCGGGCTGCTGCCCCCTGCCGAAGTGGACGCGGTCTCGGGCTACCGCTACTACGGCGCCGACCAGGTGGCACGGGCGACCGTGCTGCGTCAGCTCCGCGAGATCGCCATGCCCCTCGCTGCGGTCGAGGCGGTCCTCGACGCCCGGGCCGACGAGGCGGCGCGGCTGCTCGACGAGCATGTTGCCAAGATCGTCGATGACGCGGCGACGGCACGTCAGAAGGCCGCTGTCATCAAGTCCGCACTCGGCGGCAGCGTGCCCGGTGTGCTGATCGCCATACTGAAGGGGCCCGTGCTTGCGGATGCGGTGGAGCAGGTTCTGACCGCGACTGCGCACGAGCCGGGGTTGGCGGTGCTTTCCGGCTTGCACATCGAGGCGAGTCATGAGGCGATCGCCTTGACGGCGACCGACCGGTACCGGCTCTCCACCCGGACCCTGGTGCCGGCGCGGCCGGCGGAGCAGACGTGGGCCGGCACGATCGACGGCGATGACCTGCGGGCCGCTGTCGCCACGGTCCGGCGCAGTGCGCTGGTCCGTATCGAAGCGGTGCCGCACGGGCTCTGGCTGCGTATGCCCGAGCGGGACGACCGGCACTGCCGGTTGCTGTCCGAGGACTTCCCCGATCACCGGCTGATGCTCGCCTCCCTGGACGAGATCAGCACCCGCGCGACAGTCTCGAAGGATCTTCTGCTGCGTGCCCTGGAAGAACACCCCGGCGAACGCGTCGCGCTGAACGTCTCCAGTCACGGAGTGAACGTCCGGCCCCCGAACGACGAGGACCCCGGTGCTCAGCTCCCCGCCACCGTGACGGGCGAGGCCCTCCGGATCCGGTTCGAGATGACCACGCTCTATCCCGCAGTGAGCACAGCCATCGGTCCCGACGTGATGCTCGACCTGAGGGGACACGACGGGCCCGTCACGATCCGCTCCGCCGACCGCGGCGATCTCACCACCCTGGCCATGCCCGTCGAGTTCGACCACTCAGCCTGAACGACAACGAGGAACACGTCATGTCTGCCGCACCCGCCGGCCCCGACCCGACCATGGAAGCCATCGGGCAAGCCGTTACCGAAGGCCGAACGGGCAACACCCTCTCCGCCCGCCAAAAGCTCCTGAACCTGTGGCCGGTGATCGGCGTCACAGGCGACCCGCTGCACCGTTGCTCACTCGCCCACTACCTGGCGGACCTCTATGAAGATCCTGCCCAGGCCCTCGCCTGGGACGTCCGGGCCCTGGACGCTGCCGACGCCGTGACCGAGCAGCGCGTCCAGGAGCACCACGCCGGCCTCCACATCGCCGGGTTCTACCCCTCCCTCCACCTCAACCTGGCCGACAACTACCGCCGACTCGGGTCCTTCGATGCGGCCACCGAGCACGTCAACGCGGCCAAAGAGCACGCCCCCAACCTGCCACAGGACGCATATGGTGCCCTCCTGCGCACCGCCCTCGACGAGGTGGCAGAGGCCATCTCCCGGCGGGACACCACCAAGCGGCCCTCCGCACCTGGCCCCACTGCATGACGCACCGGAACGCGCCGCTCCCGGGGTACCCGCGTACGGCGGGGGAAACCACCGGCGCGACGCCGGACCGGTACGGATCAAGGGGGACGTTCCGCTGGTGGGGCTGGCACCCCGTGCAGCCGCGCCTGGAGGTCAGGCGTCCACGGACCAGTGCGGTGCCACGCCCGTGAGCCGGCAGGCGAGGAAGTACAGCGGGAGGGGCGCGGTGTAGGGCGAGTTGCCGTCGGGGCCGTGGACCAGGCGCGGACCGGTCGGCCGGGCGGCCGGTCGGGGGCGGGTCCAGGAGGGGTCGCCGATGACGTACTGGGTGCCGTGGGGCCACGTCACACCGATGTCGGACCCCGAGGGGACGATCCACCACCAGCGTCCCTGGTCGGCGAAGACGCAGCCCGCGCGGGGCAGGCCGGCCAGGATGCGTTCGCCGTGTTCCCGGGACGTGCTCACCGCGTCGTGACCGAGGTCGGCACGCAGTCCGGCGGGAAGGGACAGCGAGGCCGGGCCGGGGCAGTGCCGCCGGGGTTCGCGGAGGGTGTCTGAGGGGCACGGGCGGTCGCGGGAGGTGGCCGCGGACGGACGCGGATCGCGGGTGTGCTGGAGGTCCATGGGGGGTGTCCTTTGGCCGGGCGGAGAGTGGGAGGCCCGGGTGCGTCGGCGAGGTTCCGGTCCTCCGCTTCGACACGCAGGCGCTCTGCGGACGTGCTCGACCCGGCAGATCGTCAGGAGAACGTTGTCAAGCGGGCGGCCGCACCCCGATTCTGCGCCTGAACAGCAAGTGGGGTGGTGGGTGCGGACATTGCGGTCAGTGGTGAAGTCACTCTGTCATCCGTCAACAACCGTGCGCAACCAGCAAGTTGAAATTTGCATCTCTCTACGCCCATCCTCTTCGGCGACGGAACGCTCGTGACAGACTGCGCGCCTGAGCCTGGGCGCGGAGTGATGAAGGGGAGACGGTGTGACCGCGGAGACCGACTGGGGCGGCGCCCCCTCCGTGCTGCGCATGATCCTCGGCAGGCAGCTGGAGGAGTTGCGGACCCGCGCCTGCCTGACGTTCGAACAGGCCGGTGAGGCGATCGGGGTGAGCCACTCCACGATCCGCCGTCTGGAGGCGGCGAAAGTGGCCCGCCTGCGCCTGCCGGACGTGGAGAAGCTGCTTCAGGTCTACGGCGTCCGGGACCAGCAGGAGATCGACACCTTCCTCAAGGCGGCACGCGAGGCGAACAAGCGCGGCTGGTGGCACACCTACCGGGACGTCATGCCGGACTGGTTCGCGGCGTATCTGAGCCTGGAGCAGGCGGCCCTGCACATCCGCGCCTACGAGCCCGAGTTCGTGCACGGCCTGCTCCAGACCCCGGCCTACGCGCGGGCCCTGCTGAGCGCCGGCAACCCGCACGCTTCCTCGGTGGACACCGAGCGGAGGGTCGCCCTTCGCATGCGTCGCCAGAAGATCCTCACCCGTCCGTCCCCACCCCGCCTGTGGGTCGTCATGGACGAAACGGTGCTGCGTTGGCCCGTCGGCGGTTCCGGGGTGATGCGGCAGCAGGTGGACCACCTGATCGAGGTCGACCGGCTGCCCCATGTGACACTGCAGATCATGCCGTTCGCCTCCGGCCCGCACCCCGCCATGCGGGCGGGCGCGTTCCACCTCTTCCGCTTCCGCGCTCCCGAACTGCCCGACATCGTCTACCTCAGCGGCCTGGTGGGCGCCGTCTACCTGGACAAGGGCGACGACGTCGTGGTCTATCGCGAGGCCCTGGACCGGCTCGGCGCCCAGGCGGCGCCTGCCAGAAGCACCGGGGAAATCCTCGGCGCCCTGCGCGAGGACCTTTGAGCTCACTCGTACCGCACGACCCGAATGGAGAGGGGCGAACGTTGTCCGACAGCGGATGGCCGGCCGACCGGATCGACACCGAGCACGCGCACTCGGCCCGGATCTACGACTACATCCTGGGAGGGAAGGACTACTACCCCGCCGACCAGGAGGCGGGAGACGCGATGGCCCGGGAATGGCCCGCCCTGCCCGTGCACATGCGCGCCAACCGGGACTGGATGAACCGCGCGGTGCGCTGGCTGGCCGAGGAGGCGGGCATCCGTCAGTTCCTCGACATCGGTACCGGCATCCCCACCTCCCCCAACCTGCACGAGATCGCGCAGTCGGTGGCCCCCGAATCCCGGGTGGTCTACGTGGACAACGACCCGATCGTCCTCACTCTCTCCCAGGGACTGCTGTCCAGCACGCCCGAAGGCCGGACGGCGTACATCGAGGCGGACTTCCAGCACCCGGAAGCGGTCCTCGAATCCGCCGAGTTCCGCAGGACCCTGGACCTGACCGAGCCCGTCGCGCTCACCGTCATCGCGATCGTGCACTTCGTCCTGGACGAGGACGACGCGGTCGGCATCGTCCGCCGCCTCCTGGAGCCCCTGCCCTCCGGGAGCTGTCTGGCCATGACCATCGGCACCGCCGAGTTCGCCCCGGACGAGGTGGGCCGCGTCGCGCGCGAGTACGCGGCCCGCGACATGCCGATGCGGCTGCGCACCATCGACGAGGCCCACGAGTTCTTCGAGGGCCTCGACCTGGCCGACCCGGGAATCGTCCAGGTCCACAAGTGGCGTCCGGACGGCACGGGCGAACAGGGCGTCCGGGACGAGGACATCGCGATGTACGGCGCCGTGGCCCGAAAGCCGTAACGACGCGGAAGGCCGCGGCTCACCCGGCCCGGGGCGGGTGAGCCGCGGCCCGCCAACCGTGTGTCCCGGGCCGAACGGGCGTACGCCCCCTCGTCAGATCATGCGGAACAGGTCGGCGGCGGAGTGGACGTCGGTGAGGTCCTCGACGGAGCGCAGGTTGTCGCACAGGGCCTCCAGGACGGAGCCCTCCTCGGCGACGCGCGGGGCTCCGACGGCCACGCCGAAGACCCGGAAGCCCAACAGGCGCTTGGCGTCGTTCCAGCCGCGCATCCACTCCTCGGTGACGCCGCAGTCGTCGTCGGTGAGCATCACGATGTCGCCGCGGGAACGGGCGGCGTCGTTGAACTCCTCCTCGAGCACTTCGCTCGCCGCTGTCAGCGGGCTCTGGTAGCTGGTGCCGCCGCCCAGGAAGGTCTCCGCGAAGTCGAGGGTCCGCGCGATGCCGGCGGGCCGGTCGGCCGGGAAGCGGTGGATCCGCAGCCTGCCGGCGGCGGAGAACAGGATGCCGACGAAGTCGCGCCCCGCGTGGCGGGCCTGGTCCAGCAGCGCCAGGGCGCACGCCTTGGCCCACGCCTCCCGGGTGATGCCGCCGGGCCCCGCCTCGTACATGGAGTGCGAGGTGTCCACGCACGCGATGATGGCGCCCCGGCCGGTGTCCTGCTCACCCTGGCTGTCGTAGAGCATCAGCTCCCCGGCGGCGTAGCGCGCGGCGAACACCGCGCGCAGCTCGGGCAGGCCGAGGGCGGCCAGCTCGGAGGGGACGACGCGGGAGAGGTCGTCACCGAGCGTGACGCCGACCAGCTCGCCGGTGGCGTTCTCCACCTTCCGGGCGCGCTCGCCGCCGGCCATCTGCCGGAAGCGGCCGATCAGTTCGGCCCACTGTGCGAGCCGGCTGGTGCGCAGCCGCTCGGCGAGCCGCGCCCGCTGATCGAACGGCATCCGCTCCAGTTCGCCGGGGCCGACGCCCCATGCCCGCATCAGCGCGGCCTCCTGCCGGGCCGCCGCGGCAGCCTTCGCCAGCGCGTTCCGCACGGTGGCACGAGTGCCGGGGGCCGCCGTCGCGAGGGCCTGCGTGGCGTCCTGGGCGGCCTGCTGAGCGGCGGCCTCCGCGGTCTTGACCGCCTGGTGTACGGCGTCGGCCGCCGGAGCCGGCACCGTGCCGTCCTCGGTGGTCTCGTCGGCGGCCCGCTGGAGCACTTCGGACACGGCGGTCGCCGCGGCCTCGGCCTCCCGCCGGCTCTTCCGCGCCCGCTCGGCCTGTTCCCGGGCGGCCCGGGAGCCGTCCAGGAGCCGGCGCAGCGCGGGGGCCTGGGCCAGTACGGCCATGGCGGCCGCGTAGAGGTCGCCGGCCGTCTCACGGTGCAGCCCGGTGAACTCCGAGGACTCCAGCAGCGATGCGATGATCTGGTGGTTGACCAGCCGCGAAGGGTCCATCTCCATGGGCTCGCGCAACCGCGGGCCGACCTTGTAGGCGGCCAGGAACACGTCGGCCAGGAGGTCGGAGGCGTGGTGGTGGCGCTCGTTCAGTTCCTCGGCCAGCTCGCGGAGTGCGGCCGCCTGCTCGTAGGTGTCGCGCCACGCCATCCGGTCGAACCCGTCCGCGACCACGGCCGCCGTGTGCCGTTCGGGAGCGGGGGACAGGGCCGGCCACTCACCGGCCCGGCCCGCCGGCTCCGCGAGTCCGCCCGGTGTCGTCTCGCCCGTCGTCCTGGTCATCCTGGTCGTCCTGGTGTTCAGGGCTGGGCCTGCACCATGCTCGCGTCCACGCCGAGGGCCTCGGTGAGGACGCGGGCGCGCACCGCGCGCTGACGGCCGGTGACCCGGTCGATGGTGGCGGTGGAGCGACCGGCGCCCGCCGCCTCCTCGCGGAGCTTCTCCAGCCGCCTGCCCGCCATGGCCAGCTGGTTGTGGGCCTTCTTGATGACCCACTCGCTCAGCGCCTCGCGGGACTGCCCGGCCATCGCGTCGAGCTGGGCCTCCAGCTCCTCGACGGTGTCGGCGAGGTCGAGCGCCTCCTTGGCGTCCGGGTTGACCAGCTGCAGCACCTCGCGTTCGACGGTCGGGCGTTCGGCGGGGGAGTCCCACAGCACGTGGGTCAGCACCGACAGGTCGGTCTCGGCGACCGTCGGGCGGCCGTCGAGGTACGCGGACGCCTGGAGCAGGCCGACCGCCTGTCGCCAGCGGCGGTCGGAGGCGACGAGCTCCTTGCGGCGCAGCGCCGCCCGCAGCGTACAGATCGCGTCCACGATCGCGTCGGGCACGGCCACGGCCGGGACCGCCTCGGTCACCGCGTGCCGCAACGCGGCCAGCTCGACCGTGGTCCGTGCCGGCGTCGCCGGGCGGCTGACGGCGGAGCGGACGAGCGCGGCGAAGTTCGAGGGGTCCTCCAGGTACTTGACCTCGATCCGCACGAGCAGCCGGTCGTAGATCGCGGCGGAGTCCTCTCCGCTCGGCAGTTCGTTGCTCGCCGTGATGGCACCTATCAGCGGGCAGCGGATCGGTTCACCACCGCTCTCCGGGTGGTAGATCCGTTCGTTGAGGTAGCCCAGCGTCTCGTTCAGGGCCGCCGTCGAGCACTTGAAGATCTCGTCGATGAACGCGACGTGCGCCGTCGTGGCACGGCCGTCGTAGACCTGCCGGTACTCGCCCCGGGCAAGCGCGGCCACGTCGATGGGACCGAACATCTTCGTCGGCGCGGTGAACTTCGACAGGAGGATCTCCCAGTAGGACGCCCCCTCGATCCTGCCCGTGAGTTCCCGGGCCATCTCGGACTTCGCCGTACCGGGCGGGCCGAGTACCAGCGAGTGCTGACCGGCCAGCAGGGTCACCACCAGCGTCCGCACCACGTCTGCCCGCTCGTAGAAACGGTCCGACAGCTCGTCGCTGATCGCTCGCAGCCGTTCAGCCGTGTCCTGCGAGACCTGTGCCCCCTGTGCGTCCTGCGGCCCCATGGCCAACTCCTTGCCTCTGGCGTCCGGCTGGGCTGGTGAGACGCAGCCTATCCCGCGGCATTGCCCGTCCCGGCGGTCGAAGCCACCCGGGCCTCAGCGCACCGGGGACGGCGTCATGGGTGCGGGGCAGCCTCCTGGGCACGGTCGAGCCGGGCGGTCGGCCGGACCGGCCAGGACGTCACCGACGTCGCTTCGGCCGCGTGTGCGGCCCTCGGCCTCGTGAACCTCGTGAACGGCCCTCAGCCGAGCGTGAAGCGCACCGGCGTCCCGACCGCGGCCTGGGCCGCCGCCGCGAGGGCGGGTTCCGCGACGACCGCGACGACCGGGTAGCCCCCTGTCGTCGGGTGGTCGTGCAGGAAGATCACAGGGCGTCCGTCCGGCGGAACCTGCACGGCGCCCAGCACCATGCCCTCACTGGGCAGTTCGCCGGTCGACGCCCGCTCGAGCGGTGGCCCCTCGGTGCGCAGCCCGATCCGGTTGCTGTGCGGGGAGACGTGGTAGGTGGCCGAGGCGAGGGTGCGCAGGGCGGCCGGGGTGAACCAGTCGGCGCGCGGGCCCAGGCGTACCGGCAGGACCAGTTCGGTGGGCGGCCCGGGCCACGGGGCGGCGACGGGCAGTGCCATCGGCCGTGCCGGAACACCCACCGGCACGACGTCCCCGTCCCGCAGGGGTGCCGGGCCCAGGCCCGAGAGCAGGTCCGTCGAGCGGCTGCCCAGGACGGGGTCGGTGACGATGCCCCCTCGCACCGCCACGTACGAGCGCACGCCCGCGGTCGCCGTCCCCACGTTCAGGACCGCGCCCGCCGGCACCCGCACCGGAGCCCCCCAGGCCGCGGGCCGCCCGTCCACGGTGACCGGGCAGTGCGCACCGCCGACCACGGCGGTGACGGCGCGGTCGGGCTGGAGGGCGCACCCGGTCAGGGTGGTTTCCAGTACGGCGGCGCCCGGGTCGTTGCCCAGCAGCCGGTTGGCGAGCCGCATCGCGGGGGCGTCCAGGGCGCCCGAGCGGGGCACTCCCAGGTGGGCATGGCCGCGCCGGCCCGCGTCCTGCACCGTGGTGAGCGCGCCGGAGCGCACCGTGGTCAGCTTGGCCGTCATCCCGTGGCCTCCGAGGCGGCGGTCGCCGTGGTGAAGCGCACACGGGTCCCCGGGGCGAGGAGCGCCGCCCGGTCCCGGGCGGGGTCCCACAGCGGTCCCGGGTCCGGCGTGGTGCCGATCAACTGCCAGCCTCCCGGCGTGGAACGTGGGTAGACGGCGCTGTAGGGGCCGGCGAGTGCGACCGCGCCGGCCGGAACCCGGGTCCTGGGGGTGGCCCTGCGGGGCACGTGCAGCTCCGCGGGAAGCCCGGTGAGGTAGGCGAAGCCCGGCGCGAAACCGCAGAACGCGACACGGTAGGTGCGGGAAGCGTGGCGTGCGGCGACCTCCTCGGGGGCGACCCCCCACAGCGCCGCGACGTCGGCCAGGTCCGGCCCGTCGTAGCGCACGGCGATCTCCACGACGTCCCCGTCGTCGTCGGCGGCCGGCGGCACCTCCCAGCCGGCGATCCCGCGGGCCAGCGCCTCCGGGTCCGGCACGCCGTCCAGCAGGACGGTCCGCGCCCCGGGCACGATCTCCTCCACGGGCGGCAGGATCCCGGCGGCGCGCCGGCGCAGCACTTCGGCGTGGAAGGCCGCGGTGCGTTCGGCGTCGGGCAGTTCGACGAGCAGTGCGCGGCGACCGGCGGGACGCGCCGTGAGGGAGCGGCTCCCCGTCATGCGAACGCCCCGATCCCGACCCCCGATGTCTCCAGCGCCTCGCGCACCCGTACCGCGATCCTGGCCGCGTTCGGGGTGTCGCCGTGCACGCACAGGGACCGGGCGGCGACCGCGACGGTCGTTCCGTCCACGGCCTCGACCGCCCCTCGCACAGCGAACGCCAGCGCGCGCCGTACCACCGCGTCCTCGTCCGTGACCACGGAGTTCGGCTCCCGGCGGGGGACGAGTGTGCCCCGCGCGGTGTAGGCGCGGTCCGCGAAGGCCTCGGGTACGCCGGCGAGTCCCGCCTCCCCGGCGGCGGTGAGCAGCCGTGAGCCGGGGAGGCCGAGCACGGGCAGCGCCCCGCCCGCGAGCCGCACCCCGGCCACGACGGCACCGGCCTGCTCGGCGTCGTGGACGGTGCGGTTGTAGAGCGCGCCGTGCGGCTTCACGTAGGCCACGTCGGCTCCGGCGGCCTGGGCGAACACCCTGAGCGCGCCGATCTGGTAAGCCACCTCGGCCGCCAGTTCGTCGGCGGGCACGTCCATGGCACGCCGTCCGAACCCGGCCAGGTCGCGGTAGGACACCTGGGCGCCGATCCGCACCCCGCGCTCGGCGGCGAGGTCGCAGACGCGGCGCATCACCGAGGGGTCGCCCGCGTGGAAACCGCAGGCGACGTTGGCGCTGGTGACGACGGAGAGCAGGGCGTCGTCGTCGGTGAGGGTCCAGCGGCCGAAGCCTTCACCGAGGTCTGCGTTGAGGTCGATCACGCTCTGAACGTAAACGATTGTTGAACGATCCGACAAGGGGTCGATGAGGGTGCGTGACGGGTGGCCCGAAATCCACCTCTTGTTAGATCGTTCAACGATCGCTAGTGTCCGTGCATCTGCCACGTATCTGGAGCTATGGTCCGAGGACCGATGAAGCCGCGGCTCCGAAGCTCCCGGATCCGTGCCCTGCCCCCTCATGCCTGAAGAAGGCCACCGAATGATCGTTCTCCTCGGTGTGGTCGTGGTGATCCTCGGATTCGTCACGCGCCGCAACCCCGTCCTCGTGGTGGGCGTCGCCGGTATCGTCACCGGACTGCTCGGCAAGATGGACCCGCTGGAGGTCCTCGCGGCCTTCGGCCGGTCCTTCGCCGACAGCCGCTCGGTCACCGTCTACGCCATCGTGCTCCCCGTGATCGGGCTGCTCGAGCGCTACGGCCTGCGCGAACAGGCCCGCAACCTCATCGGCCGCCTGGGCAGGCTCAGCGCCGGCCGGTTCCTCACCGTCTACCTGCTGGTCCGGCAGGTCACCGCGGCCTTCGGCCTGAACAGCATCGGCGGCCCGGCGCAGACCGTGCGCCCCCTGGTGGCGCCCATGGCCGAGGCCGCCGCCGAACGCTCCACGGGGGCCAAGCTCCCCGACCGGCTGCGCGAGAAGGTGCGCTCCTACTCCGCGTCGGCCGACACCGTGGGCGTCTTCTTCGGCGAGGACTGCTTCATCGCCATCGGCTCCATCCTGCTGATCACCGGCTTCGTGAACTCCACGTACCACCAGGAGATCGAACCGACCCAGCTGGCCCTGTGGGCGATCCCGCTCGCGGTCTGCGCCTTCGTCATCCACGGTGCCCGGCTGCTGCTCATGGACAAGCAGCTGGAGCGCGAGATGGCGCTGGCCGCCGCCGAGCACGACCTGCCGCTTCCCGAGGGGGCCGACAAGTGATCAAAGTCGAATGGCTGTACTGGCTGATAGGCCTCGTCTTCGTCGTCATGGCCGTCCAGATGGCCACCGACCGCAGCAATCCCAAGCGCTGGACGTCCGCTGCCTTCTGGGGCCTGCTCGGGCTCACCTTCCCCTACGGCACCGGCGTCGCCAACGCCACGGCCGGCAACGGCGGCTGGACCCTGCCCGCCGAACCGCTCGGCGTCGCCGTCCTGACCCTGATCGTGCTCGCCGGGTTCAACTTCCTCGGCAAGGGCGTCCCGGTCACCACCACCGGCGAGCAGCGCGAGGCGTCCGCCGCGCGGCTGGGCAGCAAGATCTTCGTCCCCGCGCTGACCATCCCGCTCGTCGCCATCGTCTGCGCCTCCGTGCTGGACGAGTCCGGCCTTTTCGAATCGGGCAAGGCCACACTCCTCGGGCTCGGCCTCGGCTGTGTCGCCGCGCTCGTCGTCGGCATGCTGATCACCGGCGAGAAGAAGGTGACCGTCCCGCTCCACTCCGGCCGCTCCATGCTGGAGGCGATGGGCTCCGCCCTGCTGCTGCCCCAGCTCCTGGCCGTGCTCGGCTCGATCTTCGCCGCCGCGGGCGTGGGCGACCAGGTCGGAAAGATCGTCAACGACGTCCTGCCGGAGGACTCCAAGTACCTCGCGGTGATCGCGTACTGCGTCGGCATGTTCCTGTTCACCGTGATCATGGGCAACGCCTTCGCCGCGTTCCCCGTGATGACCGCGGCGATCGGCTGGCCCATCCTCATCCAGCAGATGCACGGCAACGAGCCCGCCGTCCTCGCGATCGGCATGCTGGCCGGTTTCGCCGGCACGCTGTGCACCCCGATGGCCGCCAACTTCAACATCGTCCCGGCCACCCTGCTCGAGCTCAAGGACCAGTACGGGCCGATCAAGGCACAGCTGCCGACGGGCATCGCGCTGCTCGGCTGCTGCACCGTCATCATGGCGCTCTTCGCCTTCTGAGCCCCCGGCTCCCGGTTCCGGCCGGCGCCCGCCCCACCCGCAAGGAATGCCCATGACCCGCGTCCTCATCACCGGCTTCGCCCCCTTCGGCGGCGAGCGCGTGAACCCCTCCTGGCAGGCGGCCTCCCTGGTGGCCGCCGAACCGCCCGCCGGACTCGACGTCACCGCCGCCGAACTGCCCTGCGTCTTCGGGAAGTCCCTCGACGTCCTGCGCGACGCCGTCCACGCCCACACCCCCGACCTGGTGCTCTGCCTGGGCCAGGCGGGCGGACGCCCCGGCGTCACCGTCGAACGCCTCGGCATCAACGCCGACGACGCGCGCATCCCCGACAACGCCGGCCGGCAGCCCATCGACGAACCGGTCGTCCAGGGCGGCCCCGCCGCCTACTTCTCCACCCTCCCCATCAAGGCGTGCGTCGCCGCGATGCGCGAGGCCGGCGTCCCGGCCGCCGTCTCCAACACGGCCGGCACCTTCGTGTGCAACCACGTGGCCTACGGCCTCGGCCACCTCATCGCCACCGAGTTCCCGCACGTCAGAGGCGGTTTCGTGCACGTGCCCTGGGCGCCGGAACAGGTCACCGACGGCACCGCGCCGTCCCTGCCGCCCGCCACCGTCGCCCACGGCCTGCGCGCCCTGCTGGTCACCGCCGCCCGCACCCCGGCCGAGCGGGACCTCAAGGTCACGGAAGGAGCCACCCACTGATGCCGCTCAGCGCCTACGCGGCCCCCTTCGCCGGGCTCGCCCTCGCCAACATCACCCGCGAGTACCCCAACTTCCCCGCCCACCTGATCACCTCTCCCGACGAGCACCTCGCCCCCCGCTCACTGCACCCGGCCTTCTACGGCGCCTACGACTGGCACTCCTCGGTCCACATGCACTGGCTGCTCGTCCGCCTGCTGCGCCGCCACGGCGGGACGCCCGCACTGCCGGACACCGAGCAGGCCGTCGCCGTACTCGACCGGCACCTCACTCCCGGCAACCTGGCCGTCGAAGCCGCCTACCTCCGCGACCGGCCCTCCTTCGAGCGGCCCTACGGCTGGGCGTGGCTGCTCGCGCTCGCCGCCGAGTGCCGGGCGCTGCCGGGTGAGGCCGGCGCCCGCTGGGCCGCCGCGCTGGAGCCGGCCGTCGCCGCCGTCGACGGGCTGCTGACCGACTGGCTGCCCAAGGCCACCTATCCCGTACGCCACGGCAACCACCCCAACAGCGCCTTCGCGCTGAGCCTCGCCCTCGACTCGGGACAACTGTCGGCCGCGACCGACCGCGCCGTGCGCGAGCGCCTTCTCACCTGGTTCGCCGACGACCACGACGCACCCGCACACTGGGAACCGTCCGGGCAGGACTTCCTGTCCCCGGCACTGAGCGAGGCCGACGCCATGCGCCGGGTGCTCCCGAAGGAGACGTTCGCGGCGTGGCTCGACCGCTTCCTGCCCGCGCTGCGCTCCGGTGCCCCCTGCCCCCTGCTGGACGTACCGGTCGTCTCCGACCACGCCGACCCGCAGATCGGCCATCTGCTCGGCCTGACCCTCAGCAGGGCGGCCGCGCTGCGCTCCCTCGCGGACGCCCTGCCGGACGGACCGGCCCGCACCCGCCTGGGCGAGGCGGCCGACGCGCACCTCGCGGCGGGCCTGCCGGCCGTGGAACGCGGTGACTTCACCACCGACCACTGGCTGGCCACGTTCGCCGCGCTGGCACTCGACCCTGTTGCCTGCGACTGAACAGGTGGTCACCGGCGATGGCGGGCACACGGTGGGCACGACCGCCCAAGACGCCACCCGGGCGTTCGCGTCGACCCGGTCGTCGCACCGGGTGAGGCCGGTCGCCGCGGCGGAGCCCTCGCCCCGACAGGCGGGCGCGGGGCCGAAGCAGTGACCGACTTCGCGGGTGAGGGCCGCGACGCCCGGGAGGCGTGCGCAAGCTGGGCCGTGTCGGCGATTACCATGTGGTCGGTTACGGCGAGAAGAGCGACGTATCCGCCATCGACAACATCCCCCGATCAACTTCATCGGCTCCCACAGCGAGCTGTGCGAACTCGTGGTGCCGGCAGTCAGGGCAAGGTCCGGCTGCACACCACCCCCACCCCTGGACCGCTACCAGGAGGCCGTGGACGACCTCGAGGCAGGACGCGTCCGAGGGCGCGATCCCGTTCCCTGAGTGTCGGACCGGCCATCCCCTGAACGCCCGAAAGGCTCTCCATGATCTTCATCACCGCAAGGTTCCGCGTCCGGCCCGAGCACGCCGACGCGTGGCCCGACATCACCCGTGCCTTCACCGAGGCGACCCGCGGCGAGCCCGGGTGCCTGTGGTTCGACTGGTCCCGCAGCGTCGACGACCCGACCGAATACGTGCTGGTCGAGGCGTTCCGTGACGACGAGGCCGGCGCCGCGCACGTCGGTTCCGACCACTTCGCCGAGGCCCGTAGGACGCTGCCACCCCACCTGGTGGAAACGCCGCGGATCGTCAACGCGACGGTCCCGCAGGAGGACTGGTCCCTCCTCGGCGAGATGGCGGTCCCGGACGAGGGCTGAGCAGGCGCCGGCGCACCGGTCTGTGGGCCTCCCGCGAACGGAGGCCCACAGCCGGTAGCCGCCTCGGAAAGGACACCTGGACCAAGGGGCGCCGTGAGCTACGCGGCGTGCGAGGTGTTCAGGGTGCGGGTCAGTACCGAGCCGACCGGCTCACCTTCGAGCAGCCCGCCGAGCTCCTCGACGCCCTGCCGGCGCTGAGGTGCGGCGAGTGAGACGTACTGCTCGATACGTTCGTTGAAAGTTCGCCGATACCTCGCGTAGAGCCCGTCGTCTTCCCGGATACGGCCTGCCAGCTCGACGAGGGCCACAGTCCCGGCGAAGTCGTCCTCCGGCAACGCGTGAGACGGCACCACGTCCGTGAACCGGCCGCCGCTACGGCCGAACAGCGTGCCGTGCAGCGCTCGCATGGTGAAGACATGGGCGTAGTGCTGCTCGTGGATCGCCAGGGGCAACCGCCCCAGGGCGATCGATTCGTGAAGCGCCGTGAGCCCGGGAGCCAACAGGCAGTCCGCGGTACTCGCCGTGACCTGGAGCAGCTCCCGCTGGCGCAGGAAACAGCAGTCGGCCTGTCTGCCCATCACCGTGACGGTCCGCTCCCGACCCCTGCCGAACGGGCCGCCGCAGACAAGGACACGGCGGAAGCGCGGCCAGTCACGCAGCAGGTCCGGAATCCACCGGCGCAGCAGGAGCAAGTAGTCGTTGTTCACGTCGAAGTCCAGGAAGAAGTTCTTGAACCCACCGACGTTGATCAGCAGGTCGTACGCCGGCTCGGTGGTGCGTACGACGTTCCGGAGCCCTTCGACGTCGATGATCGGTCCGGTCCGGTGTATCTCGGGACCGGTGACCAGAGCGCCGAGCTCGGCTGCGCGCTCGGCAACGCCGGGGAAGTTCTGTACGACGCTGTGCGTGGCGAGCAGGTGAGCCGCGACAACCCGCTCGTGTGGCGAAAGACGTGTCAGATGGCGGTCGGCGGACCTGTAGCAGGAACGTGGCATGGAACGGCAGAGTGCGTGGATTCCGGCCGGCGAGTGTGCGAGCCGCCAGAAACTGAACAGGGAGTCCACCATGGTCACCGGCCGCCGCGCCACGACCGACCGGAACACCAACTCGGCGTCCATGACGGAGACCACGTGATCGCAGCCTCGCAGCAGATCCTCGATCACCGCCGCCCCGGCCTGCTCCGGCATTCCGCTGGTGTCGTACACGTAGTCGAAAGCATCGGGGTTGCGCCGGGCGAAGACGGCGGCGACGCCGTCGCCGACGAACACCCGCTCGTGCCCGGGAAGCTGCCGGGAAACCGCGACGAGCTCGGATGCCGGACCGAAGCCGCAGTTCTGCGCCCCCATCACGATCCGCACGTCACAGCCTTCCGCCGGTGGTCCCCTGCGGACAGTCCGCCCCGCCGGAAGCGGCGGTGAGAACCTCGACGAGCCGCTCGGCGAAGTCGGCCGGATATCTGGCGTAGCCGACGTGCCCGCCGGGGAACAGCTCCAGTTCGCGGCCGAGCCGCTCGGCGAGGACGAGGGCCGGGCGGTGCACGAGGTCCCCCCGTGAGGCATGCCCACCGGCCCACACCACCTTGTGCGCCACGCCTTCGAGTGCCGCCGGATCGGGCACGAAACGCGTGAAGGGCCGGACGAAGTGGGTCAGGAAGAAGTCGGTGTTGTTGTGCACCTCCGGCAGGGCCGGCGCGGGCCGGCCACCGTGGAGGGCCTGCAGTTTGACCAGCGCCGGTGCCATGCCCTCCCGGCGATACGTCCGGCAGACGTCGTCGAGGAGCGCCACGTGCCGGCCGGCGTCGGGAAGAACGCTCAGAACAGGCGGTTCGTGGGCGACGGTCAACCGGATCCTGTCCGGGTGGCGGATCGTGAGTTCCAGGGCTATGAGTCCGCCCGAGCAGCTTCCGAAGACGCACACGCGCTCGTCCGGACCGGCGAGGTGCCGGATCAGCCGGTACGCGTCGTCGGCGTGCTCCTCGACACTCTGGTCCACCGGGTCGCCGTCGAGCGCGCTGCGTGAATTCCCGCGCGGGTCATAGGTGACGACACGATGGTCCGCGGCCAGGACGGAAGCCAGGCGCTTGTACACGGCCGCATCGGAGTTACCTCCTCCGATGAGCAGCAGAAAGGGGCCCGCGCCCCGCACTTCGTAATAGATCTTCGCGCCCGGCACCGCGAGCGTCCCGCTGTTCAGTGGGTTCATCACGCTCCAATAGCACAGCCTGTGTGACAACACAGCGTGTCACATCCACCACGGACAGTGCAGGGCGTGCGGGAGCCCGCAGGGCCCAACTCATCACGCTCCGCGGTCACATGCGCTTCTCACTGCTCCCGCGCGCCGGTCTTGTCGCAACCCGCCCCGGGCATACCCACCATGGCGCCCGCCTCGAAGGAGGTCCCATGGCCGACAACGGACCGCGGACACACGCGCCCGCCCTGAACACCGGCACACGACCAGTGCGAGCGTGACCGCCTCTGCCTGTGAATACGGCAGTGGGCAGCGGGTGATGACCAGTCGTTGCGATGTGTCTCGAGGCAAGGAGGCCCGGGTGGCGGGCATCGAAGAAGTGCGAAAGATCCTCCGTGACCTCGGAATCGAGGAAGAACTGCTGCGTGACGACGCGCAGCTGCGTACACATCTCGCGCTCGACTCCGTAGATCTCACGCAGATCCAGGTGGAGCTGGCCGATCGGTTCGCCACACGCGTCGATCTCTGGACCGAGCACGACTACACCGTGCGGCAACTTGCCGACATCGTCGGCGAACGCCTGCCTGGCGCAGGGGCTCACCGGGAGTACCGGGACCGCGGCTGGTGGCGCCCGGAGTTCCTCGACGACCTCGCGGTGAGCACCCGCGTGCACGCGGGTCACCGTGTGGCGCTGGTCGGCGCAGACCGCACCTTCACCAGGGCCGAGCTCGAAGCGGCGGTGTCCGGCTGTGCTGCCAGGTTGGCGCACACCGGCGTCCGGCCCGGCGAGACCGTGATCGTGCAACTACCGAACCAGGTGCAGATCGTCATCCTCGTACTCGCGCTGATCAGGCTCGGCGCACGCCCGGCTCTCGTCCTCCCCGCCCTGCGCGAACACGAACTCGAGTCGGTACTCACCGCGTTGACGCCGACCGTGCTGGCCGTGCCGGCCCGGCACCAGCGCTTCGACCACCTGCGGCTCGCCGAGAAGCTCCGCGAGCGGCATCCGTCCCTACGGACCCTGCTCGTCTCGGGAATCACCGGGTCGGCGGGTGGCCGTGTGAGCATCGACGAGCTCATCGAGGCCGGCCCTCCGGCTCCCGAGGACGTGGTTCGGCATCCCTCGGACACCGCTCTCTTCCTGCTCTCGAGCGGGACCACGGGCGCGCCCAAACCCATCGCCCGCACCCACGAGGCGCTCGGACACGTGATCCGCACCTCGGCGGCGGTCTCCGGACTCACACCGCATTCGGTGTTCCTCGCCGTCCTGCCCGTGACACACGCGTTCGCCTTCTCCGGCCCAGGGATCCTCGGCACCCTCGCCGGCGGCGGAAAGGTGGTACTCGCCGCACCGGAGGACGCCGCCGTGGCCATGGCGCTGATCGAGCGAGAACGCGTCACACACTGCGCGCTCACTCCCGCGCTCGCCCGGCAGTGGCTCACCGCGAGTGCCGCCCTCGGCAGCCACGACCTGTCGAGTCTGCAGGTCCTGCAGATCGGCGGGGCGCGCCTGGACGAATCCACGGCCACCCGACTGGCCGAGGCCTTCGGCTGCCGGATCCAGCAGGTGTACGGCATGAGCGAGGGCCAGCTGAACTTCACCCGGCTCGAAGACCCGCCCGAGGTGGCGTTCACGACACAGGGGCGCCCCTCCTCGCCGGGCGACGAAACCCTCGTAGTGGACGGCGAGGGGCGACGGGTCACCGATGGAGAAATCGGTGAACTCCTGGTCAGGGGCCCGGGAGTCATCACGGAGTACCACGGGAGCGTGGCAGCCGCGTCGTTCACCCCCGACGGCTTCTACCGCACCGGCGACCTCGTTCGGCGTCACGAGTCCGGGAACTTCGTCGTCGCCGGGCGTGTGAAAGACGTGATCAATCGCGGCGGAGAGAAGATTCCGGCAGACGAACTGGAAGCGCTGGTACTGGCGCACCCGGGTGTACGGGCCGCCGCGGCTGTCGCGATGCCGCACCGTGTGCTGGGGGAAGCCGTCTGCCTGTACGTCGTGGGCAGCGACGACGGAGTGCCGTCCCTGCGGGAGATGCGCACGTATCTGGAGGACAGCGGACTGGCTCGGTTCAAGCTCCCCGAACGGCTCATCGAGGTGCCGGAACTTCCGTTGACCGCGGTCGGCAAGACGGACAAGGCGCGGCTGCGCGACGACATCAGGGCTCGATTGCACACCGAAGGCTGACGTATCCGGCTCCAGGCGCCGACGCTGCGCTGTGCGAACGGCACGAGGAAGGGGTCGTCGAGCGGCCGCGGCGCAGGTCGAGCTGGGTGGAGGGTCCTCGACTTGATAGGCAAGTGACTGCTTGCCTATCCTGTGGTTGTGGCCGACGACCTTTTCAAAGCCCTGGCCGACCCCACCCGTCGAACCATCCTCGACGAGCTCGCGGAGAAATCAGGACAGACACTGTTCGAGATCTGCTCGAGACTGAGCATGAAGCATCAGCTCGGCCTCTCGCGTCAGGCGGTTTCCCAGCACCTCGCCGTGCTGGAGGGTGCTGGGCTTGTCGAGACGAGGCGGGAGGGTCGGTACAAGTTCCACGACCTGAACACAGTCCCGCTGCGGCGGATCACCGAGCGCTGGCTCGTTCCCGACGCACACCGATCGGAAGAGAGCATCCCATGAAGATCAATATGACCAGCGTGTTCGTCGACGACCAGGCCAAAGCCCTGAGCTTCTACACCGACATTCTCGGCTTCGTGAAGAAGCACGACGTGCCGGTGGGCGAGAAGGACCGGTGGCTGACCGTCGTCTCGCCCGACGAGCCCGCCGGTACCGAGCTCCTCCTGGAGCCCGCCGGTCACCCGGCCGTCAAGACCTACCGCGACACCCTCGTCCGGGACGGCATCCCGCTCGCCCAGTTCGCCGTCGACGACGTGAAGGCGGAATACGAGCGCCTGCTCGAGCTGGGGGTTCGCTTCACCCAGGAGCCCGTGGAGATGGGCCCCGTCACCACCGCGGTCTTCGACGACACCTGCGGCAACCTCATCCAGATCGCGACCCAGGCGGAGTAGACGGCTGGTCTCGACCTTGACGGGCCGGCTCCGGCTTGCACCGCGCCCGCCGAGGACATGCGTTTCCGGTGTCGAGCGGGCCGGTTGATCGGCGGAGGTCCTCGGCCTTCCGACCTGCTCGCACGCAGCTCCGGTCAGGCGGCCCGCGTCTTCTCGTGCTTCCAGAAGCCCGAGAAGGTGATGCGGTCCTTCGGCAGACCCGCACGGTGCAGATGCCTGCGGCCTTCGGTGGCGAGGGTCGACTCCCCGACCACGAAGGCGTATCCCGTCGGGTCGGGGGAGGGGAGCCGTCGAAGCTCACGGAGCGCGGCGACGCCGGGAACGGAGGTGGTGTCCTGGCGCACGACCCAGGAGACGGTCACTCCGGCCGGACCGGTCAGCGCGCGCCTGTCCTCCGCGATGGGGATCTCCTGGATGAGCCGGCCGACCGTCCCGCCGGGCAGCGAGCGGAGAATGCCCGCCGCGGCGGGCAGTCCGGTCTCGTCGGCCACGACGGTGACCTCGGAGGCGTCGCTCGGGCAGTCGAACAGGATGCCCTGGTCGAGCAGGGCGAGCGCGTCTCCCGGGGCGGCACGGCAGGCCCAGATCGCGGCTCTGCCCTCGATGTCGCCCCCGGGGCCGCGGTGTACGACGAAGTCGATGTCCATCTCCGCCGCCTGCCGACGGAAGTCGGCCACGGAGTAGTTGGCGCAGTGCGGCCGTTCGCGCTCGGGAATCGCGAGGTAGGGCTGCCACCACTGGGTGCCGGTGAACTCCGGGAGGCGGAGACGGGGTTGATGAGGGAGCTGGAGGAACAACCGGAACCAGTGGTCGTACCCCAGCCATGGAAACTCGGCAAGATCCGGGCCGGTGACGGTTACACGCTGCATGGACGGGGAGACACGTTCGGTGCCCACGACGCGGGCGCGGAACAACCTGGGCTGCTGTGGCATGAGCCGATGGACCTTCCCCATGCAGGACAGGCTAACCTAAGTTGAAGGTTGCATCACCCGTCGCGCCGCTGCCCTCGACAGCCTGGCAGCGCGCGCAGAGACCGTCGGCGCCGAGATCCTCCAGCCGCCGACAGACATGTTCCATGGTGACCGCACGGCCGTCCTCAGGGATCCTTCGGGTCACATGTGGGTGTTTCTGGCCCGTCTGGAGGACGTCTCGGAGGAAGAACTTCGGCGTCGGCCGACCACCGCCGGGTGATCGCTCGTAGCTGCGCGCGGTGACCGGACGGGCCGACCCGGTAGACGGGCAGAGGCGTGTGGTGCCGACAACCGCGTCCCATAACCTTGTGCACGGAGACGTCAGATGCCATGTGTATCCACATCGAGGAGGCTACGGTGCTCGGACGGGGCACGCGGTTGCTCGCGGGCGCCATGACTTTGGCCTGCATGGTGCTCGTCGGCGCCAGTGCGCCCAGCGGATTTCTCTCCGTCAGGTCCCTGCCCGCAGACGCCGCCACGGACGTCGTACCGAACCGGGTCATGACGTGGAACATCTGCAACCCCTGCGAGGTGAGCAACGTGGACCGGGCGGCGGAGATCGCCACGTACGCGCCCCAGGTCATCGGTCTGCAAGAAGCGTGCGTGCGCGACGTCGAGAGGATCCGGGACTACCTGGAGAGCCTCTACGGGCTGGTCTACCACGTCGAGTACGGAACGGTGCTCCGTCATCGCGGCCGCTGCGGGGGAGTGCCCTGGAATCCGGGAGCCTTCGGCCAGGCCGTCCTCTCGGCGGCACCGATGACGGACCGCGTCAACGTGGAATATCCCGACGGCGGGTCCGAAGACCGTGGGTACATGGCAGTCACCACCTTGGTGGAGGGGCAGTCCGTCCGGGTCTTCAACACCCACCTCGCCCACCGACGTCAAGAAGCGGTCCGAGCGGACCAGTCCGGTGTACTCGCCGCAGATGTCGCCCGGTACGACCGCGCAGTCGTTCTCGGCGACTTCAACGCCGTGCCGGACGCCCCCGAGCTCGACCGGATATGGGCACTGGCCACGGACACGGACCCCCGGTGTCATCCTTCGCCCGCCGGTACCTGCGAGCCGACCACCGACTGGCACAGCAAGTTCGACTACATATTCCTGCGAGGCTTCGCCCCGCTCGAACACCGCGTGCAACCCAGCCCGTACTCGGACCACCACCTGGTCCACACCGACCTGGCCTGATGGCGAGCATGCGGTGGTCGCGGGTTCACGGCGCGGCGACCGCCCGTCGGCGCTCCGGCCGCATGAGGCTGATGCCGGCCCGCCGGCCGCGGTCACCGGCCCGGTCGTCTTCACCGCCCGCTCGAAGCGGTGGTCCCTGCGGTCCGATGAAGCCGAGGTGGCGGTCCTGCGCGAGGCGGCGGTCCGCTGCCCGGAGCAGACCGTGAGGTACGGGCGGGCCGTCCGGGCAGTGACTTCGAGGTTCCTGTGAGCGAGGGCGCCACGCACACGGCCGGCAGTCCACGCCGTCCGTTCGGAAACCGGGTGCGGACCGCCGACCCGATGGTGTCTGATCGGGGGCATGGCCATTGTGTTGAGCGAGCCGGGAGTCGACGGGCTGGGCGAGGCTGTGGGCGTGCTGCGGGAATGGCAGCACGAGGGGGCACCGATGCAACTGCATCCGGGGGACCTGGGATGGTTCTGGAGGTGGGGAGCGGAAGCGACCGCCGCGGCGGTCAGGACCTGGAGCCGAGGCGGACAGATCCTCGCCGTCGGGCTGCTGGACGGTCCGGGGCTGCTCCGGCTGACGATCGCGCCAGACGCTCAGCTGGACGAGGAACTGGCGCGGCAGTTGGTCGCAGACGTGACCGAGCCGGAGCGCGGCGTGCTGCCCGAGGGGAAGGCGAACATCGAGGCACCGAAGGGCGCCCTGGTCCAGGATCTGCTGTCCGAGGAGGGCTGGGACACCGACGAGCCGTGGACGCCGCTGCGCCGAGACCTCACGAAGCCGGTGAACGACCCGGCCGTGCGGATCGAGGTGATCGGACCGGAGCAGGCGCACGTGTTCACCGCCGTCCATCGGTCGGCGTTCGACGGGTCGGGATTCACCCACGAGCACTGGCACGCGATGGCGGCCGGCCTGCCGTACGCCGACGCCCGGTGTCTCGTCGCGTACGACGACCGAGGCAACGCGGTGGCGGCGGTGACGGTCTGGTCGGCCGGTCCCGGCAGACCCGGGCTGCTCGAGCCGATGGGGGTACACCGGGAACACCGCCGTCAAGGCTACGGCGAGGCGATCAGCGTCGCTGCGGCGGCCGCCCTTCGGGAACGGGGCTCATCCAGCGCGATCGTCTGCACCCCGAGCTCCAACGTCGGCGCCGTCGCCACCTACAAGTCAGCCGGCTTCCAGCAACGTGACGAGGTACGGGACCGACACCGGCAAGCCTAGTGTCCCGCGCCAATGATGCCCCGTCAGTGGTCGCGCGACTTCGGCTGCCGATGCGTGAGTTCCCCGTCAACGCTCGAAGCCGGAACCGTTGCCCTCTCTGATGACGGGCGGAGGGTCGCCGGGCGCGCTGCGAAAGCGACGGCTCAACTGCCGTACCTGGACGGCCGGCCGGACACGCCCGCCGCGCCGCCGACGACGTCGTAGGCCGTCAGCGCCCCGCCGCGCCCGGGCGGAACGGCTCGCCGTCTGCGGCCGCCACCCCCGCGAACATCCTGGTCCGAGGCCGGGCCGGAGCGGTGACCGACTGCGGTGCCGTCTCCGCCGGATATGTGGACCACCGATTCGTGGCCTGGCTGCCGGCGCCCCTGCCGCGACGCCGGGATCCCTGAACTCCTGGACCTTCTGACCTTCTGACCTTCTGCCAGGGAAGCGCTGCTCGTTCACCTGTGTCGGGCCGGTGGTGAAACCGCAGATCGCTGGTGAACATAGTGGTCCCTTTCTGTGTCCTTCACCACGGCATTGCTGCAAAGAAGCGAAGTCGAGGTGTGGTGTTATGGCCGGTTGATGTACTGATTTGCGACCCCACATCCATCGACGGAGGGTCGGTACAGCTCGTAGGCGGTGGCGAGTTACCCGCACGCGACCGGCTTTATGATCGTCAACGAAGTGCTGTCTCCGCGCCCGCCCTCCTGTCGTCGATGAAACTTGGCGACCGCGAACGCAGTTGGCTGAGCGGGTCGTGCGACGGTGACGAATGTGAGGAAAGGTGAACTCCATGGCCCTCGGGCTGCTCCGCCGTCGGCGTTCCCGTGGCACCTCCGGTGCCGGACCGAGCCTCTCGGTCCCCCTGCCGCCTGATGCCGGGGCCTTCGGCTTCGAGGTCGTCGATCCCATGGGGCAGCCCATAGGCGGAGCCGAGGTCACCGTGACCTCGCCGGACAGCCACCGGGTGGTGACGCGTGGCACCACGGACCCTCACGGCTACTTCATAGCGACGCTCCCACCGGGCGCCTACAGCGTGATGACCGTGGCCGAGAGCCTGTCACCCGCCCGCGAGGATCTCGACATCGCCGCCGGGGTGGCTCTGCCCCCGGTTCGTGTCGAGCTCCAGCCCGCACGCCGGCTGGAACTTCCGACAGCCGGAACATGGCTGTTCGACCCTCCGCACACCGCGATCCGGTTCATCGCCAAGCATGTGGGCATGGCCCACGTCCATGGCCGGTTCACCCGCTTCCAGGGCGGTATCCGCGTCGCACCGAACATGGCCGACTCGCACGTGTCGGTGCGCATCGACGCCGCCAGCATCACCACGGGCAACAACACCCGTGACAACCACCTGCGTTCCGCCGACTTCCTGGACGTCGAACGCTACCCGTACATCGACTTCACCAGTACCCGGTTCTCCCACCGCGGCGGCTCCAAGTGGACCCTGCACGGCACACTCACCATGCACGGCACCAGCAGGTCCGTCGGCCTCGACACCACCTATCTCGGGACGGTCAACGGGGGTTACGACCAGGAGCTGCGCTGCGCGGCCCTCGCGAAGGCGGAACTCCACCGGGAGGACTTCACCCTCAACTGGCGCTCCATGCTGGCCCGAGGTATCGCAGTCGTCGGTCCGACCGTCCAACTGGAACTGGACGTACAGGCGATGTACCGCACCCACGACACGCCTACGCCGCCGGACTAGCCACTCGAAAAGGGGAGACGCGCCTGGCGTGGGCCGCGGCCCACACCAGGCGCCTTCCCGGCGTCGAGGGTGCGGATCGGGCGTCATCCGGCAGCGCACCCCCCACATCGTGTTGATCTTGTGCAGCTTTGCAGTCGACCGCATGGAAGCACCCGGACGAGGCCACCCGTCTTGTGAGGCCTGCCCGGCGACACCGTGACAGCACGGAGCAATCAGATGGGAAAGGGCTCACGATCATGGGTATCTTCAGCCGTCGCCAGACCGACGTCATCGAGCCGGCCCCGGCCGTCGACACCGGCACCTCCGTCCCGGAGACCGCGACCGTGGGTGCCGCGCTCGACCCGGCACTTCGCGCACTGACCGGGCGATGGATCATCGACCGACCCCACAGCCGCATCGGATTCTCCGTCCGGCACGCGATGGTCACCACGGTGCGGGGATCTTTCGCCGACTACGACAGCACGTTGTACTTCGACGGAGCCCGGCCCTCGCAGTCGCGGGCCGACCTCGTCATCCGGGTCGCCAGCGTCGACACCGGTGTGGAACAACGGGACGCGCACCTCGTCGGCCGCGACTTCTTCGACGTGCGCCGCTACCCGGAGATGACCTTCCGCAGTACCTCCACCCTCCACGAGGGCGGAGAGAGCTTCCGCATGACCGGGGACCTGACCATCCGCGACGTCACCCGGCCCGTCGACCTGCAACTCGACTACCTCGGTTCGGTCCTGGACCCGTTCGGCTTCGAACGAGCCGGCTTCGACGGCACCACCACCATCGACCGCAGGGACTGGGGCCTGGTCTACAACCAGCGCTTGAAGGCGGGCGGCACCATGGTGAGTGAGAAGGTCCGACTCCAGTTCGACATCTCCGCGGTCCGGTCGATGTCATAGAGGGCCTTGGTGTGCCGCTCGGGCCGGCCGGCCGCCGGCCCCTCCGCCGAGGACGCGGCCGCGGAGCGGTGGACCGCAGGACCCACCTGGTCGTTCCCGAGATCCACCTGCCCGGCACTGCGCCGCCCTGCGAGAGCCGTGCCGGGCCTGTCGGCCGCAGCCGCGCCGGAAGGACTGAACGGCCGTTCCCCGTACGCGCCGCCGCTCGACCTCGCCGACCCCGGCATCCGTTCCCTCGTGACCACCGTCCTCACCGACACGCGCGGGCTGACCGATGGCTCCTATGCGCCCATCGGCGGCGACGAGGCGGTCGGCACGACCGCGGACGGCTTCGCCCCACCGACGACGACCTCGCCCGCACCCTGAACGGCGGTGGACGGGTCCTGCTCTCCCCGCAATCTCACCCGTACCTCGACCGCCGCTTCGCCCCGGGCGTCACTCCGCCCGGTCGGACCGAAGCCACCACCAGCCTGGGCTTCGCCGTCTACCGGCCGCGCGGCCCGGCCCCCACCGTCGCCGCCAGGACCCCCTGGGCGTGACCGGAGCTGCCCGCACATCCTGGAAGCGGCGCGCCCCTCCCCTCCCGAGGTGGCGCCGCGTCGGCGCGAAGGAAACGGACGAGACGCGGAGTCCGCGCGGTGGGGGTGAGGGCCACAGGGCGGCCCAGGACAACGGGCAAGTGTCAGCGAGAGGTGTCACGCTGAGTTCACACAGGACCTGCGAAAGGGAATCGCCGTGATCACCAACGAGTTCGTCCCGGGCTCACCCTGCTGGCTCGACCTCGGCACCCCCGACGTCGGCGGCGCCGCGGCCTTCTACAGCGCCGTGCTCGGCTGGGACTACGAGTCCATGGGACAGGACGGGGAAGGCGGCATGTTCCGCAGGGACGGCAAGACCGTCGCCGGGCTCGGCAAGCTCACCGAAGAGGGCGCGCGCTCCGCCTGGATGATCTACTACTGCGTCTCCGACGCGGACGCCACGACCCAGGCCGTGCGGAGCGCGGGCGGAACGGTGCGCGTGGCGCCGACGGACCTCGACGACTGGGGGCGGATGGCCCAGTACAGCGACCCTTCGGGTGGCCAGTTCGCCGTATGGCAGCCGGGCACGAACAAAGGCCTCGAACTGGTGGACGAACCCGGCTCGCTGTCCTGGACCGAGCTGTACACGAGCGACGCGGCGGCGGCCAAGGAGTTCTACGGCGGTGTCCTCGGCTGGCGGTTCGGCGACATGGAACTGCCGGGCGGCGGGGGCACGTACTCTCTCATCACTCCCGCCGGCCTCCCCGAGGAGCGCATGCACGGCGGCCTCATGGAGGTCCGCGAGCAGGACCTCGCCCTGGCGAACGGGCGATCGTACTGGCACCCGGTCTTCGCCGTCACCGACTGCGACGGCGCAGTCGCCGCGGTCACCGAGCACGGCGGCAGCGTACAGATGGGTCCGGAGGACGCGGAGGGCATCGGCCGGCTGGCCGTGTGCGTCGATCCGTCGAACGCGGACTTCGTGGTGCTCGCGCCGGCCCAGGCGTGACCGGACCACTCGCCGGGCCGGTGACCCACTCCAGGGTGATCCGCTGATCGCCGCTGTCGTAGCGGCCGATCACCCGCGGCGTGACCGCACGCTGGGGGATCACCGGGGGCCGGCCGGCGTGGTCGGTGCGGCGTTCTTCGACACGGGCGCGTCGAACGCTTGGTGAAGCCGCGCGGACCCGGCCTTCCCGGGCTGCCACCCGAGGCGGTCCGGCGGTGGGCTGAGCCGTCACAGTGCACGCTTCGCGATCCCGGGCCATGCGGGATCCGCGGCGGTGGAATGAGGTGGAGCCCCGGCCTTGGCCACAGCATCGGGACTCGACCACCAGCGGCACGCCGGCCTGTGGAACCGGCAAGAACCTGGTGTCAAGGCTGCCGCACAGGCGATCGGCGATGACGAACGTGGCCGTATCGCGTGTCTTGACTGCCAAAAGGCGCTGACGTTTGATCTGCCGCAACGTCCGTCGCGCTGAGAGGACCCCTTCTATGGCCATGGCCGTCCCTCCCCTGTCCCAGCAGTTGTTCATCGGCGGCGTCTTCAGTGACGGGGCCGGCAGCGACACCTGCGACGTGATCAGCCCTGCCACCGGCGAGCACGTCGGCACGGTCCCGCTGCCCGTGGCGGCCGACCTGGACGCGGCCGTCTCCGCCGCACACGCCGCCCAGGCCGAGTGGGCCAAGGTCAACGTCTGGGAGCGCGCGGCGCTGTGCCGCCGGATCGCGGACGAGATCGACCGGCGCCGTGACGACCTCGCCCGGCTGCAGACGCTGGAGCAGGGCAAGCCGCTGGCGGAGTCGGTCGCCGACGTGACGGAGGCCGCCGAGCTGTTCCGCCTGCACGCCGAGGACGCGGTCCGCCTGCACGGCGAGACGCTGCCCTCTCGCGACGCCTCCAAGCGGATGTTCACCTTCCACCGTCCGGTGGGCACCTGGGCGGTCATCACGCCCTGGAACTTCCCGCTGCTGATGTTCACCGAGTTCGCCGCCCCGGGCCTGGCCACGGGCAACGCACTGGTGGTCAAGCCCCCGACGAACACACCACTGACCGTGCTCAAGGCCATGGAGGCCCTCACCGCCGCCGGGGTCCCCGAGGGCCTGGTGAGTGTCCTGCCCGGCGACGGCGCCTTCGGTGACGCCCTCGTCCGCCACCCCGGCATCCATGCCATCGGTTTCATCGGCTCCTCCGCCACCGGCGCGAAGATCCAGTCCGCGGCCGGGCTGAAGCGGTCGCTGATGGAGTGCTCCGGCAACGGCCCTCTGGTCGTCCTCGCCGACGCCGACGTCGAGGCCGCCGCCAAGGCCGCGGTCGACGGTGCCTACCCCTGCGCCGGACAGGTCTGCTGCGCCACCGAGCGCGTCGTCGTGCACACCGACGTCCACGACGCGTTCGTCGAGGCCGTCCTGCGCGAGGCCGAGCGCGTCCACCTCGGCGACCCCCTCGACGACAAGACCGTCCTCGGCCCCCTCAACAACGAGGGCGTCGCGGCCAAGATGGACCGCCACATCCAGGACGCCCGTGCCCGCGGCGCGCGGATCCTCACCGGCGGCCGGCGCCGCGGGGGCATGCCCACCGACCTCTACTACGAGTTCACGGTGGTCGACGGCGTCCCCGAGGACAGCCTGCTGTCCAAGGAGGAGTCCTTCGGCCCGGTCGTCCCGATCATCACCGGCCGCGACGAGGACGACCTGCTGCGCATCGCCAACGACGACGCCCTCGGTCTCCAGGGGGCCGTCTTCACCCGCAGTATGACCTCCGCGTTCCGCTTCATGGAGGAGATGGAGGTCGGCCAGGTCCTCGTCAACGAGTCCAACAACTGGTGGGACATCAACATGCCGTTCGGCGGCGCCGGTTCCCGTGGCACCGGCTGGGGCCGCATCGGCGGCAAGTGGACCCTGATGGACATGACCGACACGCGCACCGGGGTGATCAGCCTCTGACCCCGGCAGGCGTGTCCCGGCCCGGCCGCCCACGAGCCGATGCCGCAGGCGCGCTCATGACGGGTGTCGGGCAGTACCGTGCGCAGGTGGGATCGGAGACGGCGCCGAAGCCTGACCGAAGGAACCGCTGTGCGCCTCGGCAAGTGCCTGGAGCGCCTCCCTGGCCACCGCGTCGCTCTGGTGCAGGAACGGGTCGTTGGTCTGCGGCCGGGGGAAGTCGCCCGGGCTGGTGACGAAGCGTCTCGGGTGCGGAGAGCCGTCGAGCCCCAGTGGGCGGGCACGCAGTGTGTCGATGAGGCCCGTGGGCTGCCGCCGGCCGGTGGTGGGGTCGGTCTGCACTTGTTCCCTGACCGCACGCTCGCCGATGAGGTGGAGGAGCAGGGGGTCGGCCACGCGCGTGAGAGCGCGTCCCGGCAAGCGCGCCTCGATCAGAGCCCGGGCCTGTACGACCCTGTCCAGACTGCTGGTGCGCGCCTCGAACACGCCGCCTCGGCAGGTCACCTTCATGTTCGCGCCGACGAAGTCGACCACGCCCGCTCGGGCGAGGGCCAGCAGCTGTTCGAGACGTGGTCCCGGCGGGCCGCTGGTACGGAACCGGCAGAAGTCGAAGAATGCCGTCATGCTGTGGCTTCCACTGCCGGGCTCGACCTCTCCCCGCTGGACCACGGCCCACAGCGCCTGCGAGATCGAGAAGATGGCGTGGTAGACGGCCAGATGAGCGCTGTACCGCGGGTTCCGCCCTCGCTCCAGGTCGTCGGCGAGGTAGTTCAGCATCCACGTGCGCAGGGCCGCAGGCTCGGAGAAGCGGCGGGTCGCCAGCGGTCTGTCCAGCCCGTCGACATCGATGTGGTCACGGCTGTCGGGCACCGCCTGCTCGATCAGGTCCTTGAACTCAGGGCTCTGCCACTGCGCGGCGTCCAACCGGTCGAGGAACTCCCCGGCGTCGACTCCGAGGCGGTGGGGATGGGAGTGGGCCAGCTCCCGGTATCCGGCCACGGTCAGTTCCCGTGCGAGGGCGGGCCACAGGTCGGAGGAGAAATCCAGGGAGTGGTCGGCGAAGTCGGCGGGGGAGAAGTAGCGGGGTATACGGGGCGGCGGCCCCGGCAGGACGTAGGCGAACTTCGAGCGGTACGGCACACCTCGGCGTGAGCCCACGTACAGCGTGGGTTCACGGCCCGACGGCAGGTAGCACAACTCGCCCGACGGCTCCCGCCGGAAGCGGCCGCCGCGTCCCTCGGTGAGGAGCACCATGATGTCGATGAAGGTGAGCCCGAATCCGCGCATCAGTACGGGCTCGCCCGCGGGGAACGCGTCCAGTGAGATGTCGGAGGTGTAGGCCGTCGGCTGGTAGGTGAGGCGGTGGGCCGCCGCGTGCTGGGCGAGCCGGGGCTCCGGACCCTGCGGTTTCACCTGGAAGTGGCCCTGCGCCAGGATCACCAGGTCCACGTCGACGGTCTCGCCGTCGTCGAGTCGAATGCGCTGACGGCCGTCAGGCAGATCGCCCAGGGACACAGCGAGCGCCTGATGCGTCCGGACGCGGGCTCGGGACGCCACGGCAGCGGCGGTCCGCCAGAAGGACCAGGCGAGGTAGTCACCCGTGAGCTGCCGTGTGGCGAACCAGCCGGCGTGGACGCGCGCGGCCTCCTCCCGCACCCCTGGGGCCGGCTGGTAGCCCGGCGGAAGGGGAAGACGTCCCGCGGCGAGATCCCGCGCCCACTGTTCCAGCGTGGGGCCTTCGACGGCAGGGCCCTGGCAGGTGACCGTGTCGTCGGTGAAGAGCGTGCACTCGTCGGCCCGGGTGTTCGACCAGAGCAGCGGGGACTGGTCGTGGCGCCATACCCGTCCGGCACCGGCTGGATACGGGTCGATGACGTGGATGTCCAGGCGTTCGTCAGGGGCGAGGAGATGCATGTTGGCGGCGATGCGTTCGAGTACGGATGTCCCGCGTGGTCCGCATCCGACGACCGCGATGCTCGGATTCTTCGCCCGGTACGGGTCCGGGCCGCTGTCGTCGGCTCCGGTGGCGCGGCGGATCTCGCTCATCGGTCCTCCCTTCAGGCCACGAGCAGTTGATGGGAGGCCAGGTCGCGGTAGAGCGTGCTGGACTCGATGAGCTCGCCGTGGGTACCCGCGCCGACCACCCTTCCGCGGTCGACGACGACGATCTGGTCGGCGTCGACCACGGTGGCGAGTCGATGGGCGACGATCAGCAGCGTGTGGCCGGTGGGGACGGCGTCGATCGCCGCGCGGAACGCCTGCTCGTTCTTGGCGTCGAGATTGCTGGTCGGCTCGTCCAGCAGCAGGATCGGAGGCGCGGCGAGGAGCGTACGCGCTATGGCCAGGCGCTGGCGTTCACCGCCGGACAGCAGGACGCCGCCTTCGCCCACCTGCGCGTCCAGTCCGAGCGGAGACCGCTTCACGATCCCGTCGAGGTTGACGCTGCGCAGGACGGCTGTCAGGTCGTCGTCGGACATGCCCGGCGCGGACAGGCACAGGTTCTCCCGGAGGGTTCCGGCGAGAATCGGTGCCTCCTGCTCCACGTAGCCGAGCCGACTGCGCAGTTCGTCGCGCGACACCTCGCGGATGTCGGCCCCGTGCAGCCGTATCGCGCCGGACCGTACGTCGTAGAAGCGCTCGGCCAGCGCCAGCAGGGTCGACTTGCCGGCGCCCGACGGGCCGACCAGGGCCGTGCGGGTGCCCGTAGGGACGGTGAAGCTGATGTCCTCCACGACCGTCTCGCCCTTTCCGTAACCGAACGTCACACGGTCGAAGGCGAGCGCGGGGACGGAACCGACGCCGAAGAGCGCAGCAGCCCTTCCGTCCTCTCGCGGCGGCTGAACGCCTACGACGTCCGCGTCCGTCTCGGTCGGCACGCGCAGCACGTCCTCGATGCGTTGCAGCGCACCGAGACCGGTCTGCAACTGCGAGTAGGCGCCGATGAGCTGACCTACCGGCATGATCAGGAAGAACAGGAACAGCACGAACGCCACCAGGTCACCGACCGAAAGCCCGCCGGAGGCAACCCTGGCACCTCCCACACCCAGGACCAGCAGGAACACTCCCTGCGTCGCGATGTGCGCCACGGGCAGTGTGAGCGCCTGCAGTCGGGCGAGCCGCAGCCCCATCCCGTAAGCACGGCGGGCGCTGTGCGCGATCGCCTCGGTCTCCCGCTGCTCCGCCCGCGCGGCGCGGATCGTCCGTACGCCGCCGATCGCGCGCTCCAGTCCGGACGTCATTTCTCCGAGCAGCACCTGGGCCTGCTCGGAAGCCGGGCGAGTACGGTGCGCGATCACCGCTGCTCCCGCGAAACCGGCGACGAGGCCCCCCGCGGTGACCGCGAACAGCAGAGGGTCGACCAGGAACGCGGCGACCGCCGCGCCAATGATCATCAGCGTCCCGGTGAAGATCTCGAACAACCCCGAGGTGACGACGGACCGCAGCATCGAGCTGTCCGCCCCGATGCGGGAGAGCAGATCCCCGGTACGGCGGCTGTCGTACTCGGCGACGGGGAGCCTCAGCACATGCCCCGCGAGCCGCTCTCGTATCCGCAGCACGACGCCCTCACCGACGCGCCGCAGCATGTAGTCCCGGAACCCGTTGATCACGGCCGCTCCCACCAGCAGCGAGACCAGCGCGACCGTGGAAGCCATGGTCGACCGCGACGCGGAGATGGCGTCGATGACCGACCGCACCAGCACGGGCTGGAGGAGCGTCCCGCCGGCGGCGACGAGGGAGAGCACCGCCGCGAGGGACATGGCGAGCGCGTGCCCACGCATGTAGCGCACGAGATCACGAGTTCTCACCCGTCCGGCCTGCTTCATCGTCGTCCTTCCGGAAGGAAGGGCATGGCGCTCCACCCGCTCTCTCGTACGTTCCACCGAAGTCCCGGCCGGCCACGCCGAGGGCTCGGAGCCAGTGGGCCCGCCCCCGACGCGGCCGAGTCGGGTCAGCAGCTCGTGCTGACCCAGCTGCACTTGCAGCAGACCGACGTCCAGCTGCTCGCGAGGACGTCCTGGTTGTTCGCCTCGGACTCCATTCCCTGAAGCCCCAGTACGAAGTTCGCCATGATGTTCACCTCCCTCCCTGATCGAACTGCGGTGCTCTCGGCCGTGTGCGGCAAGGGCCGCGAGGTGCAGTCAGCGCTGCCCGGAGGTGGTGATTCCGGCGCCGGCCGCGGTGGCCGAGGGGTCACGGTGGGGAGGCGTCCACGGCTCTGGGCCGAGGAACGGCAGCAGTTCGCTGGTCCTCCCCGCGAGTACGTTGATGAGCTGGAGCACGCCGGCCGATCCCGTACCCAGGTCTGTGGAGGCGCGGAGATTCTGCTCACCGGGGAAGACGAGGCCGAACTCGTCGCACAGCGCGTGGAGGTTGAGGGACGCCACGCCCTCGTCGACGCGCTTGTCCGCATCGGGCCAGTCGAGGCGGTGCTTCACCTGGTGCAGCGCGCCGATCAGCCCGGCTCTCCCGTTGAACAGTCCCGCGCCGATGCTGAACTCGGTGACACAGGCGAGGCTCAGCTCCGGCAGGGCACCCTCGATGCGCTCATCGCTCACGTGATGCAGGAGCAGGTCACCCACCATGGCCACACCCGCGCTGCCCGTCGCGAGATAGGGCAGCACCCGGGCTCCGTTCTTGACCTGGAGGGTGCCGTCCGGCATGGCGTCGCATTCGTCCAGGTCCCGGTGGAGGGCGGTAACGGCCGCTCGTCGCCAGCGTTGTTCGCCGGTGACCTCGTACACCCGGATCATGAAGAGAGCCAGTCCCGACCAGCCGTACAGCAGTCCGCCCCAGAAGTTCTCGACGGCGTTTCCGTTCCGGTCCCTGAGCAGCGAGTCGGCGGAGAGGGAGCCCGCACCCACGGCGAACCTGCCGGAGTCGACGGCCTCCTCGACGACGGCCGCGGCGTGGACGGCGTGGTCGAGGAAGCGGGGCTCCGCCGAGCGACGATAGAAGTCCAGGCTGGTCAGTCCGATTCCGGACAGACCGTCGAACAACTTCGTCCCGAACAGCCCCGCGCTCTCCTCGGCCACCTTGTCGTAGATCGCGAACGCGGTGTCCGTACGGCCCATCCGGTGCAGGACCCGGCAGATTCCGGCCGCTCCGTCGTACAGCCCCAGCCGTGGGACACGGCTGGTGAAGATGTCGTGCTCCAGCCAGTCGACGTAGGGGTCGAGTTCGGTGCCTCCCGCGGTGTGCAGGGCGTCGATCACCCCGGCGGCACCGAAGGCGATTCCGCCGCCGCCGTGGAAGAACTGATTGATGTCGCCCGGGAAGAGCCGGTCCTGCCGGTCCGGTGTGGCCGTACGGCGGATCGACGCCTGGAGCGCTCTCTCCTGGAGGTGCCAGGGGCCGGCCGCCGTGGTGAAGGCCAGCTCCGGGTCGGCGGGTCGCAGGCCTGACTGGGCCGGGCCGGGAGCCGCCAGGGAACGGCGCAGCTCCGTCACCACGTCCTCGTCCAGCTCCAGACGGTCCCGGGCCGTGTCGATGAACGTGGCCGCCTTGGCCGGGCAGAGCGCGAGGAGTGAGATCAGCGGAAAGTACAGGCACAGGCGGATGGCGCTGAGCGAGTAGCGATCGGCCTGAAATCCACGTAAGGAGTCGGGTGCGGCGAATCCGGGAACGCCGAGTGGCCGCGGACCGGCATCGCTTTGCCGTTGCACGGCTTCGAAATCGATCAACGAGATGTTGAGATCCTCGTCAATCATGACGTTACCGGGGTGCAAGTCGTTGAACACGTACCCCCTCTCGTGGACGTTCCGTACCGCCTGTTCCAGCTGATCCATGATGACGTCCACCGATTCCCGGTATTCCTGGGTCTCATTTCCGTCACCGGTTCCCGAAAGGAAGAGATAGTTCTGTGCGACCCAGCTCTGCAAGGACTGGCCGTAGACATGCTCCATGGCCATGAAATCGTGCCCGCCGAGGGTGTGGTAATCGAAGACCTGCGGGATGCCGGGAAGTCCCTGCAGATCGGACAGGACCGCGTACTCCGTCCGCAGCCGCGCAGTCGCGTCCTCGCCGGTGCGGTCCAGCCCTGCATAGGGCCTGCCTTCCTTGAGGACGAGTTCCGTTCCGTCCCGGAGTCGGCGGGCTCGGTAGACGCCGCCGCCGTTGGAGAAATGAAGAACTCCGAGTACGTCGTACGGAAATTCCGAGGGCTGCTCGCCGGACATTCGAGGATGGACGGTTTCCGCGAGGAAGTCCGGAACCTCGACCCATTCGGGCAGTACGAAGCGCGGCTCGCGGTGGTCGGCCACCAGCACTCCGTCGGGCCGTTCGATCGCAGCGACCTGGGTGCCGTCGTCCACGTGGGCGAACCGGAGCATGAAGGCCCCGTACCGGACGTACAGCGGCCCCTCGTTCCAGCGCAGGTCGCTGAGGATGTACGGTCCCGGCCAGCCGCCGATTTCCAGATCAAGGTCCTCCAGCGTTCTGCGCAGCTCCGCGGGGCTCCGGGTGTAGACGGTGATGAACTTTCCGCTGGCTTCACGGGGAGCGTACTTCGCGCTTCTCGCCTGCATGACCAGGGAGTGCGGAAGGAACTTGAAGTGAAGGGTGTGCCTGAAACAGTGGTCGGCCACCTTCTTCAAGGTTTCGACGGCATTCTCCGGAGTGCTGGAAACATGTATCTTCCAGCCCTGCACGGGAAGTTTCGGCGTTCCGGCCGGAGGCTGGATACGGGTCCACTGCTCTTCGACCGAGCGACGCCATCCGGGCGGCGTTTCAATGTGGCTTCCATAGTCCACCCGACCCTCATCCAGAGACACTCGTTCCGGGGTCTCGTAAAATCTTGGGTTGGCCACGCAGTAAGCCGGATAGCGGAGATCCATTGGATCACCCCCCGTTCCGTAGCAGCAGATTCCGGACTGCCTCCATCGGTGACGTCAGTGAGTCTGCCAAGGCGTCGAGACGTAGTCCTTAGCAGAACGGGACTTCTCCTTGACGGTATGCGCCAGGTACAGTCACCTGGTCTACGCCACCAATTCGGGGGAAGGTGTAAACCGCATGCAAGCCGAGCGATTGAGAGTCGAGGAGCTTCCCGCGGCCGAGCGGTTCGACCAGTGGGGCGACGAGATCGACTTGATGCCCTGGCCGTCCCACCTGGCCATCGACTCTCCCGAGCACCTCCATGAGCTGGCCGACAGGCTCGACCTCGGTGCCCTCAGACTCCTCCGATTAGCCCAGCCGCCGGCGGCAGCGGTGGGCACGCCGTTCCACGGGGCAGCGGTCGACCCGGACCAGTACCACCTCGTGCTCCCGCTGCAAGGCGAACTGAAGCTGGGGAACTCGGCCCGGTCCAGGGTCTTCACACCCGGCGACATGTTCCTGGCCGACACCTCCTGCCCCCATGTGTTCCACGCCGGCGGCCCTCGCGCCCACCAGCATCACGATGGCGTGACCTCGTCCCTGGTGGCGCTGCGGCTCCAGATCCCCAAGGAACTGGTCCCGCTGCCGACCGACCTGATGGACTCACTGTTGGTCACGCCCCTGCGGCAGCACAACGTGTTCGGCCTGACACTGTCGCGCTTGCTCGTCGATCTGCTACGCCACCCCGGCAGCTTCTCCGCCGCACAGGCGCACCGGCTCTCCGGCGTTCTGCTGGAACTCCTCGCCGGGGTGCTCGGTGCGCACACGCGCGAGGACGCCACGTCGGAGGAGGCCCACGGCAGCCTGTTCATCCGTGTCCAGGACTACATCCAGCGGCATCTGGAGGATCCTGAGCTGACTCCCGCGCAGATCGCCGCCGAACACCACATCTCGCGCCGTCACCTCCAACGCCTCTTCCAGCAGCGCGGCATCACGGTGGCCGCCTCGATACGGCAGCAGCGACTGGAACGCGCATGCTACGACCTGACCGCTCCTCACCTGGCCACGCACCCCATCAGCGCTATCGCTGCCCGGTGGGGTTTCCGCCACGCGGCTGACTTCAGCCGCGCCTTCCGCAAGGCGTACGGGGTCGCCCCCTCGGACTTCCGGCTCGCGCGTACGAGGCAACGCTGCGGCTCGTGAGGGGCCGGCCCTCAGCCGTCCTCGTCCGTACTGGCACGGAAGCACGGAAGCACGGGTTCACAAACTGCTGCAGGTTCTGTTCATTTCGGCCGGGACGATCTCGCGTGCAGGGCCCGACCCTCCCTCAGCACGGTTCGAGGAGCGGTCGGGCCGCCGAACGGCCGTTCCTCCGCGCCGGATTGAGTCCTGCGGTGCTCAGCTGCCCGGAACGAGTACCTACGGCCTGACCCGCGTTTGACGGTGGCTGCCGCGCCCGGCGGTCCGAAGGTTAGGGTCGTGGCTGATCATTGTTCCTGAGGAGGGGGTCCGAGGCATGAGCGGGATAGTGGCGGCGGTCAGCAGCAACGGCGAGTACTCGTTCACCAAGCCGAACCGCGACAGCATCACACTGCTCGCCGGGCTCGGTGTGGAGGGCGACGTACACGCCGGTGTGACGGTCAAGCACCGCTCGCGCGTCGCACAGGACCCCACCCAGCCGAACTTGCGGCAGGTCCACCTCATCCATGAGGAGCTCTTCGCCGAGGTCGGGGAAGAAGGGTTCCCGGTGGCGCCCGGCGAGCTCGGCGAGAACATCACCACCCGCGGCATCGATCTGCTCGGCCTGCCCGTTGGCACCCTGCTACGCATCGGCGACGAGGCAGTCCTCGAGGTGACCGGCCTGCGGAATCCCTGCCTCCAGATCGACAACTTCCAGGATGGGCTCCTGAAGCAGGTCGTCGGCCGTGACGAGGCCGGGAACATCGTACGCAAAGCCGGAATCATGAGCATCGTGAAGGAAGGCGGCACGGTGCGCCCGGGCGACGCGATCAGGGCGGAGCTTCCCAGTGGGCCGCATCGGGCCCTGGAGCGGGTCTGACGTCCTCCTGGGCAGACCGTGACATGACATCGGCCGCGCCTGCCCGTCGACAGCGCGAGCACCGGGTCCTGGACGAGGACGTCGCCCGGCCACCGACCGGCGTCCAGAGGGCGCGCGTGGCCGGCAGCGCCGCACGAAATCGGTGGACACGTCGCCCGGGAGAGCTCTAGGTTGCACGAGTCCAAGATCGAGACGTCCGAGCGGGGTGCATGTGATGACGGTTCAAGCAGTGGTGGCCGACTGCGGACGGCCGCCCTCCAGGAACGCCAGGACCTCATCGAATCTAAGGAATCCCTCCTGTGGATCTTCCACGCATTTGGACCATTCGCGAGAGCAGTCACCGCATCCACAACCCGTTCACCGCTGACAAGCTCGCCACGCTCGGCCAGGCGCTCCATCTGGCACCGGGCACGCGGGCGCTCGACCTCGCCAGCGGTACGGGCGAAATGCTGTGTACCTGGGCTCGCGACCACCGCGTCACGGGGACGGGGGTGGACATCAGCACGGTGTTCACCGAGAAGGCCCGGGTCCGCGCCGCCGAACTCGGAGTCGCCGACCAGGTCGACTTCGTCCACGGCGATGCCTCCGGCTACGTCGCGGACGAGCCGGTCGATCTCGCCGCGTGCATCGGCGCCACCTGGATCGGCGACGGTGTGGCCGGCACCGTCGAGCTGCTGGGCCGCAGCCTCCGCCCGGGCGGCCTCATGCTGATCGGCGAGCCGTACTGGCGTCAGGCACCGCCGACTCAGGACGTCGTCGAAGGCTGCCACGCCGGCAGCAGAGCCGACTTCCGGATGCTGCCGGAGCTGCTCGGGCACTTCGGCGACCTCGGGTACGACGTCGTGGAGATCGTGCTGGCCGACCAGGACAGCTGGGACCGGTACCAGGCGGCGCAGTGGCTCAACCTCCGCCGCTGGCTCGACCGGAACCCCGATGACGAGCTGGCCGCCGAGGTGCGGACCGAACTCGCCACCGGGCCCGCCCGCTACGTGCAGTACAGCCGTGAGTACCTCGGCTGGGGCGTCTTCGCGCTGATGAGCCGCTGACACTGAGGGCAGCGGGGGGGGGGGGGGGGGGGGGGGGGGGGGGGGGGGGGGGGGGGGGGGGGGGGGGGGGGGGGGGGGGGGGGGGGGGGGGGGGGGGGGGGGGGGG
>NZ_JBVJVN010000016.1:0-21188 GCF_055603605.1 Streptomyces sp. NPDC037271
TACGCGGGCAACCAGGGCACCCAAAACCGTTCGGGGTGTCCGCAGTGACCAGGTACGAGTCCAAGACTCACTCCTGCTCACTGATTAGGAACGGTCGGACCTGGTTCGCTCGCCGGGCGCCCGCCTCCTGCCGGTCCTGGCCGAACGGAATCTGGAGGTGGAGCACAGGCAGGTACCGGACCTGTTGCGCGAGGTCGCCCTGCTGCGGTCCCATCGCGACCGGATAGCGGCCGGCACCGACCACCCTCGGTCGGTGCGGGAACACCGCGGTCAGATCGAGGACCGTCTGCGCATCATCGACGAGTCCGCCCGGCAGCCCTGGAGATCGGCGGCGGAGTCATCATCTGGTGAGCCGGCCGCCGGACGCGCACGTACGACACCGTCGCCCCCGGTCCGGGCGGTGAGCCGGGACCGGGGGCGGCGGACGGTACGAGGAGAGGGGCAGCGGGGACTTGGCCCTTCTCCCCGAGTGCGGGGGTGGGGCGGTCAGCCCATCTCCTCCAGGGCCTTGCCCTTCGTCTCGTTCACGAGCTTCAGGACGAAGGGGATGGAGAGCGCGGCGAAGATCGTGTAGATCACGTAGGTGCCGGAGAGGTTCCACTCGGCCAGCGACGGGAAGCTCGCGGTGATGGCCCAGTTGGCGATCCACTGCGCGGAAGCGGCCACGCCCAGCGCGGCGGCGCGGAGCCGGTTCGGGAACATCTCGCCGAGGAAGACCCAGACGACCACGCCCCAGGACAGGGCGAAGAAGAGGACGAACAGGTGGGCGGCGATCAGGGCGACCCAGCCCTGTGTGGCCGGGAGCTTGCCGTCGACCAGGTCGAAGGAGAACGCCCAGGCCTCCAGTGCCAGGCCGATCACCATGCCGACCGAGCCGATGAGGGCGAGCGGCTTGCGGCCGATGCGGTCCACGAAGATCATCGCGATCACGGTGCCGACGATGTTGATGATCGACGTCGTGAAGGAGTAGAAGAAGGACTGCGTCGGGTCGACGCCGACCGACTGCCACAGCGTCGAGGAGTAGTAGAACGCGACGTTGATGCCGACGAACTGCTGGAAGACCGACAGGCCGATACCGATCCAGACGATCGGCTTGAAGAAGAAGCTGCCGCCGAGCAGGTCCTTGAAGGAGGACTTCTCCTCGCGGTGCATGGCGTGCTCGATCTCGGCGACGCGGGCGTCGAGGTTCACTTCCTTGCCCTCGACCTCTTCGAGGATCTGCCTGGCGCGCTCGTGCTTGCCGACGGAGATCAGGAAGCGCGGCGACTCGGGGATGGCGAAGGAGAGCAGGCCGTAGAGGACGGCCGGGATGACCATGACGCCGAGCATGACCTGCCAGGCCTCCAGGCCCATCAGCTCACCGCGCTGGTCACCGCCGGCGGCGTTCAGCAGACCCCAGTTGACCAGCTGCGACACCGCGATACCGACGACGATCGCGGCCTGCTGGAAGGAACCGAGCCGGCCTCGGTAGGCAGGCGGGGAGACCTCCGCGATGTATGCGGGGCCGATCACCGAGGCCATGCCGATGGCGAAGCCGCCGACGACGCGCCACATGGCGAGGTCCCACAGCGCGAAGGGCAGTGCGGAGCCGATGGCACTGACGGTGAAGAGGACCGCCGCGATCTGCATGCAGCGGATACGTCCGATGCGGTCGGCGATGCGGCCGGCGGTCGCGGCACCGATGGCACAGCCGATCAGCGCGATGGCGATGACCTGGGCCAGTAGCGCGGAGCCGA
Source organism: Streptomyces sp. NPDC037271 (assembly GCF_055603605.1). Classification (NCBI taxonomy): domain Bacteria; kingdom Bacillati; phylum Actinomycetota; class Actinomycetes; order Kitasatosporales; family Streptomycetaceae; genus Streptomyces; species Streptomyces sp. NPDC037271. The sequence continues at coordinate 1,737 of NZ_JBVJVN010000016.1, forward strand.
CGTCGTAGCGGTCCCGGATGGCCTCGACGGCACCGTTGATCACGGAACTGTCGTAACCGAACAGGAAACCGCCCATCGCGGCGGCCGCCGCGATGAAGATGACGTGCCCGAGATGATCGGGGTGAGCCGTCCTGGCTCCTGATTTGGGTGCCTGCGATGTGCTGGCCACGTGTACTCCTCGGGCTACCGGCAACGCTGCCGGGGTGGTTCGCCTTCGAGATACCGATAAAAGGAACCTGAAGGTAAAAGCAACGTTGCAGAGACTATGCCTTCAAGTATCGAAGTCAATAGGAAGAGAGCTGTGAGTTTGACGATGCAGGGAGGGGTTACGTGTTCAAGAGTTGAAGCTAACGTGCTCGGGGCTAGCGCAACCGCTGGCTGATGACTTTCGACACACCGTCGCCCTGCATGGACACGCCATACAGCGCGTCGGCGACTTCCATCGTGCGCTTCTGGTGCGTGATGACGATCAGCTGCGACGCCTCCTGCAGCTCCTGCATGATCCTGATCAGCCGCTGGAGATTGGTGTCGTCGAGCGCCGCCTCGACCTCGTCCATAACGTAGAACGGGCTGGGCCGCGCCTTGAAGATCGAAACGAGCATCGCCACGGCGGTCAGCGAGCGCTCCCCGCCCGAGAGCAGCGAGAGCCGCTTGACCTTCTTGCCCGGCGGCCGGGCCTCGACGTCCACGCCCGTGGTGAGCATGTTGTCGGGGTCGGTCAGGATCAGCCGCCCCTCACCGCCCGGGAACAGCCTGCCGAAGACGCCCTCGAACTCCCGGGCCGTGTCCCGGAAGGCCTCGGTGAAGACCTGCTCGACGCGTTCGTCGACCTCCTTGACGACCTGGAGCAGGTCGGCACGGGTCTTCTTCAGGTCCTCGAGCTGCTCACTGAGGAACTGGTGCCGTTCCTCCAGCGCCGCGAACTCCTCCAGGGCCAGCGGATTGACCTTGCCGAGCTGCTGGTAGGCGCGTTCGGCGGCCTTCAGGCGCTTCTCCTGCTCGGCGCGGACGAAGGGCCGCGGACGGTTGCGCGGGTGGTCGGGGTCCTCGGGGAGCACCTCGCCGTCGGCGGGGGGCGAGGGCGGCACCATCTGATGGGGGCCGTACTCGGCCGTGAGCCCCGCCGGTTCCACACCGAGTTCCTCCAGCGCCTTGGTCTCCAGCTGCTCGATGCGCAGCCGCTTCTCGGCGCCGAGTACCTCGCCCCGGTGAACTGAATCCGTCAACTTGTCGAGCTCCGCCTTGAGGTCGCGCCCGGCGGTGCGCGCGGCGGTCAGCTCCTGTTCGCGCCGGGTCTTGGCGGCCTCGGCGGCGGTGCGCTCCTCGTCGGCGCGGGTCAGGGAGACCTCCACGTGCGCGAGCAGCTGCCGGGCGCCGGCGGCGACCGCCTCGGCGACGGCCGCCTCGTGCCGCAACCGGGCCCGCCGCTGTTCGGCACGCGCCCGTGCCTCGCGTTCCGTGCGGGCGGCACGGTCCAGGGAGTCGGCCCTCCCGGCGAGGCCCTTGACCCGCTCCTCGTGGGTACGGACCTGGAGGCGGGCCTCCATCTCGGTCTGGCGGGCGTTGGCGCCGTCGGCGGCGAGCCGGTCGCGTGCGGAGGTGTCGGGCTCCTCCTCGACCGGCATCTCCTCCGCCACGGCGAGCCGCTCCGCCAGCTCCTCGACGTCCGTCAGCGCCTTGTCCAGCGCCTCCTGCGCCCGGGCCGCCGCGGCGGCGGACCGCTCGGCCTCCCCGGCGGCGCCCCGCGCCTGCCCCGCGAGCCGGCCCAGCTGCTGGGCCACGGCGGACTTCTCCCGGTCGGCGGCCCGGCGCCGTTCCCCCAGTTCCTCGACGAGCGCGGCGCACTCCCGGCGCCGCTCGCCGGCGGCGGCCTGCGCCTCGGCGAGCCGCTCGCACCGCACGCCCAGTTCCTCCAGTTCGGCGGCGGCCTGGTCCACGGAGGCCTGCACCTCCAGCAGGCTGGGCGCCCCGGCGGACCCGCCCTGCGCGAAGTGGGCGCCCAGCAGGTCGCCCTCGGCGGTGACGGCGGTCAGCTCCGGGTGCGCGTAGACGAGGTCCTCGGCGTCCTCCAGGGTGGCGACGACGACCATCCCGCGCAGCAGCCGGCGTACGGCGGGCATCAGGTCGGCCGGTCCGCGGACCAGGTCGGCGGCGTACGGCGGTCCCTCGCCACGCGGCTCCCGAGCCATGTCGTCGGGGGCGCCGGCGAGCAGCAGGGCGGCCCGGCCGGCGTCCTGCTTGCGCAGCAGGCGGATGGCGTCGGCGGCGGCGGCCGGGGAGGTCACCGTGAGGGCGTCGGCGGCGGCGCCGAAGGCGGTGGCCAGGGCGACCTCGTGGCCGGGCGTCACGGTGAGGAGCCCGGCGGCCGGGCCGAGCAGGCCGGTGAGCCGGTCCTTGGCGGCGAGCAGCGCGCCGGTGCCGTCCTTGCGGCGCAGTCCGAGGGCGAGGGCCTCACGGCGGGCGTGCGTCGCCGCGCGCTCGCGTTCCGCCGCGGTGGCCGCCTCGCGGGCGGCGCTCAGGGCTGCCTCCGCCTCGGCCAGCCCACGCTTGGCGGCCTCGTGCCGCTCGGCGAGTTCCTGGTCACCGGCGTCGAGCCCGTCGACCTCGGCCTGGAGCGCCTCGTACTCCTCCTGGGCGGCGGCGGCCCTCTCCCGGGACTCGTCCCGTGCTTCGGCCAGCCGCTCGATCTCGGCCTGGGCCGAGGCGGCGCGGGAGCGGGCGGTGCCGACCTGGCCGCTGAGCCGGGCCAGCCCCTCACGGCGGTCGGCGATGGATCGGGCGACGTCCTTGAGGCGGCGTTCCTCCAGGGCCAGTTCGCGTTCGAGGTCGGCGCGGTGGGCGACCGTGTCCTCCAGCGCGTGCTCGGCCGCCTCCAGGGCCGCTTCGAGTTCGGCCTCCTGCTCGCGGACGCGGGCGGCCTCGCGCTCCAGTTCCTCCGGATCGCGCCCGCGCCGCTCCTCGGGGGGAGCGGAGGTGGCGCTCTTCACGCGTGCGTCGGCCAGCGAGATGGTGCCGCGCACCCGTTCGGCGAGCTGGGACAGCTCGTACCAGGTCTGCTGGGCGCGCTGGAGGCGCGGAGTGAGCCTGCGCACCTCGTCCTCCAGGTCCGCCTCGCGGCGCAGCGCCCTGCCCAGCTCCTGCTCGGCGGCGTCCTTGCGTTCCTTGAGCGCGGCCTCGTCGGCGATCTCGGCCTGGAGCGCCTCGCGCAGCCGTACGAGGTCGTCGGCGAGGAGCCTGAGCCGCGCGTCCCGGAGGTCGGCCTGGATGACGGCGGCCCGTCGCGCCACCGCCGCCTGCCGGCCGAGCGGCTTGAGCTGGCGCCGCAGCTCGTCGGTGAGGTCCTGCACGCGCGCGAGATTCGCCTGCATCGCGTCCAGTTTCCTGAGCGCCTTCTCCTTGCGCTTGCGGTGTTTGAGGACGCCCGATGCCTCCTCGATGAAGGCGCGGCGCCCCATCGGGTCGGCGTGCAGGACGGAGTCGAGCTGGCCCTGACCGACGATGACGTGCATCTCACGGCCGATGCCGGAGTCGGAGAGCAGTTCCTGGATGTCGAGGAGGCGGCAGGTGTCGCCGTTGAGCTGGTACTCGCTGCCGCCGTTGCGGAACATGATCCGCGTGATGGTGACCTCGGCGTACTCGATGGGCAGCGCCCCGTCGGAGTTGTCGATGGTCAGCGACACCTCGGCCCGGCCGAGCGGCGGGCGGCCGGTGGTGCCGGCGAAGATGACGTCTTCCATCTTGCCGCCGCGCAGTGACTTGGCGCCCTGTTCGCCCATGACCCAGCTGAGCGCGTCGACGACGTTGGACTTGCCCGAGCCGTTCGGACCGACGACGCAGGTGATGCCCGGCTCGAACCGGAGCGTGGTCGCCGAGGCGAACGACTTGAACCCGCGGAGGGTCAGGGCCTTCAGGTGCACGCCGTCGGACTCTACCTTTCACGGGTGTCTCACTCCATGAACGGGTGAACCGCCGCGGTTTCACCAGTGAACGTCCAGGGCACATCAGACGTTGAAGAGGGTGAAAGGATGCGCGGGGGAGGAAAAGACGGCCGGACGGCGGAGTGCGGGCGAAGGCGGGGGCAAGAAAGAAGGGACGCCGAAGCGTCCCTTGCAGACTCTGACACCTGAGCGGTTTTACGGGCAAGCCCAACCACTGCTGTGCCGTAGTGGAGTGATGCAGTGATCAGGTGAGCGCAGGCTCCGCCTGGTGTGCGTCAACGCTCTCCATGCTCTCCATGATCCTGTCGTGAGAAGCGGCAGCCGCCAACGCGTCGTTCTCCGCCTGGATCCGTCCGAGCTCGGATTCCAGATCCTGGACGCGCTGCTGGAGCCGTCGCATCTCGGCGAGGAGTCGAGGGTCGGAGCCGCCGACGTAACCGAGAAGCGCCTTTGCCATGATGGATGGTCCTCCACAATGAGTGACCGACCGAAGCGGTGTGGGTCGTGAGGGAATCGCACCCGCGGTGCTTGGCACTTTGGAGTTTTCTCTGCCGTTCAACCATGCCAAACAGCTAAGGTGCGCGGGGCTTTCAGCGTCTCACCAAAAAGTTTGACGGTCAACACGATCACGCCCCGTATCGGCGGGTACCCGGGGGCACGCGGCCTCGGAACGGCGACGCGGCGACTCCTGCGGGCCCCTCGGGGCGTGGCGATCATCCTGCGTGCGGAGCCTGCCATGACAGGCCGCCCTTGGCAACCACCTGCCCGTTTTCCGCCGCGGACACCTTCCCGGAGACGGTGACACCCGGAACGGAGGTCTCCGCGCGGCCTCGCGTCAGCGGATGGCGAAGCCCTCGTAGCCGCCACGGGGTGTGTCCCAGATCTCGGTCACGCCGTCTACGCGTCCGGGCGTGTCGTCACCGCGCAGCCAGTCGAGCAGCCCCTCGCAGCGCTCGCGCGGCCCCTCCGCGACCACCTGGACGCGCCCGTCGGCCAGATTGAGAGCAAAACCACTCATGTCGCCGAGCTCCAGCGCCCTGGCCCGCGTGAACCAGCGGAAACCCACGCCCTGGACCTGTCCGCGCACCCACGCGACCAGCCGTACATCGTCACTCATGACTGCAACCTAACCAGTCAATGTCCCGCCGGACACTTCACCCCCTTGCGCCATGCGGTACCGTCCCCACCCAATGAAACGCACCTGAAACTCACCCGAACGTGTGAGTTCCGTGTTGATCATGAGGACACGTCGACCGCGAGGACACGTCGACCGCGAGGACACGTCCAGCGCGAGGACGAGGAAGGCCAGGACATGGGACGCCACCGACGCTCCGCCGCCGGCCGCGCCGCCACGGGCCGCGCCGCGGGGGACCATCAGACGGACGGCACGACGGGACGGGACCGTGCCCCGCAGGCCCCGGACGCGGACGGCCGCCCCACGATGGGCATCGCGCCCTACCTGAACCCCGAGGCGTACGCCGAGGTCCGTGCGAAGAGCGACGCCTACCTGTTCGCGCCGGACGGTCCGGACGGCGAAGCCCACCCGCAGGCCGGCCGTACGGTCGCCTTCCCCAGCGACGGGTTCACCCCCGACGACGGTCCGCCTCCCGCCGGCAGGCGCCGCCGCCGGAAGAAGGCTGCCACTCCGGTCCGCACCGGTCTGCTCGGTGTCTCCGCGGCGGTCGCCATCGGCACGGTGGCGGTGGCCACGGGCGCGGTGCCCGGCCTCGACAACTACCGGATCGGCGGCGGCAGCGGCGGGGGCGACCGGGTGCGGTCCCAGGACGCCCCGACGAACACTCCGTCCCAACAGGGCGGCACCTCCGGCAGCGCCGAGACCGGCCGCGACGGCGACACCTCCACGAGCCCCGGAACCGACCGGTCCTCCTCGCCCTCCGGCTCCTCGGAGTCCTCCGGCTCCTCGAAGGACTCCTCGCCCGAGCCCTCCTCCCCCTCGTCGCCCTCGTCCTCCCCTTCGGCACCGGCGTCGAAGCCCGGCGCCCCCGCCGAGGCTCCGTCGAAGACGCGGCAGCCCGAGAAGACTCCCGGCTCGAAGCCGAAGCCCGCACCCTCGCGCCCGGCCACCGAGGAGCCCGACCGGCCCGGCGCCCCCGCCGCCGCGTCGGAGCAGGCCGTCGCCCAGGCCCAGGTACTCAAGCTCGTCAACGACGAGCGGGCCAAGGTGGGCTGCAGCCCGGTGGCCGCGAACAGCGCGCTGCGTGAACTGGCCGAGGACTTCAGCGAGGCCATGGCCCAGCAGGGCTTCTTCGACCACACCGACCCCAGCGGCGCGACACCCTGGGACCGGGCCGCGGCGGCCGGCATAGGCAATCTCGGGGGCGAGAACATAGCCCGCGGACAGGCCGACGCCCAGGCCGTGATGGACGCCTGGATGGACAGCCCCGGCCACAAGGCCAACATCCTGAATTGCGAGTTCCAGACCCTGGGCGTCGGCGTCCACTTCGGCTCCGGCGGCCCGTGGTGGACCCAGAACTTCGGCTACTGAGACAGCCGCGGCCGGCGGCGGCCGAAGCGCCGGGAGCGCTGTCAGCGGCTCAGCGCCGTCTGTGGCACCGCGCTGAGCTCACGTACGCTGGACGTATGTCGACCACGCAGGAGCGCACGGAGGAGCAGGACCTCCCGTACGACGTGTTCTCCAAGGCCTGTCCCTCGCGCGGCACCCTGGAGCACGTCACGGGGCGCTGGGGTGCGCTGACGCTCGGCGCGCTGTACGAGGGCTCCTTCCGGTTCAACGAACTCCGGCGCCGTGTCGACGGTGTCAGCGAGAAGATGCTGGCCCAGACCCTGCACGCGCTGGAGCGCGACGGCCTGGTGCACCGCGAGGCCCAGCCCGTCAACCCGCCCCGCGTGGACTACGAACTCACGGCTCTGGGGCGCGAGGTGGCCGGGCGGCTGATCGCGCTCATCCAGTGCCTGGAGGGACGGATGGACGAGGTGCTGGCGTCGCGTGAGCGGTACGACGCGCAGCGGACGCCTACGGCGTGATCCTCGGCGGCCGCTGGCACTTCGGGCAGAAGTAGCTGGAGCGGTTCATCCACGGCCGGCGGCGCATCGGCGTGGCGCAGCGGCGGCAGGGCAGGCCCTCGCGGCCGTACGCGTCGAGCGAGCGGTCGAAGTAGCCGGACTCGCCGTTGACGTTGACGTAGAGGCTGTCGAAGCTGGTGCCGCCGACGGCGAGGGCGGCGTTCATCACGTCGCGGACGTGGCCGAGGAGTTCGGCGGTGCGGGGGCGGGTGAAGGTCGCGGTGGGGCGTTCGTAGTGGAGGCGGGAGCGCCACAGGGCCTCGTCGGCGTAGATGTTGCCGACGCCGCTGATCAGTGACTGGTCGAGCAGGGCCCGTTTGATCGTGGTGCGCTTGCGGCGCAGGGCGAGGTGGAAGGCCTCGTCGTCGAAGAGCGGGTCGAGGGGGTCGCGGGCGATGTGCGCGATGACGTCGGGCAGGCCGTCGGGGGTGGTGTCGTGCAGGGAGAGGCCGCCGAAGGTGCGCTGGTCGACGAAGCGGAGTTCGGTGCCGAGGGCGTCGGTGAAGCGGACGCGGACGCGCAGGTGCTTCTCGGCCGGTGCCTCGTGCGGCTGGACCAGCAGCTGGCCGCTCATACCGAGGTGCGCGAGGACCGCCTGACCGGTGTCCTCCAGCGGCAGCCACAGGTACTTGCCGCGGCGGCTGGGCGTGCCGATGCGGTGGTCCTTCAGGCGGTGGGCGAAGTCGTCGGGGCCGGCGATGTGCCGGCGTACCGCGCGCGGGTGCAGCACCTCGGCGTCGGCGACGGTGCGGTGGGCGACCCAGCGCTCCAGGCCGCGCCGGACGACCTCGACCTCGGGCAACTCGGGCATGGCATCCCCTCGGGTGGGCCGGTGGACGAACCGAACGCCCGCCCCGGGAGTGGGGCGGGCGTTCGGGACGTGCGGAGGAACGGGTGCGTCAGGCGGAGGCCGACGAGGTGTCGGCGGCCTCGTCGACTTCGGTGGACGGCTGGTCCGCCGTCGCCTTGGCTCGCTCGTCCGCCGCGGTCTTGATCGACCGCCACGCGGATTCCGCGGCCTGCTGCTCCGCCTCCTTCTTGCTGCGGCCGGTGCCGGTGCCGTACGAGACGCCTCCGACGCGGGCGGCAGCAGTGAAGGTCTTCTCGTGGTCCGGGCCGGTCTCCGTGACCAGGTACTCGGGGACACCGAGCCCTTCGGTCGCGGTGAGTTCCTGGAGGCTGGTCTTCCAGTCCAGGCCGGCGCCGAGGTTCGAGGACTTCTCGATCAGCGGGTCGAACAGGCGGTGCACCAGTTCGGAGGCCGCGTCGAGGCCCTGGTCGAGATAGACCGCGCCGATCACCGCTTCGAGGGTGTCGGCGAGGATGGATGCCTTGTCCCGGCCCCCCGTGCCCTCTTCACCGCGGCCGAGCCGGATGAAGTAGCCGAGGTCGAGCCCACGGCCCACCTCCGCCAGCGCACGCGAGTTGACCACCGCGGCCCGCAACTTGGCCAGCTGGCCTTCGGGCAGGTCGGGGTGGGTGCGGTACAGCGTGTCCGTGACGACGAGGCCGAGGACGGAGTCACCGAGGAACTCCAGCCGCTCGTTCGTCGGCAGACCGCCGTTCTCGTACGCGTAGGAACGGTGGGTCAGTGCACGCACCAGAAGGGCGGACTCGAGCTGATAGCCGAGCCGCCCTTCCAGAAGCGTGTGGGACGAGGCCTGGGTGTCCGCCTTCTTCTTGGCGGGTGGGTCCGCCTTGGCGTCTTCCGCCTTCTTGGGGACTGACACAGTGCCTCTCACCAGCCGCTCAGACCTCGAGGACCTGGCGCTTGTTGTAAGTGCCGCAAGACGGGCACGCGATGTGCTGCTGCTTGGGCTCGTGGCAGCGCTCGCACGCAACCAGGGTGGGGACCGCAGCCTTCCACTGCGACCGGCGGTGGCGCGTGTTGCTGCGCGACATCTTCCGCTTCGGAACAGCCACGGCTACTTCTCCTGCTTCTCGTCGACGCCAGGTTCGGCGCCGCTCATCTCGTCCTTCTCGCCGTCTCCGAGTGAACCGGCGAGTCCCTGCAAAGCCGCCCAACGAATGTCGACGGCGTCGTGATGGTGGTCCGGGTCGTCCGCCAGGCGTGCTCCACACTCGGAGCACAGACCCGGGCAGTCTTCCTGGCACACCGGCTGCATCGGCAGTGCGAGCACCACCGCGTCGCGCAGCACGGGTTCGAGGCCGATCAGTCCGTCCTCGACGAAGAGCCTGTCCTCGTCGTCCTCGGCGTCGTCGCCCGGTTCCGCCGCAGGGCGGCCCCGGTCGTCGGCGTCAGGGTACGAGAACATCTCCTGGAAGTCCGCGGCGAGCTGCTGCTCGAGCGGCTCCAGACACCTTACGCACTCCCCCTCGGCCTTGGCACGGGCGGTGCCTGTGACGAGCACCCCTTCCATGACCGACTCGAGCCGGAGATCGAGTTCCACCGGGGCGCCTTCCGGCACTCCGATGACTCCCTGGATACCGAAGTCCCGGGGAGCGTCGACCGTGCGGGTCAGGCGCTGCAGCGCACCGGGCCGCCGTCCCAGCTCGTGTGTGTCGAACACGAGGGGGTTGCGGTGGTCGAGGCGCGCGTTCAGAACCATTCCTGCTTTCGGTCTTCTTAGCTTGGGGGGACTGCCCATCGGTGTTCCCGGGCAGCGCCGATCGCGGACGTACACGCGACCGAAGAGCCAGGATACTGGACCATTCGCTCACGGCCCAATCCGGTCGTGAGGCCGGTCTGCGGGCTAGAGGCCGCGCCCCTGTTCGTAGGCCCTCAGCTGCTCGGCGCTGATCATGCTGGTGTCGAAGAGGCTGGTCTCGTCGAGGGCCTGCGGCTGGGCCTGCGGGGGCTGGGAGGGCTGCTGGGGCTGCTGGGCGTAGCCCTGGCCTCCGTCGTCGTACGCGTGCTGCTGGGGGTCGTACTGGTAGGTGTACGGATCCGCCGGCTGCTGCTGGTAGCCGTACGGGTCCTGTTGGCCGCCGTAGGTCTGCTGGTAGCCGGCGTAGGGGTCGGGCTGCTGCTGGGCGTAGCCGTACGCCGGCTGCTGCGACGGCATCTCCGGAACGGCCTGTGCCGGTACCTGTGCCGCCGCCGGCTGTTCGCCGTACTCCCGCTGCCGGGGCTGCTCGGCGGGGGCGTCGGAGAGGGCCGCGAGGCCGGCGAGGTAGTCCGCGTCGCTGGAGTGCTGGACGGTGGTCATGTCGTCCGCGAGGGCGCCGAGGTCGTCGGTGGCGATGCGGCCGTGCAGCTTCTGCCGGCCCCGGCCGACCGCGTCCAGGGTCTTGGCCAGTACGGCCTCGAAGGCGCCGAGCTTCGCGTCGACGTAGGTGTCGGCGTCGCGGCGCAGGGTCTCCGGGTCGTGGCTGCGTTCGGGGGCGTCCTCGTCCTCGTAGCCGTTCTCGTCGAGGCCGGGTCCGGTACCGAGGAGTTTTTCGCGGCCCCGGCCCACGGAGCCGAGGGTCTTGGTGAGGACGACCTCGAAGTTGGCGAGCTTGGAGTCGACGTAGTCGTCGGCCTCGGCGCGGACCTCCTCGGCCTCCTGGCGTGCCTCGGCGAGGATCCGGTCGGCCTCGGCCTGGGAGCGGCGGGCGACCTCGGTGTCGGAGATCAGGGAGCCGCGCTCGGCGCGCGCGCCCTCGATGATGCGGTCGGCCTCCTCGCGGGCCTGCGCGACCAGCTGCTCCCGGTCGCCGATCAGCTCCTGGGCCTGGGCGAGGGAACCGGGCAGCTCGGCGCGCAGCTCCTCGAGCATCGAGAGCAGCTCGGCGCGGTTGACCACGCACGAGGCCGACATGGGCATGGCGCGGGCGCCGGAGACCATCGCGGTGATCTCGTCGAGCTTCTTCTGCACGTCCACCGTGTGCTCGCCACTCTCTACAGCTGTGTTGGAGACGGACGGGACGACTGTACGACCCCGGGGTGTCCGGGGGACACCGGGTGACGGTTTGTCAGCCTCCGTGAGCTGCGCGGGGCGTGCGCGGGGGCGGGGGCGGGGCGGGCTCAGTCCTGCTTCAGGCGCTCGGAGAGGGTTTCCAGGACCAGCGGGGGTACGAGGTGGGAGACGTCGCCGCCCCAGGCCGCGACCTCTTTGACCAGGGAGGACGACAGGAAGCTGTAGGTGGGGTTGGTGGGGATGAACAGGGTCTCGACACCCGAGAGGCCGTTGTTCATCTGGGCCATCTGGAGCTCGTAGTCGAAGTCGCTCACCGCGCGCAGGCCCTTGACGATGGCCGGGATCTCGCGCTGCTTGCAGAAGTCGACGAGGAGGCCGTGGAAGGACTCCACGCGCACGTTCCCGTACTCGGCGGTGACCTGGCGGATGAGGTCGATCCGCTCCTCGATCTCGAACAGGCCCTTCTTGGCCTGGTTGATCATCACGGCGACGTAGACCTCGTCGTAGAGGCTGGAGGCCCGGGCGATGATGTCGAGATGTCCGTTGGTGATCGGGTCGAACGACCCGGGACAGACGGCGCGGCGCACTTGAGTTCCCTCGCTCTCCGGTCCGGTCATCGTGCGTCTTCGCACGTAGAGGCGGCGTGACCGTACCAAAACGTTCCCTCGCCGTAGCGACGGGCCCGGATCGCGTCGAAGCCGTGCGGCCAGCGGAACTCGCCGCCCCTGGTGCTGCGCTCCACGGTGACGAGCGCTTCCCCGGTGAGCCACCCCTCCGTGCGGAGTGTGAGCAGGATCTCCCGGAGATCGTCGTCCGAGACGGCGTACGGGGGGTCCAGGAAGGCGATGTCGTACGGCTCGGCCGGGGCCGGAGTGCGGATGATCTGTTCCGCCCTGCCCGTCCGGACCTCGGCACCGGGCAGGCCGAGCGCCTTCGCGTTCTCCCGAACCGTACGGGCGGCGCGGGCGTTGGCCTCGACGAGCAGGACGTGCCCGGCTCCCCGGGACAGCGCCTCCAGACCGACGGCGCCGGAGCCGGCGTACAGGTCGAGGACCCGCTCACCGTCCAGCGGGCCGCCGAGCAGGGACTGCCAGGTGGAGAAGAGTCCCTCGCGCGCGCGGTCGGAGGTGGGGCGGGTTCCGGTCCCTGGCGGGACGGTGAGGCGGCGTCCGCCGGCCTTGCCGGCGATCACGCGGGTCATCTCTGGGGTCCTTGTCGGTACTCGGCGTGCTCGGGTGGACGGACGGTGTCCGTGCCCAGTCTCTCAGCCCTTCTCCAGGTACTGCTCCCTCTCCTCGTCCAGGAGGGCGTCCAGGGCCGTCCGCAGACCGGGCAGGCCGGTCAGCTCCGGGTCTGCGGCCACGACCGCGGCCGCCTCCTCCCGCGCCTCGGCGATGATCTCCTCGTCCTCGATGACGGCGAGCACGCGCAGCGAGGTGCGGGCGCCGGACTGGGCCTGGCCGAGTACGTCGCCCTCGCGGCGCTGCTCGAGGTCGATGCGGGAGAGCTCGAAGCCGTCGAGGGTGCCGGCGACGGCGCCCAGGCGCTGCCGGGCCGGGCTCGCCTCGGGCATCTCGGTGACCAGCAGGCACAGGCCGGGGGCAGAGCCCCGGCCGACGCGGCCGCGCAGCTGGTGGAGCTGGGAGACGCCGAAGCGGTCGGCGTCCATGATCACCATCGCGGTGGCGTTGGGGACGTTGACGCCGACCTCGATGACGGTCGTGGCGACCAGGACGTCGGTCTCCCCGGCGGCGAAGCGGCGCATGACCGCGTCCTTGTCGTCGGGCTGCATACGTCCGTGCAGGACTTCGACCTTCAGGCCCTGGAGCGGGCCTTTGGCCAGCTGCTCGGCGACGTCGAGGACGGCGAGCGGGGGCCGCCTCTCCGCGTCGCCCTCGGGGGGCTGCTTGGACTTCTTCTTCGGGTTCTTCGGGTTCTGCGGGTCGTCGTCCTCGTCGCCGATGCGCGGGCAGACGACGTACGCCTGGTGGCCGTTCGACACCTCCTCGCGGACCCGCTCCCAGGCCCGGGCGAGGAAGTGCGGCTTGTCGGCGGCCGGGACGACATGGCTGGCGATCGGGGACCGGCCGGCCGGGAGCTGGTCCAGCACGGAGGTCTCCAGGTCGCCGAAGACGGTCATGGCGACGGTGCGCGGGATCGGCGTGGCGGTCATGACGAGCAGGTGCGGCGGCTGCTTGCCCTTGCCGCGCAGGGCGTCGCGCTGCTCGACGCCGAAGCGGTGCTGTTCGTCGACGACGACCAGGCCGAGGTCGTGGAACTGCACCTTGTCCTCGATCAGCGCGTGCGTGCCGATGACGATGCCGGCCTCACCGGTGGCCAGGTCGAGCAGGGCGTGCCGGCGGGCGGCGGCGCCCATGGAGCCCGTGAGCAGCACCACCTTGGTGGCGTGTTCGGCGCCGCCGAGCATCCCTCCCTCGGCGAGCTCCCCCATCATCTCGACGACCGACCGGTGGTGCTGCTGGGCGAGCACCTCGGTGGGCGCCAGCATCACGGCCTGCCCGCCCGCGTCGACGACGGCGAGCATGGCGCGCAGGGCCACCATCGTCTTTCCCGATCCGACCTCTCCCTGGAGCAGCCGGTGCATCGGGTGGTCGGTGGCCAGGTCGTCGAAGATCTCCCGGGAGACCTTCTGCTGGCCGTCGGTGAGGGTGAAGGGGAGGCGGTCGTCGAAGGCCGTGAGCAGGCCGTCGGGGCTCGGTTTCCTGGGGACCGCGGGGAGTTGGGTCTCGGCGTGGCGGCGGCGGGCGAGGGCGACCTGGAGGACGAAGGCCTCGTCCCACTTCAGGCGGGCGCGGGCCTCCTCGATGTCCGCCTTGGTGTGCGGGCGGTGGATCTTCAGGAGGGCCTCGGGGAGCGAGACCAGGCCGCGGCCCTCGCGCAGGGAGCCGGGGAGGGGGTCGACGGCCTCCTGCGCGCTGGGCAGCACGGTCTGGATCGCCTTGCCGATCTTCCAGGACTCCAGCTTGGCGGTGGCCGGATAGAGGGGAATGAGGGCGCCCGCCCAGGACTCGACGCTCTCGGCCCCGTCGTCGTCCCCGCCGCGCAGCAACTCGTACGCCGGGTGGGCCAGTTGCAGTCGGCGGTTGAAGACGGAGACCTTGCCCGCGAACATCGCGCGGGTGCCCGGCAGCAGCTCCTTGTGGGGCTTGTGGACGCCGTGGCCGAAGAAGACCAGCTGGAGGCGGCCGCTGCCGTCCGTGATGGTCACTTCGAGCCGCTGCCCCTTGCCGCGCGGCGCCTTCGAGGAGGCGAAGGTGTGCAGGCGGGCGTCGGCGACCTGGGCCACCACCGTGACGTGCTCGTCCATGGGCAGGTCGGCGAGGTGGGTGAGCTGGCCGCGCTCCTCGTATCTACGGGGGTAGTGGTGGAGGAGGTCGCCGACGGTGTGCAGGCCGAGATGCTCGGCCATCACCTTCGCGGTGGCGGGGCCGAGCACCTTCTTCAGGGGTTCTTGCAGTGCGGGCACGAGATCCATTGCACACCACGCCACTGACAACGGCCCCGCACCTCCCGGGGGAAGCCCCGAGAAACGCCGGGGCACCCTGGGATACTCGGGGTGTTCCGGGTACTCCCGGCACTCTCGATACTCCGGGTACTCCGGGTACTCCGGGTACTCCGGGTACTCCGGGTACTCCGGGTACTCCGGGCACTCCGCGCTACTCCACGCCGATCAGCAGCAGCGCACCCTGCCGCCCGCCCCGGTAGACCACCGTGTCGACGGCGAGGTACGCCTCGCGGACGCGGGCCTCCAGGTGGGCGGCGACGGTCTCGGGGGCCCCGTCGCCGAGGACGAGGGTCACCAGCTCGCCGCCGGCCGCGAGCATGCGGTCCAGGACGGTAGCGGCGACCTCCGTGACGTCCCCGCCGATCACGGCCACGTCGCCGTCGACGAGGCCGAGCACGTCACCGGCCTGGCAGATGCCGGCCGTGGTCCAGGACTGTCGTTCGGCGACGGCGACCTCGGCGTGGCGGGTGGCGCCGGCCGCCGAGGTCATCGCCACCACGTCCTCGTCGAAGCGCCGCTCGGGTTCGTGCACGGCGAGCGCGGCGATGCCCTGGACCGCGGAGCGGGTCGGGATGAGGGCGACGCGGACGCCTTCGGTGCGGGCCTGCTCGGCCGCGGCGGCCGCGGTGTGGCGCAGTTCGGCGTCGTTGGGCAGCAGCACGACCTCGCGCGCGTGTGCCCGGCGTACGGCCTGGACGAGTTCGCCGCTGGCGGGCGGCTCCCCGGGGCGTGCGAGCACGGTGGTCGCGCCGGCCTCGGTGTACAGCCCGGCCAGGCCCTCCCCCGGCACGACGGCCACCACGGCGCGCTGGGCCCGTTCCCGGGGCGGGCGCCCGGTACCGGTGGTGTGTGCGGCGCCGTGCCCGAAGTGGGTGATGCGGATCCGGTACGGCCGCCCGGCCTCGACGCCCGCCTCCACGGCGGCGCCCGCGTCGTCGACGTGCACGTGGACGTTCCACA
The DNA here is from genome assembly GCF_055603605.1 of Streptomyces sp. NPDC037271. NCBI lineage: Bacteria > Bacillati > Actinomycetota > Actinomycetes > Kitasatosporales > Streptomycetaceae > Streptomyces > Streptomyces sp. NPDC037271. The sequence goes on from NZ_JBVJVN010000016.1 coordinate 17,069, forward strand.
GTCCGTCGCCGCCGACCACGACGAGCGAGTCCCCGAGGGCGTCGAGCCGCTGCCGCAGCCGTGCCACGGCGGCGTCCCCGGCCTCCAGGAGGTAGATCACCTCGAAGGCGGGGCCGTTCCCGTCGCCTTCCTCCGCGGCGCACTCCCCCGTGAGGTCCGCGCCGTCGTGCGGCACGCGCGCGTGCGGCACGACGCCCGCCTCCACTCCCGGCGCCCGGCCCGTGAAGGTCTCCACCAGGGCCGCGAGCACCGTGACAAGGCCGTGCCCGCCGGCGTCGACCACCCCGGCGCGCTCCAGGACGGACAGCTGCCCCGGGGTCGCGGCGAGCGCCTCGCGGGCCCCCGCGTAGGCCGCGCGGGCCACCGCCGCGCAGTCGCCCTCCGCCCCTTCGGCGGCGTCGGCGGCGGCGGAGGCGACGGTCAGAACGGTGCCCTCGACCGGGTGGGCCACGGCCTGCCGGGCGGATTCGGCCGCGTGCCGCAGGGCCCGCCGCAGGCCCGGACCGTCGATGTGAGCGGGTTCACCCCCGGCGGTGAGCACCTGGGCCATGCCGCGCAGCAGCTGCGCGAGGATCGTCCCCGAGTTGCCGCGTGCGCCGATCAGCGCGCCGTGCGCCATGGCACCCACGCTGTCGGCCAGCGAAGGACCGTCGCCCTCGTCCGGCTCCCCGGCGTCCACCTCGTGCGCCGCGAACACGGCCTCCACGGCGGCGACGGCCGACTCGACGGTCAGGTACAGGTTCGTGCCGGTGTCCCCGTCCGCGACCGGATAGACGTTGATCGCGTCGATCTCCTCGCGCGCCCGCCCCAGGGCGCGCAGCGACAGACCGCACCAGGTGCGCACCGCCAGAGCGTCGAAGAACCTCTGCGGCACCTGCGCCACCTGCGCCTCCCTGAGCTGCTGGATGTGGCAGGCAGCGTAGACCTTGGAGGGGTGTCCGCCGGAAGAGGGCCGGGGGCGGGCCTCTGAGCTGCCGTGGTAGTTTCGTTGTACGGGAGCAGCCGTTGTATGCTGCTCCGGTTGCCCGATCCCGATCGGGCTCTCTCCCCCCTGGCACCGCCACTCAGATCCCGGACCGTTCGCGGCTCCGGAACCTTGATCCCGGCATGCCGGGGTCAACCGTAAGTGCATCTGAAGTCTTTGGAGTGACCCGTGGCTGCCAACTGCGACGTCTGTGGCAAGGGGCCGAGCTTCGGCAACAACATCTCGCACTCGCACCGCCGTACGTCCCGTCGCTGGAACCCGAACATCCAGCGTGTGCGTACCGTGGTCGGCGGGACGCCGAAGCGCGTGAACGCTTGCACCTCGTGCATCAAGGCCGGCAAGGTCTCGCGCTGACGCGTCAGCTGAGCGCGCGGCCACGGCCTGGTCCGCTGCAGAAAGCCGGTCCACCTCCGGGTGGGCCGGCTTTCTGCCGTGCCCGGAACCTCTCCCGGCGGGCAGTCCCCTCCCGCGCGCTGCTGCTTCCACCGGCAGGCCGCCGACCGTTTCCACCGGCAGGCCGCCGACCGTTTCCACCGGCAGGCCGGCGCCCCGTGCTCCGGTGAGCTCGCTCAGGAGGCGGCCCCCGGCATCACGCTGAGCCGGTGTTCCGCCCGAGCGCCCAGCCGTGGTCCACCGGCCCGATCCCGGCGCCGAGCGCGAATCCGGCCCCGATCGCCCCGGTGACGTACGCCTTGGCCGCCGCGACCGCGTCCGGCACCGACTGCCCCTTCGCCAGTCCGCACGCGACGGCCGACGCGAGGGTGCAGCCCGTGCCGTGCGTGTGCCGGTTGTCGAGGCGCGGTGCGCGCAGCCAGTGCTCCTGAGAGCCGTCGGTGAGCAGGTCCATGGCGTCGCCGCGCAGATGCCCGCCCTTGATCAGCACCCAGCGCGGACCGTACTCCAGCACGGCGGCCGCGGCCCGGCGCAGGTCGGTGTCCGACTCGACCCGTACGCCGGTGAGTTGGGCCACCTCGTCGAGGTTCGGGGTGGCGACGGTCGCCACCGGCAGCAGCTTGGTGCGTACGGAGTCCAGGGCGGAGGCGGCGAGCAGCGCGTCCCCGTGCTTGGAGACTCCGACCGGGTCGACGACGGCCGGGGCGTCGGTGCCGCCGATCAACTCGGCGACCGTCTCGACGAGATCGGCGGAGGAGAGCATCCCGGTCTTGACCGCCTGGACGCCGATGTCGTCCACGACGCTGCGGTACTGGGCCCGTACCGCCTCCACGGGCAGTTCCCAGGCGCCCTGGACGCCGAGCGAGTTCTGCGCGGTCACCGCCGTGAGCACGCTCATGCCGTGCGTGCCGAGGGCGAGCATCGTCTTCAGGTCGGCCTGGATGCCGGCGCCGCCGCCGGAGTCGGAGCCGGCGACGGTGAGGACCAGGGGCAGGCTCATGACTCCACGTCCTCACCGAAGTGGTCCCAGCCGCCCTTGCTGGTCCAGGGCGCCCCGTCGACGGTCACCTGGGGCAGTGCGGAGGGGTTGAGGACCTCGCCGATGACCTTCCAGCGGGCGGGCAGCTTCACGTCCGGCGGGAAGGTGGCCACGATCGCGTGGTCCTCTCCCCCGGTGAGCACCCACTGCATGGGGTCGACGCCGACGGCCTGGCCGATGTCGTTCATCTGGGACGGGATGTCGATCTGCCCGGAGCGGATGTCGATCCTGACCTTGCTGGCCTCCGCAATGTGGCTCAGGTCGGCGATCAGTCCGTCGCTCACGTCGCACATCGCGGTGGCGCCGAGCGCCGCGGCGGCCGGTCCCGCGTGGTACGGCGGCTCCGGGCGGCGGTGGGCCTCGACGAAGGCGCGCGGTGAGCGGAAGCCCCGGGACAGCACGGCGAACCCGGCCGCGGACCAGCCGAGCCAGCCGGTCACCGCGACGAGGTCACCGGGCTGGGCGCCACCGCGGGTGACGGGCTCCTGGTTGCGCAGGTCGCCCAGCGCGGTGATGGAGACGGTGATCGTGTCGCCGCGCACCACGTCGCCGCCGACCACGGAGGCACCCGCGACCTGGCACTCGTCGCGCAGCCCGTCCATCAGCTCGGTCGGCCAGGTCACCGGCAGTTCGGCGGGCACGACCAGGCCGAGCAGCAGCGCGGTCGGTACGGCGCCCATGGCGGCGATGTCGGCGAGGTTCTGCGCCGCCGCCTTGCGGCCCACGTCGTACGCGGTGGACCAGTCACGGCGGAAGTGCCGTCCCTCCACCAGGATGTCGGTGCTGGCCACCACCCTGCGGTCGGGCGCGGCGACCACGGCGGCGTCGTCGCCGGGGCCGACCCGGACCGCCGGGGTGGTGGTGAGACGGGAGGTGAGCTCCCTGATGAGCCCGAACTCCCCGAGCTCACCAACAGTGCCCTTCATCGCCTTGGCTCCCCTTCTGTCCCTGTCCGTGCCCGGTCGCGCGTCATCTCTGTCCTCGTTACGGTCGAAATGACCGTCGCCACGGTCGGCGCGATCGTCAACCCGTGTCGTTCCGGCACCCCGGCGCGCCAGGCCCGTACCCCGCGGGTCTCCCCGTGAAGTGCGGCGACGCGGTACCGTGGCGTTCCTTTTCCCCACATGATCCTCGTGGCCGCTCTGGAGGTTCCGTGGTACAGGCGTACATCCTGATCCAGACGGAGGTCGGCAAGGCGTCGACCGTCGCCGAGACGATCAGCAAGATCCCTGGAGTGATCCAGGCCGAGGACGTGACAGGACCCTACGACGTCATCGTCCGCGCCCAGTCCGACACCGTCGACGACCTGGGTCGCATGGTGGTCGCCAAGGTCCAGCAAGTGGACGGCATCACCCGGACCCTGACCTGTCCGGTCGTTCATCTCTAGCCCCCTTCCGCCCGCTCGCTCTCGCACTGTCGATCGCCGCCGCAGGCCGCTCCCTCAGCAGACGACACCGGTTCGGCGGCGGTTCCGGGCCCGGACGCGCTGGTCACCGAGCTGTGGCGGAACCCGGACGAGGCACTGCCGTCGGCGGACGACGGGCTGGAAAACCCGCTGATCATACTGTGCTGCGGGGCAGGGCGACCCCCGCAGGAGGTGCGGGCTCCACCGGCGGGGGGGGGGGGGGGGGGGGGGGGGGGGGGGGGGGGGGGTGGGGGAGGGGTGGGAGGAGGGGGAGTAGGGTAGCAAAAGGGCGTAGAGA
>NZ_JBVJVN010000016.1:21198-78103 GCF_055603605.1 Streptomyces sp. NPDC037271
GTCGGGACGAAACACCCCCCCCCCCCCCCCATCCCCCCCCCCCCCCCCACCACCCCCCCCCCCCCCCCCCCCCCCCCCCCCCCCCCCCCCCGTGCGCGGGACCGGTGACTGCCCGGAGACCGGGCCGTGGGACCGTGCGAAACGGACGGCATCCGCTCGCCGCCGGTGAGCGGGGCGGTGGGACCCGCACGGACCTGACCGGCTCACACGAGAGCGAGCGTGGGAGCAGCCGCGCCCGGGCCGTCGGCGACCGCCGGACAGGCCCCGGTGTCAGCGCAGTCCCGTGGACCGCGTCAGCGCCGCCTGGACCAGCCGGTCCACCAGCTCCGGGTAGCCGACGCCGCTCGCCTGCCACATCTGCGGGTACATGGAGATCGGCGTGAAGCCGGGCATGGTGTTGATCTCGTTGATCACGAACTCTCCGTCCTCGGTGAGGAAGAAGTCCGCGCGCACCAGCCCCTCGCAGGAGGCCGCGTCGAATGCCGCCACGGCGAGCCGCTGGACCTCGGCGGTCTCCTCGGACGTGAGCGGGGCGGGCACGACGCCGGGGGTGGAGTCGATGTACTTGGCCTCGAAGTCGTAGTACGCGTGCTCCGAGGGCGGCGGGATCTCGGCGGGAAGGGAGGCCCGGGGGCCGTCCTCGAACTCCAGCACCCCGCACTCGATCTCCCGGCCGCGCAGCGTGGCCTCCACGAGGATCTTCGGGTCGTGGCGCCGGGCCTCCTCGATCGCCTCGTCGAGTCCGGAGAGGTCGTCGACCTTGGTGATGCCGATCGACGACCCCGCGCGGGCGGGCTTCACGAACAGCGGCCAGCCGTGCTCGCCGGCGAAGCCGACGATCCTCTCGCGGGCGCCGGAACGGTCCTGCTGCCACTCGCGGGGCCGGATCACCAGGTACGGGCCGACCTTCAGCCCGTAGGAGGTGAACACGGCCTTCATGTACTCCTTGTCCTGCCCGACGGCCGAGGCGAGCACGCCGGCGCCGACGTACGGCACACCGGACAGCTCCAGCAGGCCCTGGAGGGTGCCGTCCTCGCCGTACGGGCCGTGCAGCACGGGGAAGACGACGTCGACCTCGCCCAGCGCCTTGGGCACCGAACCGGGTTCGCTGTAGACGACTTCGCGGTTGCCGGGATCGACGGGCAGCACCACGCCGCCCTCGGTCGACTCGGCCAGCTCCTCGACGTCGGGCGTACGGCGTTCGGTGATCGCCATGCGTTCCGGTTCGTCGGCGGTGAGGGCCCAGCGGCCGTCGCGGGTGATGCCGATCGGCAGGACGTCGTACTTCGTCCGGTCGATGGCCGCGAGGACGGCGCCGGCCGTGACCACGGAGATCCCGTGTTCGGAGCTGCGCCCGCCGAACACGACGGCCACACGCGGTTTGCGAGGCGGCTGCTCGGGGCTCTGGGGGAGGTTCTCGGTGCTCATATCGCGTCGAGAGTACCCGCCCTCAGGGCCGCGGGGCAGCGTCCCCACAGCCGCGTGGCGCGGGCGGCGGCCTGGTTCCGTCCGAGCGTCGCTCAGCGTCGTTCCGGCTTCGCGCTGCGCGACATCAGCTCCTTGAGCGCGACCACCGGGGGCTTGCCCTCGTGCACGATGCCGACGACCGTCTCGGTGATCGGCATGTCGACACCGTGCCGCCGGGCCAGATCCAGCACCGACTCGCAGGACTTGACGCCCTCCGCGGTCTGCTTGGTGACCGCGATGGTCTCCTGAAGGGTCATGCCCTTGCCGAGGTTGGTGCCGAAGGTGTGGTTGCGGGACAGCGGCGAGGAGCAGGTCGCCACCAGGTCGCCGAGACCGGCCAGTCCGGAGAACGTCAGCGGGTCGGCGCCGAGGGCGACCCCGAGGCGCGTGGTCTCGGCGAGGCCGCGCGTGATGAGGGACCCCTTGGCGTTGTCGCCGAGGCCCATGCCGTCCGCGATGCCGACGGCCAGCCCGATCACGTTCTTGACCGCGCCGCCGAGTTCGCAGCCGATGACGTCGGTGTTGGTGTACGGGCGGAAGTACGGTGTGTGGCAGGCGGTCTGGAGCCGCTGGGCGACGGACTCGTCGGGGCAGGCGACCACGGCGGCGGCCGGCATGCGGGCGGCGATCTCCCGGGCCAGGTTGGGCCCGGTGACCACGGCGACGCGCTCGGCGCCGACCTTGGCGACGTCCTCGATCACCTCGCTCATCCGCATCGCGGAGCCGAGTTCGACGCCCTTCATCAACGACACCAGGACCGTGCCGGGCGCCAGCAGCGGCGTCCAGTCGGCGAGGTTGGCGCGCAGCGTCTGGGACGGGACCGCGAGGACGGTGAAATCGGCGTCGTGCGCGGCCTCGGCGGCGTCGGTGGTGGCCCGCAGGTTCGCGGGGAGTTCCACGCCGGGCAGGTAGTCGGGGTTGGTCCGGGTGGAGTTGACGGCGTCGGCGAGTGCGGCACGGCGCCCCCACAGGGTGACGTCGCACCCCGCGTCGGCGAGGACCGCGCCGAAGGCCGTGCCCCACGATCCGGTGCCGAAGACGGCCGCCTTGACGGGCTTGCTCACGTGCTCTGCCCTTCTGTCCGCGGTCCCTGCGTCCGTGCCCGCGTCGCGTGTGTCTGTGTCTGCGCCTGCCGCTGGGTCCGGCGCCGCTGCTCGATCCGCTCCCGGCGCGGGTCGTAGGGGGTTTCGGGCGCCTTCTCGCCGCGGATCTCCTCCAGCTGGCGGGTGACGGCGGCCATGATGACCTCGGTGGCCTCCTTCAGCACCTCCGCGGTCATCTCCTTGTCGTAGAACCGCGACAGGTCGACCGGCGGGCCCGCCAGCACACGGTGGGTCTTGCGCGGGAGGAGGCTGGGCTTCCTGGCGTACGGCGGCAGCAGTTCGTTGCAGCCCCACTGGGCGACCGGAATCACCGGGCACTTGGTCTGCAGGGCCACGCGCGCGGCACCGGTCTTGGCGGTCATCGGCCAGCCGTCCGGGTCGCGGGTGAGGGTGCCCTCCGGGTAGAAGGCGACGCACTCGCCGCGCTCCACGGCGTCGATCGCGGCACGGAAGGCGCTCAGCGCGTCCGTGCTCTCGCGGTAGACGGGGATCTGTCCGGTGCCCCGCATCGCGGCACCGACGAATCCCTTTCCGAAAAGGCCGCTCTTCGCCAGGAATCGCGGGACGCGCCCGGTGTTGTACTGGTAGTGCGCGTACGCGAAGGGATCCACGTGCGAATTGTGGTTCACGGCGGTGATAAATCCACCGTCGGCCGGAATGTTGTCCATTCCCCGCCAGTCCCGCTTGATCAGAACCACGAGCGGCGGTTTGCAGAGCACCGCGGCGAAGCGGTACCAGAAGCCGATTCTGCGGCGGGGCACGCTGACACCTTTCCTCCAGGGCCTGGGGCCGGACAAGTGTCGCCCCGGGCCGCCCGTCTGTCGAGAACACCGTACGCCCCGGAGAGTGAACCGCCAGGTCCCCCGGGTGACAATGACAGCGACGAGAGAAGGACGGAACGCTCGTGCAGTGGACCTTGGTCGTACCCGTGAAGCCCCTCGCCCGGGCCAAGAGCAGGCTGTCGGACACCGCGGACGACGGGGTGCGGCCGGGCCTCGCGCTGGCGTTCGCCCAGGACACCGTGGCAGCGGCGCTGGCCTGCCCGGCGGTGGCGGATGTGGCAGTAGTCACGGACGACGCGCGGGCCGGACGGGAGCTGGCGGCACTGGGCGCCAGGGTCGTCCCGGACGAGCCCCGCGGCGGCCTGAACGCCGCCCTGGCGCACGGAGCGGCCGCGGTACGGGCGGCACGTCCCGGAAGTCCGGTGGCCGCGCTCAACGCCGATCTCCCCGCGCTGCGGCCCGCGGAATTGGCACTCGTACTGGCGGCCGCCACACAATTCCCGCGCGCTTTTCTCGCGGACTCCGCCGGAATCGGAACGACCCTGCTGGCAGCGGCGCCGGGCCGTGAATTGTCCCCCGCTTTCGGTACGGATTCCCGGGCCCGCCACCGCAGGTCCGGCGCCGTGGAACTACGGCTCGAGGCGGTGGATTCCGTACGGCAGGACGTCGACACCGGCGCCGATCTGCGCACCGCGCTGGCGCTGGGTGTGGGACCCCGTACAGCCGCGGTGGCGGCGCGGTTGCTGATCGCCGGGCAGTAGGCTGCCGGCATGCAGGCGACCGCATACACGTACGACCCGGAAAGCCGCAGCGGGCAGGTGCTGCTCGACGACGGCACGCCCGTGCCCTTCGACGCGGCGGCGTTCGAGGCGGGGGGCCTGAGACTGCTGCGGCCCGGACAGCGGGTACGGATCGAGACCGAGGGCGGGGACACGGACCGCCGGATCACGCTGGTGACGCTCCAGACGTTCTGATCCGCGCGGCCCTCGCTCCTGTCCCGCTTGTCGCCCCCTGCCGTTCCCGTGGGTGGCCCTGTCGTTCCCCTGCGGGGCCCTGCCGGACCCCGAACAGGCCGCGGGCCGGGCTCCGAGAGGGAGTCCGGCCCGGCGCGTGAGTGCCCCTGTGCCCGTTCGCCTGCTGCTTCCGCTGCTGCTACCGCCTCCGCAGCTTCCGCTACTGCCTGTTACTTCTTGCGGGCGGGGGCCTTCTTGGCGGTGGTCTTGCGGGCGGTCGACTTCTTGGCGGGGGCCTTCTTCGCCGTCGCCTTCTTCGCGGGGGCCTTCTTGGCCGTGGTCTTCGCCGCCGTCGTGGTGGTCTTGGCCGTGGACTTCTTGGCGGGGGTCTTCTTCGCGGTCGCCGCGCCGGCGGTCTTCTTCGCGGTCGTCTTCTTCGCCGCCGCGGTCGTCTTCTTGGCCGCGCCCGTGGCCTTCTTCGCGGCGCCCGTGGCCTTCTTGGCGGCGGCCTTCTTGCCCGCGGCCTTGGAGATGGTGGGCGGCGGGCCGGACAGGCTGCCCTTGGGGGCCTTCTTGACCGCGATGTCGTTCTTCGGGAGCTTCTTCGAGCCGCTCACCAGGTCCTTGAAGCCCTGGCCCGCGCGGAAGCGCGGCACGGAGGTCTTCTTGACCCGAACCCGCTCGCCCGTCTGGGGGTTACGGGCGTAGCGAGCCGGGCGGTCGACCTTCTCGAAGGAGCCGAAGCCGGTGACCGAGACCCGGTCGCCCGAGACCACTGCACGGACGAGGGCGTCCAGGACCGCGTCGACAGCGTCGGCGGCCTGCTGGCGGCCGCCCAACTTGTCGGCAATCGCTTCTACGAGCTGCGCCTTGTTCACGTCTTCCCCTTCGGAGACATCGCCAGAACGAATGTGTTCAAGCTTTTTCGCACGTTAGGCAGATATATACCGCAAATCAAACACGAAACGGTCTAATCACCCTTGTGCCGCAACGGACTCGGGCTGTCCCGGCCTGTTCAGCCTTCCTCTTCGGGGAATCGCCCCTCGTCGAGGTCCTCGGTGAACCGCTCCAGGCGCCTTGCCGCACCGGCGAGATCGTGTTTGGCCGCGGCCGTAATGACCAGCAGCTTCCGGGTCAGCGCCATCCGTACGCCCTCCGGGACTTGCAGTGCGCGCACTCTTGTGTGCGCTTCCTTGAGCCGGGACGCGACCGCCGCATAGAGCTGGAGTTGGCCGTCGTGTTCCATGCACAGATTGTGCCATCTGGGGCGAGTTGTCGCCTGCGCAGGGGGCAACTGCCGCCCCCAACGACCTCCTGAGCACATCCGGAAGATGCGTCGCCGTGATCTTCGTACCCCGGCAACCAGGCCTCTAACGTGGGAAGTTGGATGCTCCAGCCGCGACACGCGCATGCGCCCGGCACCAGAAACGGCTGTACCCCCGATCGGCCCGATCGGGGGTACAGCCGGTGTGTTGGGTGGCCGAAACTCGACCTTGCGGCGGCCTCGGAGACCGCCCGCGAATCAGACGGGGAGGGTCTGCGGCTTGAACGACGGACGCTTCGCCTCGTACGCGGCGATGTCGGCCTCGTTCTGGAGGGTGATCGAGATGTCGTCCAGCCCGTTCAGCAGCCGCCAGCGGGAGTTCTCGTCCAGCTCGAAGGAGGCGGTGATGCCCTCCGCGCGAACCTCACGGGCCTCGAGGTCGACCGTGACCTCCGCCTGCGGGTCCTTCTCCGTGAGCTCCCACAGCGCGTCCACGACCTTCTGGTCGAGGACCACCGTGAGCAGGCCGTTCTTCAGCGAGTTGCCGCGGAAGATGTCGGCGAAGCGGGAGGAGATCACGGCCTTGAAGCCGTAGTTCTGCAGCGCCCAGACGGCGTGCTCGCGGGAGGAGCCGGTGCCGAAGTCGGGGCCGGCCACCAGGACCGTCGCACCCGCGCGCTCGGGCCGGTTGAGCACGAACTCCGGGTCCTTGCGCCAGGCCTCGAACAGCCCGTCCTCGAAGCCGTCCCGCGTCACCTTCTTGAGCCAGTGGGCGGGGATGATCTGGTCGGTGTCGACGTTGCTGCGGCGCAGCGGGACGGCCCGGCCGGTGTGGGTGGTGAATGCTTCCATGACTCTCAGACTCCAGCGGGCGTGGGGGCGTCGGCGGCGGCGAGGTCGGCCGGGGAGGCCAGGTGGCCCAGGACCGCCGTGGCGGCCGCGACCTGCGGCGACACCAGGTGGGTGCGGCCTCCCTTGCCCTGCCGCCCCTCGAAGTTGCGGTTGGACGTGGACGCGGAGCGCTCACCGGGTGCCAGCTGGTCCGGGTTCATGCCCAGGCACATCGAGCAGCCCGCGTGCCGCCACTCGGCGCCGGCCTCCTTGAAGACCTCGTCCAGGCCCTCGGAGACGGCCTGCAGACCCACCCGCGCGGATCCGGGGACGACCAGCATCCGTACGCCGTCGGCGACTTTGCGGCTCCGTACGATCTCGGCGGCGGCGCGCAGGTCCTCGATGCGGCCGTTGGTGCAGGAACCTACGAAGACGGTGTCCACCTTGATGGAGCGCAGCGGCTGCCCGGCCTCCAACCCCATGTACTCCAGGGCCTTTTCGGCGGCGAAGCGCTCCGAGGCGTCTTCGTACGAAGCGGGGTCGGGGACGGCGGCGGAAAGCGGCGCGCCCTGGCCCGGGTTGGTGCCCCAGGTGACGAACGGGGACAGTTCGGCGGCCTCGATGACGACCTCGGCGTCGAACTCGGCGTCGTCGTCGGTGCGCAGCGTCTTCCAGTACGCGACGGCGGCGTCCCAGTCGGCGCCCTCGGGGGCGTGCGAGCGGCCCTGGAGGTAGGCGAAGGTGGTCTCGTCGGGGGCGATCATGCCCGCGCGGGCGCCGGCCTCGATCGACATGTTGCAGATGGTCATCCGGGCCTCCATCGAGAGCTTCTCGATGGCCTCGCCGCGGTACTCCAGGATGTAGCCCTGGCCGCCGCCGGTGCCGATCTTCGCGATGATGGCGAGGATCAGGTCCTTGGCCGTGACGCCGTCGGGCAGTTCGCCGTTGACGGTGATCGCCATGGTCTTCGGGCGGGCCATGGGCAGCGTCTGGGTGGCCAGGACGTGCTCGACCTGGGAGGTGCCGATGCCGAACGCCAGCGCGCCGAAGGCGCCGTGCGTGGAGGTGTGCGAGTCGCCGCAGACCACGGTGGTGCCGGGCTGGGTCAGGCCCAGCTGCGGGCCGACGACGTGGACGACGCCCTGCTCGACGTCGCCCAGCGGGTGCAGCCGGACGCCGAAGTCCGCGCAGTTCTTGCGCAGCGTCTCCAGCTGGACCCGGGAGACCGGGTCCGCGATGGGCTTGTCGATGTCGAGGGTCGGGGTGTTGTGGTCCTCGGTGGCGATGGTCAGGTCGAGCCGCCGCACCGGGCGGCCGCTCTTGCGGAGGCCGTCGAAGGCCTGCGGGCTGGTCACCTCGTGCAGCAGGTGCAGATCGATGAAGAGGAGGTCGGGCTCGCCTTCGGCGCGCCGGACGACGTGGTCGTCCCAGACCTTCTCCGCGAGTGTCCTACCCATCGCTTTCCCTCCGGCCGGCGGCAGAGCGCCGACCCAACTAGAGATCTTGGGGAAGCGGTGCCCGCACCCCTGTGTTTCCGGGCAACCGCCACCAGGCCCTTTCGTCACGGGCCGTTGTGACTTCCTGCCGTCCAGAGTGGCGGGTTCCATGGAAAATTGAACTTGCGTTTCACAGAGTGAGACGGGAGTATCGTTGCATGGACAACAGTAGCGGCGTCGGCGTTCTGGACAAGGCGGCCCTCGTCCTGAGCGCTCTGGAGTCCGGTCCGGCCACCCTCGCGGGGTTGGTCGGTGCGACCGGACTGGCACGACCCACGGCCCACCGCCTGGCCGTGGCGCTGGAACACCACCGCATGGTGGCGCGGGACATGCAGGGCCGGTTCATTCTCGGTCCGCGTCTGGCCGAACTGGCCGCGGCGGCCGGCGAGGACCGGCTGCTCGCCACGGCGGGCCCGGTGCTCACCCACCTCCGTGACATCACGGGCGAGAGCGCCCAGCTCTATCGCCGCCAGGGCGACATGCGCATCTGCGTGGCCGCCGCCGAGCGTCTGTCGGGCCTGCGGGACACCGTCCCGGTCGGCTCCACGCTCACCATGAAGGCAGGCTCGTCGGCGCAGATCCTCATGGCCTGGGAGGAGCCCGAGCGCCTCCACCGGGGCCTGCAGGGCGCCCGCTTCACGGCGACGGCCCTGTCCGGCGTGCGGCGGCGCGGCTGGGCGCAGTCGATCGGTGAGCGGGAGCCGGGGGTGGCGTCCGTCTCCGCGCCCGTGCGCGGCCCCTCCAACCGCGTGGTGGCCGCCGTGTCCGTCTCCGGCCCCATCGAGCGCCTGTCGCGCCATCCGGGCCGCATGCACGCCCAGGCGATCATCGACGCCGCCGGCCGTCTCTCCGAGGCCCTGCGCCGCACGGGCTGACCGCGCCTGCCTGGATACGTGACCGGGATCGGGTCCGCCTCAACGCCGCGGCGGGCCCTTTCCGACGCCATGGCGCCGTACGGGGAGTTGGCGACGGCCAAAACGCCGGTGGCCCTCCGCCGAAGCGAAGGGCCACCGAACCTGTTGTACCCCCGACCGGATTCGAACCGGCGCTACCGCCTTGAGAGGGCGGCGTGCTAGGCCGCTACACAACGGGGGCGAGGATCTTGCAAGCGTTGCATGCTACTCCGCTGCAGACCCGAGCTGGTCTACCAGGACTCGAACCTAGACTAACTGAACCAGAATCAGTCGTGCTGCCAATTACACCATAGACCAATGTGGTTTAGACCAGTTTGTACCCCCGACCGGATTCGAACCGGCGCTACCGCCTTGAGAGGGCGGCGTGCTAGGCCGCTACACAACGGGGGCCCTAGCGATCCTGCATCGAAGACGGCGGGAGCTACCCTGACTGTCCTCGCGGGAAGGATCTGTACCCCCGACCGGATTCGAACCGGCGCTACCGCCTTGAGAGGGCGGCGTGCTAGGCCGCTACACAACGGGGGCTTTGTGGAGTGATCTCCACGGTGCAGATGAGCTCTGCGAGCTGGCCTACCTGGACTCGAACCAAGACTAACTGAACCAGAATCAGTCGTGCTGCCAATTACACCATAGGCCACTGGAACGCAAGCCCCGGAGGGGATCTTGTTCTAGCGTTGCGCTTCCGGTTCCCGGCCCTTTCGGCCCGCTCTCCGGCGGCGCAGGAAGAACATTACCCGAAGGTGGACGGGGCTCCAAAACGGGTATCGGCGCCGAGGAGCGCAGGGAGTTCGGAGAGGGAGGCGATACGGCGCCGGTCGGCGGGCGGGTCGACGGTCGCGTACACGCCACCGCGGTCGATCCACACCGACAGCAGCCCCGCGTCCGCGGCTCCGCGCCCGTCGATCTCCGGGTGGTCGCCGACGTAGGCGACCTCCCGCGGGGCGAGGCCGAGGGCGTCGCAGGCGGCCAGGAAGGCGCCGGGATCGGGCTTGGAGACGCCCAGCTCGGCGGCGCACAGGATGGCCTCGAAGCGGTCGTGCACGCCGAGGACGCGCAGCTTGCGGTCCTGGACGGTCAGGCTGGAGTTCGAGAGCACGGCGTGCCGGTGGCTGTCGGCGAGGGCGTCGAGGACGGGCAGGACGTCCGGGAAGAGGGACCAGGCGGCCTCGTAGTGCGTGACGTACCGCTGGAACCAGTCGTCGGCCTCGGTGTCCGTCAGCTCCGGCCGGCCCAGGAAGACCCGGGTGCGGTCGCGCCGCTGTGTGACGAAGTCGACCTCACCGGCCGCGAACCGGGCCCACTGCCGGTCGGTGATCTCCCGCCAGCGCACGAGGGCCTCCTCGGCCGACCCGTACCCCGCGAGGAGCCCTTCCGCCACGAGGTGGGCCCGCATGCCCTCGCGGTCGGCGGTGGTGTAGTCGAAGAGTGTGTCGTCGACGTCCCAGACAACTGCTCGGATCGGCATGGCACCCAGCCTAGGCCGCCGAAGCGGCGGGCGTGGGGATACCGGACGGGCGGCCGGACGGCTGCCGGGGGGCGGGGCCCTCGATCTGGATGAGTGTCCGCGGACTCGATGCGTATCCGCGAATCGGACAGTGCTCCGGCCTCGGTGGCCGGCCGGCTGGCCGGACGGCGGTCCACCTCGGCCGGCACGCTCCGCACGACGTCGTGTCCGGCCGTCACCGCCTCGATGCCGACGGTGAGGACTCCGGTCCGGACCGGGTCGCCGCAGGGGGAACCCGGCTTCGTGCGGCGTCTCGCCCAGGCGTGGGAACGTCAGCCGTATCCGGCCGCGGATGGCGCCCACGGCCGCGACGGTGCCCTCGTCGTCCCGGGCCTCGGGGCCGGCGACCGCAAGCCGGCGCTGCGGCTGCTCGACGACAGCCGCCCGGTCGCAGGCCGACCGGTCACCGCAGAGACGCGGGTCCCTGTCCTCACGGCGCACGCGTCCCGTCTGCCGGGACGACGGCGGAGGGGCCGGGAAGGCGTGGCCCGGGAGGCGTACGACAAGGGCGGCAGCCTCCTCGGCTGCCGCCCTTCACGCGTGCTTCGGTGCGTTACGCCGCCGCGAGCCTCGACAGGGCCGCGTCGATGCGGGTCAGCGTCTTCTCCTTGCCCAGGACCTCCAGGGACTCGAAGAGGGGCAGGCCGACCGTGCGGCCGGTGACGGCGACGCGGACGGGGGCCTGGGCCTTGCCGAGCTTGAGGCCGTGGGTCTCGCCGGCGGCCAGGACGGCCTCCTTGAGGGACTCGGGGGACGTCCAGTCGGCCGCGTCCAGCTTCTCGCGGGCGGTGCGGAGCAGGGCGTCCGAGCCCTCCTTCATGGCCTTCGTCCAGGACGCCTCGTCGAAGACCGGCTCCGGGAGGAACAGGAAGTCGACGTTGTCGGTGATCTCGGAGAGGACCTTCAGACGGGTCTGCGCGTGCGGCGCGATCGCCTGCCACTTGGCCTCGTCGAAGTCCTCCGGCGCCCAGGGGGCGACGGGGGCCTTCAGCCACGGGCGGCAGCGCTCGGTGAAGTCCTTCACCTCGAGCAGGCGGATGTGGTCGGCGTTGATCGCCTCGCACTTCTTGAGGTCGAAGCGGGCCGGGTTGGGCTGGACGTCGGTGACGTCGAAGGCCGCGACCATCTCCTCGATCGTGAAGATGTCCTGGTCGGCGGAGAGCGACCAGCCGAGCAGGGAGAGGTAGTTGAGCAGGCCCTCGGGGAGGAAGCCGCGCTCCCGGTAGAGGTTCAGGCTCGACTGGGGGTCGCGCTTGGAGAGCTTCTTGTTGCCCTCGCCCATGACGTACGGCAGGTGGCCGAAGGCGGGGATCTCCTTGGCGACGCCCAGCTCGATCAGCGCCTTGTACAGGGCGATCTGGCGCGGGGTGGAGGAGAGCAGGTCCTCGCCGCGCAGGACGTGGGTGATCTCCATCAGGGCGTCGTCGACCGGGTTGACGAGCGTGTAGAGCGGGGCGCCGTTCGCGCGGACGATGCCGTAGTCCGGGACGTTCTCGGGGAGGTACGTGATCTCGCCGCGGACCAGGTCCGTGAAGGTGATCGCCTCGTCGGGCATCCGGAAGCGGACGATGGGCTCACGGCCCTGGGCGACGTACTCCTCGACCTGCGCGTCGGTCAGGTCGCGGCAGTGGCCGTCGTAGCCGGAGGGCTTGCCGGCGGCGCGGGCGGCCTCGCGGCGGGTGTCCAGCTCGTCCTGGGAGCAGTAGCAGCGGTAGGCGTGGCCGGCGTCGAGGAGCTTGGCGGCGACGTCCTGGTAGATGTCCATGCGCTGCGACTGGCGGTACGGCGCGTGGGGGCCGCCGATCTCCGGGCCCTCGTCCCAGTCGAAGCCCAGCCAGCGCATCGAGTCCAGGAGCTGCTGGTACGACTCCTCGGAGTCGCGGGCCGCGTCGGTGTCCTCGATGCGGAAGACCAGCGTGCCCTGGTGGTGCCGGGCGAACGCCCAGTTGAACAGGGCGGTGCGGACCAGGCCCACGTGGGGGTTACCGGTGGGGGACGGACAGAAACGGACGCGTACGGGGGAGCCGGGTGCGCTAGCCACGCTTGACAACCTTGTTGGTGAGAGTGCCGATGCCTTCGATGGTGACGGCGACCTCGTCGCCGACGTTGAGGGGGCCGACGCCGGCCGGGGTGCCCGTGAGGATCACGTCACCGGGGAGCAGCGTCATCGCCTCGGAGATGTTGACGATCAGATCCTCGATGGAGTGGATCATCTCGCTGGTGCGGCCGAGCTGGCGCTGGCCGCCGTTGACCGTGAGCTGGATGGTCAGGTCGGCCGGGTCGAGGTCCGTCTCCACCCAGGGGCCCAGCGGGCAGGCCGAGTCGAAGCCCTTGGCGCGGGCCCACTGCTTCTCGCGGCGCTGCACGTCGCGGGCGGTGACGTCGTTGGCGCAGGTGTAGCCGAAGATGACGTCCTTGACGCGGTCGCGCGGGACCTCGCGGCACATGCGGCCGATGACGACGGCGAGCTCGGCCTCGTGGTGCAGTTCCTCGGAGAAGGAGGGGTACTGGATCGCGTCGCCGGGGCCGATGACCGAGGTGGACGGCTTGAAGAAGGCGAACGGGGCGTCGGGCACCTCGTTGCCGAGTTCGCGGGCGTGTTCGGCG
The DNA here is from genome assembly GCF_055603605.1 of Streptomyces sp. NPDC037271. Classification (NCBI taxonomy): domain Bacteria; kingdom Bacillati; phylum Actinomycetota; class Actinomycetes; order Kitasatosporales; family Streptomycetaceae; genus Streptomyces; species Streptomyces sp. NPDC037271. Next base: position 34,120 of record NZ_JBVJVN010000016.1, read on the forward strand.
TAGTTGCGGCCGAAGGCGACGACCTTGTTGGGGAGTACGGGCGGCAGGAGCCGCACCTTGCTCAGGGGCACCTTGGTGCCGGAGAGCTCGAAGTCCGCGAACGGGATGCCCTTGATGATGTCGAGGACGAGCTGGTCCGGCTGGTCGCCCTCGACCGCGCCGAAGGCGACGTTCCCGTCGATGGAGAACCTGGCGATGCGCACGGGTTGCTTGGCCCCTTGCTGAGCTGGCTGGAGTCTGACACTCCAGGCTAACGCGGCGGGCAGGCCGCACAGGGCGGGCGCCTCGCGCATGACGTGCCGTGACCCGCCGGGAGGCGTCGGTTCGTCGCGCGGGCGCCCGTGTGCCCGTTCGGCCGGCCGAACAGTCGGCGGCCGGGTGGCGTACTACTGTGCGGCGGAGGCCGCGGCCGGGATCTCCATCAGGATCGTGCGCCGGGGGTTGGCGGTCTGGGCGGGGAGCTCGACGGCGTGCTCCGGCTGCTCCGGCGTCTGCAGCTCGGCAGCGGCGTCGAGGTGCGCCAGCGTGGTGCGTCGCGGGTTGGCGATCTTGTGGAACATCGTCGTCGTCTTCACGGTTGTACGAAGCCCTGTCCTGTCCGGGCGCCGGAGGGCTGCAAGAACCCCTGCGAGGGCGCGGGTTGTCGGTTTTGCCTTCTCTGTAAAGCGTCAGGCTAAACATGCGATTCCCCGGCAACCGGGGCCGAGCCCATGATCTCCGTGTGAGTTTGCTCACTCATCCAGGGTCAAACCGGTCAATTCCGGCTCGCACACCACCCCGACGAAACCGACATTGCCCACCTGAAGCCCCCATTCCGCTCCTGATCATGTCGTCTGGGACACCCGTCGCACGCCGCCGACTCGCGGATGTATATCCGTTTTGCGGGTGATCACTTTCTACGTCTGGTGACCCACCCCTCACGTGCTGTCACCTGCGTCACGGGACGACCCATGGGCCTTGTTGGAGATCCTGCACTGTGCTGGAATTCCACGGACCGCTGCGGGATCGAGCCGGCGCACAGGGGGCGCACACCAGCGCCGAACGGCGGCGAGAAGGGGGACCCAGCGCCGGTCACTCACGACCACCACGGGGGCGTATTCAGGGCGCCCCTATGACGCCGACACCGTGCCCAGCCGTTCACGCGGCCGGGCGCCTGGTCCAGAGGTTGCGACGCTAGTGCAGGGACGTTTCAAGAGGGATGGCAGCGCTTCGGCGGAGCCGGAGCCGCACGGCGGGGCCGGCCCCAAGGCCGTCGGCTCCTCGCCCCAGCACGCCCAGAACCAGGGCCAGGAGCAGTCCGGCGACGGCGGGGACCGCGCCGGGCGCCCCGGCCAGGCGGCGGCCCCGTCCGCTCCCGGCCAGAAGCCGCCCGCCAAGCCGGCCAAGGGCTCGACCGGCCCCGGACCGCGAATAGCCCTGCGCAACTGGCGGATCTCCACCCGTCTGGTGTCGCTGCTCGCGCTTCCGGTGGTCGCCGCGACCTCGCTGGGCGCGATGCGCATCAACCAGTCGATGGACGACATCCAGCAGCTCGACAACATGAAGCTGCTGACCGAGATGACCAAGCAGGCCACCGAGCTGGCCGCCGCGCTCCAGGAGGAGCGCGACCAGTCCGCCGGTCCCCTCGCCCACGACTCGACGTCCGGTGCCATCGCCGTCAAGGGCGACCGGGAGAAGACCGACCGGGCCCGGAAGAACTTCCTCGACAGCTCCGAGGCGATCGACGCCGCCAGCAAGGACGGCAACCTCGTCGGCGTCCGCGACAGCCTCGTCGGCCTCGCCGGCGACCTGAACGACCTGGAGCGGATCCGGAGCAACGCCTACCAGGCCGAGGGCAACTCGACCCAGACGGTCGAGGCCTACCACCGCCTCATCACCCACCTGCTCGACCTCTCGCAGGACATGGCGGAGGCGACCAGCAACCCCGACATGATCCAGCGCACGCGCGCGCTGTCGGCCTTCTCCTCGGCCAAGGAGTACGCGTCCATCCAGCGCGCCGTCCTCGCGGCCGCCCTCCCGGCGAGCAACACCACGAAGGGCGAACTCGCGGAGAACGACCGGCTCTACGCCGAGTCCGCGCTGCAGAGCCAGAAGTCCGAGATCCGCAGCTTCACCAGCATCTACGGCGACGGGGCCGAGGAACTCCTCAAGCCGATCTCCGAGGGCAACCCGGTGATCGAGTCGTCCGACGAGTACGCCGGCCGCGCGCTCGGCAAGAAGGACGCCATCGGCGGCCTGGACAAGCGGTCCTACCAGGACTGGCTGGACGACAGCTCCACCAAGATCCAGCAGATGAAGAACATCGAGCTGAAGCTGCTGGAGGACATGGAGCAGCAGGCCCGTGAGCTGCGCAGCGAGTCCGAGCGCGAGGCGATCATCTCGGGTGTCGTGATCCTGCTGGTGCTCGGTGTCTCCCTGGTCGGCGCCTTCGTCGTGGCCCGCTCCATGATCCGCTCGCTGCGCCGCCTGGAGGACACCGCGACCAAGGTCGCCCAGGACCGCCTGCCCGAGCTGGTCAAGCAGCTCTCCGAGACCGACCCGCAGGACGTCGACACCTCGGTGGAGTCGGTCGGTGTGCACTCCCGGGACGAGATCGGCCGAGTGGCCTCCGCCTTCGACGAGGTGCACCGCGAGGCGGTCCGCCTCGCCGCCGAGCAGGCCCTGCTGCGGGGCAACGTCAACGCGATGTTCACCAACCTCTCGCGCCGCTCCCAGGGCCTGATCCAGCGCCAGCTGTCGCTGATCTCCGAACTGGAGTCCCGCGAGGCCGACCCGGACCAGCTGTCCTCGCTGTTCAAGCTCGACCACCTCGCGACGCGTATGCGCCGTAACGGTGAGAACCTCCTCGTCCTCGCCGGTGAGGAGCCCGGCCGTCGCTGGACCCGCCCGGTCCCGCTGGTCGACGTGCTCCGCGCCGCCGCCTCCGAGGTGGAGCAGTACGAGCGCATCGAGCTGTCCTCCGTGCCGACCACCGAGGTCGCCGGCCGCGTGGTCAACGACCTCGTGCACCTGCTCGCCGAGCTGCTGGAGAACGCGACCTCGTTCTCCTCCCCGCAGACCAAGGTCAAGGTCACCGGTCACGCGCTGCCGGACGGCCGCGTGCTGATCGAGATCCACGACACCGGCATCGGCCTCTCTCCGGAGGACCTGGCCGCGATCAACGAGCGGCTCGCCGCGCCGCCCACCGTGGACGTCTCCGTCTCCCGCCGCATGGGCCTGTTCGTGGTCGGCCGCCTCTCGCAGCGCCACGGCATCCGCATCCAGCTGCGTCCGTCCGACTCCGGTGGCACGACCGCGCTGGTCATGCTGCCCGTCGACGTCGCCCAGGGCGGCCGCAAGCCGCAGCCCAAGCCGGGTCAGCCGGCCGCGGGCAACGGCGGCCCGGCTGCCGCGCAGGCCGCGGCGGGTGCCGCGGCGGCCCGGCGTGGTGGTGGCCAGGGCGGCGGCGCTCTCGGCGGCGGTGCCTTCGGCGGCGGTGGCGGTGCCCTCGGCGCCGGTGCGCCCGGCGGCGGACGGCTCGGTGCCGGCCAGGGACCCCGGGCCGCGCTGCCCGGGCGCGACGCGGGCGGTCGCCCGGGTGCGCCGGGCGGCGCGCGCGGGCCCCAGTCCCCGGCGGGGCCGAACAAGCAGAACCGCCCGGCTCCGGCCGGCGCCGGTCAGGCGCCCGGTGCTCCGCAGGGCCTGCAGGCCGCGGGCATGAACGCGCCGCAGGGCCAGGACACCTCGCTCTTCGCCGGCGGACGCGGCTCCTCCGCGCCCCCGCAGCGCGGCAAGCGCCGCGGCAACGCGAACGGCGACGCCGAGCAGGGCCGTCGTCCGCAGCTGCCGCCTCGCGGTGGTCCGCGGGCCGAGCTGCCCGGCGGCAACCCGCAGCCCCGCACGCCCAGCTGGAGCGACGAGAACGCGCAGCCCCCCGTGGCGCGTGCCGCGCTGGACGCCCCGCGCGGCCACGAGGAGCCGGACAGCTCCCGTACGGACCGCACGCCGCGCCCCGACGACCGGCAGGGTCCGGGATCGACCACCGAGATGCCGGTCATCCCCCGGCCCGGTGAGTCCCAGGGCCCCGCCGCCACGGCCGAGTTCGCCCGTCCGGACTTCGACGCCCCGGCCCCTCGCCAGGACGACCCGCAGAACACGGGCCAGTTCACCCAGCCGGGCCACGACCAGTACGGCCAGGACCGGTCCGGTCAGGACCAGTACGGCCAGAGCCAGCCGGGCCACGACCAGTACGGCCAGGACCAGTCCGGTCAGAACCAGTACGGCCAGAGCCAGCCGGGCCACGACCAGTACGGCCAGAACCAGCCGGGCCAGGACCAGTACGGCCAGAACCAGCCGGGCCGGGACCAGTACGGTCAGGGCGGCGTGAGCGCCCCGCAGAACGACCAGTTCGCGCGTCCCGAGCCGGCCGCCCCGCAGCAGAACGGCGGGTCCTTCGTCCGCTCGGACGTCTTCGGCGGTCAGCCCGGTCAGGCGGCGCCGAACGGCCCGGCCGCGACCGGCCTGTTCACCGGCGCCCAGGGCTACGACAACGGCTCGACCGGGCAGCACCGTCTGCCGGACCGTCAGGACCCGGCCGTCACCGGCCAGTTCGAGCGTCCCCAGGTCAACGGTGTACAGAGCGGCAACGACTTCGGTGCCCCGCGGCCGTCGGCCCCCTCGCAGCATCCCGTCCACCAGGAGCCTGCGGGCACCAACGGCAACTCCGACGGAGCCGCCGCGCAGCAGCACGGTGACGGATGGGCGCTGCCGCCGGCCGCCGGTCCCGGTGACGGCCGTACGCCCCTGTTCGACACGCTGGAGACCAACTGGTTCCACGGCGACCGCGAGGCGAGGGCGCAGCAGGACGCGCCGGCCCCGGAACCGGAGCCGCAGGCCTCCCAGCCCCAGACCCCGGCGGCCCCCCAGCGGCCCGCCACCTCCGCCTGGCGCAGCTCGCCGAACGACGACCTCGTCCGGCAGGCGGAACGCGTCCGGCAACCGGCCGCGGGTGGGATCACCACCTCCGGCCTCCCGCGCCGGGTGCCCCGGGCCAACCTCGTCCCGGGAACGGCTCAGCAGCAGTCGCAGCAGAGCGGTCCGCAGGTGTCGCGTGCGCCCGACGAGGTGCGCGGCCGGCTGACCAATCTCCGTCGGGGAATCGCACAGGGCCGTCAGGCCGGTACCAACCAGACCGGCAGCTATCCGCGGCCCACTCACCAGCAGGAGCGTTAGTTGAGCCCGATGAGCCAGGCGGCACAGAACCTCAACTGGTTGATCACGAATTTCGTGGACAACACCCCAGGGGTGTCCCACACCGTCGTCGTGTCCGCCGACGGACTCCTTCTGGCGATGTCGGAGGGCTTCCCGCGCGACCGCGCCGACCAGCTCGCGGCCGTCGCCTCGGGGCTGACCTCGCTGACCGCCGGCGCGTCCCGGATCTTCGAGGGCGGCAGCGTGGCACAGACGGTCGTGGAGATGGAGCGCGGATTCCTCTTCCTCATGTCCGTCTCGGACGGCTCGTCCCTGGCCGTCCTCGCCCACCCGGAGTGCGACATCGGCCTCGTCGGCTACGAGATGGCGCTCCTGGTCGACCGCGCGGGGGCGGTACTCACGCCCGACCTGCGCGCTGAACTGCAAGGAAGTCTGCTCCACTGAACGGCCCCGGCACCACCCGTGTTACCAAATCACCGTCCGGCCGCCACAATCCCCCCACCGGCCTCGTCAGACGGCACGACTGACCAACCTGCTGTCCCGCCCGGAGGATTCATGACCCCGCCCACCGCCTCTCATGATCCGTACGCGGAGCCGTACGAGGACGAGGGCGACCAGCCGCTGGTACGTCCGTACGCGATGACCGGCGGCCGGACCAGGCCGCGCTATCAGCTCGCCATCGAGGCGCTGATCAGCACGACGGCCGACCCGGCAGCGCTCATGGGGCTGCTTCCCGAGCACCAGCGCATCTGCCATCTGTGCCGCGAGGTGAAGTCGGTGGCCGAGGTGTCGGCCCTGCTGGCGATGCCTCTCGGCGTGGCCCGGATCCTCGTCGCGGACCTCGCGGAGGCCGGGCTGGTCGCCATTCACCAGCCTGGTGGCGACGAGAACAACGGCGGTGCACCGGACGTGACACTGCTCGAAAGGGTGCTCAGTGGACTTCGAAAGCTCTGACGGAGGCCGGGCGACCACCTCCGCGAAGATCGTGGTGGCCGGCGGCTTCGGCGTCGGCAAGACCACGTTCGTGGGCGCCGTCTCCGAGATCAACCCCCTGCGCACGGAGGCCGTGATGACCTCCGCCAGCGCCGGGATCGACGACCTCACACACGCCGGGGGCAAGACGACCACCACGGTCGCCATGGACTTCGGCCGCATCACGCTCGACCAGGACCTGATCCTGTACCTGTTCGGCACGCCCGGTCAGGACCGTTTCTGGTTCATGTGGGACGACCTGGTCCGCGGCGCCATCGGCGCCGTGGTGCTGGTGGACACGCGGCGGCTGGCCGACTGCTTCCCCGCGGTGGACTACTTCGAGAACTCGGGTCTGCCGTTCGTCGTCGCGCTCAACGGCTTCGACGGCCAGCAGCCGTACAACCCGGACGAGGTCCGCGAGGCACTGCAGATCGGGCCGGACACCCCGATCATCACGACCGACGCGCGGCACCGCGCCGACGCGAAGAGTGCGCTGATCACGCTGGTGGAGCACGCGCTGATGGCACGGCTGCGGTAGGTCCACAGACGGTCACAGCCAAGTCGGCAGGGTTCTACGGCACTTGTCGTAGGCGTAACGGAGCCGACTGTGTCCTTTGACACGGTCGGCTCCGCCGTTCATAACGTTTCGGCAGAGGAATCGGGTGGTATCAACACGCGACGCGGTCAACTGGTCTCACTGTGCGCACGGACGCCCCGTCTTTTGACGGGCCTCGCTCTTTATGACCGTTTTACGCGCGGCTTACATCACGTGTAACCCTCGCGTTCCACTGTTTGGAAGAGCGCTGGTCGCCGTGCTGGAATGCCAGAACTGCCCAATGGTCAAAGACGTACTCAGCAGTAGCGCGTACTCCATGACGAACTGGGCTCTGAGACACAGCGGCACGACGTATGTGCCGACCGCCGAGAGGTTGTTGGTCGAGTGAGGCGAAGCAAGAACAGTCCCGAGCCATCGGCCCGGGGCAACTTCACCCCGCCGCCGCGCGCAGCGGCGCCCGCCCCCGAGCCCGCTGCGGAACCCAAGGCCGTGCCCGCCTCGAGCGGAGGCCGCATCTCCCCGCGCAACTGGCGGGTGACCACCCGGCTGAACGCGATCCTGCTCATACCCGTGCTGGTCGGCCTCGTCATGGGCGGCTTCCAGGTGAAGGGCTCGATCGACACCTGGCAGGACGCCGAGGACGCCGAGAGCACCGCACGCCTGGTGCAGGCCTCCCTCGGTTACGCGGGCGCCCTCTACAACGAGCGCGACGTCACCGCCGCCCCGCTGCTGCAGGGCAAGGGCCAGGAGGACGCCGCCGTCGCCGAGGCACGCCGGGCGACCGACGAGGCGGCCGACGCGTTCGACGAGGCCGCCCAGGGCATGCCGGGCAAGGACGGACTCGAGCGCCGGCTGAAGGTGTTCCGCGAGCAGGAGCCCAAGCTCCAGACGCTGCGCGTGGCCGCGTACACCTCCAACCTCAAGGGCGTGGAGACCGAGGAGGGCTACACCGGCATCGCCCACCCCCTGATGGAGTTCGCCAACGAGCTCGGCCTGGGCACCGGCAACATCACCTCCTACGGCCGTACCGTCTACGCGATCTCCCTGACCAAGGCGGCGCTCTCCCTGGAGCGCTCCATCGGCATGCACATGCTGATCAAGCCGGGCCCGGACCCCAGCCACCTCGCCAGCCAGCGCGTCGCGCTCTCCTCGTACGCCTACCTGGAGCGCATCGCCCTCGAGGAGTACATCGGCGGCGGTACCGAGGCGGACGCGCAGAAGCTCGAGGACGCCCAGGCGCGGCTCAAGACGGACGGGGCGGCCATGGCCAAGGCGGCCAAGGCCAAGGACCCGGACTACGTGCCGCCGCCGGCCAACCCGACCACCATGGTCTCGGAGCTGGCCCGGCTTGACTCCACCGACACCAGTGCGCGGGCCGACCTGGCCGAGCAGGGCATCACCCCGGACAACTGGTGGGCGGTCAACACCCTCAAGTTCGACGCGTACGGCAAGATCGAGTCGGACCTCGCGGACAGGGCGGTGTCCGAGGCGTCCACGATCGCCGACGACGCCGAGCGGGACGCCTACATCACGGGTGCCGCGGTCGTGATCGCGCTGCTCGCCGCGTTCATCCTGGCCGGCATGGTGGCCCGCCAGATGAGCCGCTCCATGCGCCAGCTGCGCAACGCCGCCTTCGGCATCGCCGAGCAGCGCCTGCCGATGCTGGTCGACCAGCTCTCCCGCACCGACCCCGGCCGGGTCGACACCCGGGTCCAGCCGATTCCGATCACCACGACCGACGAGATCGGCGAAGTCGCCCGCGCCTTCGACCAGGTGCACCGCGAGGCCGTCCGGCTCGCCTCCGAGCAGGCTCTGCTGCGGGGCAACATCAACGCGATCTTCACCAACCTCTCGCGCCGCAACCAGTCGCTGATCGAGGGCCAGCTGAGCCTGATCACCGACCTGGAGAACAACGAGGCCGAACCCGACCAGCTGGAGAACCTCTTCCGGCTGGACCACCTGGCCACCCGTATGCGCCGCAACGGCGAGAACCTCCTGGTCCTCGCCGGCGAGGAGCCCGGCCGCCGCTGGGACCAGCCGGTCCCGCTGGTCGACGTGCTGCGCGCCGCCTCCTCCGAGGTGGAGCAGTACGAGCGCATCGAGCTGTCCGGCGTGCCGGAGGCCGAGATCCACGGCCGGGCCGTGACCGACCTCGTGCACCTGCTCGCCGAGCTGCTGGAGAACGCCACCACGTTCTCCTCCCCGCAGACCAAGGTCCGCGTCACCGCGACCCGTCTGCCCGACGGCCGTGTGATGGTCGAGATCCACGACAAGGGCATCGGCCTGACCGCCGAGGACTTCGCGGACATCAACCACAAGCTGGCCAACCCGCCGACCGTGGACGCCGCGATCTCGCAGCGCATGGGCCTGTTCGTGGTCGGCCGGCTGTCCGACCGGCACGGCATCCGCGTCCAGCTGCGCCCCTCCGGCGAGCAGGCGGGCACCACGTCGCTGGTCATGCTCCCGGACGCCATCACCCACGGTGGCGGCGGCGAACAGCAGGCGCGCGACGAGTTCACCGTCTCGCAGATCATCCCGGAGCAGGACTTCCAGGGCGGCGAGAGCTTCGGTCAGGTCGGTCAGCCCATGCGGACCGCCGCCGAGCTGGGCTTCGACGACAGCCGGTACTCCGAGGTCCCCGACGACATACGCGAGCTCGACCCGGTCGGCCGCTCGCTGATGCGCGAGGGGCGCCGCGCGGCCCTGGAGGCGCAGACGCACCCCGAGCTGTCCGGTCCCGCGGAGCGCGGCCCCGAGAACACCGAGGCGTCCGGCTTCCAGGACCAGTTCACGGGGCAGCAGCCGGGGTTCGACCAGGGCCGGGGCGGCTACCCGGAGCAGCAGAACGGCGCGTACGACCCGCAGTCGGCGTACCCGGACCAGCAGCAGTCGTACCAGGAACCGCAGCAGCAGTCGTACGGCGAGCAGTACTACGCGCCGAACGGCGGTCTGCCGCAGAACGGCGGCTACCCGGCCGACGGCGGCTACCCGGACCCCTCCTTCGCGGAGGCGGGCCAGGACGAGCACCGGCCGGCGGGCTCCGGCGCCCAGGAGGCCTACCCGGCCTTCGAACAGCGGCGCTACCAGGACGACTGGCCCCAGCAGGACGGTCACCGGAACGGCTATCCGGACCAGTACCCCGCGGGTGCCCCGGCTCCGGAATCCGCGCAGGCCGCTGACGTGAACGGTGCGGACCGCGTAGGCTTCGACCGTCCGGGTCCGGCCCCCTCCGCCGCCCACGAGATGACCGACGCCGGTCTTCCCCGCCGCGGTTCGGCCGCGAGCGGCACCGGCGACGCGGGGCACGTGGCCCAGGAGACGCCGGCCACCGCGCCGGGGGCGGGCGGCGAGGACAACTGGCGGTCGGCGAACGACGACCGCTGGCAGCAGGCCTCGGCGCTGCGCAAGCCCAAGGCGGGCGGGGTGACCTCCTCGGGCCTGCCGCGACGGGTACCCAAGGCCAACCTGGTCGAGGGCGCCGCCGAAACCACTCCACAGGGAGGCCCCCAGGTCTCCCGCGCCCCGGAGGACGTCCGGGGCAGGCTGAGCAACCTGCGCCGCGGCGTCGAGCGAGGCCGCAGCGCAGGCAGTGAAACGAACGGCCAGGACACAAGGAATGAACACCGTGGTCCTGACAGCACCTACAACCAGGAGCGTTAGTGTGAGCCCGATGAGCCAGGCGGCGCAGAACCTGAACTGGTTGATCACCAACTTCGTGGAGAACACCCCGGGGGTGTCCCACACGGTGGTGGTCTCCGCCGACGGACTCCTTCTGGCGATGTCCGAAGGGTTCCCGCGCGACCGTGCCGACCAGCTCGCGGCCGTCGCCTCCGGTCTGACCTCGCTGACCGCCGGTGCCTCGCGCATCTTCGAGGGCGGCAGCGTGAACCAGACAGTTGTGGAGATGGAGCGGGGATTCCTCTTCATCATGTCCATCTCCGACGGCTCGTCCCTCGCGGTTCTCGCACACCCGGAGGCGGACATCGGTCTCATTGGGTACGAGATGGCACTTCTGGTGGACCGTGCGGGCACGGTCCTGACGCCCGATCTGCGGGCCGAGCTCCAGGGGAGCCTTCTCAACTAAAGGACAGACGGTGCGTTTTGACGTCCCGTGGCCGTAAAGTTTCGGGACGCGGCTTCCCAGTGTTGGATGCCAGGCACAGTCGGAGGAGGAAAAAGTGGCAACACCCCCAGGCGGTCCGTCTTCGGGCAACTGGTCGTACGGCCCTGGCCAGGGTCAGAACGACGGCTCGGCGAACGGATACGGCTACCCCTCCGTGCCGGACCACCCGCAGCCGTACGCGCCGCAGGGCCCCGGCCCTTCGCCGTACGACCAGCCGCAGGCTCCGCGCATCCAGCCCGTGCAGCCGCAACGCCGCACCCCTGAGCCGGCGCCCGCAGGGGCGTCGAACAACCCCCTGGTGCGCCCGTACGCCATGACGGGCGGTCGCACCAGGCCTCGGTACCAGCTCGCCATCGAGGCACTGGTACACACCACCGCGCAGCCGCACCAGATGCAGGGCCAGCTGCCCGAGCATCAGCGGATCTGCAACCTCTGCCGGGAGATCAAGTCGGTGGCCGAGATCTCGGCCCTCCTGACGATCCCTCTCGGCGTGGCCAGGATCCTCGTCGCCGACTTGGCGGAGGCGGGCCTGGTCGCCATCCATCAGCCCGGCGGCGACGAGAACGCCGGCGGCCAGCCAGACGTGACACTGCTCGAAAGGGTGCTCAGTGGACTTCGCAAGCTCTAGCGGAGGGCCTTCCCGCTCCACCACTTCCGCGAAGATCGTGGTGGCGGGCGGATTCGGCGTGGGCAAGACGACGTTCGTCGGCGCCGTCTCGGAGATCAACCCGCTGCGCACCGAGGCCGTGATGACATCCGCGTCCGCGGGCATCGACGACCTCACCCACACGGGGGACAAGACGACCACGACGGTCGCCATGGACTTCGGCCGTATCACGCTCGACCAGGACCTGATCCTGTACCTCTTCGGTACGCCCGGTCAGGACCGCTTCTGGTTCATGTGGGACGACCTGGTCCGCGGCGCCATCGGCGCGATCGTGCTGGTCGACACGAGGCGGCTCGCCGACTGCTTCCCCGCCGTGGACTACTTCGAGAACTCGGGCCTGCCGTTCGTCATCGCCCTCAACGGCTTCGACGGCCAGCAGCCGTACAACCCGGACGAGGTCCGCGAGGCGCTGCAGATCGGGCCGGACACCCCGATCATCACGACGGACGCGCGGCACCGCGCCGACGCGAAGTCCGCGCTGATCACTCTCGTGGAGCACGCGCTGATGGCGCGGTTGCGCTAACCGCGCCGGGTTGCGCGACGCCCCCTGCGGCCACTGGGCTGCGGGGGGCTGTTTCGTTGCCGGGTGCGGGCGGCGTGCGGCTGGTCGCGCCCAGGCGGCGGAGCCGCACATCGACACGGCCCCGCGCCCCTGGGTGCGCTGCCCAGCCGTCAGCTCATGCGTAGAGGCCCCCTCCTGGGCAGGAGGGGGCCTCTACGTGTACGGGTCAGGTCAGCGCCAGCTGTGCGGGGCGCGGAAGCCCGGCTCGCGCTCCAGGCGGCGCCAGCCGGCGCGGACGCGGCCGCCGCCGTGGCTGGGGGCGATCTCGGCGGGGCGGGCGGCGGCGCGGGCCAGGAGGAGGGCCGTGATGGCGGCGACTTCCTCGGGCTCGGCGTGGCCCTTCTCGACGCGGATGTCGGGAGTGGACATGGAGGGGGCTCCTCGGGTCACTGCGGCGGGTTGCCGTGCTTGCGGGAGGGCAGGTCGGCGTGCTTGGTGTGGAGCATCGCCAGGGACTTGATGAGCACCTCGCGGGTCTCGGCGGGGTCGATGACGTCGTCGACCAGGCCGCGTTCGGCCGCGTAGTAGGGGTGCATCAGCTCGGCCTTGTACTCCTTGACCATGCGGGCCCGCATGGCCTCGGGGTCCTCGGCCTCGGCGATCTGACGGCGGAAGATGACGTTGGCGGCACCCTCGGCGCCCATCACGGCGATCTCGTTCGTCGGCCAGGCGTAGGTGAGGTCGGCGCCGATGGACTGGCTGTCCATCACGATGTAAGCACCTCCGTACGCCTTGCGCAGGATGAGCGAGATGCGCGGCACGGTCGCGTTGCAGTAGGCGTAGAGCAACTTGGCGCCGTGGCGGATGATTCCGCCGTGCTCCTGGTCGACGCCCGGCAGGAAGCCGGGTACGTCCAGGAGGGTGATGATCGGGATGTTGAAGGCGTCGCACATCTGCACGAACCGCGCGGCCTTCTCGCTGGCCTCGATGTCCAGGACGCCGGCCAGGGACTGCGGCTGGTTGGCGACGATGCCGACGACCTGTCCGTCGAGGCGGGCCAGGGCGCAGATGATGTTGCGGGCCCAGCGCTCGTGGACCTCCAGGTACTCGCCGTCGTCGACGAGCTCCTCGATGACCTTGGTCATGTCGTACGGGCGGTTGCCGTCCGCCGGGACCAGGTCGAGGAGGGTGTCGCCGCGTCGGTCGGCGGGGTCGGCGCACTCGGTGCGGGGCGGGTTCTCCCGGTTGTTCTGCGGGAGGAGGGAGAGGAGGTAGCGCACCTCGGCGAGGCACGTCTCCTCGTCGTCGTACGCGAAGTGGCAGACGCCGCTGGTCTCGGCGTGGACGTCGGCGCCGCCCAGGCCGTTCTGCGTGATCTCCTCGCCGGTGACCGCCTTGACCACGTCCGGACCGGTGATGAACATCTGCGAGGTGTCGCGGACCATGAACACGAAGTCGGTGAGGGCGGGGCTGTAGGCCGCGCCGCCCGCGCACGGGCCGAGCATCACGCTGATCTGCGGGATGACCCCGGACGCCTTGGTGTTGCGCTGGAAGATGCCGCCGTAGCCGGCGAGGGCGCTGACGCCCTCCTGGATGCGGGCGCCGGCGCCGTCGTTGAGGGAGACCAGCGGGGCACCGGCCGCGATGGCCATGTCCATGATCTTGTGGATCTTCGTGGCGTGGGCCTCGCCCAGTGCGCCGCCGAAGATCCGGAAGTCGTGCGCGTAGACGAAGACCGTGCGGCCCTCGACCGTGCCCCAGCCGGTGATGACGCCGTCGGTGTACGGCTTCTTGGTCTCCAGGCCGAATCCGGTCGCCCGGTGCCGGCGCAGTTGCTCGACCTCGCGGAAGGAGCCCGGGTCCAGGAGGAGTTCGATCCGCTCCCGCGCCGTCAGCTTGCCCTTGGCGTGCTGCGCCGCCGTCGCCTTCTCGCTCGGTCCGGCCAGTGCCTGGGCACGGATCTCGTGCAGTTCGGCCACTCGCCCGCGCGCGTCCGTCGGCTCACCCGGCGCCTCATCCAAAACGGTCATGTAGCGACTGTACGAAGCCGACCAAGGATTGCCAGCCGTCGACTCCGTACAGTCTCCGACGTGTTTTCCTGGTAGCACTGAACAGAACCCCTATGCCATGCAGGCATTTCGACTGCTCAGGGGGCCTCATGCTTGTAGGGGTCGCACAAAGTCTTCAGCTGAGAGTCACCTCACATTCGTGGGTGGTACATACCACCCCTGGAGTGACGCGGAGGTGCGGTCGGCGGCCCGTCGCGCGGATCTCGACCGTCCCGCCGGCCCGTGCCGCGGTTCGCACCGGTCGGTCCCGGAGGACCTCTACGGGCTCGCGGGTGCGCGGTGGTCCGCTCACGCAGAGGGTAGCGGTACGGCCCCTTCGGTGGATCAGCACACCGGCCCCCGCCGTCGTGGTGAGCGGGCCCGCCGTGCCCGCCTGCCAGAAGTTCGCGGCGGTGCGGCCGAGTGGGGGAACCTCTGCCGCCCGGCACCGGTCGTCGTCGGCGAGGACCGTGAACCCGCGGGGGCCGGCATGAGGGCGTGGGCGTGGACGCAGACGGCGCCGGCCGGGTCCGTGCCGTGGTCCGGGCAGAGGGTCTGTCAGGAGGTCCCGCCCGCGGCGCTTCCCCGACGCGGGGTCCGCCAGGCGGCGGTACGGCCGCTGCGGGTGACGGTCCGCCGGGTTACGAAGGGGAGGCCCGACCGCCGTTCCGGTACACCTCCGTTCCGGTGCGTCCCGATCCGCGACGAGGTGACCATGCGCCTGCTGCTCGTCCATCCCAGCGCCCTGCTGTACTCCGAGATCTTCCTGCGCCTGGAACCCCTCGGCCTCGAACGGGTGGCGGGCGCGGCCCGCGAGGCGGGGCACGAGGTCCGGGTCGTGGACCTCCAGGTGCTGGACCGGGCGACCCTGCGGGACGAGGTGCGGTCGTTCCGGCCACAGGCCCTCGGCGTCTCGCTGAACTACCTGGCGAACATCCCGGAGGCGATCGACCTGGCGGCGAAGGTGAAGCGCGAGGTGCCGGGCTGCTTCGTCTTCTTCGGCGGGCACAGCGTCTCCTTCGTCGCCGAGGACGTGCTGGAGCAGGCGGCCGGCGCGGTGGACGCGGTGGTCCGGGGCGAGGGTGAACCGGTGATGGCGCCGCTGCTGGAGGCGGTGCGCGACGGCGGGGTGGACGGCGTCCCCGGGGTCGTCACCGCCGCCGGGCGGGGGCCCGCGCCCCTGATGATGCACGGCATCGACTCCCCGCTCCCGGCCCGCGACCTGATGCGCAACCGGCGCCGCTACTTCATCGGCGAGCTGGACCCGTGCGCCTCCATCGAGTTCACCCGCGGCTGCCCCTGGGACTGCTCGTTCTGTTCCGCGTGGACGTTCTACGGCCGCAGCTACCGCAAGGCCTCCCCCGAGGCGGCGGCCGAGGACCTGGCGAGGATCCGCGAGCCCAACGTGTTCATCGTGGACGACGTGGCCTTCATCCGGCCCGAGCACGGCAACGCCATCGCCGCCGAGGTGGAGCGGCGCGGCATCCGCAAGCAGTACTACCTGGAGACCCGCAGCGACGTGCTGCTGCGCCACCCCGAGGTCTTCGAGCGGTGGGCGCGGCTCGGCCTGCGCTACATGTTCCTGGGCATGGAGGCCATCGATGCCGAGGGCCTGGACCTGTTCCGCAAGCGGATCAGCCCGGACGAGAACTTCCGGGCCCTGGAGGCGGCCCGGCGCATGGGCATCCAGGTCGCGATCAACCTTATCGTGGACCCGTCCTGGGACGAGGAGCGCTTCCGGGTCGTCCGGGAGTTCGCGCTGTCGGTGCCGGAGATCGTCCACTTCACGGTGATGACGCCGTATCCGGGGACGGAGATCTGGCACACCGAGTCGCGCCGCCTCACCACCCGCGACTACCGCCTCTTCGACATCCAGCACGCCGTGGTGCCGACCACGCTGCCGCTGGAGCGCTTCTACGAGGAGCTGGTGCGCACCCAGGCCGTGATCAACCGCAAGCACCTGGGTCTGCGGACGGCGTTCGGCGCGGCCCGGATCCTCGGCCGGAACCTGCTGCGCGGGCAGACGAACTTCGCCCGCATGCTGTGGAAGTTCAACCAGGTCTACAACCCGCGCCGCCAGTTCGCGGACCACAGCATGCCCGTGCGGTACGAACTTCCGCTGCCCCGGCCGGTCGACGTCGGTGACCGGCGGCAGTTGTACGTCCACACGCGGCCGGCACCGCAGGCTTCGCCGCCACGCCGTGCGTAACCGTTGAAGGGTGAACGGAATAGGTCTACAGTCGTAACCGTTGGACTGGTTGAACATTCAACATCACGACTCGACCTTTCCCGGAGGGCCCCATGACCACCACCGCCGACCTCGCCACCCTGACCGGCGAGTACACGATCGACCCCGCCCACACGACGATCGGCTTCACCGCGCGCCACGCCATGGTCACCAACGTCAAGGGCAAGTTCCTCGACTTCAGCGGAACACTCCACCTGGACGGCACCGACCCGACCCGTTCCACGGCGTCCCTCGACATCACGATGGACAGCATCGACACGGGCTCCGCCGACCGTGACGGCCACCTCAAGAGCGCGGACTTCTTCAAGACGGACGAGTTCCCGCGGATGACCTTCCGGTCCACCGGGGCGGAGGCCCTCGGCGGCGACGACTACCGCATCACCGGTGACCTCACGATCCTCGGCACCACCAGGCCGCTCACCATCGACCTCGAGTTCAACGGCGCCGCCAAGGACCCCTTCGGCAACGAGCGCGTCGGCTTCGAGGGCAAGGCCGAGATCAAGCGCTCCGAGTGGGGACTCACCTGGAACGCGGCGCTGGAGACCGGGGGCGTGCTCGTCTCCGACAAGATCAAGCTGAACTTCGACATCTCCGCGATCAAGCAGGCATGACGCCGCGCGCTCCCTCGGGAGCGGCGAAGTCCACGCCGACGGCGGCCCGGACCCGGATACTCCGGCCGGGCCGGCCGAGCGTCCGGTGGACCGCGTCGTACCGGGCGATCGAGCGGTGCCGGTTTTCTCGGTCGTGTTCCCCGCCGAATCGCGTTAGCCTGCCCTCCGTGAACAGTCCCGAAGCTTCCAGACTCCGGCCACCGGCTCTCCGGTGGCTGTTCGTGATGTCGGGCTGAGGGGCGCGCTCCGCGCGTACCCGGAGTCGTCGTTGTCGTGACCGCCGCCGGACTGCCGTCCGCCGTGTCATGTTCGCCATCGACTTCGGGGTGCGGAGTTTCTTCATGCCGTTCGCAATCCTTCTGCTGGGCCTTGCCGTGTTCGCCCAGGGAACGTCCGAGTTCATGCTGTCCGGGCTGGTGCCGGACATCGCGAGGGACCTGCAGGTCACCGTCCCGGCGGCGGGGGCGCTGACCTCCGCCTTCGCGGTGGGGATGGTCGTCGGGGCGCCGCTGATGGCGGCGCTGGGACGGCGGTGGTCGCGGCGGGGTGCCCTGCTGGGCTTCCTCTGCGTCTTTCTCGCCGTCCATGTCGTCGGTGCCGTCACCGACAGTTTCGGAGTGCTGCTCGCCACCCGGGTGGTCGGGGCCCTCGCCAACGCCGGGTTCCTGGCCGTCGCCCTGGTGACCGCCACGGGCATGGTCGGGCCGGAGGCCAAGGGGCGGGCCACGTCCACGCTGCTGGGCGGGGTCACGCTGGCCTGCGTGATCGGGGTGCCCGCCGGGGCGCTGCTCGGGCAGGTGTGGGGCTGGCGCTCGGCGTTCTGGGCGGTGGCCCTGCTGACGGTGCCGGCCGTGGTGGCGGTGGCCCGGTCCGTTCCGGGCGGCGCCGCGGACACCACGCGTCCGCCGCTGCGGGGCGAGCTGGCGGCACTGCGCGGCCCTCGCCTCCTGGTCACGCTGCTGCTGGGTGCCCTGGTCAACGGAGCCACCTTCTGTACGTTCACCTATCTCGCGCCGCTGGCCACCGAGGTCGGCGGGCTCGACGACGCGTGGGTGCCCGGGGTGCTGGCGTTGTTCGGGGCGGGGTCGTTCGTCGGGGTGAGTACGGGCGGGCGGTTCGCCGACCGGCGCCCGGTGCTGGTGGTGACGGCGGGCGGGGCCGCGCTGGGCGCCGGGTGGTGCGTGCTGGCGCTCGGTGCCGGAGACCCGGTCCTGCTGCTCGGGCTCGTGTTCCTGCTGGGCGCCCTGGCCTTCGGGGTCGGTTCCACGCTGATCTCCCAGGTGCTGTACGCGGCACCGGACGCCCCCACGCTGGCCGGGGGCTTCGCGACGGCCGCGTTCAACGTGGGGGCGGCGTTGGGGCCGTGGGCCGGGGGCGCGGCGATCGGCGCGGGGTTCGGATACCGGTCCCCGGTGTGGGTCAGCGCGGGGCTCGTCGCGTCCGCCGCCGTCGTTCTCGCCCTCACGGCGTCGGCTGCCCGTTCCGGACGGACGGCGTACCGGACGACGACGCCGGTCTGATCCCCGGAGCCGTCCGTCGGCGGGGCGCCGGCGGAGGCGCCGCACGGCCACCCGGTCAGAAGCCTCCGCCGAAGTCCCCTCCGCCGCCGAAGCCGCCGCCACCGCCGAAGTCTCCGCCGCCGAAGCCGCCCCCGAAGTCGCCGGGGTCGAAGTCGGCGCCGGAGACGTCGCCGCCCTCGTGGCCGCCGAAGTCGCCGTAACCGGCACCGTAACCGGCTCCGTAGGCGGGGCCCGCCATCATGCTGCCCAGCATGGTGCCGACCAGCAGGCCGGGCAGGATGCCGCCGCCGAAGTAGCCGCCGGCCCAGGGGCCGTAGGCCGGGCCCGCGTCCCAGTAGGGGCGGCGGCCGTACTCGGTGTCCACCTCGCGGATCATCGGGTCCCGTCCGTCGGAGAGGCGGGTCCGGTCGGCGGCGCAGACCGGGACCTGGCGGGTGGCGCCGCCCGGCGGGGTCCAGGTGACGTCGGCGACCGACGGGCCGTGGCGCGGGTCGAAGAAGCAGGGCGGGCGGCGTTCGGGCAGGGCCCTGCCCTCGCGGCGGGCCGAGAGTTGCGCCAGCGAGAAACGGCCGTCCTCCAGGGCCTGGGTCACGGCGCGGACGTCCTCCGGTCCACGGGCGTCCGCCATGAACGTCTTGGCCTGCTCGTAGGCGTCGAGGGCGTGTGCGTAGTCGGTGCGCATCGCGTCGTCGGCGCGCGGTTCCGCAGGGTGGAAGTCCAGGCGGTCGAGTTCCTCGCCGAACGCCGTGATGTCCTCGTCGACCACGACCCGCAGCCTCTCCAGTGCCTCCCGCTGCTCCTCCTCCCGGCGGCGCCGGTTGCGCCGGGAGAGCGCGTAGACGCCCGCACCGCCGGCGGCCACGACCGCACCGGCGGTGATCAGGGCACCGGTCGGCACGGAGGCGTCGCCCGCGTCCCAGGACGAGGGTCCGGAGCCGCGCACGCTGCGCAGCGCGTCGTCGACGAAGTCGTTCAGCTGGGCCTTGGCGTCGCCCGCGCCCTGCACGGCCGTGACCAGGTTGTTCACGCCCTGGCGGCTCAGCACGCTGCTGTCGGCGCGCGCGTCGAAGCGGTCGCCGAGGCGGACGCCGTACAGGCCGGTGACTCCGGTCTCGGTGCGGAGGTTCTGGAACAGGTTCTGGGTCGGGTAGTCCGCCGGGAGGACCGCCACGAAGACGGGTTCGTCCGAGTCCTCGATCTTGTCGGCGAGGGCCTCCGCGTCCGCCGACGACAGCAGGTCGGAGGCGGCCGGGTCCACGTACACGGGACTCTCGCGCAGGGCGGCGCCGATCTCGGAGACGTCGGTGGCCGCCTGCGCCCCGGACGCGCCGGGCGCACCGGCCATCAGCACCGCCAGCGCGGCGACGACCGGCGCGACCAGGAGGCGTATGAGGACTCGAACACGTATGTCCGCCATACGTTCGAAAATACCCGAATCACCCTCAATAAGACATCGGTGCGGGCGGGGAAAACCGGCAGAACCGGCTCACCCGGCGGGCGTGACCCCCGCCCGCAGCAGCCCGTACGTGTACGCGTCCTGCAGGGCCTGCCAGGAGGCGGCGATGACGTTCTCCGCGACGCCCACCGTGGACCACTCCCCCGTCCCGTCGCTCGTGGAGATGAGGACCCTCGTCGTGGACTGGGTGCCGTGCACGCCCTCCAGGATGCGGACCTTGTAGTCGACGAGGTCGAGCTTGGCCAGCTCCGGGTAGATCTTCTCCAGGGCGACGCGCAGGGCGCGGTCCAGGGCGTTGACCGGGCCGTTGCCCTCCGCCGTGGCGACGATGCGCTCCCCCTTGGCCCACAGCTTGACCGTGGCCTCGTTGGCGTGGGTGCCGTCGGGCCGGTCCTCGGCGATGGAGCGCCAGGACTCGACGTCGAAGTACTTGAGGGGGCTGCCCTCGGCCTCCGCGCGCAGCAGGAGCTCGAAGCTCGCGTCGGCGGCCTCGTACGTGTAGCCCGCCAGCTCGCGTTCCTTCACGCGCTCGACGACCCGGCCGACCAGTTCGCGGTCGCCGCCCAGGTCGATGCCGAGTTCCTTGCCCTTGAGCTCGATGGAGGCGCGGCCGGCCATGTCGGAGACCAGCATCCGCATGGTGTTGCCGACCAGCTCGGGGTCGATGTGCTGGTACAGGTCCGGGTCGACCTTGATGGCGGAGGCGTGCAGGCCGGCCTTGTGGGCGAAGGCGGAGACGCCGACGTAGGGCTGGTGGGTGGAGGGGGTGAGGTTGACGACCTCGGCGATGGCGTGGGAGATGCGGGTCATCTCGCGGAGCCGGCCCTCGGGCAGGACCTGCTTGCCGTACTTCAGCTCCAGGGCGGCCACGACCGGGAACAGGTTGGCGTTGCCGACGCGCTCGCCGTAGCCGTTCGCCGTGCACTGGACGTGGGTCGCGCCCGCGTCGACCGCGGCGAGGGTGTTGGCGACGGCGCAGCCGGTGTCGTCCTGGGCGTGGATGCCGAGCCGGGCGCCGGTGTCGGCCAGCACGGTGGCGACCACGGCCTGGATCTGCGCCGGGAGCATGCCGCCGTTGGTGTCGCAGAGGATGACGACGTCGGCGCCCGCTTCCGAGGCGGCGCGGACGACGGCCTTGGCGTACTCGGGGTTGGCGCGGTAGCCGTCGAAGAAGTGCTCGCAGTCGACGAAGACCCGGCGGCCCTGTGCGACGAGGTGGGAGACGGTGTCCCGCACCATCGCCAGGTTCTCGTCGAGCGTGGTGCGCAGGGCGAGCTCGACGTGCCGGTCGTGGGACTTGGCGACCAGGGTGATCACCTCGGCGCCGGACTCCAGCAGTGCCCTGACCTGGTGGTCCTCGGCGGCGGTGGCGCCCGCGCGGCGCGTGGAGCCGAAGGCGACCAGCTGGGCGTGCTGGAAGTCGATCTCCTCGCGGGCACGGGCGAAGAACTCGGTGTCCCGCGGGTTGGCGCCGGGCCAGCCGCCCTCGATGAAGCCCACCCCGAAGTCGTCCAGGTGCCGTGCGATGGCCAGCTTGTCCGCGACCGTGAGGTTGATGCCCTCGCGCTGCGCGCCGTCGCGCAGGGTGGTGTCGAAGACGTGGAACGAATCGTCGAGTTCGCTGGTTGCGGTCATGATCTGAAGGCTCCTGTAGGGGATCTCGGTCTACCGGAATGACCGGTTCCACCGTCCGTCTATGATCCCTCGCGCTCTCTTCCCGGCTGGGGGTGGGGCCAGGAAAACGAAAAACCTCTCGCGGGTGCGAGAGGTCTGCGCGCGGGTCGAGGACGACGGTGTCCACCCGTACCTGGTCGTACGTGGTGGTCACTGCGGACCGGCGCGCCTGCTGCCAATAATCATGGCGAACGAGAGCACGCGGGCATTCTGGCACAGTCTGTCCCCGTGCTCACCGTCCGTCTCAGGATGCGAACAGTGGGCGTTCAGCGCAGGCGTCGCACGAAGCCGTCGTAGTGGCCGTTGGTGTCGCCCGGGACCAGTTGCGCGGAGTCGCTGCCGAGGCCGACGCTCCGGGCGTCCGCGCTCACCCAGGACACCGCCACGGAGGCGTCGGTCACCGGGCCCCCGGTGACGGACTCGCTGACCGTGCGGGTGGTGCCGTCGCGCAGGTCACGCAGGTAGACGTTGGCCGGTCCGAGCCGCCCGTCCGCCGACCGGGGATCCGCCTGGTAGGCCAGGTACCGGCCGTCCGGGCTGAGCACCGGCTGGCGCGGCCGCTCCTCGCCGGCCGTTCCGGGATCGACGCGGCGGGTGACGTCCGTGCGCAGGTCGCGGACGTAGAGGTGGGTGTCGTCCCCGGGGGTCTCGCCCGGCACCAGGTCGTCGCCCCAGTACTGGAAGGCGATGGTCCGGCCGTCCGCGGAGAGCGAGGCGGGCAGCGCGTACCGCTCGGCCGGGGTGCCGTCCGCCCGGACGTTGACCCGCTCCTCGGTGCCGGTGCGGCGGTCGTGGACCCAGGTGGCGCCGTTGGAGCTGCGTGGCACCATCTGCGTGTACGCCACGTGGCGGCCGTCGGCGCTGATGGCCTGGAGCAGGGCGGGGTTGTCGGGGCGGTCGCGGTTGCTGATCCGCTCCACGGCGCCGGTGCGCCGGTCGAGGACGTACACGGCTCCGAAGAGGTCGCCGGGTTCGTGCTCCATCCGGTCGGCCTTGGCGTTGAAGGCGATGTGGCGGGCGTCCGCCGACATGACGGCGCCGCCCGCGTGGGCGGAACCTCCGTCGAGGCCGACGCTGATCCGCTCGGTGCGGCCGGTGCGCCGGTCGTGCAGGTAGATGTCGTACGCCCCCGCGTCCGCGGGCGGGGCCTCCCGGTCGACCAGGTTCCGGGCCTGGGAACGGAACAGGACGTGACGCCCGTCGGAGCTTACGGCGAGCGCCGAGGAGTCGCCGTCGGCCTGCGCGCCGTCCGGGCCGACGTTGACCCGCTCGACGGTTCCCTCGCGCAGGTCGCGCACGAAGACGTCCGCGAGCGCGTTGGTGTCGCCGGGTACCAGGTTGGACGCGTATCCCGAGAAGACCGCGAACCGGCCGTCGGCGCTGAGCCGCGGGCCGTACGAGTCGCCGTCGCCCTGCTCCCCCGTCCCCGCCAGGGTGACCCGCTCGGTCCCCGGCTTCGGTGCCGGTGCCGCCGAGGTCGCCGACAGTGCGACCATCGCCCCCGCGAGCACCGCGACGGACGCTCCCCGCATGGATCTGCGCATGATTCCCGACCTGAGCACGATTCCCCCTGTTTCCCCGTTGACGCCTTCCCCCGGCCCCGCGCCGAGGGGCTTCCCCGAGCCAAGCGCATCGCACGCACAGGGTCAATCACCCGTATTACGTACAACCCGGGCACGGGTTCAGGCGTCCGCGAAGAGGCCGTCCGTCAGGAACTCCCGTACGTGGTCGAGCACCTGCGCCCGGTCCGTGCCCCGCAGCCCGATCGCCACGTGGATGGCGAAGCCGTCGAGGAGGGCGCGCAGCCGGGACGCGAAGCGGTCCGGGTCGACGGGGCGGAACTCGCCGCGCGAGACGCCCTCGGCGAGCAGTGCGACCAGGTCGCGGTGCCAGGCGCCCTCGATGGCGGCCTGCCGGTCGCGGGCCTCGTCGCCGGCGTTCTGCGAGCGGTTCCAGACCTCCAGCCACAGCGTCCAGTGCGGGTCGCGGTGCCCGTCGGGGACGTACAGGTCGACGTAGGCGTGGAGGCGTTCGCGGGCGGTGCCGGGCCGGGCGAGGAGCCGGCCGCGTTCGACGCCGAGGCGGCCCTCGCTCCACTCCAGGGTGCGCAGCAGCAGTTCGTCCTTGGAGCGGAAGTAGTAGAGGAGGTGGCCGCTGCTCATGCCGACCTCGCGGCCGAGCGCCGCCATGGTGAGCTTCTCCAGGCCGCGCTCGGCGATCATCTCCATGGCGGCGGCGAGGACGTCCTCGCGGGGCGGTGCGTTCTTCCGCGCTCGCGCCGCACCGGCCATGGCTGACTCCTCTAGATCCTCGGCTGCTGTTGCGTGACGCAGTGGATGCCCCCACCGCCCGCGAAGATCGTACGGGCGTCCACCAGTGTCACCGTGCGCTCGGGGAACAGGCGCCGGAAGATGCCCGCCGCGAGTTCGTCGTTCGGGTCGTCGAAGGCGCACAGGACGACGCCGTCGTTGCACAGGTAGTGGTTGATGTACGAGTAGTCGACCCAGTCGCCCTCGTCGTCCTTCAGGACCGTCGGGGCGGGAACCTCGACGACCTCCAGGCGCCGGCCCTTGGCGTCGGTCTGGCCGCGCAGGATCTCCAGGTAGGTCTGCGAGCGGGCGTGGTCGGGGTGGGCGGGGTCGCGCTGGCTGTGCACTACGACGGTGCCAGGCCGGGCGAAGGCCGCGACGATGTCGACGTGGCCCTGGGTGCCGTACGTGCCGTAGTCGCCGGTCAGGCCGTGCGGGAGCCAGATGGCCTTGGTGGTGCCGAGCTTGGCGTGGATCTCCGCCTCGACCTGCTCGCGGGTCCAGCCGGGGTTGCGGCCGGGGCCGAGCTGGACGGTGTCGGTCAGCAGGACCGTGCCCTCGCCGTCGACGTGGATGGCGCCGCCCTCGTTGACGAGCGCGCTGCCCAGCACGGGGACACCGGCGAGCTGCGCGACATGGCGGGCGATCTCGGAGTCGTGCTCCCAGCGGGCCCAGTCCTGGGCGCCCCAGCCGTTGAACACCCAGTCCACGGCGGCCAGGACGCCCTGCCCGTCCGTCACGAAGGTCGGGCCGATGTCCCGCATCCAGGCGTCGTCCAGCTCGCGCTCGACCAGGTCGACGTCCGGGCCGAGCAGCTCACGCGCAGAGTCGCCCTGGCCGGGTCCGTGCACCATCGTCACCGGTTCGAAGCGGCGCACCGCGCGGGCGACGGACGCCCAGGCGGCGCGGGCCTCGGCCAGCTGCCCGGCGTCGGCGAACGTCGGGTTGGGGCCGGGCCAGGCCATCCAGGTGCGTTCGTGCGGGGCCCACTCGGGGGGCATGCGGAAGGTCATGGAGATGTCCCAGGAGGTCAGAGGAAGTAGAGGCGGTTGAGGGAGACGGAGTCGGCCGGTTCCGAGCGCAGCGGGTCGCCGTCCAGGGTGACCAGGCCGGTGCGCCGGTCGACGTCGACCTGTCCGGTGCGGGAGTTCAGGCGCAGGTCGGCCGGGCCGATGCCACGGGTGCCGCGCACGGCGACCCGGCGGCGGCGGGTCGGCATGGTGTCGCCGCCCTGGTCGAGGGCGGCCTGCGCGACGAAGGCCACCGATATCTCGGCGGGCGTGGCGCCGTGCGCGCCGAACTGCGGTCCGAGGACGAGGGGTTCGCAGGTGTCGGTGGCCGCGTTCGGGTCGCCGACCACGCCGTACGCCGGGAAGCCGGACTTGAGGACGAGCTGCGGCTTGGCACCGAAGTGGTCCGGCCGCCACAGCACGATGTCGGCGAGCTTGCCGGCCTCGATGGAGCCGACCTCGTGGGCCAGGCCGTGGGCGATGGCGGGGTTGATGGTCAGCTTGGCGATGTAGCGCAGGACGCGTTCGTTGTCGTCGTCCCCGTCGGCGCCGAACTGGGCCTTCATCTTCCCGGCCATGGCGAAGGTGCGGCGGACGGTCTCGCCGGCCCGGCCCATGCCCTGTGCGTCGGAGGAGGTGATGCCGATGGCGCCCAGGTCGTGCAGCACGTCCTCGGCGCCCATGGTCCCGGCGCGGATGCGGTCGCGGGCCATGGCGGCGTCGCCCGGCAGGTCGGTCTTGAGGTCGTGGACGGAGACGATCATGCCGTAGTGCTCGGCGACCGCGTCCCGGCCGAAGGGCAGGGTGGGGTTGGTGGAGGAGCCGATGACGTTGGGGACGCCGGCCATCTTCAGCACGTTGGGCACGTGTCCGCCGCCGCAGCCCTCGATGTGGAAGGCGTGGATGGTGCGGCCCTCCAGGACGCGGAGGGTGTCCTCCACGGAGAGGCACTCGTTCAGGCCGTCGCTGTGCAGGGCGACCTGGACGTCGTGCTCCTCGGCGACGCGCAGGGCGGTGTCGAGGGCGCGGGTGTGGGCTCCCATGTCCTCGTGCACCTTGAAGCCGGACGCGCCGCCCTCGGCCAGCGCCTCGATCAGGGGCGCCCGGTCGGACGACGATCCCCGGCCCAGGAACCCGATGTTGACCGGCCAGGCGTCGAAGGCGCCGAACGCGTGCTTGAGCGCCCAGGGCGAGTTGACGCCGACGCCCCAGACGGGGCCGAACTCCTGCCCGATGACCGTCGTCACGCCGGACGCGAGCGACGCCTCCATGATGCGCGGGGAGAGCAGGTGGACGTGGGTGTCGACGGCTCCGGCGGTGGCGATGAGGCCCTCGCCGGAGACGATGGAGGTGCCCGTGCCGACGACGACGTCGACGCCGTCGAGGGTGTCGGGGTTCCCGGCCCGGCCGATCGCGTGGATCCGTCCCTCGCGGATGCCGATCGACACCTTGCGGATGCCCTGCGCCGCGTCGATCACCACGACGTTGCTGATGACGACGTCGCAGGTCTCGCGCACGGCGGCGGCCTTGAGGTGGAGTCCGTCGCGGGCGGTCTTGCCGAAGCCGGCGAGGAACTCGTCACCGTGGCGCTGGGCATCGGACTCGACGCGGACCACCAGCCCCGAGTCGCCGAGGCGGAGGCGGTCGCCGGCGCGGGGGCCGTGGGTGGCGGCGTAGGCGTGGGCGTCGACGCGGACCGCCTCGCTGACCTCGCGTCCCTTCGAGCGGCTCATCACCCGTCTCCTTCCGGTGCCTGTCGTGCGACGCCGAGATACCCGCAGGCCGCCGCCCGCCGCAGGGCCTCTTCCTTCGCTCCCGGTGCGTCCAGCGGTCCGTCGACCAGACCGGCGAACCCGATCGCGACCCGCCGCCCGCCGATGGGCACCAGGCCGACCTCGGCGCTCTCCCCGGGCCCGAAGCGGACCGAGGACCCGGCGGGGACGGCGAGGCGCATGCCGTAGGCCCGCGCGCGGTCGAAGTCCAGGCGCGGGTTGGCCTCGAAGAAGTGGAAGTGGGAGGTGACGGAGACGGGCACGGTCGCGGTGTTGGTGACCGGGACGCGTACCGCCGCCTCCGGTTCGGCGAGGGCGGGACCCGGCAGCAGGGCGCCCGGCGCCCGCTCCCCCAGTCCGCCCCCGATCGGGTCGGAGACGACCGCTAGCCGGGAGCCGTCGTCGAAGACCGCCTCCACGTGCACCTCGGTGACGACGTCCGCGACGCCGGGCAGCACGTCGTCCGGGCCGAGCACGGACCGGGCGCGCTCGACCGCCTCCGCGAGGCGGGCGCCGTCGCGGGCGGCCTCGCACACGGTGTCCGCGATCAGCGCGGTCGCCTCCGGCACGTTCAGCCGCAGCCCGCGGGCGCGCCGGGAGCGGGCCAGCTCGGCCGCCCCGAAGAGCAGCAGCCGGTCGCGCTCCGTGGGAGTCAGTCTCACGACGCGACACCTCCTTGCCATCCATAAGTTAGAGCATCACTCTAAACGCGGATTCCTTGGAAGAAAAGCGCTGATGAGCTCGCCTGTAGACATCGCATTGAACGTCGCTCTAAATGCTGGGCAAGGCGGTGGACGTGCCGCCGCCCCCGGGCTCTGCCTCGGCAGGGCCCGGGGGCGGCGCGGACTCAGCCCGTCCGGTGTCCGGTGTCCGGGAAGGGGGCCGTTCAGCGGGGGCGGTTCAGACCAGGCGGTGCATCCACCCGTGCTTGTCCTCCGCGGTGCCGCGCTGGATGTCCAGCAGGGCCCCGCGCAGGCGCTGCGTCACCTCGCCGGGCTCGCCCCCGCTCTGCTGCCACTGCGCCCCGGCCCGCTTCACCGTGCCGACCGGCGTGATCACGGCCGCCGTACCGCAGGCGAAGACCTCCGTGAGGGTGCCGTTCTCCGAGTCGCGCTGCCACTGCTCGACGGAGACGCGGCCCTCCTCGGCCTCGTAACCGAGGTCGCGGGCGACGGTGAGGAGGGAGTCGCGGGTGACGCCCTCCAGGATGGAACCGGTCAGGGTCGGGGTGACGATCCTGTCGCCGTACACGAAGTACAGGTTCATGCCGCCGAGCTCCTCTACCCACTGGTGCTCGACCGCGTCGAGGTAGCAGACCTGGTCGCAGCCCTTGGCAGCCGCCTCGGCCTGGGCGAGGAGGGACGCGGCGTAGTTGCCGCCGGTCTTGGCGTCGCCCATGCCGCCGGGCACGGCGCGGACGCGGTCCTCGGAGACCCAGATGGAGACCGGCTTGACGCCGCCCGGGAAGTAGGCGCCGGCCGGGGAGGCGATGACGATGAAGAGGTACTCGTTGGCCGGCTTCACGCCCAGGCCGACCTCGGTCGCGATCATGAAGGGGCGCAGGTAGAGGGATTCCTCACCGCCGTGCGCCGGGACCCAGCCCTGGTCCTGCCGCACCAGCGCGTCGCACGCCTCGATGAAGGTCTCCACCGGCAGCTCCGGCATGCCGAGCCGGCGCGAGGACGCCTGGAAGCGCTGCGCGTTCTTCTCCGGGCGGAAGGTGGCGACGGACCCGTCGGGGCGCCGGTAGGCCTTCAGCCCCTCGAAGATCTCCTGCGCGTAGTGCAGGACCATGGTGGCCGGGTCGAGGGAGAGCGGGGCGTACGGAACGAGCCGGCCGTCGTGCCAGCCGCGGCCCTCGGTCCACTTGACCGTCACCATGTGGTCGGTGAAGTGGCGGCCGAACCCGGGGTTGGCCAGGATCGCCTGCCGCTCCGTGTCGGAGAGCGGGTTGGCGGAGGGCTTGAGCTCGATCGTGGGCGTCGTCATGGGTTGATGTCCTTCACCGGTTTGGTTGTGACGGGCCGCGGTCACGCCCGTACGGCCGGTGGCCGGTGCTAGGACGTCCGAGCATTCCCTCATGTCACGGCTTCGCGTTCGATTATCGCGCGCGGTCCGTGACGGATGAAGCGGGGTGAATGCGGCCCAGGTCTCGATGGTCGCACCTTGCGGACGCAGGAGAAAGCCGCCGGGTGCCTTGTTTCTCGGACCCGGCGGCTTCGAAAGGTTGGATTTCGAGTGTGCCGGGTCAGCCGGCTACGCGTACGGCGAGCGCGTCGCCGATCTCGGAGGTGCTCCGGGCGGGCAGGTCACCGCGCTCACCGAGGTCGGCGGAGACGGCGTCCTCGATGCGGGCCGCCTCGGCCTCGTGGCCGAGGTGGCGCAGCAGCAGGGCGACGGACAGGACGGTGGCGGTGGGGTCGGCCTTGCCCTGGCCGGCGATGTCGGGCGCGGAGCCGTGGACCGGCTCGAACATCGAGGGGAAGTCGCCGGAGGGGTTGATGTTCCCGCTCGCGGCGACGCCGATGCCACCCGAGACGGCCGCGGCGAGGTCGGTGATGATGTCGCCGAAGAGGTTGTCGGTGACGATCACGTCGAAGCGCTCGGGCTGGGTGACGAGGTAGATCGTGGCCGCGTCGACGTGCATGTACTCGGTGGTGACGTCGGGGTACTCGGCGGCCACCTTGTTGAAGACGTTCGTCCACAGGTGACCGGCGAAGGTCAGCACGTTGTTCTTGTGGATGAGCGCCAGCTTCTTGCGCGGGCGGGCCTGTGCGCGGGCGAAGGCGTCGCGGACGACGCGCTCGACACCGTAGGCCGTGTTGACGGAGACCTCGGTGGCGACCTCGTGCTCGGTGCCCTTGCGGATGGTGCCGCCGTTGCCGGTGTACGGGCCCTCGGTGCCCTCGCGGACGACGACGAAGTCGATCTCCGGCTGGCCGGCGAGCGGGGTGGCCACACCCGGCAGCAGCTTGGACGGCCGCAGGTTGACGTGGTGGTCGAAGGCGAAGCGGAGCTTCAGCAGGAAGCCGCGCTCCAGCACGCCGGACGGCACCGACGGGTCGCCGATCGCGCCGAGCAGGATGGCGTCGTGCGCCTTGAGGGCGTCGAGGTCGGCGTCAGTGAGGGTCTCACCGGTGGCGTGGTAGCGCCGGGCGCCGAAGTCGAACTCCTTGGTCTCCAGCTTCACATCCTGCGGAAGGACGGCGGAGAGGACCTTCAGGCCTTCGGCCACGACCTCCTGGCCGATGCCGTCACCGGGAATCACTGCGAGATTGAGGCTGCGAGACATGACGGCACCCTACCCCTCGTCCCACGGGATGACATGCGACGTCCGGCATGCGGACGCGCCCGTCACGCCCGGCTCAGTGGCCGGTGGCGCCGCCGTTGTCGCGGCGGTCGAGGGAGCGCTGGAGGGCGGCGGCCGCGTTCTTGCGGTCGGAGTCGCTGGTGCGGGAGAGGTGGCGGACTCGGCGGCGGACGGTCGTCTCGGCCATGGGAATCGTCTCCTTCGGCGCGCGGGAGCGCGGAAAGCGAGTGGTACGGGGAGACGCCGGAAGGGCGGGGAGCGCGGTGCCGCAGGGGTTGCCTGCGCGGGGCCCGGCTCACGACCGCCTTTCGCTCGATCGAGCGGGACGTTCGGCTCCTACAAAACTAAGGGAACGCGGTGCGTCTGTCTCCACAATTACTCGGACTTCCTACTATCTGAGACAGTGCCGTCGGTCACTCCGCCGTGACCTGCGAAAACGTCGGACGGGCCAGGTCGGGGGGAGACCTGGCCCGTCCGGGATCGGGTGGGCGTCAGCCCATGTGCGGGTACGTGTAGTCGGTCGGCGCGACCAGCGTCTCCTTGATGGCGCGGGTCAGGGTCCAGCGCATCAGGTTCTGCGGGGCGCCGGCCTTGTCGTTGGTGCCGGAGGCACGGCCGCCGCCGAAGGGCTGCTGGCCGACGACGGCGCCGGTCGACTTGTCGTTGATGTAGAAGTTGCCGGCCGCGTAGCGCAGCTTCTCCATCGTGTACGCCGCCGCCGCGCGGTCGTTCGAGATGACCGAGCCGGTGAGCGCGTAGTCGGAGACCGACTCCATCTGGGTCAGCATCTCGTCGTACGCGTCGGCCTTGCTGTCGTCGTACACGTACACCGCGAGGAACGGGCCGAAGTACTCGGTGCGGAACACCTCGTTCTCCGGGTCGGTGCACTCGACGACCGTCGGGCGGACGAAGTAGCCGACCGAGTCGTCGTAGGAGCCGCCCGCGACGATCGTGCAGGTCTCGTCGGCCTTGGCGCGGTCGATGGCGGCCTTGTTCTTGGCGAAGGACCGCTCGTCGATGACGGCGCCGATGAAGTTCGACAGGTCGGTGACGTCACCCATGGTGAGGTAGTCGACCTCGGCGGCGAACTCCTCCTTGAAGCCGTCGTTCCAGATGGACGCCGGGATGTACGCGCGGGAGGTGGCGCTGCACTTCTGGCCCTGGTACTCGAAGGCACCGCGGGTCAGGGCGGTCTTCAGCACGGCGCGGTCGGCGCTCGGGTGGGCGACCAGGAAGTCCTTGCCGCCGGTCTCGCCGACCAGGCGCGGGTAGGTGCGGTACTTCTCGATGTTGTTGCCGACCGTCTTCCACAGGTGCTGGAAGGTCTTGGTCGAGCCGGTGAAGTGGATGCCCGCGAGGTCGCGGTGCTCCAGGGCGACCTCGGAGACCGCGATGCCGTCGCCGGTGACCAGGTTGATGACGCCCTTGGGCAGCCCGGCCTCCTCCAGCAGCTGCATCAGCAGCACGGCGGCGTGGGTCTGCGTCGGGGACGGCTTCCAGACCACCACGTTGCCCATGAGGGCGGGGGCGGTGGGCAGGTTGGCGGCGATCGCGCTGAAGTTGAACGGCGTGATCGCGTAGACGAAGCCCTCCAGCGGGCGGTGGTCCATGCGGTTCCACACGCCCGGGGAGTTGGCCGGGGGCTGCTCGGCCAGGATCTGGCGGGCGTAGTGGACGTTGAAGCGCCAGAAGTCGATCAGCTCGCAGGGGCTGTCGATCTCGGCCTGCTGGGCCGTCTTGGACTGGCCGAGCATGGTGGAGGCGGCGATGGTCTCGCGCCACGGGCCGGACAGCAGCTCGGCGGCGCGCAGGATGATCGCCGCGCGGTCGTCGAAGGACATCGCGCGCCACGCGGGTGCGGCGGCCAGGGCGGCGTCGATCGCGTCCTGGGCGTCCTGCTGGGTGGCGTTCGCGTACGTGCCCAGACGCGCCTTGTGGTTGTGCGGCTGCACGACGTCGAAGCGCTCACCGCCGCCCATCCGCTTCACACCGCCGATGGTGCAGGGCAGGTCGACCGGGTTGTCGGCCAGCTCCTTGAGCTTGGCCTCCAGACGGGCACGCTCGGGCGAGCCGGGGGCGTAGCCGTGCACCGGCTCGTTGACGGGGGTGGGGACCTGGGTCACAGCGTCCATGGGTTCCGTTACTCCTTGACTTGAGCGGGTTGTGCGAGCGGGTGCGGGCTCAGCCCTTGCTCACCATCGAGCGGGCGAAGAACCGGAGGTTGGCCGGCTTCTCCGCGAGACGGCGCATGAAGTAGCCGTACCAGTCGGTGCCGTAGGCGGTGTACACGCGCATGCGGTGGCCCTCGGCGGCGAGCCGCAGGTGCTCGTCGCCGCGGATGCCGTACAGCATCTGGAACTCGTACTCGTCGAGCTTGCGCCCGGCGGTGCGGGCCAGTTCCTGCGCGATGGAGATCAGGCGCGGGTCGTGGGACCCGATCATCGGGTAACCCTCGCCCTCCATCAGCGTCCGCAGGATGCGCACGTACGCCTTGTCGATCTCGTGGCGCTGCTGGTAGGCGACCTCGGCGGGCTCCTTGTAGGCGCCCTTCACCAACCGTACGCGAGAGCCGTTGTCGGCGAGCCGGCGCGCGTCGGCCTCGGTGCGGAAGAGGTAGGCCTGGATGACGCAGCCAGTCTGCGGGAAGTCCTTCCGCAGCTCGTCGTGGATGGCGAACATCGAGTCGAGGGTGGTGTGGTCCTCGGCGTCGAGGGTGACCGTGGTTCCGATCTCGGCGGCGGCCTCGACGACCGGGCGGACGTTGGCGAGGGCCAGCTCGTGGCCGCCGTGGAATGCGGCTGCGGGTCCGGAGGACCCTCCGTTGAGGGCGGTGGTGGGCGACGGGAGGGCCTGGCCGAACATCGAGAGCTTGACGGACATCTCGGCGCGGGTGCCGAGGTCCAGCGGCTTGAGCCGGTCGATCAGCTCCAGGTAGGCGTCGCGGGCGGCCTCGGCCTGCTCGGGGGTGGTGATGTCCTCGCCGACGACGTCCATCGTCAGCTCCAGGCCCTGGTCGGTCAGGTCCCTGATGATCGGCACGATCTGGTCGACCGTCTCGCCGGGGATGAACCGGTCGACGACCGGCTTGGTCACCGGCGCGGCCGAGACCAGACGACGCATCCGGTCGCTGCGCGACGCGGCGAGAATCACGGGACCCAGCACGGGGCACCTCCACTTACCAACCAACACGAGGCCGTAGCCCGACGAACGGGGGACGGCACGGAGAACCACCGTGAAATCTAAGGATCCCCCCGATCGTGGGCCATCGACAGCTGTCACGCATCCGTGCCGCAGATCTCAGACAGATGTATGAACCAGGCACGCAAATGCGGCAGAATGCCCGGGTGACGACGGATTCCAGGGGTGACTACCAGGAGCTGGTCGACGAGATCTCCGAACTGCTGGGCGCGCCCGCGACCCTGGAGAACCGCGACTTCGAGCTGATCGCCTTCGGCGCGTACGACAGCGAGGGCGACCTCGACCCCTCCGCGCTGGACCCGGTGCGCACCCGCTCGATCCTCACCCGGCGCTCCACCACGGCGGTCCGGGCCTGGTTCGAGGGCTTCGGCATCACCCGCGCGACCGGCCCGGTCCGTATCCCGCCGACCCCGGAGGCGGGCGTGTACCGGGGGCGCACCTGCCTGCCGGTACGCCATCGGGGCGTCGTCCTCGGCTACGTGTGGCTCCTGGACACCGAGCCCGGCCCGACGGAGCGGCAGCTGACGGCGGCCATGGAGGTCACCGCCCGGATCGGCGCGCTGCTCGCGGACGAGGCGCAGCACGGCGCGGACCTGAGCCGGGAGCTGCGGGCGGTCCTCACCGCCGACCGGGACTGGCAGCGGGACATGGCCGTGGCGGAACTGCGCACCGCGCTCGGCGCCCGCGCGGACACCCCGCACGCGGTGGTGTGCGTGGCCCCCTGGCCTTCGGCCGGCCCCGACGACGCGCCCTCGGTCCGTACGGTGCCGGGGGCGACGGCGCTGTGCACGATGCCGTGGGACGGGGACGCCGCTCACGCCCTCTGGGCGGCGGGGGCCGCGGGACAGTCGCTGGCGCTGCTGGTGCGGCTGCGTTCGGTGGACGTGCCGACCCCGGCGACGACGGCGGCGGGGCGGCTGCTGGAGCGGGCGCGGGGCGCGGCCGGGGCGGCAGCGGGGGCGGCCGGGGCGACGGCGGGGGTGGCGGCGGGGGTGTCCGCACCGCGCACCGGGCTGGCGGAGCTGGGGGACGCCTGGTGGGAGGCGTCGGCGGCGGCCCGGGCGGCGCGCGCCGAGAGCCGGTTCGGGCCGGTCGCCGAGTGGACGTCCATCGGGGCGTTCCGCCTGCTGACCGCGCTGCCCGCGCGGGTCGTCCACGATCCCGCCGTACGGGGGCTTTTCTCCCCCGCCCACCGCGAACTGGCCCGCACGGCCGAGGTCTACCTCGACTGCGCGGGCCAGGCCGGCCGTACGGCGGCCGAGCTGGGCATCCACCGCCAGACGCTGTACTACCGCCTCTCCCGCGTCGAACAGCTCACGGGCCTGGACCTGGACGACGGCGAGGACCGGCTGCTGTTGCACATGGCGCTGAAGAGCGCGCGCCTCTGACGCACGGTCACGCGGCCATACGGCCACCCCCGGGGCCACTTCTGAAAACGATTGTCATCGTGTTACGGTCATCGAACGCTCAACCTTTGACCGGCCCCTTACTCGGAGTGACCCCGTGCGCGTCTCCGCCCGCCTCCTGCCCGTCCCCGCGGCCCTCGCCGCCTCCGCCCTGCTCACCGGCTGCTTCGCGTCCACGGAAGCCACCGGCACCGGCGCGGGTGGGGGCGAGCGCATCCGCGTCGCGATGATGCAGCCGCCGCGCTCGGGCCTGTCCCCGCTCTCCGACGACGCGTTCAAGCTGTCCCGCTGGTCCACCGCGGAGACGCTCGTCAAACTGAACGCGGACGGCGACGCCCAGCCCTCGCTGGCCACCGAGTGGAAGCAGTCCGGCCGGAGCTGGACGTTCACCCTCCGCGAGGGCGTCACCTTCCACGACGGCACGGAGCTGACCGCCGAGGCCGTCGTCCGCTCCCTCACCGAGGCCGCCACCGCCTCCCCCAAGCCCCGCATCCTGGACGGCGTCGAGCTGACCGTGAAGGAAGGCGACGCCGGCACCGTGGTCGTCACCACCGCCGAGGTGGACCCCCTGGTCCCGCAGCGGCTCAGCTCCCCGCAGCTGTCGGTCCTCGCGGCGAAGGCGTACCGGGGGAAGACGGTGAACCCGGTCGGCGCCGGCACCGGCCCCTTCGAGCTGACCGAGGTCAACGGCACCTCCTCCGCCGCCCTCGACCGCTACGACGACTACTGGGGCGGCAAGGCCAAGGCACCCGGCATCGACGTGACGTTCGTACCGGACGGCACCGCGCGCGCCGCCGCCCTGCGCAGCGGCGAGGCCGACATCGTCGAGGCGGTGCCCGTCTCGCAGGCCGCGCTGCTGGAGAAGGACCTGATCACCGAGGTCCCGATGCCGCGCACCAACACGCTGTACCTCAACACGGAGAAGGGCCCCTTCGAGGACCCGGCGCTGCGGGCGGCGGCCCGGGAGGCGATCGACGCCGAGTCGATCGTGAAGGGCGTCTACGAGGGGCGGGCCGACGTGGCCGAGGGGCTGCTCGGACCCGCGCTGCCGTGGGCGGCCGGGCTGCGCGAGCCGGTGCGGCGGGCGAAGGCGGGCGACCCGTCCGGGAAGAGCATCACCATCGGCACCTTCACCGACCGGGCCGAGCTGCCCGAGGTGGCCGCCGCGCTGCAACAGCAGCTGAAGAAGGCGGGGTTCGAGGTGAAGCTGGAGGTCCGCGAGTACGCCAACATCGAGTCCGACGCCCTGGCGGGCGCGTTCGACGCGTTCATCCTCTCCCGCGCCACCGTCCTCGACTCCGGCGACCCGGCCGCCTACCTCTACAGCGACTTCGCCTCCGACGGCTCCTTCAACATCTCCCAGCTCGCCGACCCGGCCGTGGACAAGGCCCTGAACAAGGCGGGCACCACCCCGACCGGTGACGCCCGGCGCCGGGCGGTCGTCGACGCGGAGGCCGCCGTGCTCGCCACCGACGCGGCCGTGCCGATGCTGCACGAGCGCGTGATCCAGGGCGACGCCGCCGACGTGGTCGGCGCGGCCCACGACCCGCGCGAGCGGGAACTGGTCACGCTCGACACGCACGTCAAGTGAGGCCGACCACAGCGGGGGTGACGCGCGCCGTCTCCCTCGTCGCCGTGCTGGCCGCCGTCGGCCTGCTGCCCTGGCTGTCCGGCCGGGACCCGGCGCTGACCGTGCTGCGCGCCCGGTCCGCCGAGCAGGAACCGACCGAGGAGGCGCTGTCCGCGATCCGCCGGGACCTCGGCCTGGACGCCGGCCCGCTCTCCCTGCTGGGCGACTGGGCGTCCGGGCTGCTCCGCGGCGACCTCGGCACCTCGTGGGTGTCGGGGACCGAGGTCGCGCCGTCCGTCGTCTCCGGACTCCAGGTGTCACTGGGCCTGATGGCCGCCGCGCTGACGGTGGCCGTGCTGCTGGCGGTGGCGCTGGTGGCACCCGTACTGGTGCGGGGGCGGGGGTCGGCCGGGGCGTTCGCCGCGATGGCCGCCGCCGTCCCCGAGTTCCTGCTGGCGACGGTCGGGCTGCTGGTGTGCGGGGTGTGGCTGGGATGGCTGCCGACGTCCGGCTGGCAGGGGCCCGAGTACCTGGTCCTGCCCGCCCTCGCGCTCGGCGTCCCCGCGGGCGGCCTGCTCGGGCGGCTGGTCGCGGACGCGCTGCCCGCCGTACTGGACGAACGGTGGGTGGAGCTGTGGCGGGGCGCGGGAGTGAGCCGTGCCCGCGTCTCGGCCGCCGCACTGCGCCGCGTACTGCCGCCGCTGGTCCCGCAGTTCGGGATGGTCGCCGTCGGACTGACGGGCGGCGCGGTCGCGGTGGAGACGGTGTTCGCGGTCCCCGGCATCGGGCGTACGGCACTGGGGGCGGCCAAGTCGCAGGACCTGCCGCTGCTCCAGGGTGCGGTCCTCGCCCTGCTCGCCCTCGGCCTGGTGGCCGGCGCGGCATCCGCCCTCGTACGGCGCCGGCTGCTGGGCCCCGCCCTGCGCGACGCCGGGCTCTCGCTGCCGCCGGCCCGCCCGGTCCGGGCGCATCCGGCGATCCCGGCCGCCCTCGCCGCCGTACTGCTGGCGGCGATCGGCTGGGGCCTGCTGCGCGACCCGTACGCGGTGGACACGGCCGCCCGCCTCTCCCCACCCTCCTGGGCGTACCCGCTCGGCACCGACGGGCTCGGCCGCGACGTGCTGGCCCGGCTCGGACACGGCGCCGCCTCGACGGTCGGCACGGCGGCGGCCGTCTGCCTGCTGAGCCTGCTGGCCGGGCTGGCGCTGGGCTTCTGGCCGGGTGTCGCGGCGGGTGCGGCGGACATCGCCAACGCCCTGCCGCCCGTCATCGTCGGCATCCTGGTCGCGGCTGCGGCCGGTCCCGGCACCGGCGGCGCGGCCCTCGCCGTCGCGCTGATCTCCTGGCCGCCGCTGGCCGCGCACGCGGCTGCGCTGGTGCAGGAGGTACGGGCGTCGGCGTTCCTGGCCGCGCAACGCGCCATCGGCGCACCGCCGTTGTGGATCCTCACCCGGCACGTCCTGCCGTCCGTCGCCGCCCCGGTCGCCCGCCACGCCCTCCTCCGGCTGCCCGGCATCGCGCTCGCCCTGGCCTCCCTGGGCTTCCTGGGCCTGGGCGCCCAGCCACCGGCCCCCGAGTGGGGCCTGCTCCTGGACGAGTCCCGCGCCTACATCGAACGCGCCCCCTGGGCGGCCCTGGCCCCTGCCGTCGCCCTCGCCCTGCTGGCGGGGCTGGCGGTGTCGGGCGCGGCGCTCGCCCGCGGTCGCGGCACCCGCCGCGGCCCGCACGCCAGGCCCACTGCCGGCCCCGCGTCCCGGAAGGAGACCAACGATGCGGTCCGAGGCACTGCCGTCGGTGCGTGACCCGCGCACCGCCTCCGGCCCCACGGCGGCCCCCCGCGCGAAGCCGCCGGCATCAGCAGCGGCACCGAGGCCACCCGAGCCGCCGCCGTCCGTGCGCGGCACCCCCTCCGGCCTGCCGGCGGCCCCGCACGCGGAGCCGTCGGCATCAGGCGCGGCGCACGGTGACCGACACGCCCCCCACGCCACACCCGCCCCCCGGAAGGAGGCCACCGATGCCACCCGAGCCCCTGCTGTCCGTGCGTGACCTGCGTATCTCCTTCGGCCCCGCGGAGGCCGTGCGCGGTCTGTCCTTCGACGTGCACCCGGGTGAGGTCCTGGGCGTCGTCGGGGAGTCGGGGGCGGGCAAGTCCCTCGCCGCCCGCGCGCTGCTGGGCATGGTGCCGCGGAGCGCGGCCACCGGCGGCAGCGTCCGGTTGCGGGGAGCGGCCGACCTCGCCGCCGAGCGCGGGCGCCGGATCGCCCTCGTGCCCCAGGACGCCCTGTCCGCCCTCTCCCCCGTCCACCCGGTGGGCGACCAACTCGCGGCCGCCGTACGGTCGGTGCGCCGCGTCTCCCACAAGGAGGCCCGGGCGCGGGCGGTGGCGGCCCTCGACCGGGTCGGCATCCCCGACGCCTCCCGCCTGGCGCGCGCCTACCCGCACGAGTACTCGGGCGGCATGCGCCAGCGCGCGGTGATCGCCATGGCGACGGTCAACGAGCCGGACGTGGTCGTCGCCGACGAACCGACCACCGCGCTGGACGAGGAGCGCCGCGAGCAGGTGCTGCGCGTGCTCGCCGAGCAGCGGGAGGCGGTGGGCGCCGCACTGGTCCTGGTCACCCACGACCTGGACGTCGTACGCGGCCACGCGGACCGCGTGCTGGTGATGTACGCCGGGCGGGCGGTCGAACTCGGACCGGCCGAAGGGGTGCTGTCCCGCCCGCGTGCCCCGTACACGGCGGGCCTGCTGGCCTCGCTCCCGCAGGACGGCCCCCGGCGCCGCCGCCTCCCGGCCCTCCCCGGCACCCCGCCCGCCCCGGACGCCCTCGGCCCCGGCTGCGCCTTCGCCCCGCGCTGCCCACTGGCGGTGGAGCAGTGCGGTGCGGCCGAACCGGTGCCCCAGACGGTGGACGGCCGGCTGGTCGCCTGCCACCGCGCGGCCGAGATCCCCGAGCCCCTCAAGGAGTTCGCGTGAACGACCTTCTCCTGGACGTGCGCGACCTGGTCGTCCGCTACGGTCCGGTGACCGCCGTGGACCACGTCTCCTTCACCCTGGACGCCGGTGAGACCCTCGCCCTCAACGGCCCCTCCGGCTGCGGCAAGTCCTCCACCGCCCTGGCGGTGCTCCAACTGCGCCGGCCGGACGGCGGCGAGGTCCGCTTCGAGGGGCGGGAGCTGACGGGCCTGTCCGAGCGGGAACTGCGGCCGCTGCGCCCGCGCATGCAGCCCGTCTTCCAGGACCCCTACGGCTCCCTCAGCCCCCGCCACCGCATCCGCGACGCGGTGGCCGAGCCGCTGAAGGTGCAGGGCCGCTGGAACCCGGCCGACGGCCCGGACCGGGTGGCCGAACTGCTCGACCGGGTCGGCCTGGACCCGTCGTACGGCGACCGGCGCCCGCACGAGCTCTCCGGCGGCCAGTGCCAGCGCGTCGGCATCGCCCGCGCCCTCGCCTCCGAGCCCCGCCTGCTGGTCCTCGACGAGCCGGTGTCGGCCCTGGACGCCTCGGTACGGGCCGGGGTGCTGAACCTGCTCGCCGACCTCCAGGACGAGCTGGGCCTCGGCTACCTGTTCATCTGCCACGACCGGGCCGTCGTACGGCATGTGGCGGACCGGGTGGTCGAGATGCGGGACGGGCGGATCAGCTCCGGGTGACGCCCTCGACCACCCGGCGCAGCCCCTCGGCGAGCTGCTCCGCCTCGGGGGCGTCCTTGGGAGCGAAGGACCACTGCGTCATGAGTCCCATCAGCAGCGTGACGTAGAAGTTCCCGAGGGTGTCCACGGTCTCCTCCGGTACGTCCTCCTCACGCCCGCCCATGAAGAGCGTGACCAGGCCCCGCGCACCCTCCCGCTGGGCCCGTGCCAGGTGATCCCGCACCTCCGGCATCTGGTCGCCCGTGGACACGATCTCCATGCTGAGCCGCCACAGCGAGCCCGGGTCGCGCATGGTGCCGATGATGTTCGAGCACACCGCCGAGAACCGCTCCAGCGAGCCGGGTTCGCCGGGCAGATCGCCCTCGGCACCGCCCTCGAAGGCGCCGGACATCGCCTCCACCAACTCGATGTAGGCCTGTACGAGCAGCGCGTCCTTGGACCCGTAGTGGTAGCCGATCGACGCGAGGTTGGTCCCCGACTCCTTGACGATGTCCCGCGCGGTCGTGCGCGCGAAGCCCTTCTCCAGCAGGCAGCGCTTGGCGCCGGCGAGCAGATCCTCACGGTGTCCCATGCGCCCACCCTATCCCCGGTCCATACGGGCGTCCTATACAAGCGTCATAGACAGGCGTCTTACACGTTCGTATAGTCGCTCGCATGACACCCACCCCGTCCCGTGCCGGCCGCCGCGAATGGACCGCGCTCGCCGTGCTGATGCTTCCGCTGCTGCTCGTCTCCATGGACGTGTCGGTCCTGTACTTCGCCGTCCCGGCGATCAACGCCGACCTCGCGCCGAGCGGCACCCAGCAACTGTGGATCTTCGACGTCTACGCCTTCGCCGTGGCCGGCCTGCTGATCACCATGGGGTCGGTCGGCGACCGCATCGGCCGCCGCAAGCTGCTGCTGATCGGCGCCGCGGCCTTCGGCGCCGCCTCACTGACCGCGGCGTACGCGGACAGCGCCGGGACGCTCATCGCGGCCCGCGCGCTGCTCGGCATCGGCGGCGCGACGCTGATGCCCTCGACCCTGGCCCTGGTCCGCTCCCTGTTCACCGACCCCGCCCAGCGGGCGCGGGCCATCGCGATCTGGTCCGGCGTGATGACGGCCGGCGTGGCGCTCGGCTCGGTGCTGAGCGGGATGCTGGTGGAGTTCTTCTGGTGGGGTTCGGTCTTCCTGGTGAACCTGCCGGCGATGGCCCTGCTCCTGATCCTCGGGCCGCTCCTGCTGCCCGAGTCGAAGGACCCGGCGCCGGGCCGCTTCGACTGGGTGAGCATCCCGCTGTCGATGGCCGCGGTGCTCCCGGTGGTCTACGGCCTCAAGGAGATCTCGGCCGACGGCTGGAACGTCCGGTACGTCATGGCGGTGACCGTGGGTCTGCTGTTCGCGGCGCTGTTCGTGCACCGGCAGCGGACCACCGCCTCGCCGATGGTCTCACCCGCCCTCTTCCGCGCGCGCGGTTTCGCCCCGGCCGTCGTCCTCAACCTGGTCACGATGTTCGCGATGATGGGCTCGGCGTTCTTCACCTCGCAGTACATCCAGTCGGTCGTGGGCAAGAGCGCGCTGGAGGCGGCCCTGTGGGCGCTGCTGCCCTCGGTGCCGATCGGCTTCGCGGCCCCGCTCGCGGCCCACCTGGTGCAGAAGGGCGTCAACCGCGCCCACGTGGTGTCGGCGGGCTTCGCCCTCGCCGCTTGCGGCTACGTCCTGCTGACGCCGGTGGACACGGACGCGCTGGCGCTGGGGCTGGTGGCCGCCGGGGTCCTCGCCTCGGGCGTCACCATGGTGATGTCCCAGATCATGGACCTCGCGCTGAGCGCCGCTCCGGTGGAGCGGGCGGGCTCCGCGTCCTCCCTCATGGAGACCGGCGCCGAGTTCGGCGGGGCGCTGGGGATGGCGGTGCTCGGTTCCATCGGTACGGCGGTCTACCGGCAGGAGATGCCGGACTCCGCTCCGGAGGCGGCACACGAGACGCTGGGCGGCGCGCTGGCCGTCGCCGGGCAGTTGCCGGGGCGCGCGGGAGACGCCCTGGCCACCGCGGCACGGGAGGCGTTCACCGACGGGATGCACGCGGCGGCGATCGCGGGCGCGGTGGTGCTCGCCGGTGCGGCGGTCCTGGCGTCGGTGACGTTGCGGAGGGTACGGGTGCGCGAGGAGGCGTGCACGGAAAACGCCGGACAGGCTGATCAAGTCAGCCCGTCCGGCGTTTGAGGACGAGGCCCGTTCAGGGCCGAAGCGGGGGTCCCGGGGGCGGCAGCCCCCGGGGCGGTCACCTCAGACCAGGTTCACCGACCGGGCCGACGTCGCCCCGATCTCCGCTGAAACCTCCGCCAGCACCCCGGCGGGCACCGTGTCGTCGACGGTCAGCACGGCCAGCGCCTCGCCGCCGACCGTCGCACGGGCGACCTGCATGCCGGCGATGTTGATGCCCGCCTCGCCGATGACGCGGCCGACGGTGCCGACGACGCCGGGACGGTCCTCGTAGCGCAGGACGACCATGTGGTCGGCGAGGGCGAGGTCCACGTCGTACTCGCCGACGGCGACGAGCTTCTGGAGGTGCTTCGGGCCGGCCAGCGTGCCGGAGACCGACACCTCCTCGCCGTCCTGGAGGGTGCCGCGCACGGTGACGACGTTGCGGTGCTCCGGGGACTCCGAGCTGGTGGTCAGCCGGACCTCGACGCCGCGCTCCTGGGCGAACAGAGGGGCGTTGACGTACGACACGGTCTCGTCGACGACGTCCTCGAAGACACCCTTGAGGGCGGAGAGCTCCAGCACCTTCACGTCGTGCTGGGTGATCTCGCCGTAGACCTCGACGTCGAGGCGGACTGCGACCTCGCCGGCGAGCGCGGTGAAGATGCGGCCGAGGCGCTCGGCGAGCGGCAGGCCCGGCTTGACGTCCTCGGCGATGACACCGCCCTGCACGTTCACCGCGTCGGGGACCAGCTCGCCGGCGAGGGCGAGGCGGACCGACTTGGCGACGGCGATGCCGGCCTTCTCCTGGGCCTCGTCCGTGGAGGCGCCGAGGTGCGGGGTGCAGACGACCTGGTCGAACTCGAACAGCGGCGAGTCGGTGCAGGGCTCCTTGGCGTACACGTCCAGGCCGGCGCCGGCGACCCGGCCCTCCTTCAGCGCCGAGTACAGCGCCTCCTCGTCGACGATGCCGCCACGCGCGGCGTTGACGATGCGGACGCTCGGCTTGACCTTGCGCAGCGCCTCGTCGCCGATCAGGCCGAGGGTCTCGGGGGTCTTGGGGAGGTGGACGGTGATGAAGTCGGAGACCTCGAGCAGCTCGTCCAGCGACAGCACCTTGACACCCATCTGCGCGGCCCGCGCGGGCTGCACGTAGGGGTCGTAGGCGACGACCTTCATGCCGAAGGCCGACATGCGCTGCGCGACGAGGGCGCCGATGCGGCCCAGGCCCACGACGCCGAGGGTCTTCTCGGCCAGCTCGACACCGGTGTACTTGCTGCGCTTCCACTCGCCGTTCTTGAGCGCGGCGTTGGCCTGCGGGATGTTGCGGGCGGTGGCGACGAGCAGACCGCAGGCGAGCTCGGCGGCGGTCACGATGTTGGAGGTCGGGGCGTTGACCACCATCACGCCGGCCTTGGTGGACGCGGCGACGTCCACGTTGTCCAGGCCGACCCCGGCGCGGGCGACGACCTTGAGCTTCTTCGCGGCGGCGATGGCCTCGGCGTCGACCTTGGTCGCGGAGCGGACCAGGATCGCGTCCACGTCGGCGATGGCGGGGAGCAGCTCGGCCCGGTCCGCGCCGTTGCACTGGCGGATCTCGAAGTCGGGGCCGAGCGCGTCCACGGTCGCGGGCGACAGCTCTTCGGCGATGAGTACGACGGGTTTCGAGCTCACGTGAGTCCTCACAAGTCCAATGCGGACGGCCGTCCCGACGGCCGCATGCGGTGGAGGGTTGGTGGCCGCGTGGAAGACGCACGACGCTGTGGGCCTGA
The DNA here is from genome assembly GCF_055603605.1 of Streptomyces sp. NPDC037271. NCBI lineage: Bacteria > Bacillati > Actinomycetota > Actinomycetes > Kitasatosporales > Streptomycetaceae > Streptomyces > Streptomyces sp. NPDC037271. The sequence goes on from NZ_JBVJVN010000016.1 coordinate 77,866, forward strand.
CGCGTATGTTGTCAGCAGTCTAGTGGCGTGGCGGAGGTCGTCCTGCGCCTTGGCGGAAGGATCACCCGTCCGTGGCCGGACGGGTTGGACAACGCCGCCCCCACGACGTTACCCGGGGTTCGGGGAGGGGGGGGGGGGGGGGGGGGCCGGCCCCCCCCGCCCTTCGGGGGTTCGCCCCCCCGTCTACCCCACCCCTGCGCCTTCTTCACCCCCTTTCCTTTGTTTCCCCGAAGTGCTC
>NZ_JBVJVN010000016.1:78113-168355 GCF_055603605.1 Streptomyces sp. NPDC037271
GGGGTTTTTCCTTTTCTTGGGGAGAGGGCCCCCCTTTCCTTGGCGGGGGGTGGGGAACACCCCCCCCCCCAGGGCGTTCCCTTGTTTTCCCGGGGGGGGGGGGGGGGTGTCCCCCCCCCCCCCTCGGCCGTGAGGGCTTACGCCTCCTCGTCGACCCAGCTCATGAGCTTGCGCAGCTCCTTGCCGGTGGTCTCCAGGAGGTGCTCGGAGTCCTGCTGCTTGTACTCGTTGTACTTCTTCAGACCGCCGTGGTACTCGTCCATCCAGTTCTTGGCGAACGTGCCGTCCTGGATCTCGGCGAGGACCTTCTTCATCTCGGCCTTGGTGGCGTCGGTGATGATCCGCGGGCCGGTGACGTAGTCGCCCCACTCGGCGGTCTCGGAGATCGACCAGCGCATCTTCTCCAGGCCGCCCTCGTACATGAGGTCCACGATCAGCTTCAGCTCGTGGAGGCACTCGAAGTAGGCGATCTCCGGCTGGTAGCCGGCCTCGGTCAGGGTCTCGAAGCCCGCCTTGACCAGCGCGGCCGTGCCACCGCAGAGGACGGCCTGCTCGCCGAAGAGGTCGGTCTCGGTCTCCTCGGTGAAGGTCGTCTTGATGACGCCGGCGCGGGTGCCGCCGATGCCCTTCGCGTACGACAGGGCCAGCGCGAAGCCGTTGCCCGTGGCGTCCTGCTCGACGGCCGCGATGCAGGGAACGCCGCGGCCCTCCTCGTACTGGCGGCGCACCAGGTGGCCCGGGCCCTTCGGGGCGACCATGCAGACGTCCACGCCGGCCGGGGGCTTGATGAAGCCGTAGCGGATGTTCAGGCCGTGGCCGAAGAACAGGGCGTCGCCGTCCTTCAGGTTGTCCTTGATGTGCTCCTCGTAGACCTGGGCCTGGATCGGGTCCGGGACGAGGATCATGATGACGTCGGCCTCGGCGGCCGCCTCGGACGGGCTCACCACGCGCAGGCCCTGCTCCTCGGCCTTGGCCTTGGACTTGGAGCCCTCGTGCAGACCGACGCGCACGTCGACGCCGGAGTCGCGCAGCGACAGGGCGTGGGCGTGGCCCTGGCTGCCGTACCCGATGACCGCGACCTTGCGGCCCTGGATGATGGACAGGTCGGCGTCGGCGTCGTAGAACAGCTCGGCCACTGGGTTCTCTCCTTGTGTGCAGGTGTTGCGTCCCACCGTATGCCGGTGGGCGGAAGGAAGTTTCGGGGTCTCGGAATGCGGGCGGCAGGAATTCTCACCGGCCGCCCGTTTCCGTCGTTATGCGGACCGGTCGAGTGCGCGCAGCGAGCGGTCCGTGATCGAACGGGCGCCGCGGCCGATGGCGATCGTGCCGGACTGGACGAGTTCCTTGATGCCGTACGGTTCCAGCATCTTGAGCATGGCGGACAGCTTGTCGCTGCTGCCGGTGGCCTCGATGGTCACGGCCTCCGGGGAGACGTCGACGGTCTTGGCGCGGAAGAGCTGGACGATCTCGACGATCTGGGAACGCGTCTCGTTGTCGGAGCGCACCTTCACCAGGACGAGTTCGCGCTGGACGGCCTGGGTCGGCTCCAGCTCGACGATCTTGAGCACGTTCACCAGCTTGTTGAGCTGCTTGGTGACCTGCTCCAGCGGGAAGTCCTCGACGCTCACCACGATGGTGATGCGGGAGATGTCGGGGTGCTCGGTGACGCCGACGGCGAGGGAGTCGATGTTGAAGCCGCGGCGGGAGAAGAGGGCGGTGATCCGCGCCAGGACGCCGGGGGTGTTCTCCACCAGGACGGAGAGCGTGTGCTTGGACATGGTCTCTTCGGTCTCTCTCGCTCAGTCGTCTTCGTTGTCGCCGAAGTCGGGGCGGACGTCCCGGGCGGCCATGATCTCGTCGTTGGAGGTGCCGGCGGCGACCATCGGCCAGACCATCGCGTCCTCGTGGACGATGAAGTCCACGACGACCGGGCGGTCGTTGATGGAGTTGGCCTCCTCGATGACCTTGTCGAGGTCGGCCGGGTCCTCGCAGCGGATGGCGTAGCAGCCCATGGCCTCCGACAGCTTCACGAAGTCGGGGACGCGGGTGCCGCGGGCCCCCGGGTTGACGTCGTCGGGGCCGGAGTGCAGCACGGTGTTGGAGTACCGCTGGTTGTAGAACAGGGTCTGCCACTGGCGGACCATCCCGAGGGCGCCGTTGTTGATGACGGCGACCTTGATCGGGATGTTGTTCAGGGCGCAGGTGGTCAGTTCCTGGTTGGTCATCTGGAAGCAGCCGTCGCCGTCGATCGCCCAGACGGTGCGGTCGGGGACGCCCGCCTTGGCGCCCATGGCGGCCGGGACGGCGTAGCCCATGGTCCCGGCGCCGCCGGAGTTCAGCCAGGTGGCGGGCTGCTCGTACTGCACGAAGTGCGCGGCCCACATCTGGTGCTGGCCGACGCCGGCCGCGAAGACCGTGCCCTCGGGCGCGAGCTGCCCAATGCGCTCGATGACCGCCTGCGGGGAGAGCGAGCCGTCCTCCGGCTGGTCGTAGCCGAGGGGGTAGGTGTCGCGCCAGCGGCTGAGGTCCTTCCACCAGGCGCTGTAGTCGCCCGTGCTGCCCTCGCTGTGCTCCTTCTGGACGGCCTGCACGAGGTCGGCGATGACCTCGCGGGCGTCGCCCACGATCGGCACGTCGGCGGCGCGGTTCTTGCCGATCTCGGCCGGGTCGATGTCGGCGTGGACGATCTTGGCGTACGGCGCGAAGCTGTCCAGCTTGCCGGTGACACGGTCGTCGAAGCGGGCTCCGAGGGCGACGATCAGGTCGGCCTTCTGCAGCGCGGTGACGGCGCTGACCGAACCGTGCATGCCCGGCATCCCCACGTGCAGCGGGTGGCTGTCGGGGAACGCGCCGAGCGCCATCAGGGTGGTGGTGACGGGCGCTCCGGTGAGCTCGGCGAGGACCTTCAGCTCGGCGGTGGCCTGTGCCTTGAGGACGCCGCCGCCGACGTACAGCACCGGCCGCTTGGCGGCGGTGATCAGCTTGGCGGCCTCGCGGATCTGCTTGGCGTGCGGCTTGGTGACCGGGCGGTAACCGGGCAGGTCCATGACCGGCGGCCAGGAGAAGGTGGTCTTCTTCTGGAGGATGTCCTTGGGGATGTCGACCAGGACCGGGCCGGGGCGGCCGGTGGACGCGATGTGGAACGCCTGCGCGATCACCCGGGGGATGTCCTCGGCCTTGGTGACCAGGAAGCTGTGCTTGGTGACCGGCATGGTGATGCCGACGATGTCCGCCTCCTGGAAGGCGTCCGTGCCGATCGCGGAGGACACCACCTGGCCGGTGATCGCGACCAGCGGCACGGAGTCCATGTGCGCGTCGGCGATCGGGGTGACCAGGTTGGTGGCGCCGGGGCCCGAGGTCGCCATGCAGACGCCCACCTTGCCGGTGGCCTGCGCGTAGCCGGTGGCCGCGTGGCCGGCGCCCTGCTCGTGGCGGACCAGGACGTGGCGCACCCGGGTGGAGTCCATCAACGGGTCGTACGCCGGGAGGATGGTGCCGCCGGGAATGCCGAATACCGTGTCGACTCCGACCTCCTCGAGGGAGCGGATGAGGGACTGCGCACCCGTGACGTGCTCGGGGGCGGACTGTCCTCCGGATCGGGGCCGGGGCTGCGGGTGATGGGCCCCGGTGGCCTGCTCGGTCATCGGCATTCTCTTCTCGATGCTGAGGGTTTATGCGAGGTTTGTACGACGTGCGGCTGCTGCTCGGCAGGTGCCTGTGCAACAAAAAACCCCTCGTGCCATAGGCAAGCGAGGGGAGCGCGTCGGGTGTGGGGCGCTGGGAGTCCGGGTCGGTCCGGACGTCACCAGCTCAGCCGACGCGCTGTCCAAGTACGAGAATTCGGGTGCGCATGGCACTGACCCTCCCCCCGGCACGCACCCACTGTCAAGTAGGTGGGACGGGAGTCTCATCATGTGAGCGGAGGGCCGTGCCACCACCCAGGACCGCGGGCAGTCCGGGGGCGACACCGCCGACGATCTGGCCGGCGGCGGCGTTGCCGATGCCGGGGCCGACGCCCGTACCGACCCCTGCGCCGCCTCCCGTGCCGACACCCTTCGCGTACACTCCCGCGCCACCGCCCGCGAAGGCCGGTTCGGCGGGTCCGTGCGGCACCGGGTAGTGGCCGGTCCCGAGCACTCTGCGCAGCCGGTACTCGTCCAGCGGCCCGGAGAACGCCATGCCCTGCCCGTGTGTGCAGCCCATCGCGCGCAGGGCGACGATCTGCTCGGGCAGGTCCACCCCGTCGGCCACGGACTTCAGCCCGAGGTCGGTGGCGATGCGCAGCAGACCACTGGTGATCTTGTGCAGCCGCGCCGACTCCACCACGCCCTCGACCAGGCCGCGGTCGAGCTTGATGACGTCCACGGGGAGTCGCCGCAGCGCGGTGATCGCCGCGTAACCGCTCCCGAAGCCGTCCAGGGCGATGCGGACGCCCACCCTCCGCAGGGCGTTCAGCCGACGGTCCAGCTCGTCCAGTCCGACCCGTGGGTCGATGTCCGACAGCTCGATCACAAGGGAACCAGGAGGAAGCCCGTGTCGGGTCAGCAGGGCCTCCACGGAACCCAGCGGCATGGACCGGTCCAGCAGCCGGCGGGCTCCGATGCGTACGGCCACGGCCACCGGCAGCCCGGCGCCCGCGCGTTCGGCGGCCTGCTCCACGGCCTCCTCGAGCACCCAGCGGTCCAGTTCGGCGGTCTTGTCGCCGCCCTCGGCCACCCGCAGGAACTCGGTGGGGGTGAACAGCACCCCCTGCGAGGAGCGCCAGCGCGCCTGGGCGCAGACGGATGTGATCCGGCCGTCCGTCAGGGAGACCACGGGCTGGTGCAGCAGCGCGAACTCGCCGTCGTGCAGCGCGGCGCGCAGGCGGGTGGCCAGCTCGGCCTTGCGTACGACGTCCTGCTGCATCTGTGGCCGGTACAGCTCGACACGCCCCTTGCCGGCCGCCTTGGCGCGGTACATGGCGAGGTCGGCGTTGCGCAGCAGTTCGCCCGCGCCCAGGCCCGGTTCGGCGAAGGCGACCCCGATGGAGGCGTTGACCCGGACGTCGTTGCCGTCGATGAGGTAGGGCTGCGAGAGGGTCATCCGGAGCCGGTCGGCCAGTTCCACGATGTGCCTCTCGCGGGCGGCACGGTCCCGGGCTCCGTCCCCGACGATCAGGGCCGCGAACTCGTCGCCGCCCAGCCGGGAGGCGGTGTCCCCCTTGCGGACGGCCTCGTGGAGTCTGCGGGCTGCCTGCACGAGCAGCTCGTCGCCGGCCTGGTGCCCGATGGTGTCGTTGACGGCCTTGAAGCCGTCGAGGTCGATGAAGAGCACCGCCGTGCCGCGCAGGGCGGCGCCGCGGTCGGAGGCACGGCGGCCGGACAGGGCCTGCTGGACGCGCCGGGTGAACAGGGCGCGGTTGGGCAGGTCGGTCAGCGGGTCGTGTTCGGCGTTGTGCTGGAGCTGCGCCTGGAGGCGCACTCTCTCGGTCACGTCCCGGCTGTTGAAGATCAGGCCCCCGTGGTGGCGGTTGACGGTGGACTCGACGTTGAGCCAGCCGCCGCCCCCCGAGCGGAAACGGCACTCGATGCGCGTGGTGGGTTCCTCGACCGGGCTCGCGGCGAGGAACCGGCGCACCTCGTGCACCACGCAGCCGAGGTCCTCCGGGTGGATGAGACCGGCCAGCTCGCTGCCGACGAGCTCCTCGGCGGGGCTTCCGTAGACCCCGGCGGCGGCCGGGGAGACGTAGCGGAGGATGCCGTTGGGCGCGGCGATCATGATGACGTCGCTGGACCCCTGCACCAGGGACCGGAAGTGGTTCTCCTTCTGGGCCAGTTCCTGGGTGAGGGTGATGTTGTCGAGCAGCATGATGCCCTGGCGCACGACGAGCGCGAGCACCACGGTGCCGCCGGTCAGCAGCACCACACGGTCGACGCTGCGGCCGTTGAGGACGTTGTAGAGGATGCCCAGGGTGCAGACCGCGGCGGCCAGGTACGGCGTGAGCGCGGCCAGCGACCCGGCGATGGGCCGGGCCGCCGGATAGCGGCCACGCTCGCCCACCGGTCCGGGTCCCGGTACGGGCCCGGTCATGGACACGGAGGTCTCCTGGCCGACGGTGCCGCGTGGTGCGGGTACGTCCTCGCGCGTCACGCTCGGGTGCCCGTCGGAACCCTCCTCGGCGATCGGCAGCCCGCGCCGGGACGCCGCCCAGGGGGCGTACGCGAGCAGCAGCGAGCCCGCGAACCAGCCCGCGTCGAGCAGTTGACCGGAGCGGTAATTGTTGTGCAGCAGCGGCGAGGTGAACAGGGCGTCGCACATCACGGTCAGGGCGAGCGCGCAGATCGCCGTGTTGACGGCCGACCTGCAGACGGGCGAGCGCCTGAAGTGCAGCGCGAGCACCATGCTGACCAGTGCGATGTCGAGCAGCGGGTACGCCACCGAGAGCGCGGAGTGCGCCACGCTGGACCCGCCGCCGGCCTTCGCCGCCTGGGCGAGCGCCAGGCTCCACGCCAGAGTCAGCAGCGAACCGCCGATCAGCCAGGCGTCGAGGCCCAGGCAGATCCAGCCGGCCTTCGTCACCGGCCGTTTGGCCAGCACCAGCAGCCCCACGATGGCGGGCGGCGCGAAGCACAGGAAGAACAGGTCCGCGTAACTGGGGGTGGGCACGGGCTGGCGCAGGACGACCTCGTACCACCCCCAGACCAGGTTGCCCAGGGCCGCCATCGCCGAGGAGAGGGCGAACAGCAGCCAAGCCGGACGGAAACGGACGTGGCGCCCGCGGGCGTAGAGGAAGCAGGAGACGGCGGCGGTGGCCGCGGCGGCGCTCAGCCCGAAGTCACCCATGATCTTGGCGACGTGCTCCGAACCCCAGCCGAACGCGGAACCGACGGCATATCCCGCGCAGACCAGGGCCAGTACGAGCTGGCGGACGAGGTTCGGTCCGCCGACGGCGGCCGACGGCCGGGGCAGCGACGACCCGGGGGAGGACTGCGTCCGCAGCGCTCCGTCCAGGGTGGACACGGGGGGTGGCGGACTCACCGGAGCCTCCCGGCCCTCGCCGCTCCCGCGTTCCCCGGGCCCCGCCGCACCGGGTGGGGCGGCCTCCCGCGCCCGCTCCGCCGACGCCGGTGAGGGCCGTACCGACCGTCGTGGTCGCCGGGGCTGCCGAGCTGACCGCGTCTGCGCACGGCCGTGGTCGCGGTCGCGGTCGTGGTCGCGCTCGTGGTGGTCGTGCGCCAGGGTCGTCGGCGGCGGCTCCGCCGCGTCGGGTCGTTCGTCCATCGGCAGTGCATCGCCCGTCGCCCCCCTCACAGTCTGAGATGTCCATCCCCGGCGCCGAACGGTGCGCGGCGCATCCCCTGTCGGACGATACACCAGTCTCGTCACTCAGGGACATAGGTTCTCTACGCTCCGTGACGACCAGCGGGTATGCGCGTACCCTGCGCATCCGGGGCGTCGCGGAGGGTACCTGAAGCGGATTACGCGCCCGTCGTCAAAATCACGTTGCGCAGCGGCTCCTGGTTCACGAAACGGCTCAACTGGTCCACCAGCAGCCGCTTGGCCCGGGGCGGGAAGGCGGAGGTCGGCCCCCCTGCGTGCGGGCTGACGAGTATGCCCGGAGCCTGCCACAGGGGATGGCCCGGCGGCAGCGGCTCGGGGTCGGTCACGTCGAGGGCGGCGGTGAGGCGCCCGCTCTCCAGTTCGGCGAGCAACGCCTTCGTGTCGACGACGGGGCCGCGCGCGACGTTGACCAGCAGGGCGCCGTCCTTCATCCGGGCCAGGAACTCCGCGTCGACCATGCCCCGGGTGGCTTCGGTGAGCGGTGTGGAGAGGACGACGACGTCGGCATCCGGCAGCAGGGCGGGAAGTGCGGTGAGCGGGTGCACCGGGCCGCGCGCCGTGGTGCGGGCGGAGCGCGCGACGCGCACCACCGGCGCGACCTCGAAGGGCACGAGCCGGTCCTCGATCGCGGCGCCGATCGAGCCGTACCCGACGACGAGCACCTTCCGGTCGGCGAGCGCGGGCCGGAACCCGCCGAGCCACTCGCCCCGGTCCTGGGCCCGGACGAAGTCGGGGATGCCGCGCAGCGACGCCAGGATCAGGGCCAGGGTGAGTTCCGCGGTGCTGGCCTCGTGCACGCCGCGCGCGTTGCACAGCCGTACGCCCGCGGGCAGGTGCTTCAGTCCGGGCTCCACGTGGTCGATGCCGGCGGAGAGGGTCTGGACGACCTGGACGGAGCGCATCCGCGGCAGCGGGCGTACGCCGATCCCGCTGGGCTTCATGTAGGGGACGACGTAGTACGCGCAGTCGGCCGGATCCGCGGGGAACGACTCCTCGCCGTTCCAGTAGCGGTAGGCGGGGCCCTCGGGGAGGCCCTCGATCTCGTCCGGCGGGATGGGCAGCCACACGTCAGGAGTCATGGTCGGGAGGCTACGTCAGGAGCGCGGAAGGGCAGAGGTTAGGTTGGGTGGCCTGACGAGGGAGGGTCACGACCAGGTGGAGCGCAGGACGATCGGCGCGACGGCACTCGCGGTGGGGGCCGTCGGACTGGGGTGCATGCCGATGAACTGGGCGTACAGCGCGTCGCGGCAGCGCGGCGAGGAGTCGGTCAGGGCGGTGCACCGGGCCCTCGACCTGGGTGCTTCCCTGCTGGACACGGCGGACATGTACGGCCCGTTCACCAACGAGCTGCTGCTGGGGCGGGTGTTGCGGGAGCGGCGGTCCGAGGCCTTCGTGTCGACCAAGGTCGGTCTGCTGGTGGGCGATCAGCACATCGTGGCCAACGGCCGCCCCGGCTATGTGAGACGTGCCTGCGACGCCTCGCTGCGCCGGCTGCAGACGGACGTCATCGACCTCTACCAACTGCACCGTGCCGACCCGGAGATACCCGTCGAGGAGACCTGGGGCGCGATGGCGGAGCTGGTCCGGGCCGGGAAGGTACGGGCGCTCGGGCTCTGCGCGGTCGGTGCGCGGTCGGCCCGGCGGCCGGGGGCGCGGCTGCACGACGCGACGATCCGGCAGCTGGAGCGGGTGCAGCAGGTCTTCCCGGTGAGCGCGGTGCAGGCCGAGCTGTCGGTGTGGTCGCCGGAGGCGCTGCGGACGCTGCTGCCGTGGTGCGTCTCGCGCGGTGTCGGTTTCCTCGCCGCGATGCCGCTCGGCAACGGCTTCCTGACCGGCACGCTGACGCCCGGGCAGGGCTTCGAGCCGGAGGACCTGCGCGCCCGGCACCCCCGCTTCACCGCCGAGATGATGGCCGCCAACCAGCCGATCGTGGCCGGTCTGCGCCGGATCGCGGCCCGGCACGGGGACGGGGTCACACCGGCGCAGGTGGCGCTGGCATGGGTTCTCGCGCAGGGCCGGCACGTGGTGCCGGTGCCGGGCAGCAAGCGGGAACGCTGGGTGGCCGAGAACGCGGGCGCGGCCCGGCTGCGGCTGACCGAGCGGGACCTGGCGGAGGTGCGGGGGCTGCCGGCGGCGCAGGGGTCGTGGGAGTGACGCGCGCGTGATGGCCGGGTTCGGGATCCGGCGTTCGGGAACTTGGAGGACGCGTGCGGTGTATGACAAGGAGAACCGCCGCGTCGAAGGGACCATGATCGTGCAACGTCGAGCCGTGTCGGCCGTGTTGGCCGCCACCGCCCTGCTGCTGACGGCCGGCTGCTCCTCCGGCGGTGGAGAACCGTCCGGCGCGGCCGGGAGCACCGCCCCGAGCCGTACGGCGGCGCAGTCGTCGCCCTCGGGTTCCGCCACCGAGGAGACGCCGCCCGCGAAGGGCTCCGTGAAGGTGGTCCGTACGGTCGCCACGGGGCTGACGAGTCCCTGGGGTCTGGCCCCGTTGCCGGGCGGTGACCTGCTGGTCTCCTCCCGTGACGAGGCGACGGTCACCCGGGTGGACGAGGAGACGGGCGAGAAGACGGAGCTGGGCGAGGTGCCCGGGGTGGCGCCGTCCGGCGAGGGCGGCCTCCTCGGCATCGCGCTCTCCCCCGACTACGCGTCGGACCGGATGGTCTACGCCTACTTCACCTCGGCGTCGGACAACCGCATCGTGCGCATGCGGTACGACGAGAAGAAGCCGGCCGGTGAGCAGCTGGGCGCGCCGGACACGGTCTTCCGGGGCATCCCCAAGGGCGTCGTCCACAACGGCGGCCGGATCGCGTTCGGACCCGACGGGATGCTGTACGCGGGCACGGGCGAGAGCGGTGACACGGGCCTGTCACAAAACAAGGAGTCCCTCGGCGGGAAGATCCTGCGGATGACACCGGACGGCGACCCGGCGCCCGGCAACCCCTTCCCCGACTCCACCGTCTACTCGTACGGCCACCGGAACGTGCAGGGGCTGGCCTGGGACGACAAGCAGCGGCTGTTCGCGGCGGAGTTCGGGCAGAAGGCCTGGGACGAGCTGAACGCGATCAAGCCGGGCGACAACTACGGCTGGCCGGAGGCGGAGGGCGACTCCGAGGGGTCGCAGTTCCACGACCCGCTCGCGCAGTGGAGCACCGACGAGGCCTCCCCCAGCGGCATCGCCCACGCCGAGGGCTCGGTGTGGATGGCGGGCCTGCGCGGCGAGCGGCTGTGGCGTGTCCCGCTGAAGGGCACGGAGGCCGCAGCCGACCCGCAGGCGTTCCTGGAGGGCGAGTACGGCCGGCTGCGCACGGTGGCCCCGACGGGCGAGGGCAAGCTGTGGCTCGTGACCAGCAACACGGACGGCCGGGGCGACGCGAAGGGCGGCGACGACCGGATCCTGGAGCTGGAGGTGACGTAGGCGCCGCCGTCACTCGTCCTCTGTGAGGGTCTCCGCCTCCTTGGGGCGCGGCAGGTGGACGACGACGACCTTGCCCGAGGTGAGGTCTATCGGGCCGTGGCTCGGGTCGCCGTCGCCGACGTCCTCGCGGGTCAGTTCCAGTCGGTTCTGCTCGTCGTGGGTGTGCTTGTGGCCCGGGGAGAAGAGTTCCTCGAATGTGTTGAACACAGAGCCTCCGTCGGTCGGTGTCCCGTCCAGCGTAAGCCTGATTCCGCGGAACGGGGGGTGAGTTGTCCGGCCGTGAACGGCGCCGGCCGGTGTGCGGCGGTGGCGAACTCGTCGACGAGGCGGGTCTTGCCGACGCCTGCCTCGCCGCCGAGCAGCAGTGCCTGCGGCTCGGCGGCGTCGGCGCGCACGAGGGCGCCCTTCAACGTGTCCGGTTCACCTGCGCGGCCGACGAACACGGGGCTTACGGACCTGGTCTCCACGGGCCCGGGCATCGCACGCGGGTACGACAGCGGGGCAGCGGTCTCCGGAAGGAGGGCGGCGTGCCCGACGGCGACGGGGAGGGCGGTCGTGCGGCAGCCCTCCCCGGTCCCCGCGCTCACGCGGCCCGGGCGAACCGGTGCCGGCGGAACCGGGACGTATGACTCTCCACCGGGACGGCACCGCGGCGGGTTTCCCGGCGGGCTGCGCGACGGGCGCGGACGGCCTCGCGGGCCGGCCTGGCCCGGTCGGCGCGGCGGATCAGTTCGGCGGCACGGGTCTGCTGGAGCTCGTACGCGTACATGGTGCGTCCCTCGGTGAGAGGTCGGTATCCGCTTCGCTCGCTGCGGTGCCTCGACCGTCTTCTCCCAGGTGGGTCCGCCACATCGGGCGAGTTCCGCGTCTTCGGGCGGAGGGCGGGACCTCAGACGTGCGTGAGGGGTCTCAGGGCCGGCGCCTGATGAACGCCGGGTGCCCTAAGACCCCTCAGGGGCGGGGGAAGCGTCACCCCACGGACGGCACGTCCAGCATGACGTTGGTGTACTTGAGCACGGCCAGGATCAGGCCGATCACGCCCAGCGCGACACCGGCCCAGGAGACCGACTTGATCCACGCGGCCTGCGGCTTGCCGGGCACGCCGAACGCGGGCCGGACCAGGACCACGACGCCGACGATCAGCGCGATCAGCGCGAAGACGCCGCCCCAGAGCGCGGTGGCCTGCCAGGCCTCACCGTAGCCCTTCTCGAGCATGGTCTGGACGTTCGAGGACGCGGTCGTCTCGAGTTGTCCGAAGACCGACTCGCGCGCGGAGGCGACGGTGCCGACCCAGCTCCCCGTCAGGGACACGATGCCGAGCCCCGCGGAGACGACGGCGCCCGCGCCCTGGCCGACGCCGGTTGCGGCCTGGTCCCCGGCAGTGCCGGTCCCGGCCTTGTCGATGGCCGTGTCTTCGCCGGCCGCGTCGTCGAGGTCCACGTCGTCGAGGTCCGCGGTGCCGGCGCCGTCCGGGGTCTCGGCCGCGACGGTCTCGGCCCCGGTGTTCTCAGGAGACTCCGTGGCCTCGCCCGTCTTGTCCTTGTCGGTCTTCACGCCGGTCTCGTCCACTGTCTTCGTTCCCATGTCTCGCACCGTACGGACGCTGTCTGAGAGGTCCCTTAATGATCCTTGTGAGCGGCACGCGCGCGTGCCTCTCGTGCCGCACGCCACTCGGGCGCGAGCACCGCCCACACCTCCATGTCCTGGCGGGCGCCCCGGTAGGGGAAGCTCTCGCGCAGCACGCCCTCCCGCATCATGCCGAGTCGCCGTGCGGCGTTGACGCTCGGGGTGTTGGCGGACGACGCGTGCCACTCCACGCGGTGCATGCCGCGCTCGTCGAACGCCCAGTCGATCAGGACCCGGGCGCCGCGTGTGACGAGGCCCCGGCCCGTCCCGGCGGGCTCCAGCCAGCAGCCGATCTCGCAGACGCCGGTGGCGGCGTCGAAGACCCGGAAGAGCAGGCCGCCGACGAGCTTGCCGTCCAGCCACAGCCCGTGCAGGAAGCCGCTGCCGGCGGCACGGCGGTCGGCGTAGGTTTGGATCAGTTCGCGGGCGGAGTCGAGGTCGGTGGCCTTCACCCCGAAGGGGATGTGCTGTGTGATGAACTCCCTGCCCCGGTCCAGGTGGGCCAGGAACTCCTCGGCGTGCCAGGTCTCCAGGGGGCGCAGTTCGGCTCCGTCGTCACCCAGTGGTATCGCGTACATCCTGCTGCCGTTCCTCCTCCGCAAGGACGTCCGCCACTTCGGCGTCCGTCGCCGCGGCCAGCCTCTCATGTGCGACGCGGCACTCGGGCGGCTCGATGCTGATGCGCGGCAGGAGCTTGTCCAGCCGTCGCGGCAGCCACCAGTTGGCGCTTCCGAGCAGGTGCATCAGGGCGGGCACCAGGAGCGTACGGAGGACGAAGGCGTCCAGGGCGACGGCGGCGGCGAGCGCGATGCCGAACATGGCGATCACGCGGTCGCCGCTGAGGACGAAGGCGAGGAACACCGCGATCATGATGACGGCGGCGGAGTTGATCACCCGGCTGGTCTCGGCGAGGCCGACGCGGACGGCACGGCGGTTGTCGCCGGTCTCCAGCCATTCCTCGTACATCCGGCTGACCAGGAAGACCTGGTAGTCCATGGAGAGCCCGAAGAGGACCGACACCATGATCACGGGCAGGAAGGGTTCGATCGGGCCTGCGCTGCCGAGGCCGAGCAGTTCGCTCCCCCAGCCCCACTGGAAGATCGCCACGACGACACCGAAGGACGCGGCGACGGCGGCGACGTTCATCGCGGCGGCCTTGACCGGTATGCCGACGGAGCGGAAGGCCAGCAGGAGCAGCAGGCTGCCCAGGCCTATGACGACGCCGACGAAGAGGGGCAGCTTGCCGACGATGACGTCGGCGAAGTCGTCGTAGCCGGCCGTCACGCCGCCGACGTGCACGTCGAGCGTGGTGCCGGACTCGGCGCGCGGCAGCACCTCGGAGCGCAGCCGGTCGACGAGGTCGCTGGTGGTCCGGGACTGCGGGGCCGACTCGGGTACGACGGTGAGGTACGCGGTGTCGCCGCCGGAGTCGTACGTCACCGGGGTCACCGAGGAGACGCCCTCGGTGGTGCGCAGGGAGGCTCCGAGGTTGTCCAGCGCGAGCCGGTCCTCGGCTCCGCCGACCTCGGTGACCAGGGTGAGAGGGCCGTTCACGCCGGGTCCGAAGCCCTCGGCGAGGAGGTCGTAGGCCTGGCGGGTGGTGGTGCCCTTGGGGTCGTTGCCCTGGTCGGAGGTGCCCAGGCGCAGCCCCAGGGTGGGCAGCGCGAGGACGGTGATGACGACGAGGGCGACGGCGCCGAGCAGCTTGGGGCGGCGCTCGACCAGCGCCGACCAGCGGGCGGCGAACCCGGTCGGCAGCTCGGGCTCGGGCCCGTGTTCCGCGATCCGGCGCCGCTCGCGCCTGCTCAGGGAGCGCGGGCCGATGTACGACAGCAGCGCCGGCAGCAGGGTCACGGAGGCCGCGACGGTGAGGACGACGGTCAGCGCGGCGGCGACGGCCACGCCGCCCAGGAAGCTGAGCCGGAGGATCAGCATGCCCAGCAGGGCGATGCAGACGGTGGCACCCGCGAAGACGACCGCCCGTCCAGTGGTCGCCACGGCGTTCTCGGCGGCCTCGGCCACGGAGAGTCCACGCTTCAGTCCGCGCCGGTGCCGGGTGACGATGAACAGCGCGTAGTCGATGCCGACGCCGAGTCCGATGAGGGTGCCCAGCATGGGCGCGAAGTCCGCGACGGTCATGGCGTGGCCGAGCAGGGTGATGCCGGCGTAGGCGGTGCCGACGGAGACCAGCGCGGTGGCGATGGGCAGCAGGGCGGCGGCGAGGGAACCGAAGGCGAGGAAGAGCACGACCGCGGCCACGGCCACACCGAGGGCCTCGGCGAGATGGCCGTCCGGCGCCTCGGTGAGCGCGACGGCGCCGCCGCCCAGTTCGACCTGGAGCCCGGCGGTCTCGGCCGCCTCGGCGGCGTCGGCCACGGCGCGCGCCTCGCCCGCGTCGATGTCCTGGGAGGCGTCCTCGAAGGTGACCGGGGCGTACGCGGTGTGGGCGTTCTCGCTGATCAGGGGCGAGTCGGGGTCGTCGTACGGGTTGGTCACCGAGGCCACCCCGGGCAGCTCCGCGATACGGTCCAGGGTGCGGGTCATGGCCTGTTCGACGTCGGTGGCGCGGACGGTGTCCGTCGTCGTGTGCCACACGATCGTGTCGCTGCCGCCGCCGAGGCCGGGGAAGCCGGAGGCGAGCAGCCGGGAGGCACGGTCGGCGTCGGTGCCCGGTACCCCGTAGTCGTTGGAGTACGCCGAGCCGGTGACCGCGGCGGCCGTGGCGGCGCCGCCGAAGGCGACGAGCCAGAGCAGGACGGCGACGAGGCGGCGCTGGATGCACCAGCGTGCTAGGGCTGCCACGAACGTGCTCCCAGGGTGTCCGATTGTTGATCTTTGACCGGGAACAGTCGTTCATCGTGTGAACAGCCCGCAAAGAACGCATCAGCGATGCCGAGCCACTCTTTCAGGCATAGATGATCGTTTGAGGTTTTCGTGGGCTTATTCACAATTCCGCCGCATCGACCCGCGGGAACTCCCGAGGCAACTCCCGAGGGAACCGCTGGGCCGCATGGTGCTGTCGTTGACTTGGGCGACGAGTGCCGGGCAAGCTGACGCGCGCTCACCTACGGCACCGCACGCTCGTACTGGGCCGTCAACACGTCTACGCCGGGGGACAATCGACTTGAACAGTGCCATGCACTACATCGGACCGGACACGGCACCCGACCGGTACCGGCTCCTCAACTCGATCGGCCGGGGCGGCGAGGCCGTGCTGTACCGGGCGACGATCCAGCTGGACGGCGAGCCCGAGACGGTGGTCGTCAAGGTACTCGACGCGAAGAACACGCTCACGCCGGACCAGTTCGAGCGGCTGAGCGCCAAGTGGAACGACCAGGCGGAGCTGCTGCGTTTCGTGGGGCGGCCGGGGGTCGTGGGGGTCCGGGAGCACTTCGAGGGGCCGCCGATCCACTCGCAGGGCGGGGCGGCGTCCGCCGCGGGGCGGGCGCTGGTCCTGGTCATGAACCACGTCGACGGCCTCGACCTGCGGGACTGGCGGGCCGAACGCACCCTCGCCACGCATGCCGAGCGGCGCGAGGCCGGCCGGGTGCTGGAGCAGCTCGCCGACACCCTCGACTGGCTGCACTCCGGCCGGGCCACACCGTCCGGGCGCACCGTGGTCCACGGTGACCTGTCGCCGGGCAACATCATGGTCGACGTCCACGGGCAGGCCACGCTCGTCGACTTCGGCCTCAGCAAGCTCACCGCGGACCACCAGACCGCGGAGGTCTGGTTCACCCCCGGGTACGCGGCGCCCGAGGTGTTCGACGGCAAGCGCACCCCGAACACGGACCGGTACGCGTTCGGGGCCATCGCGTACTTCCTGCTGAGCGGGCAGACGCCGCCGAGCACCCCGGAGCAGTTGCGCGCCGCGCTGGCGGAGCTGCCGTCGGTACGGGCGCTCGCCCCGGACCGTGCCGAGCAGGTCCTGACGATCTGCGCCACGGACCCGGCACAGCGGCCGGAGAGCCTGCGCGCCTGGCTGAGCGACGTACGGGACGCGGTGGTGTCGACGACGAACCCGGTGCGGGACGCCGTACCCCCCGGGTTCACCGGCACCCAGCAGCCGCCCACGACGGTGACGGCCGCACCGACGGCACCGCCGCCGCGCCCGACCCAGGCTCCGCCGACGACGGTGACCGGTTCGGCCGTCTCCGGCCCGGCGGAGACCCAGGCGCCGCCGACCACGGTGACGCACTCGCCCGAGCCCGGGCCGGTCGGCGCCCCGGCGGCTCCGGTGGCCCCGGCGGTGCCGGAGGCGGACGCGGGCGGCAGCGGGCCCGAGCACCCTGCCCCGCTCGGGAGCTTCGGACCACCCGTCGCGCCGCTCCCCGGTGCCGGGACCGCTACCGGCGCCACGACCGGCGCCGTTCCGGGTCGTCCGGCCGGCGGGGACGGGGCGCGGCGGGTACTGGTCCCCGTGCTGGCCGTGGCGCTCGTCGCCTCGCTGGCCGTCATCGGCGTCCAGGCCATGGCCGACGACGACGGCACCACGAACGGCGCGTCCCCCGCCGTGACCAGGACGGTCACGGCGACGGCCACGGTCACGGCGGCGCCGAGCGCGCCGGAGGAGAGCCCGGTGGCGGACGGGGGGACGACCGCCGGTCCGTCCTCGGACGAGTCTTCGGCGGGTACCGGGAACGACGGGGTGGCGGACCAGGCGTCCTCGGTGTCGCTGACGACCTTCGAGACGGTCGCCCAAGCCGTGAGCGCCTCGCTCGCCGTCGGCGACGGCACCATGAACAACCGGCATTACGAGACGGCTCTCGTTCCCGACGGTGGGGACAGGGCGTGCGATGGGTGGGCCGAGTACAACCTGGGTCGTGAGTGGAAAAACCTCACCCTGACCGCCGGGGTGTCCGACGTATCGGCGAACACGTCGTCCCGCGTCGAGGTGTCCGTGGACGGACAGTCCCTGTTCACCGGGCAGGTCGATCTGGGCAAGCCGCGCGAGCTGACAATCAAAATCGAGAACGGGCTGCGGCTGCGCATCGCGTACAGCGACCCGGACAACAGCTGCGACATGGGCGACCTGCTGCTCGCCGACCCCACGCTGACGAGGTGAGCACGAGGGGCGGTGCTCCGGGACACGAGGTCCTGGAACACCGCCCCGTCACGTGGCGCGGGCGGGCGCTCAGCCCTCGACGCCCAGCTTCTGAAGGATCAGCTCCTTGACGCGCGCCGCGTCCGCCTGACCCCGGGTCGCCTTCATGACCGCACCGACCAGGGCGCCGACCGCGGCCACCTTGCCGCCGCGGATCTTGTCCACGACGCCCTGGTTGCCGGCGATGGCCTCGTCGACGGCGGCGGTCAGCGCGCCCTCGTCGGAGACGACCTTCAGGCCGCGCTTGTCGACGACCTCGTCCGGCGTGCCCTCACCGGCGAGGACGCCCAGGATGACCTGGCGGGCCAGCTTGTCGTTCAGGTCGCCCTTGGTGACCAGCTCGGTGACCCGGGCGACCTGCTCCGGCGTGATCGCCAGCTCGTCGAGCGCCTTGCCCGACTCGTTGGCGCTGCGGGCCAGCTCGCCCATCCACCACTTGCGGGCGGACGCGGCGTCGGCACCGGCGTCGATCGTGGCGACGATCGGGTCCAGCGCGCCGGCGTTGAGGATCGACTGCATGTCGGTGCCGGAGATGCCCCACTCCTCGCGGAGCCGGTTGCGGCGCACCAGCGGCAGTTCGGGCAGGGCGGACCGGATCTCCTCGACCCACTCGCGCGAGGGGGCCACCGGCACCAGGTCGGGCTCCGGGAAGTACCGGTAGTCCTCGGCCTCCTCCTTCACGCGGCCCGAGGTCGTGGACCCCGTGTCCTCGTGGAAGTGGCGGGTCTCCTGGATGATCGTGCCGCCGTCGTTCAGCACGGCGGCGTGCCGCTGGATCTCGAAGCGGGCCGCGCGCTCGACGGAACGCAGCGAGTTGACGTTCTTGGTCTCGCTGCGGGTGCCGAACTTCTCCCGGCCGTGCGGGCGCAGCGACAGGTTCACGTCGCAGCGCATCTGGCCCATCTCCATGCGGGCCTCGGACACGCCGAGGGCACGGATGAGTTCGCGCAGTTCACGGACGTAGGCCCGCGCGACCTCGGGGGCCCGCTCGCCCGCTCCCTCGATCGGCTTGGTGACGATCTCGATGAGCGGGATGCCGGCGCGGTTGTAGTCGAGGAGGGAGTGCGAGGCGCCGTGGATACGGCCCGTCGCGCCGCCGACGTGCAGCGACTTGCCGGTGTCCTCCTCCATGTGCGCGCGCTCGATCTGCACGCGGAAGGTCTCCCCGTCCTCCAGCTGCACGTCGAGGTAGCCGTCGAAGGCGATCGGCTCGTCGTACTGGGAGGTCTGGAAGTTCTTCGGCATGTCCGGATAGAAGTAGTTCTTCCGGGCGAAGCGGCACCACTCGGCGATCTCGCAGTTCAGCGCGAGACCGATCTTGATGGCGGACTCGACACCGGTCGCGTTGACGACCGGGAGCGCGCCGGGCATGCCGAGGCAGACGGGGCAGGTCTGGGTGTTGGGGTCGGCGCCCAGTGCGGTCGAACAGCCGCAGAACATCTTGGTGTGGGTGCCGAGTTCGACATGGACCTCGAGGCCCATGACGGGGTCGTACGACGCCAGCGCGTCCTCGTACGACACCAGGTCGGTCGTGGTGGTCACGGTGTAACTTCCCTCTCAGCCCAGCAGGACGTCGTCGTCGCCGAGACGCTTCAGCTCGCGGTACAGGATGGCGAGGTTGGTGACGACCGCGGCACCCGTCACGACGGCGTCGAGCAGCCGCAGGGTGTCGCTGTCGCTCCGGGCCTTCTTGATCTGCTTGTACACCCCGACGGCGCCGAACGCCGACGTGGCCATCGAGACGTACAGGCCGGACCGGGACTTCTTGAAGCCCTTTGCCTTGGTCAGTGCGCTCACAGCGACGGTGCCTCCTCGATCAGCGGGTGGCCCCACTTTTCCACGAACGCGGCCTCGACGGCGGCGCCGACCTTGTAGAGCCGGTCGTCCTTCATGGCGGGGGCGATGATCTGCAGGCCCACCGGCAGGTTGTCCTCGGGGGCGAGGCCGCAGGGCAGCGACATGGCCGCGTTGCCCGCCAGGTTGGTGGGGATGGTGCACAGGTCGGCGAGGTACATCGCCATCGGGTCGTCGGCGCGCTCGCCGATCGCGAAGGCGGTGGTCGGCGTCGTCGGGGAGACGATGACGTCCACCTGCTCGAAGGCCCGCTCGAACTCCTGCTTGATCAGGGTGCGGACCTTCTGGGCGCTGCCGTAGTACGCGTCGTAGTAGCCCGAGCTCAGGGCGTACGTGCCGAGCATGATGCGGCGCTTGACCTCGGGGCCGAAGCCGGCCTCGCGGGTCAGGGAGGTGACCTCCTCGGCGGAGTGCGTGCCGTCGTCGCCGACGCGCGCGCCGTAGCGCAGGCCGTCGAAGCGGGCGAGGTTGGAGGAGCACTCCGAGGGGGCGATCAGGTAGTACGCCGACAGGGCCAGGTCGAAGGACGGGCAGTCCAGTTCGACGACCTCGGCGCCCAGTTCCTTCAGCAGTTCGACGGACTCGTCGAAGCGCTGGATGACACCGGCCTGGTAGCCCTCGCCGCGGAACTGCTTGACGACGCCGACGCGCATGCCGGCGACGCTGCCGTTGCGGGCGGCCTCGACGACCGCGGGGACCGGGGCGTCGATGGAGGTGGAGTCCATCGGGTCGTGCCCGGCGATCACCTCGTGCAGCAGGGCCGCGTCCAGGACCGTACGGGCGCAGGGGCCGCCCTGGTCGAGGGAGGAGGAGAAGGCGACCATGCCGTAGCGGGAGACACCGCCGTACGTCGGCTTGACGCCGACCGTGCCGGTGACGGCCGCCGGCTGGCGGATGGAGCCGCCGGTGTCGGTACCGATGGCGAGCGGCGCCTGGAAGGCGGCGAGGGCGGCGGAGGAGCCACCGCCGGAGCCGCCGGGGATCTTGGTGAGGTCCCAGGGGTTGCCGGTCGGGCCGTACGCGCTGTTCTCGGTGGAGGACCCCATGGCGAACTCGTCCATGTTGGTCTTGCCGAGGATGACGACGTCGGCGGCCTTCAGGCGCTGGGTGACGGTCGCGTCGTAGGGCGGGATCCAGCCCTCGAGGATCTTCGAGCCGACGGTCGTGGGGACGCCCTCGGTGGTGAAGATGTCCTTGAGCGCGAGCGGGACGCCGGCCAGCGGGCCGAGCCTCTCGCCGCGCTCGCGCTTCTCGTCGACGGCGCGGGCCTGCGCGAGGGCACCCTCGCGGTCGACGTGCAGGAAGGCGTGCACCTTCTCGTCGACGGCCTCGATGCGGGCCAGGTGGGCCTCGGTGACCTCGACGGCCGTCAGCTCGCCGGAGGCGATCTTCGCGGCGATCTCGGCCGCGGTGAGCTTGATGATGGGATCGCTCATGGCGGTTACTCCTCCCCCAGGATCTGCGGCACCTTGAAACGCTGCTGCTCCTGGGCCGGGGCGCCGGAGAGCGCCTGCTCGGGCGTGAGCGACGGACGGACCTCGTCCGGCCGCATGACGTTCGTCAGCGGGAGCGGGTGCGAGGTCGGCGGTACGTCTTGGTCGGCGACCTCACTGACGCGGGCGACCGCGCCGATGATGTCGTCCAGCTGTCCCGCGAAGTGCTCGAGCTCTTCGGGCTTCAGCTCCAGACGCGCCAGCCGGGCGAGGTGGGCGACCTCCTCGCGCGTGATGCCAGGCATGCAGCGTTCCTCTGGGGTGAGTGTGTGTGGTGTGGGCAAATCGGCTTTGGCAAGTCGGTTTGGCCCAATCCTATGGGGCGGCGCCCCGTGCCCGTTAAACGGTTTCCCTCCGCCGCTCCCTCCCGGCCGCGGGCGTGGAGCCGCTCAGACCGCGAAGAGCAGGCCGGCGCCGACGAGGACGACGAGCGCGGTGGCGAAGTGAACGCCGAAGGCCACGGCTTTCGTACCCCCGTGGCGCAGCACTACGAGCGTGTCGCCGAGCGGCACGAGGGCCACCGCCAGCATGAACCACGCCTCGGCACGGGCGCCCGCGAAGACCAGCAGCGCCAGACCCACCAGGCCGAACGTCCCGTCCCTCAGGCCCTTGACCGTCAGATAGGCGCCGGCGTCGCCACCCGGGTCGGCCGGGACGCCGTAGCCGGTGGCGGCGGGGGCGGGCCGGAACAGGAAGCGGTAGCCGAGGAACAAGCAGAACAGGTTGAGCACGATGGCCAGGGTGTACGCGGTGACGGTCACGACCACTCCTTGCTAGCAGCGCTAGGGATGCGAGTGACGCTAGCAGAGCATCGACAGAATGGCTAGCACTGCTAGAATCCCGGACATGACGATCCAGGGGCGCCGGGAGCGCGAACGAGCGGAACGCGAGCGACTGATCGTGACGGCCGCGCGGGACCTGGCCGAGGCGGAGGGCTGGGACGCGGTCACCACCCGTCGGCTGGCCGCCGAGATCGAGTACAGCCAGCCGGTCCTCTACAGCCACTTCAAGGGCAAGGACGCGATCATGGCGGCGGTCGCGGTGCGGGGCTGCGAGGAACTCACGGCCGAACTGCGGGCGGCTGCCGCGGCGACCGCGGGCACGCGCGAGACGCTGGCGGCGGTCGGCCGGGCGTACACGGCCTTCGCACGACGGCGCCCCGCGCTCTACGACGTGGTGTTCACGCACCGGGTGGACCTGCCGTTCGCCACACCCGAGGCTCCGGCAGCCCTCCAGGAGGCGTTCGGCGAACTGCTGAAGGCCGTCGAGCCGACCGCGGCGGAGGGCGAGGACCCGCGGCTGCTCACGGAGACGTACTGGGCGGGCCTGCACGGGCTGGTGACCCTGATGCGCAGCGGCCGGCTACCGGAGGGGGCCCACGAGCACCGGCTGTCCCTGCTGATCTCTCACTTCGTGCCGCAGAACACCGCGGACCGCACCGCGGGCCGAACCACGGACTGAACGGGCCGAGCCGGGAGGTCCGCCGCGCCGCACCCGGTCGACGGCCGTCGGCGGAATCGGCGGACGTCTCCTTCGCGAGGGGCGCACCCGCCGGACGGGTGACAGGGTCCGGCAGGCGGGCGG
This sequence comes from Streptomyces sp. NPDC037271, assembly GCF_055603605.1. Classification (NCBI taxonomy): domain Bacteria; kingdom Bacillati; phylum Actinomycetota; class Actinomycetes; order Kitasatosporales; family Streptomycetaceae; genus Streptomyces; species Streptomyces sp. NPDC037271. Next base: position 100,513 of record NZ_JBVJVN010000016.1, read on the forward strand.
GGTCACTCGTCGGTCGCCGCCACGGGCAGCGCGGCGGCCGGCCTCACCCAGCCCCGCGAGCCCCGCGCACGCAGCCACGCCGTCGTCTCCTCGGGCGGCATCGCGGCCGCCACCAGCCAGCCCTGTACGGCGTCGCAGCCCAGGTCGCGCAGGCGCTCCCAGGTCTCGTCGTCCTCCACCCCCTCGGCGACGACGAGCAGACCGAGCGAGTGCGCGAGGTCGACGGTGCAGCGCACGATCGCCGCGTCCTCGGTGTCGACGGCCAGCCGGGCCACGAACGAGCGGTCGATCTTCAGCTCGCTGACCGGAAGCCGCCGCAGGTGGACGAGGGAGGAGTACCCGGTGCCGAAGTCGTCCAGGGACATCTTCACGCCGTGGCCGGTCAGCGCGTTGAGGGTGTCGGCGGCGCGCTGCGGGTCCTCGAGGAGGACGTGTTCCGTGATCTCCAGTTGGAGTGCCCCCGCCGGGACGCCGTGCCGGGCGAGCCGGGCGGCGACCGCGCCCGCGAAGCCGGGGGTGTGGACGTCACGCGGGGATACGTTGACCGCGACGGGCACGAACAGGCCCTGGGAGCGCCAGCGGGCGACCTGCCCGAGGGCCGTCTCCAGCACGTACTCCGTCAGATGGGGCATCAGGCCCGAGGACTCGGCGATCGCTATGAACTCGTCCGGGGGCACCTTGCCGCGCTCGGGGTGCACCCAGCGGACCAGGGCCTCCAGACCCGCGACCTGTCCGTCGAAGCGGACCTTGGGCTGGTAGTGCAGCTCGACCTCGTGGGCGTCCAGGGCCCGGCGCAGGTCGCCCAGCAGCCCGAGCCGGTCCGGGGTGTTGGAGTCCCGCTTGGACTCGTAGACCTCCACGCCCGTACGGTCCCGCTTCGCCTGGTACATCGCCACATCGGCGCGGCGCAGCAGGCCTTCGGCGTCCAGCGCGTGGTCGGGGAAGACGGCGACCCCGGCGCTGGCCTCCAGGACGAGGGTGAGTCCGTCCAGGTCCATCGGGGAGCTGAGCGCGGCCACCAGGCCCCGGGCCACCCGGGTCGCCGACGTGGTGGAGTCGGCGACGGGCAGCAGGACGGCGAACTCGTCGCCACCGAGCCGCGCGGCCTCCGCTCCGCGCGGCAGGGCCTGCCGCAGCCGGTCGGCGGTCTGCAGCAGCAGCCGGTCGCCGGCGAGGTGTCCGAGCGTGTCGTTGACCGACCGGAATCGGTCCAGGTCGATCAGCATCAGGGCGGCGCGGGCACCGATGCGCTCGGCGTCGTCCAGCGCGGTCCAGGTCCGCTCGAGCAGCCACTGCCGGTTGGGCAGTCCCGTGAGCGGGTCCCGCAACTGCTCCTCGGCCCGGGCGCGGGCTATCCACAGCGTGGAGTCGAGGGCGATCAGCGGGATGGAGAACAGCGGCAGCAGCAGCGGTTTGGCGACGGCTACCACGCAGACCAGCGGGGCGATGCCGAGCAGCGCGACGGCGACCAGGCCCTGTCTGACCAGGGCGGTGCGGGCGACGGTGGGCAGACCGGGGCGCGGTGTCTGCAGGTACCACAGCAGGGCGCGGGTGACGGCGAGGTAGGCGACCGCGACGAGCACCACCTTGGGTGCCGCGGCCACCCCCCAGGTGTCCGGGTCCCAGGGTTCCTCCACGGACGGCTCGGAGCCGCAGAAGCCCAGCAGCAGGGCGCCCGCGGCGATGCCGAGGATGTCCACCGCGCCGTGCAGGAGTCCTTGTCGCCAGCGGCCCCGGCGGGCTACGCCGACCAGGACCACGACGGTGAGGCTGACCATGCCGGCCGGAACCCAGCCGTACAGCATCAGGACGGCGAGGGTGAGGGCGGCGCCGGAGCCGGTGCCGCCCCACCAGCGGGAGCGGCCGAGCATCACCAGGTGGCCGACGACGATGCCGGTCAGCACGGCCAGGGACCAGCCGGCGGTGCCGGACGGGAAGAGGGCGTGGCCGTCGGTGAACGCGCGGTAGAACCCGGCGCCCAGCACGAAGGCCGCGGCCGCGACGATCGCCGCGGGCAACGCGGGCCAGGACAGGTGCCGTTCGCCGTCGGCGTCGGCGTCGGACAGCACGGAGGGGTGGCGGGCGGCCGACGGTCCGGAGCCGCGGCCGGCGGACGGGCGCGCGGAGTCACGGGCGGTGGACGGCGGCGCGGAGCCACGGCCGGCGGACGGCGGCGCGGAGCCACGGCCGGCGGGCGGCGGCGCGGAGCCACGGCCGGCGGGCGGCGGCGCGGAGCCGCGGGCGGCGGGCGCGGGATGCGGTGCGCCGCCACCGCGCTGCCCGAGCCACCGGCCCACGTGCCGCGCGCCCACCATGCGACGCAGGCTCAGCCGTGAGCCCGCGGCGGCGCTCTCGGTCGGTTCCATTCCCGTCCCTCTCACAGCCGGCGGTGCCCACGCCACGCGGCCCCCGCCTCGACCACCATCAACGGCTCCGCGTCGGACAACCCTTCCCCCCGTCCCTCGGGGGCAGGGGGATGCCCCGACCGCAACTGGGCACGGCGGGCGCACATCTCAACAGTAGGCCGCGGAAGGCTTCCAGGGGCACCGGTCGTCGACGGTTGCCCGAATGCGACCAGGCCACCCGTATGCATCTGGTATGCGCCGATCGGGTGGCCTTCAACCGCTATTCCTCAGCCGAAAGCGCGACGCCGGCCGCCGCTTCGGGTCCTTGTTCGAGCAGGACGGTGAAACCGTCCTCGTTCAGAACCGGCACCTTCAGTTGCATCGCCTTGTCGTACTTCGATCCCGGGTTGTCACCGACCACGACGAACGACGTCTTCTTGGACACCGATCCGGTCACCTTCGCACCCCTGCTCTGCAGGGCGTCCTTGGCTCCGTCCCGGGTGAAGTCCTCCAGGGTGCCGGTGACGACGACGGTGAGTCCCTCGAGCGGGCGCGGCCCCTCGTCCTCCCCCGTCGACCGGTCCTCCAACGGGACTCCGGCCGCCTTCCACTTGCGGACGATCTCGCGGTGCCACTCCTCGGCGAACCACTCCTTGAGGGCCCCGGCGATGATCGGGCCGACGCCGTCGGTGATCGACAACTCCGCCTCGGTGGCCTGTTCGATGCGGTCGAGCGAGCGGAACTCGCGGGCCAGGGCCTGGGCGGCGACGGGCCCGACGTGCCGGATGGAGAGTCCGTTGAGGAAGCGGGCGAGCGGACGTGTCTTGGCCTCCTCGATGTGCTTCAGCAGCGCGAGCGTGTTCTTCTTCGGCTCGCCCTCCTTGTTGGCGAAGACCGTGACGATCTTCTCCTCGCCGGTCTTCGGGTCGCGCTTGGGCAGCCCGCTGTCCGGGTCGAGGACGTACGCCTTGATGGGCAGCAGCTTCTCGACGGTGAGGTCGAAGAGGTCGCCCTCGTCCACCAGCGGCGGGTCGGCCGGCTCCAGCGGCCCGGTCAGCGCGGCCGCGACGACGCCGCCGAAGTGCTCGATGTCCAGGCACTGCCGGCCGGCCAGGTAGGCGACGCGCTCGCGCAACTGGGCCGGGCAGGTACGGGCGTTGGGGCACCGGAGGTCGATGTCGCCCTCCTTCATGGCCTTCAGCGGCGTCCCGCACTCGGGGCACTCGGCCGGCATGACGAACTCCCGCTCGGTGTCGTCCCGCAGGTCGGCGACCGGCCCGAGGATCTCCGGGATGACGTCGCCGGCCTTGCGCAGCACCACGGTGTCGCCGATGCGCACGCCCTTGGCCTTGACGACCTCCTGGTTGTGCAGGGTGGCGAACTCCACCTCGCTGCCGGCCACCGTGACCGGCTCGACCTGCGCGTACGGCGTGACGCGGCCGGTGCGGCCGACGCCGACCTTGATGTCGATGAGCTTGGTGTTGACCTCCTCCGGCGCGTACTTGTAGGCGATGGCCCAGCGCGGTGCCCGGGCGGTGGAGCCGAGGCGTCCCTGGAGGCGGATCTCGTCGAGCTTGACGACGACACCGTCGATCTCGTGGGCCACGGAGTGCCGGTTCTCGCCGTAGTACGCGATGAACTCGCGTACGCCGTCGAGTCCGTCGACCACCCTGTTGTGCGGGGAGGTGGGCAGGCCCCAGGTCTTCAGCAGGTCGTAGGCCTGGGAGAGGCGGGTCATGCCCTTGAAGCCCTCCAGGACGCCGATGCCGTGGACCACCATGTGCAGCGGGCGGGTGGCGGTGACGCGCGGGTCCTTCTGGCGCAGCGAACCGGCCGCCGCGTTGCGCGGGTTGGCGAAGGGCTTGTCGCCCGCCTCGTTCAACCGCTGGTTGAGTTCCTGGAACTTCTCCATCGGGAAGTAGACCTCGCCGCGGATCTCCACGAGGTCGGGGACCTCGTCCCCCTTCAGGCGCTCCGGGATCTCGGCGATGGTGCGGACGTTGGGCGTGATGTCCTCGCCGGTGCGGCCGTCGCCGCGGGTGGCCGCGCGGACGAGCCGGCCGCGCTCGTAGGTGAGGTTGACGGCGAGTCCGTCGACCTTCAGCTCGCACAGGAAGTGGTACTCCTGCTCGCCGAGCTCCCTGGCGATGCGCTCGGTCCAGGCGGCGAGCTCCTCGTCGTTGAAGGTGTTGTCGAGGGAGAGCATGCGGGAGCGGTGCTCGACGGCCGTGAACTCCGTCTCGTAGGACCCGGCGACCTTCTGGGTCGGGGAGTCCGGGGTGCGCAGCTCCGGATACTCCTCCTCCAGCTCCTCCAGGGAACGCAGCAGCCGGTCGAAGTCCGCGTCGCTGACGACGGGGGCGTCCTTCACGTAGTACCGGAAGCGGTGCTCCTCGATCCGCTCAGCGAGCTGCACGTGCTTCTCGCGCGCCTCGGCGGGCACGCTCGTCGTCTCCGCCTGCTTGTCGCCGGCCACCGTGTTGTCCTCCCGTTACTCTGGGTCGTCCGCGAGGGATCTCGCCGCCCGGGCGCAGTGGGCGAGTGCCCGGCGGGCGTACTCGGGGGACGCGCCCGCGAGTCCGCACACCGGCGTGACGGTGACCGCCTCCGCGAGAAGCCCCGGATGCAGCCCCAGCCTGCGCCACAGCGTCCTGACCCCCATGACGCTACCGGCAGGGTCCGACAATGCGGCATCCGTGCCCGGGACGACACCGGCGAACAGCCGGGTGCCGCCCTCGACCGCCTCACCGATCGCGTCGTCGTCACGCTCGGTGAGGAGCGAGAAGTCGAAGGAGACACCCGCGACGCCGGCCCGGCGCAGCAGGGCGAACGGCACGTCCGGTGCGCAGGAGTGGACCACGACGGGGCCGTCCCCGTGCACCCCGGCGACGTCGCGGAGCGCTGCCTCGACGACCTGGCGGTCGACGGCCCGGTGGGTGCGGTAGCCGCTGGCACTGCGCACCTGGCCGCGCAGTACGGCGGTGAGGGACGGCTCGTCGAGCTGGAGCACGGGCCGGGCGCCCGGTACGCGGCGCCGGACCTCCGCCAGGTGCAGGCGCAGGCCTTCCGCGAGCGAGGCGGCGAGGTCGCGGGAGGCGCCGGCGTCGGAGAGGACCGCCTCGCCGTTCCTGAGCTCCAGGGCGGCGGCGAGCGTCCAGGGGCCGACGGCCTGGACCTTCAGCGGCCCCTCGTAGCCCTGGGTGAACTCCTCCAGGGCGTCGAGGTCCTGCCCGAGCCAGGCCCGGGCCCGCTTGGTGTCCCGTCCCGGGCGGTCGCCGAGCCGCCATCCGCTGGGCTCCACGCGCGCGTACAGCTCGACGAGCATTCCGGCGGTGCGGCCGATCATGTCGGCTCCGGGGCCGCGGGCGGGCAGCTCGGGCAGGTACGGGAAGTCCTCGAAGGTGCCGGTGGCGGTCTTGACGGCCTCGCGGGCGTCGTCCCCCGGCTGGGAGCCGACGCCGGTGGCGGGGCCGAAACGCGGGCTGGTCTGGCTGTTGTCGCTCACCCGGCCAGCCTATGCGGGCGGCATCGCCCCGGCGCCCGCTCCCCCGCCTGCGGTCACCGTCCCGGCCGCACCGTCAGGTCGTTGACCTCCGCGTCCCTCGGCAGGTCCAGGGCCATCAGGATCGTCGTGGCGACCGACTCGGGGTCGATCCACTGGGCGGGGTCGTACTCCTTGCCCTCCTGCTGGTGGACCTTGGCCTGCATGGGGCTGGCGGTGCGGCCGGGGTAGACCGAGGTGACGCGGACGCCGTTCGCGTGCTCCTCCTGGCGCAGGGCGTCGGCCAGGGCCTTCAGGCCGTGCTTGGAGGCGGCGTACGCGGACCAGCCGGCGTGGGCGTTCAGGCCGGAACCGGAGTTGACGAACAGCACGTGGCCCTGGGCGACGCGCAGCTGGGGCAGGAAGAGGCGGGTCAGCTCGGCGGGCGCGACCAGGTTGACGTTGAGCTGGTTGCGCCAGGTCCTGGACGTGAGGTCGCCGACCGGGCCGAGGTCGACCACGCCGGCGATGTGCAGCAGCGAGTCCACGCGGTCGGGCAGGGTCTGGTGGGAGAAGGCCCAGGAGAGCTTGTCGGGGTCGGCCAGGTCGCCGACCAGCGTCTTCGCGCCGGGGAACGCGGCCGCCAGTTCCTTCGCGCGGCCCGCGTCGCGCGCGTGCAGCACGACCTCGTCACCGCGTTCGTGCAGGCGGCGGGTCACGGCCGCGCCGATGCCGGAGCCCGCTCCGGTGATCACATGTGTAGCCATGCCCGCCATGCTCGCATCACCGCGGGGTCATGCGACGCCCTGGCTCTCCTCCAGGTAGGCCAGCGCCCCGACGGGCTCCTCGGCGAAGAACACCAGCTCGGTGAGGGGGCGGGGCAGGAAGCCCTCGTCCTCCATCCGGCGGAACTGCTCCTTGAGGCCGTCGTAGAAGCCGGCCGTGTTGAGCAGGACGACCGGCTTGTCGGTGTGCCCGTGCTTCTTCAGCTCCAGGATCTCCGTGGCCTCGTCCAGCGTGCCGGTGCCGCCCACCATGATGACGACGGCGTCGGCCTTCTCCAGCAGCAGCCGCTTGCGCTCGGCGAGGTCCCGGGCGACGACCATCTCGTCGGCGCCCTCGCGCGCCTTGGCCGCCAGGAAGTCCACGGAGACTCCCAGCAGCCGTCCTCCGGCCCCCTGTACGCCGTCGGCGACCACCTTCATCAGTCCGACGTCGGAGCCGCCCCACACCAGGGTGTGACCGCCCTTTCCGAGCAGTTCGGCGAACTCCTTCGCGGGGCGCGTGTAGCGCTCGTCGAGGTCGGCGGCGGAGAGGAAGACGCAGATGTTCATGGGGCAACGGTACGTTCGGCGCCCGGCGGGGAAGAACCCGGCCTGCGGGCACGCTGTAGTGACCGAGACCACTGTCACCGAGGAGGACGACCGTGACCAAGGGACACCGCATCACCGTCGAGCCGAGCGACCGGCACGTGCGCGTGGTGCACGGCGGGCAGGTCCTGGCGGAGAGCGACAAGGCGCTGGTGCTGCGGGAGACGGGCCTTCCCGAGCGGTACTACATCCCGGCCCAGGACGTACGCCTGGACCTGCTGACCCCGTCCGACACGCAGACGCACTGCCCCTTCAAGGGCGACGCCTCCTACTGGTCGCTGCCGGACGCGGCGGACCTGGTCTGGGCCTACCCGGACCCGAAGCCGGAGGTGGCGGAGATCAAGGACCACCTCTGCTTCTACGAGGTCGAAGTGTCCTGAGCCGAGCCGTTCCCGGGCGGTTCTGTGGAGCCGGGCGTACTGGGCCCGGTGCCGGCGGAGTTCTTCGCGAGGTGAGCGGCCCCGCGAGGTGAGCGGCCCCGGGACGGCGCCCCCGCGGTTCAGACCGCGCCGGCCGTCACGCGCGTCGTGGACGCGATCGTCGCCGAGCCCACCACGCGCGTGCCGTCGTACAGCACGATCGCCTGGCCGGGGGCCACACCCCGCACCGGCTCGGTGAACGTCACCTCCAGGGTCCCGTCGACCAGTTCCGCCCGGACCTCGGTCTCGCCGCCGTGGGCGCGGAGCTGGGCGGTGTAGGTGCCGGGGCCGGTCGGGGCGGCGCCGCACCAGCGGGGCTTGATCGCGCGCAGGGCGTCGACGTCCAGGGCTTCCGCCGGGCCGACGGTGACGGTGTTGTTCACCGGGGAGATGTCCAGCACGTAGCGCGGCTTGCCGTCGGGGGCCGGGGTGCCGATCCTGAGGCCCTTGCGCTGGCCGATGGTGTAGCCGTACGCGCCCTCGTGGGTGCCGAGCCGGTTGCCCGCCTCGTCGACGATGTCGCCCTCCGCCTTGCCCAGCCGGTCGGCCAGGAAGCCCTGGGTGTCGCCGTCGGCGATGAAGCAGATGTCGTGCGAGTCGGGCTTCTTGGCCACCGCGAGGCCCCGCCGCTCGGCCTCCGCGCGGATCTCGTCCTTGGTGGTGACCGTGTCGCCGAGCGGGAACATGGCGTGCGCGAGCTGACGGTCGTCCAGCACGCCGAGGACGTAGCTCTGGTCCTTGGCCATGTCGGAGGCGCGGTGCAGCTCTCGCGTGCCGTCCTCCCGGAGGATCACCTGGGCGTAGTGACCGGTGCAGACGGCGTCGAAGCCGAGGGCGAGCGCCTTGTCGAGCAGCGCGGCGAACTTGATCTTCTCGTTGCAGCGCAGGCACGGGTTCGGGGTGCGGCCCGCCTCGTACTCGGCGACGAAGTCCTCGACGACGTCCTCCCGGAAGCGGTCGGCGAGGTCCCAGACGTAGAAGGGGATGCCGATGACGTCCGCGGCGCGGCGGGCGTCCCGCGAGTCCTCGATGGTGCAACAGCCCCGCGCGCCGGTGCGGAAGGACTGCGGGTTGGCGGAGAGAGCGAGGTGGACGCCGGTCACGTCGTGCCCCGCCTCGGCCGCACGGGCGGCGGCGACGGCGGAGTCGACTCCGCCCGACATGGCGGCGAGGACGCGGAGGGGACGGGTGCGCTGCGGGGTGTCAGTCATAACCCTTCCAGGGTACGGGGAGGCGGGAACCGGAGCGCGCGAGTATGCGTTGAAGATCGTATGGGGGCGAAGCACGGATCCAGAAGCTCATCCACTGGTCGATCCACCGGTGGTTCGACCGGCGGATCGACCGGTGGCGCGACGGGCGGGCCCCCCGGCGGGTCTGCCCGCGGGTCCACCGGCGGGTCCAAGGACGCGGACCGGCGTATCGGCCGGCGGGCGCTGCTCGTCGGCGGTGCGGCGACGGCCGTGGGCACCGCCGTGCTGGCGCGCGACGAGCTGGCGCGCCTGTGGTGGCGGGTGCCGGGAGTCGAGCGGCCCCGCGAGGAGGGCGCGGTCGACTACAGCGGCGCGCGGTGGGTGGCGGCCTCGGACGAGAACTGGCGGCGTGCGGACCGGCCGGACGACTTCGGCGTCGACATGGTGATCGTCCATGTCACGCAGGGCAGCTTCGAGAGCGCGGTGAGGGCGTTCCAGAACCCGGCGCACAAGGCGGCCTCGCACTACATCGTCGGGCAGGACGGGCGCGTCACCCAGATGATCCGTGAGCTGGACGTGGCCTACCACGCGGGCAACCGCGACTACAACGAGCGCAGTGTCGGCATCGAGCACGCGGGTTTCGTGGACCGCCCGCAGGACCTCACCGACGCGATGTACGCGGCCTCCGCGCGGCTGACGGCGGGGATCTGCGCGCGGTACGAGATACCCATGGACCGCGAGCACATCATCGGCCACGTGGAGGTGCCGGGCACCGATCACACCGATCCGGGGCCGCACTGGGACTGGGACCGGTACATGGAGCTGGTCCGGCGGGCGGCCACGAGCGCCCCGTCGGGCAGTCCGACGGGCAGTCCGTCGGGGGGGCCGTCCCCGTCCGGCGCTTAGGTCGGCCCCGCCGCGCTCAGGTCAGCCCCGCCGCCCGGGCCCGTTCCACCGCCGGGCCGATCGCCTTGGCGAGCGCCTCGACGTCGGCCTCCGTGGAGGTGTGGCCGAGGGAGAAGCGCAGCGTGCCGCGGGCCAGGTCGGGGTCGGTGCCGGTGGCCAGCAGTACGTGGCTGGGCTGGGCGACGCCCGCGGTGCAGGCGGACCCGGTGGAGCACTCGATGCCCTGGGCGTCGAGCAGGAGGAGGAGGGAGTCGCCCTCGCAGCCCGGGAAGGTGAAGTGGGCGTTGGCGGGGAGGCGGCCCTGCGGCGCCGGGTCGCCGCCGAGGATGGCGTCCGGGACCGCCGTGCGGACGGCGTCGACCAGGTCGTCGCGCAGGGCTCCGATCTCGCGGGCGAACCACTCGCGCTGCCCGGTGGCGAGGCGGCCGGCGACCGCGAAGGAGGCGACGGCGGGGACGGCGAGGGTGCCGGAGCGGACGTGGCGTTCCTGGCCGCCGCCGTGCAGGACGGGTACGGGGCTGTGCTCGCGGCCGAGCAGCAGCGCGCCGATGCCGTAGGGGCCGCCGATCTTGTGGCCGGAAACCGTCATGGCGGCGAGTCCGGAAGCGGCGAAGTCGACGGGGAGCTGGCCGACGGCCTGGACCGCGTCGGCATGCAGGGGCACGTCGAACTCGGCGGCCGCGTCGGCGAGTTCACGGACCGGCATGATCGTGCCGATCTCGTTGTTGGCCCACATGACGGTGGCGAGGGCCACGTCGGCGGGGTCACGGGCGATGGCCTCGCGCAGGGCCTCGGGGTGGACGCGGCCGTGCGCGTCGACCGGCAGGTACTCGACCCTCGCGCCCTCGTGCTCGCCGAGCCAGTGGACGGCGTCGAGGACCGCATGGTGCTCGACAGGGCTGGTCAGGACGCGGGTGCGGGCCGGGTCGGCGTCGCGGCGGGCCCAGTACAGGCCCTTGACGGCGAGGTTGTCGGCCTCGGTGCCGCCGGAGGTGAGGACCACCTCGCTGGGGCGGGCGCCGAGGGACTCGGCGAGGGTTTCGCGGGCCTCCTCGACGGTACGCCGCGCGCGGCGGCCGGACGCGTGGAGGGAGGAGGCGTTGCCGGTGGCGCCCAGGTGCGCGGTGAGTGCCTCGACCGCCTCGGGAAGCATCGGGGTGGTCGCGGCGTGGTCGAGGTAAGCCATGGTGGGCCCGATTCTACGGGGCACTCCCGCCGGGCCTCAGATCAAGGCCGGTCTCTTTGCGTTCGGCCCCTTCGTGTTCGGCTTCTTCACGTTCGGCCCCTTGGTGTTCGACCGCTTCATGTTCGGCCCCTGCGCGCTCAACCTCTTGGTGCGCGGCCCGCACGGTTGGCGCCGCTGCTCGTGCGGTCCGCGGCGTGACTCACACGCTCCACGACATCGTGTTGTCCGCGGCCATGAACGCCGCCAGGACCAGCAGGTCGGCGACGCCCAGTCCGAGACCGAGCAGGGCCCGGCCGCGGCGTGCGGTGCCGTGCCGCAGGGCGACGCACGCCAGGACGATGGCGATCGGGCCGAGGAGGACGTTGAGCACGAGCAGACCGAGCAGGCCGAGGACGAAGGAGGCGACGGCCATGCCGTCGGTGTCCCGGATGCCGGTCCGGTGGGTGGTGGCCGGTGCGGTGAGCTGCATGGTGATCTCCCTACTGGGCGACGGTCCGTGCGTCAGCGGGCCGAGGTGCTCCGCCGGCGGCCGTGCCGCTCACGGATCGCGAAGATGCCGAGCCAGACGGCGATGACCAGTCCGGCGGCGGCGGAGAAGGCGGGCGGGGCGTGGGCGACGGTGCCCAGCACCAGGCCGAAGAGCAGGAGTGCGGCGACGAGAAACAGCATGGAGCGGATCCTCCGACCTCTCGTGAACGATTGCGGTTACAGTTGTTCACTGACTTGGCAGTCTAGCGCGCCGCACGGCTTTCCAATTCGAGAGAACAGTTGTTAACTGCATGGCATGAGTCACACCGTCGGCGTTCGGCAGGCACAGAAGCAGAAGACCCGGCAGGCGCTCATGGACGCGGCTCTCGGACTGTTGGAGGAGCAGAGTCTGAGCAGCCTGGGCCTGCGCGAGGTCACCCGCGCCGCGGGCGTCGCCCCGACCGCCTTCTACCGGCACTTCCGTTCCACCGCCGACCTCGGCGTGGCGCTGGTGGAGGAGGCGCTGGGCAGTCTGCACCCGATGATCAGGACGACGGTGTCACCGGCCGGGGGCAGCGAGGAACGCATCGCCCGGGCGGTCGAGTTGATCGCGGGTCACGTGGCCGCGTACCCCGCCCACGTCCGGTTCATCGCCCGCGAGCGGCACGGCGGGGTGCAGCCGGTACGGGAGGCGATACGGGAGCAACTGGCCCGGTTCGCCGAGGAGGTGAAGGCCGAGCTGGCCAAGGACCCGGTGTCGGAGGGCTGGAGCGACGCCGACCTGCTGATGCTCGCGGGTCTGTACGTCGACCAGATGCTCGCCACGGGCTCCCTGTTCCTGGAGGCACTGGAGGCCCCGGAGACACCGGGGACACCGGGGACGTCGGACGAGTCGCGCCGGCGCGCCGCCGACACCGCGACCCGCCAGATGCGGCTGATCGGCCTCGGCCGCCGGCACTGGCTGGACTGACGCTTCACCGGCCGTCGAAGGACCGGCTTCGGACCGGCCTCGAACCGGGACGCCGGAGGCGGACAGTGCCTCGACGACGTCCCGGTGGACGACGGGACGGCCGGACTTCACGGCGTCGGCCCCGCCGCGAGGGACAAGGGTCAGCCGAGCCGGACCCGGGCCAGCTGCCGGGACTGGGCCACCAGGCGGTCGGCGCTGTCCCAGACCTCGGCGTCCTCCTCCAGGAAGCCGCCGGCGAGGTTGCGGGTGGTGATGGAGACGCGCAGCGGGCCCGGCGCCGGGCGGCACCGCACGTGCACGGTCAGCTCGACCGTCGGCACCCAGCCCTTGAGCCCGAGCTCGAAGGCGGTCGGGGGCAGCGCGTCCACCGCGAGGAGCATCGACAGGGGGTCGGCGTCGCGGCCGTCGGCCAGGCCGAACCAGGCCCGCATCTCGCCCCGGCCCGAGGGCTGTCCGAGCGCCCAGCCCAGCGTGGCCGGGTCCAGCTTGAGCATCAGCCGGTCGGCGATGGCCGAACTGCCATCGACGGGGGCGGGGCCGTCCTCCGGGCCGAAGCACTGGTCCATCGGCGGGATCGCGGGGGGCTTCGCCGAGGTGCGGACGTCGTCGGGCAGCGCGTCGAGGTCGCCGTAGGAGGCGAGGACGCGGATGCGCTCGACTTCGTTGCCCTCGTCGTCGTACTGGAAGAGGGAGGCCTGGCCGGTGGAGACGGTGCGCCCGGTGCGGACGGTCTCGGTGCGCACGACCGCCGGGCCCGGCCGGGAGGCCGTGAGGTAGTGCGCCGAGATGGTGAAGGGGTCGGGGTGCGGGAGGGCGTCCCCCAGGGCGCGGCCCAGGACGGCCAGCAGGTAGCCGCCGTTGACGGCGTTGATGATCGTCCAGCCGGCGGAGAGGTCGATGTCGTAGACGCCCGGGGCGCGCCGGGTGACGGTGGTGTCCCGGTCGAACTCGCTGTCGCCGATGGTGGCACGCGTGGCCGCTGCGGAGGCTGCTTCTGGCATGGCTGCACGGTACAACAAGGGGTCTACTAAGCGGTAGCTTTCTGCTGACGGGAGGTGCCCGGCCATCAACCCCTCACCCCCTCGTCTCCTCATCCCCTCCTCCCCCGCTCGGGGTACTGAGCCCTCGTCCGCGCTCACGGAGGTACGCCTCCAGTTCGGCCGCGCCGGTCAGCATCGCCCGTCCACGAGCGGACACCCGGCCGTGCCAGTCGTGCAGGGTCGCCTCCAGCGGCTCCAGTCCACCGGCGGCCCGCACCTGGTCGATCACGCGGGCGATCTGCTCCAGCAGATAGCCGCCCCGTCTGAGCTGGTGGGCCAGCCGGGCGTCCCGTACGTCGGTCTCGCTGTAGACCCGGTATCCGGTCAGCGGGTCGCGGCGCGGGCGCACCAGCCCGGCACGCTCCCACTTGCGCAGCGTCGCGGGCCGGATACCGAGCTCCGCCGCCAGCGGACCGACGAACGTTCCGCCGGAACCGGCCGCCGGCACACCGGGCGCGGGGTGCAAGGCGGGAGCGGCGTCCGCGGTGGGCGCCAGGTCGCGCAGCGCGCTCTCCACTGCCCGGAGCGTTCGCCGGTCGTCGAGCAGCTGGGCGTGGCTCTCGTCGATGAGCCGGTACGCCTCGTCCACCGCGTCCCGGTTCACGGCCCGCATGATCGACGCCGCCGGCTGGTGACCGTGGCCGGGCACCAGGGCGAGGAAGGCGTCCAGCGCCCGGGCGTGCAGGGGGGTGTAGGTGCGGTAGCCGTGGGCCGTGCGACCGGCGGCCGGGAGGATGCCGGCCTCCTCGTAGTTCCGGACGGCCTGCGTCGACAGACCGTGCCCGCGCGCGAGATCGACCGGCCTGAGCCTGTCACTGCTTTGAGACTTTCGAACCATGGGCGGGACAGTATCGCGACAGAGTTTCAACCGGAAGTTCAACGATAGCGTTGAAGGCATGGCTACTGGCATCGAGGACACCGTCCACCCCGTCGAGTCCGCCGCCGTCATGGCGCTGCTCCCCGGCCGGCCCCGGCTGCTCGCCCTGGGCGAACCCACCCACGGCGAGGACGCCCTGCTCGAGATCCGCAACGACCTCTTCCGGCAGCTCGTCGAAGTGGAGGGCTACCGGACGATCGCGCTCGAGAGCGACTGTCTGATGGGCCTGGTCGTGGACGACTACGTCACCTCCGGCACGGGCACCCTCGACGAGGTCATGGAGCACGGGTTCAGCCACGGCTGGGGAGCCTCGGCGGCCAACCGCGAACTCGCGCGCTGGATGCGCGCGCACAACGAGCGCGCCGACAAGGAGGGCCGGCCGGCCGCCGAGCGGCTCCGCTTCGCCGGTTTCGACGGCCCGCTGGAGATCACCGGCGCCGCGAGCCCCCGGCAGGCGCTCACCGCGCTCCACGGCTACCTGGAGCAGGCCCGGGTGGACGCGGGCCTGCTCCCATGCACCGCGGAGACACTCGACCGTCTGCTCGGCGCCGACGACCGGTGGACCGAACCCGCCGCGATGACGGACCCGGCCCGGTCCGTGGGGCGGTCGGCCGAGGCCGGGGAGCTGCGGCTGCTCGCCGACGACCTGGTGTCGCTGCTCGACGAGCAGACGCCGCACCTGCTCGCGGCGACCTCGCGGGACGACTGGGAGCGGGCATGCCTGTACGGGCGGGCCGCGACCGGCCTGCTGCGCTACCACTCCTGGATGGCCGACACCTCACCGGCACGCATGAACCGGCTGCTGGGCGTGCGGGACCGGATGATGGCCCACAACCTCCTCGCGCTCGCCGACCGGGGTCCGGTGCTCGTCCACGCCCAGAACGCCCACCTCCAGCGGGAGAAGAGCACGATGCGGATGTGGCAGGGGCAGGTGGAGTGGTGGAGCGCCGGTGCGCTGGTGAGCGCCCGGCTCGGCGAGGAGTACGCCGTCGTCGCCACGGCCCTCGGCACGATCAGGCACCGGGGCGTGGACGTCCCTCCGCCGGACACCGTCGAAGGGCTCCTGTACGGGCTACCGGAGGAGCGCTGCGTCGTCGACGCCGCCGGGCTGGCCGGCGTTCTCGGCGACACACGGCCCGCGTCCCGCGTGTCCCCCTGGTTCGGCTACGCCTCGCTCGACCCGGCCCACCTGGCCGCGATCGACGGGCTGGTGTTCGTCAAGGACGTCCCGGACAGGCGGTAGTGCCGCCGGGCCTCACTCCCCCTCCGTCACCGTCGACCGCCGGTTCCAGGCGCGCGGGGCCCGCCAGTGGAACCGCAGGGCGAGCAGGCGCAGGGCGAAGGCCGTGACCACCGCGAGTCCGGTGGTGAACGGGGTGAGCGCCTCGTAGCGGATGCACAGGGCGGCCATGGTGGCGCCGACGATCGCCGGGACGGCGTACAGGTCGCGGTCCCAGCGCAGCAGCGACGGCACCTCGTTGGCCAGCACGTCCCGCAGAACGCCGCCGCCCACGGCCGTGGCCAGGCCCAGGCAGGCGGAGGCGGTCAGGCCGAGCCCGTAGTCGTACGCCTTGGTCGTGCCGGCGACGCAGAACAGGCCGAGACCGGCCGCGTCGAAGATGTTCACGCCGGTCTGGAGGCGCTCCACGTGGGGGTGGAGGAAGAAGACCAGCAGGGTGGCGAAGAGCGGGGTGATGAAGTACCCCAGGTCCGTGAAGGCCGCGGGCGGTACGGCGCCGATGACCAGGTCCCGGAACAGCCCGCCGCCCAGCGCGGTGACCTCGGCGAGGACGGCGATGCCGAACACGTCGAAGTTCTTGCGTACGGCCAGCAGGGCGCCGGAGATGGCGAAGACGAAGATGCCGATCAGGTCGAGCGTGTGCTGGACGGTGGGGCTGAAGAGTTGCTCGTACACCCTTCTATTCTTACCTGCCGATGAGCCCCCGCCTTACAAATGAAGGCGGGGGCTCATCGGCAGGGCAAGCTCACTTCTCCTTGGCGGGAGGCTCCTCGTCGGCGGCCTCGGCACTCTCGGTGCCCTTGGCGCCCTTGGGGCTCTCCGTACCCTTGGTGCCCTTGGCACCCTTGGGGCTCTCCGCGCCCTCGGCACTCTCGGTGCCCTTGGCGCTCTCCGCGCCCTCGGCACTCTCGGTGCCCTTGGCGCTCTCCGTACCCTCGGCACCCTTGGCGCCCTCCGCGCCCTTGGCACCATCGGCACTCTCGGTGCCCTCCGCGCCCTCCGCGCCGGGCTCGTCACCGCTCGCGGCGTCTTCGGAGTGCTCGGTGCCGGCCTCGACCTCCGCGGCCACCGCCGCCGAGGTCGCCGCCGACTCCGCCAGTGCCTTCTCGGACACCAGCTCCGCCGCCTCCTTGGCGTCGGAGAGCAGGACGACGTCCTGCGGGGCCTGGTCCTCGAAGTTCTCCGGGTGGTGGCAGGCGACCTGCTGGCCGGGGCGCAGCTCCTTCAGCGGCGGCTCGGTCGTCGTGCAGATCTGCGTCGCCTTCCAGCACCGGGTGTGGAAGCGGCAGCCGCTCGGCGGGGCGATCGGCGAGGGCACGTCGCCCTTGAGCAGGATGCGCTCGCTCTTGGCCGACTTGCGTGCCGGGTCCGGGATCGGGACCGCCGACATCAGCGCCTTGGTGTACGGGTGCATCGGCGTCTTGTAGAGCAGGTCGCGGTCGGCCAGCTCCATGATCTTGCCGAGGTACATCACCGCGATCCGGTCCGAGACGTGCCGGACGACGGACAGGTCGTGCGCGATGATCACGTACGTCAGACCCAGCTCCTGCTGGAGGTCGTCGAGGAGGTTGACGACCTGGGCCTGGATCGACACGTCCAGCGCGGAGACCGGCTCGTCGGCCACGACCAGCTTGGGGTTGAGCGCGAGCGCGCGGGCGATGCCGATGCGCTGGCGCTGGCCGCCGGAGAACTCGTGCGGGTAGCGGTTGTAGTGCTCGGGGTTGAGACCGACCACCGACAGCAGCCGCTGGACCTCCTTCTTGACCCCGCCCTCGGGCTCGACGCCCTGGAGCTTGAAGGGGGCGCTGACGATCGTGCCGATGGTGTGGCGCGGGTTCAGCGACGAGTACGGGTCCTGGAAGATCATCTGCACGTCGCGGCGCAGCGGACGCATGCCGCCGACCCCGAGGTGGGTGATGTCCTTGCCCTGGAACTCGACCTTGCCGGCGGTCGGCTCGAGCAGCCGGGTGATGAGCCGGCCCATGGTCGACTTGCCGCAGCCCGACTCGCCGACGACGCCGAGGGTCTCACCGGACCTGACCTCGAAGTCGATGCCGTCGACGGCGCGCACCGCGCCGACCTGGCGCTGCAGCAGGCCCTTCTTGATCGGGAAGTGCTTCTGCAGCCCGGTCACCTTCAGCAGGGTCTCGCCGGGGGCGGCGTCCTTGGTGAGGGTGGCGGCCCGGGCGGCGTCGCCCTGTGTGCCGTCGCTCTGCGCAGGAATGGCCACTGCTTCGTCCTTGGCGTTCTCGCTCACAGCTTCGGCGCAATCTCTTCGGTCCAGATACGCTCCCGCTGCTCCTGCGACATGTGGCAGGCGGCCCAGTGCTTGCTGCCGACCTCGGCCAGCTCGGGGCGGACCGTGCGGGTGACGTCGTCCTTGGGCACGTCGGCGTACGGGCAGCGCGGGTTGAAGGCGCAGCCGGACGGCAGGTTGATCAGCGAGGGCGGGGAGCCCTTGACCGGGATGAGGCGCTCCTGCTGGTCGCGGTCGAGCCGCGGCATCGAGCCGAGCAGGCCCCAGGTGTAGGGGTGCCGGGGCTCGTAGAACACCTTCTCCGCCGGGCCCCGCTCGACGCACCGGCCGCCGTACATCACCAGGAGGTCGTCGGCCAGCTCGGCGACGACGCCCAGGTCGTGGGTGATGACGATGACCGCGGAGCCGAACTCCTTCTGCAGGTCCCGGATGAGGTCGAGGATCTGCGCCTGGACGGTCACGTCCAGGGCGGTGGTCGGCTCGTCCGCGATGAGCAGCTCGGGGTTGTTGACCAGCGACATCGCGATCATCGCGCGCTGGCGCATGCCGCCGGAGAACTCGTGCGGGTAACTGTCCACCCGCTTGTCCGGCTGCGGGATGCCGACGCGGTCGAGCATCTCCACCGCGCGGCGCTTGGCGGTCTTCTTGTCCACGTCGTGGTGGATGCGGTACGCCTCCACGATCTGCTGCCCGATCGTGTAGTACGGGTGCAGGGCGGACAGCGGGTCCTGGAAGATCATCGCCATCTCGCGGCCGCGCAGCTTGCGCACGTGGTCCGGGTCGGCGGAGAGCAGCTCGGTGCCGTCCAGCCAGATCTCACCCGAGATCTGGGCCTTGCGCTTGCCGTACTGGCCGGCGGTGTGCAGGCCCATGATGCCGAGCGAGGTCACCGACTTGCCCGAGCCGGACTCGCCCACGATGCCGAGGGTCTTGCCCCGCTCCAGCTGGAAGCTGAGCCCGTCGACGGACTTGACCAGGCCGTCGTCGGTCGGGAAGTGCACCTTCAGGTCGCGTACTTCCAGGAAGGCGCTCGGCGCGGGCGAGGTGCCGGTGGGCTCGCCCACGGCTGCTCCGCTCTTGCTGAGTTCGGTCATGCGAGCCTCACTCGGGGGTCGATCACGGCGTACAGGATGTCCACCACGAGGTTGGCGATCAGCACCGCGAGGGAAGTGATCAGGACGACGCCCAGGATGAAGGGCAGGTCCTGGGTCTTGATGGCGTCCAGCACCTTCTGGCCGAGGCCGGGGAGGCTGAACGTGGTCTCGGTCAGGATAGCGCCGCCCATGAGGGCGCCGAGGTCCATGCCGAGCATGGTGAGCAGCGGGGTCAGGGTCGACCGCATGGCGTGCTTGCGGATGACGACCGCCTCCCTGAGGCCCTTGGCACGCGCGGTGCGGATGTAGTCCTCGCCGAGGATCTCCATCATGGTGGCCCGGGTGATCCGGGCGTACATCGCGGCGTACAGGAAGGCCAGGGTGACCCAGGGCAGGATCATGCCGCCGAGCCAGCCGGTGAGGCTGTCCTCCAGGGGCACGAACTCACCGTCGATCCAGCCCAGGCCGTAGGAGAAGACCGCCAGGCTGACCAGGCCGGTGAAGTAGATGGGGAGGGAGACGCCCGCCAGCGCGACGATCATCGCGCCGCGGTCCCACAGGGTGCCCCGCTTGAGGGCGGAGAGCACACCGGCGGCGAGGCCGAAGATCAGCCACAGGACGGCCGCACCGAGCGCGAGAGCCAGGGTCACCGGGAAACGCTCGGTCAGCACCGGCCACACGGACTGTTCGGTGCGGAAGGAGTAGCCGAAGCACGGCGCGGCGCAGTTGGTGACGTCACCGCCGGCCGCGTAGGTACGGCCCACGAAGATGCCCTTGAAGAACTCCCAGGCCTGGACGAAGACCGGGTCGGACAGACCCAGCTTCTGTCGCACTCCCTCGACGGCGGCGGGGTCCGCCTGCTTGCCCACGAAGCTCAGGGCGACGTCGACGCCCGCCCACTTGGGGACGAGGAAGAAGATGCCGAAGACCACCAGGATGATGACCACGAGCATCACTGCGGCGGCGAACAGCCGCCTGATGAGATAAGCGAGCACGGGTTGCGGCCCGCTGCGGACCGAGGGCCGCCGGAGATCGTCCGGCGGCCCGCGGTCACGCCGCGCCGGCCTTCACCTGCCTTTCGTGCCGTACGGCGGGTGTACCGGTTACTTCGAGGACTTCAGGCCGAGGTTGACGAAGTCGTACATGCCGCTGTAGCCGTCGGTCGTGTACACGTTCGCCAGTCGGTTGGAGCGCCAGTTGATGAACTTCTCGAAGACGAAGGGCAGGTAGTACGCGCCCTCCATCACCTTGTGGTTGATCTCCGTGGCGATCTTGGCCTTGCCCGCGTCGTCCAGCTCGGTCAGGTAGTCCGCGAACAGGCCGTCGATGGCCTTGTCCTTGATCATCGCGAAGTTGTTGTTCGCGCTGTCGAGGATGTAGTCGCTGTGCCACAGCGGCAGACCGTAGCCCTGCACGGACGGGAAGTCCGGGCCCCAGCCCATGATGATGATGCCGTAGCCCTTCTTCTGGACGTTGGCGGGGGCGCCGATGACGCTGGCGTACTGCGAACCGTCGTACTGGTCGATCTCGACGTCGATGCCGACCTTCTTCAGCGACGCCTGGAGCGACTCGGCGGTGGCCACCTCGACCGGCTTGTTGTTGCGGACCGCGATGGTGGTCTTGAAGCCGTTCGGCTGGCCGCAGGCCTTCAGCTCTTCCTTGGCCTTGGCGACGTTGCCCTTCTTGTTCTCACCGGCCATGCCGTACGGGTCGTACTTCTGGCCCTCGGAGCCCGGGACGGACGGCGGCAGCATGTTGGTGCCGATGTCGCCACCGGCGACCGGGCCGCCGCGCGCGGTCTGCAGCGAGACGTGGTCGGCCCCGTAGAGCACGGCCTTGCGGCAGTGGACGTTGTCGAACGGCTTCACGTTCTGCGGGAAGGACGCATACCGGATGTAACCCGAGACCGGGTTGTCCAGGTTGCCCTTGTGCTCCTGCAGGGCGGTGGTGCGGCCCTGCGGGGACAGACCGGTCTGGGCCAGGTCCAGGTCGTAGTCGCCGGCGATCAGGCGGGCGTCCAGGTCGTTGGCGTTGGAGAAGAACTTGATCGTGATCTTGTCCGGGTACGCCTTGCGGACCGGGTCCGACTCCTGCTTCCACTCGGTGTTGCGGACCAGGGTGAGGTCCTTGCCCGGGTTGTAGGACTCGAACTTGTACGGGCCCGAGGAGAACGGGCGCAGGCCGTACTTGGACTTGGTGTCCTTGTCCTGGCGGACCGGGGACGCCGAGGTCAGCGCCAGCATCTCCTCGAAGTCCGAGTTGGCCTGCGGCAGCTTGAAGACGATGGTCTTGTCGTCGGGGGTCTCGATCGCCTTCAGACCGAGCTTGTCCTTCGACGTGTCCTTGTAGGGACCGGGGTACTCACCCTTGGGGTCCAGGACGTCCTTCAGGTAGACCGGACCGCCGGACAGCACGTCCTGCGCCCAGACGCGCTCGATGCCGTACTTGACGTCCTTGGAGGTGATCGGCTTGCCGTCCTCCCAGGTGACGCCGTCACGCAGGGTGTACGTGTAGGTCTTGCCGTCGTCCGAGACCTTGGCGAGCCCGGTGGCGAGGTCGGGGGTGACCTGCGCTCCGGCGGCGCCCGGCTCCGTCTTGTTCGTGACGAGCTGGCGGCTGTAGTAGCGGGAGAAGTTCCACATGAAGCCGTAGTAACCGCGCGTGGTGTCCCACGAGTCGGCGTCCTGCGTGCTCGCGAACTTCAGCGTGCCGCCCTTCTTGGCCTCGGAGGCCTGAAGGACCTTGTTGTTGGCCGCGTCGAACTGGGCCGCGCCGTTCTTCGAGCCGCCACTGCTGTCGTCTCCGCCGCCGCCGCACGCCGCCGTGGTCAGCAGCGCGGCGACCACTGCGGCAGCGGCCAAAGCCTGCTTGCGCCGCCCTGAGGTGCGTTGGGTAGTCACGATCTCGGATCCTCCGGATTAGATGAGAGACCCCGTGCAGGTGCCACGGGTCGCTTGCCGGTACGGCAGGTCAGCGGGAGCCCTTCGGGTCCAGCGCGTCGCGCACGCCGTCGCCGAAGAGGTTGAAGGCAAGAACGGTGATGAAGATCGCCACACCGGGAACCACCATGTACATGGGATCCGACTTGTAGTAGTCGATCGCGCTCGAGAGCATCTGCCCCCAGGACGAGGTGGGCGGCTTGACGCCCACGCCCAGGAAGCTGAGCGCCGCCTCGGTGAGGATGTTGGTGGGGATCATCATCGTGGTGTAGACGATGATCGGCGCCACCAGGTTGGGCAGCAGTTCCTTGAACAGGATGTAGAACCGTCCGGCTCCCAGGGACCGGGCCGCCTCGACGTACTCGCGTTCACGCATCGAGAGTGTCTGGCCGCGGACCACGCGACCGATGTAGGGCCAGCCGAAGAAGCCGATGACCAGGATCATCATGAGCAGTCGCACGCCCGTGCCGCTCAGTCCCAGCATGTTGTCGGGCATGACGGAGACCAGCGCGATGATGAACAGCAGCTGCGGGAAGGCCAGCAGGCCGTCCATGATCCGGCTGATGAGGGCGTCGACCCAGCCGCCGAAGAAGCCGGCCAGGACACCCAGGACGGTGCCGATGACCACGGCGACCATCGCGGACAGGAAGCCGACGAGCAGCGAGATCCGGGCACCGTGGACGATGCGGGCGAAGACGTCGCGGCCGTTGACCGGTTCGACACCCAGCCAGTGCTCGCCGCTGATCCCGCCCAGGGACCCCGTGGGGGTGCCGAACAGCGGGTCGATCTTGTCCTCGTTGAAGGCGTTGGGCTCCTGCCCGTAGAGGGAGGTGATCAGGGGCGCGAGCACCGCGATCACGATGAGGGCGAGTACCACGACGCCGCCCGTCAGGGCCAGCTTGTCCCGTTTCAGGCGCTCCCAGGCGATCCGGCCCAGGGAACGTCCCTGTACCGCCTTGGCGTCGGCGCCGGCAACCGCCGCTTCCTCGGCAGCACTTGGGGCCGCTTCCGCGGTCGGCTCGTGCAATGGTGCCGTCATCTGGCAGGGACCCCTCTCAACCGGCGGTAGCCGGCCCGCACTTGCCGCTGTAGCGGCGTGATCAGTCCGTCGTACACAGGGGCGGGCAATCGCCCCTTGTTTCGGGAGTCTTCAACGCTTTGGCGATCTGTAGCCAGACTTGAAGGGGAATGGATGCGCAACCGTGATGCTGTTTGAGGTGTTCCGTTATCCGGACACTGGGTAACGGGGGCCGGACACGGACGAGTTGGGGCATCGAGGGCGAGACGGGATCTTACGCCCCCGTCTACGCGCGAAGATGTCCCCCGGTACCGGCGGGACCAGCCCCGCGACGGTCAGTACCGTCCTCCGGCCGGAGGGTATCCGTACCCGCCCGCCGGCGCCTGGGCGGGGGCGGCCGCATGGGCCTCGCGGTCGTAGAACGGGCGGGCGTGGGCACGCAGCCACATGGCGACCGGATCGTGGGCGTCGGTCATCGCCACCGTCGACACCGGCAGCCCGTCCGGCACCGCGCCGACGGACTGCTGCATCATTCCGCGCACCGCGTCGACGGCCGGCGGGGAGGTGTCGTACAAGTCGAGACCGATGGCGAGGTACGGCGCGCCCAGCGCCGGCTGCACCCAGGCGCGGCGCAGCGCGCGGACCGCCGGGGTGCGGTGGGCGTTCTGCGCGAGCAGGGCGTAGAACTGGGGGACCTCGATGGCCGGTTCGGACAGGCGCAGGGGGCCCGCCGGCTGGCGGTCCAGGCCGGAGGCGATGCGGCGCAGGTCGAGCCACGGGATGCCGACACCGCCGCCGGGGGCGTGCGGATTGAGCCACAGGCCGTAGTGGTCCGGGTAGAGGGCGCGGGCCACCTCCAGGCCGTCGACCACTTCGTACGACCGGTTCCAGCCGCTGGCCGACAGCTCCTGGGCGGAGGTGACGCAGGGCGCGTAGCCGTAGCCGTCGACCTCCATGTTCCCGTACTGGGCGTCGGGGGAGCCGGCCTGGCCGTGCCAGAGCAGCATCCAGACCTGGCCGGATGTGGGGGTGGCGAGCGCGCGCAGCAGGGCCTCGTAGGCGTCGTAGCGCCCGGGCGTCACCTGGCGCAGCATGTGCTCGACCTGTCCGGTCGTGGTGCCGCTGGCGCTCACGCGTATCGCCCCTTCGAGAAGTTCCCCGGTTGTGGAAACCAGCTTAAGGCTCCGCCGGTCGGGGGGCTCCTATGAGCTCGGGGCGTGCGGTTGTCCGGCGTCTGCGGCGCCGTTGTGGCTTGTCGCGCCCACGCGGCGGAGCCGCACATGTCAGAGCCCCGCGCCCCTCACCGGCGTCGGCCTCACCGGCGTTCTACAAGTCCCGGTCGTAGAACGGGCGGACGTTCGCCCGCATCCAGTCGCAGACCGGGTCCTGGGCCGCCTCCAGGAGGACCAGGTTGACCTGGTACTTCAGGGGAGCCCTGGTCAGGGCCCGGCCCAGGGCGTCCAGGGGGAGGGCGCGGGCGTCACCCTCCCAGTGGGTGAGTTCGACGCCGACGAACATGACGGGGTCGGCGGTCTCGACGGCGGCCATGCAGCGGCGGGCGGTGCGGACGACGCCGATCGCGGCGAACTCGGCGGAGGCGGCGGTGAGGAAGTCCACCGGGTCGTCCTGCCAGTCCGGCTCGAAGAGGCGGACCCGGCCGCCGGACGCGGGTCCGTCCAGCGGGGTGCGGCCGGCCCGGCACAGCTCGGCCACGGCGGGCGGCGGCAGCGGGATGCCGACCGCGCCGTCCGGGTTGACGGCGATGCCGACCTGCGGGGGCAGGCCGCGGGCGAACTCCGCGGCGGGGGCGACGGTGTACGCCATCTGCGCGCCGGCCACCTGGCGGAGCTGCTCCTCGGAGCTGAAGACCGGTACGTAGGCCTGGCCGTCGACCTCCAGGGAGGGCAGGTCGAGGGAGCCGCTGTGCGGGCCGCCGCCGTTCGGCAGGGGGATCCACAGGAAGCTGCGGCCGAGCACCTCCACGATCCGGCCGCCGGCGCCCGGCACTCCGAGGGAGGCGGACAACACCTCCTCCAGCTCGTTGCCGGGCCACCCGCCGTACGGGTGTTGCGCCTGTGCCGGGACGTCCATCTGCCTACCTACCGCCTGCCTGGTACCGCTGCTGTGACGGGAAAGGCTAACCCGTTCGGCCCCGCGGCCCTACGGTGCGTCACCCCGTGAAGGCGATACGGCGGAGCGTGTTGGCCGCCGCCCGGTCCAGGAGGACCGCCGAGGTGCAGCCGGCGGGCAGGGTGCCCTCGGTCACCGCGCGCAGCAGGCGGGTGTTGGCCGAGCGGTGCCGCAGGAACGCGTACCGCGACACGCCCCGGCCGCGCTCGCGCTGGCCGGCCAGGGCCTCGTCGGCCTCGACGTCGAGCAGCAGCAGGTGGAGTGTGCCGTCACGGCGGCGGGCCTCGCGGGCCAGCCAGCCGCGCACCCAGGCCTGGGTGCCGCAGTCGTGCACGACGACGCCCTCGCCGGAGCGCAGGGCCCTGCGCAGTCCGGCGTAGTGGGCGAGGCGGACGAGGGGGCGGTAGAGCCCGTACGGCACGAAGCGCGGCATGCGGCGGTCCCAGCGGTCCCGGGTGTCCTGGGAGTCGATGCGCGGTCCGCGCACGGTGCGCTCCATCAGCGTGGACTTCCCGCTGCCGGGCAGGCCGGTGATCACCACCAGGTCCCGGGGTCCGAAGAGCAGGGCGTGCGGGCTGCGGCCGTCCCGGTCCCGCAGATCGCGGACGACGGGTGCGGGCAGCTCGGCGCACGCCTGGGGTGCCGGGGCGACGGGCTGCTCGGGCAGCGCGAGACCGGAGGTGGTGGCGTACGCCGTGGTCCTGTTCACCGTGATCGTCCTCCCCTGGGGCGGTTCACGAGTTCCCATCCCCGTCGAGTGTAAAGAGAAGGTAATGCGCAGGTCTCGCGTTTTCGTGCGCTTACTGCCACAAGCCGGTTACAGATATCGGTCTGCCCACGGATCGGCGGGGCGTGCAATGATGGCGGCGCCAACTGCATACCGGCCGTTTGAATCCGCGCGGGAGAGTCCCCGGCCGCGCCGGGGCGCCGAAGGAGCAAGTCCCTCCCTTGAATCTCTCAGGCCCCGTTACCGCGCGGGCGAGGCACATCTGAAAAGCGGGCCGCCCCTCGACGGGCTGCCCCACCCAAGGTGCAAGTCCCGGCCACCGCGCTCCGGTGGCCGTGACGAACCTCTCAGGTTCCGATGACAGATGGGGAGGATCGACCTCGCCACGTCCTGTCCTGGGAGACGAACGACCGATGAGCAGTACCGAACTCCGCCGTACCGCGCTCGATGCCACGCATCGCGCGCTGGGCGCGACGATGACCGACTTCGCCGGCTGGGACATGCCCCTGCGCTACGGCTCCGAGCGGGACGAGCACGTCGCGGTGCGCACCCGGGCCGGGCTCTTCGACCTCTCCCACATGGGTGAGATCACGGTCACCGGGCCCCAGGCCGCCGACCTGCTGGACTACGCGCTGGTCGGCAACATCGGCAGCGTGAAGCCGGGCCGCGCCCGCTACACCATGATCTGCCGCGAGGACGGCGGCATCCTGGACGACCTGATCGTCTACCGCCTGGGCGACCAGGAGTACATGGTCGTCGCCAACGCCTCCAACGCCCAGGTGGTGCTGGACGCGCTGACCGGGCGCTCGGCCGGCTTCGACGCCGAGGTGCGCGACGACCGCGACGCCTACGCGCTGCTCGCCGTGCAGGGCCCCGAGTCCCCGGCGATCCTCGCGTCGCTGACCGACGCCGACCTGGACGGCCTGAAGTACTACGCCGGTCTGCCCGGCACCGTGGCCGGCGTCCCGGCACTCATCGCGCGCACCGGCTACACCGGCGAGGACGGCTTCGAGCTGTTCGTGAAGCCGGAGCACGCCGTCGGGCTGTGGCAGGCGCTGACCCGGGCGGGCGAGGGCGCCGGGCTGGTCCCGTGCGGACTGTCCTGCCGGGACACGCTCCGCCTGGAGGCGGGCATGCCGCTGTACGGGCACGAGCTGTCGACCGCGCTGACGCCCTTCGACGCCGGGCTCGGCCGGGTGGTGAAGTTCGAGAAGGAGGGCGACTTCGTCGGGCGCGCCGCGCTGACCGAGGCCGCCTCCCGGGCCGAGCAGAACCCGCCCCGCGTCCTGGTCGGCCTGGTCGCCGAGGGCCGCCGGGTGCCGCGCGCCGGGTACCAGGTCGTCGCCGGCGGCGAGGTCGTCGGCGAGGTCACCTCCGGGGCGCCGTCCCCGACGCTGGGCAAGCCGATCGCCATGGCGTACGTCGACCCCGCGCACGCGGCACCCGGCACCGCGGGTGTGGGCGTGGACATCCGGGGCAGCCACGAGCCGTACGAGGTCGTGGCGCTGCCGTTCTACAAGCGGCAGAAGTAGACACCGGGCGGACGGCGGCGCCCTCGTCGCCCCGCGCGTGTCCTCGTCGCCCCGCGCGTGTCCTCGCTGCTCACCAGCGGTTTCAGCAGCCCCTTCACCAGCAGCCCCCCGTCACCAGCACTCCCTCGCGTACAGGAGAATTCAGGCCATGAGCAACCCCCAGCAGCTGCGCTACAGCAAGGAGCACGAGTGGCTGTCGGGCGCCGAGGACGGCGCCTCGACGGTCGGCATCACGGAGCACGCGGCCAACGCACTCGGTGACGTCGTCTTCGTCCAGCTCCCCGAGGTCGGCGACTCGGTGTCCGCGGGCGAGACCTGCGGCGAACTGGAGTCGACCAAGTCGGTCTCCGACCTCTACTCCCCCGTCTCCGGCGAGGTCACCGAGGTCAACGAGGACGTCGTCAACGACCCGTCGCTGGTGAACAGCGCGCCCTTCGAGGGCGGCTGGCTGTTCAAGGTGCGGATCACGGACGAGCCGGCCGACCTGCTCTCCGCCGACGAGTACACCGCCTTCACCGCCGGCTGAGGAGTCACGGACCGCATGTCGCTTCTGAACACCCCCCTGCACGAGCTCGACCCCGACGTCGCCGCCGCCGTCGACGCCGAGCTGGACCGCCAGCAGTCCACCCTCGAGATGATCGCCTCGGAGAACTTCGCCCCGGTCGCGGTCATGGAGGCCCAGGGCTCGGTCCTCACCAACAAGTACGCCGAGGGCTACCCCGGCCGCCGCTACTACGGCGGCTGCGAGCACGTCGACGTGGTCGAGCAGATCGCCATCGACCGGGTCAAGGCGCTCTTCGGCGCCGAGCACGCCAACGTCCAGCCGCACTCGGGCGCCCAGGCCAACGCGGCCGCGATGTTCGCGCTGCTCAAGCCCGGCGACACGATCATGGGTCTGAACCTCGCCCACGGCGGGCACCTGACCCACGGCATGAAGATCAACTTCTCCGGCAAGCTCTACAACGTCGTCCCGTACCACGTCGGCGACGACGGCCAGGTCGACATGGCCGAGGTGGAGCGCCTCGCCAAGGAGACCCGGCCGAAGCTGATCGTGGCCGGCTGGTCGGCCTACCCGCGTCAGCTGGACTTCGCCGCGTTCCGCAAGGTCGCGGACGAGGTCGGCGCGTACCTGATGGTCGACATGGCGCACTTCGCCGGTCTGGTCGCGGCGGGCCTGCACCCGAACCCGGTGCCGCACGCCCACGTCGTCACCACCACCACCCACAAGACGCTGGGCGGCCCGCGCGGCGGTGTGATCCTCTCCACGGCCGAACTGGCCAAGAAGATCAACTCCGCCGTCTTCCCCGGTCAGCAGGGTGGCCCGCTGGAGCACGTGGTGGCCGCCAAGGCCGTCGCCTTCAAGGTCGCCGCGAGCGACGACTTCAAGGAGCGCCAGCGCCGTACGCTGGAAGGCGCCCGCATCCTGGCCGAGCGCCTGGTGAAGGACGACGCGAAGGCGGCGGGCGTCTCGGTGCTGACCGGCGGCACGGACGTCCACCTGGTCCTGGT
The DNA here is from genome assembly GCF_055603605.1 of Streptomyces sp. NPDC037271. Lineage (NCBI taxonomy): Bacteria > Bacillati > Actinomycetota > Actinomycetes > Kitasatosporales > Streptomycetaceae > Streptomyces > Streptomyces sp. NPDC037271. The sequence continues at coordinate 129,211 of NZ_JBVJVN010000016.1, forward strand.
CGACCTGCGCGACTCCGAGCTGGACGGACAGCAGGCCGAGGACCGCCTCCACGAGGTCGGCATCACGGTCAACCGCAACGCCGTCCCGAACGACCCGCGTCCGCCGATGGTGACCTCGGGTCTGCGCATCGGTACGCCGGCCCTGGCGACCCGCGGCTTCACGGCCGAGGACTTCGCCGAGGTCGCGGACGTGATCGCCGAGGCGCTGAAGCCGTCCTACGACGCCGAGGCCCTCAAGGCACGGGTGAAGACCCTGGCCGACAAGCACCCGCTGTACCCGGGTCTGGACAAGTAGCACCCCACGTGTTCAGGTGCGCCGTGCCCGCCACAAGCGGGCACGGCGCGTCCCACCCCGACCAAGCACCACCCTCTGCACCACCCCCGTTCTGAGGAGTCCCCGTGGCCATCTCGGTCTTCGACCTGTTCTCGATCGGCATCGGCCCGTCGAGCTCCCACACGGTCGGCCCGATGCGCGCGGCCCGCATGTTCGCCCGGCGCCTGCGCAACGAGGAGCTGCTCGGCTCCGTCGCCTCGGTCCGCGCCGAGCTGTACGGCTCGCTCGGTGCCACCGGCCACGGCCACGGCACGCCCAAGGCGGTGCTGCTCGGCCTGGAGGGCGACTCACCGCGCACGGTGGACGTGGAGACGGCGGACGAACGCGTCGAGACGATCAAAGCCTCGGGCCGCCTCCGCCTCCTCGGCGAGCGCGAGATCGCCTTCGCCTACGACGACGACATGGTGCTGCACCGCCGCAAGGCCCTCCCGTACCACGCCAACGGCATGACGCTGTGGGCGTACGACGCGGCCGGCGCGGAAGTGCTCTCGAAGACGTACTACTCGGTCGGCGGCGGCTTCGTCGTCGACGAGGAGGCGGTGGGCGCGGACCGCATCGTGCTCGACGACACGGTGCTGAAGTACCCCTTCCGCACCGGCGACGAGCTGCTGCGCCTGGCCCGGGAGACGGGCCTGTCCATCTCCGCCCTGATGCTGGAGAACGAGCGGGCCTGGCGCGACGAGGACGAGATCCGCGAGGGCCTGCTGGAGATCTGGCGCGTCATGCGGGCGTGCGTCGACCGGGGCATGTCCCGCGAGGGCATCCTGCCGGGCGGCCTCAAGGTCCGCCGCCGCGCCGCGAACACCGCGCGCAAACTGCGCTCGGAGGGCGACCCGCTGGCCCTGTCGATGGAGTGGATCACCCTCTACGCGATGGCCGTGAACGAGGAGAACGCCGCCGGCGGCCGGGTCGTCACGGCCCCGACGAACGGCGCGGCGGGCATCATCCCGGCGGTCCTGCACTACTACATGAACTTCGTCCCGGGCGCCGACGAGGACGGCGTGGTCCGCTTCCTCCTGGCCGCGGGCGCCATCGGCATGCTCTTCAAGGAGAACGCCTCCATCTCCGGCGCCGAGGTCGGCTGCCAGGGCGAGGTCGGCTCCGCCTGCTCCATGGCGGCCGGCGCGCTCGCCGAGGTGCTGGGCGGCACGCCGGAGCAGGTGGAGAACGCCGCCGAGATCGGCATGGAGCACAACCTCGGCCTGACCTGCGACCCGGTCGGCGGCCTGGTCCAGATCCCGTGCATCGAGCGCAACGGCATGGCCGCCGTCAAGGCGGTCACGGCGGCACGGATGGCGATGCGCGGCGACGGCTCCCACAAGGTGTCCCTCGACAAGGTCATCAAGACCATGAAGGAGACCGGCGCGGACATGTCGGTCAAGTACAAGGAGACGGCCCGGGGCGGGCTCGCGGTGAACATCATCGAGTGCTGAGGGTGCGGGCTTCGCCCAGCGCGGAGGCGCACCGGGCGGCCGGTCCCGACCACCTCGCACGGCGACCGGAGCCGCTGCCGGACGGGGAGCGGCCGGGGCTGGAAGCCGGCCCTGGCGGAGGCCGGCCACAGCCTCCCGGCGGCGGCCACGTGATCGCCGCGTCGGAGTGTCAGCCGTTCCCTGGGCTGTCCCCGAGGGGTTCGGGCAGGGTGAGGGCCGAGTGGGCGGGCTGTCCCTTCCCGGAGGGGATGGTGCTGAGTTCGCGGAGCCTGTTGTTGCGTCGCTCCAGGTCCTGGGGGGTGGTCGGGAAGAGGGTGGCACCGCCCGTGCCGACCAGTGCCTGGTTCATGGTGACGAACTCGCGGGTGCCGTGTTCGTAGGCGGCGAAGCCCGCGGCGTGGTCCTGGCGGGCCAGGGAGGCGGCGAGCATGTAGGCGCCGACGAGCGCGAGGCTGGTGCCCTGGCCGGTGAGGAACGAGGGCGCCCACGCGGCGTCGCCCACCAGTGCGACCCTGCCACTGGACCAGCGGGGCATACGGATCTGGCCGACCGCGTCGAAGAACAGGTCGTCCGCGTCGCGCATGGCGGCGATCATGCCCGGGATCTCCCACCCCGCGTCGGCGAAGACCGAGGCGACCAGCTCCTGCCGGGCTTCCGGGTCGCGGAGCGCGTCCCCTGGCGGTTGTGGGCGGGCGAAGTTCAGGAAGGCGTGCACTTCGTCGTCGTCCCCCACCGCGTAGAGCGCCGCGGCCCTGCCCGGGCTGTTCCACATCACGGTCTCGTGCGAGAGCGCGAGGGTGTTGGGCATCGTGAACACGGCGAAGCAGTAGCCGAGGTAGTGGTGGAACCGGTCTTCGGGTCCGAACAGCATCTCCCGGGTACGTGAGTGCACGCCGTCCGCGGCGACCACCACGTCGAAGGTACGCCGGCCGCCCCCGCGGAAGGTGACGTCGACCCCGTGGCCCGACTGGTCGAGGGTGTCGATGGAGTCGTCGAACAGGAACTCCACGTCGTCGCGGACCGCCGTGTAGAGCGCGTCGGACAGGTCCCCGCGCCGCACCTCCAGGTCCCGTCCCGCGGCGCCGCCGGTGACGGTGTGCGGATGGAGCGAGGCCACTTCGCTGCCGTCGCCCTCGAGGAAGGTCAGCCGGCGCAGGTCGATGTGCGCGTCCCGCAGTCGCGGCAGGATGCCCATCCTCTCCACGACGTCCAGTGCGGTGCCGCGCACGTCGACGGGATAACCACCGCCTCGGAGTGCGGGCGCCTTCTCGACCACCGTGACCGCGTGTCCACAGCGGTTCAGCCAGAACGCCAGGGCGGGGCCCGCGATGCTGGCCCCCGAGATCAGGACCGTGCGCCTCGGCGTGGTGCGGGTGTCTGCCGGCTGATCGGTGCGGGTCATGCCTTGACTCCTTTGCTCATGGTGCGGGTGACAAGCAGGGCCAGCGCCGTGACGGCGCCGGCGATGACGAAGCCGGTGACGTAGGCCGATTCGGCCGCGACATCCGCTCCGGACGGAGTCGCGGCGGTGAGGAGCGCGCCGCCGAGCTGCCCGCCCACGGCGTAACCGAGCACGCGGCTCACCAGGACCAGGCTGGTGGCGATGCCGGTGTCGCTCCGGTCGACGGCCGTGGCGGTGCTGGTCATCATCGCCGTGACGCACAGACCGTTGGCCAGCGCGATCAGCGCCTTGCCGACGACGAGGTGCCAGACCTCGGTGTGCACGGCTGCCAGGGCGGCCAGGGAGACGGCCATCATGACCACTCCGGCCGTGACGACGGCACGTGAGCCGAAACGCCGGTCCCCGATCCCGCCGAGCGGCCCGGCCAGCGACGCGGCGATGGCGCCGGGCAGCAGGAAGAAACCGATCTGGGTGGCGCTGGCCCCGAATCCGTATCCGTCGCCGGTCTCGTCGAACAGCTGCGGAACGAGATAGACCCCCATCGAGGTACCGAGGCATATCACGAACGTCAGCGCGCACGCCTTCCATATCGCGGGCCGTGCCAGCATGCGCAGATCGATCATCGGCGAGGCCGCACGCCGTTCGACGGCCACCCATCCGGTGACGAAGGCGGCCAGAGCCACGAGGAGGGCGCCGAGCACGAGGGGCTGCGAGACGAGGTCGGGCGCCAGCGCGAGTACGAGCATGAGCGTGACCAGCGTCCCGCTCAGGAGGAGCAGGCCGGGCCAGTCGATCCCGGCGTCGTCCGACCGGCCCGGCGGATCAGTCGGCATCAGCCGGTTCACCAGCAGGGTGGCCCCGATGACCGCGAGCGTCGGCAGCGCGAACATCCAGTGCCGGGAGAGCGCTTCCGCCACGGGCCCGGCCGACAGCGTTCCCGCCATCCCGCCCCCGACGAACAGTCCGCTGACCACCCCGATGGCCACCTTCGACTCTCCCGCGGGAAGGTGTTTGCGCACCACGATGAACGACAGGGGCAGCGCGCCCACCATCGCCCCCTGGAGTACCTGGCCGAGCAGCAGCACGGGCAGGTTCGGCGCCAGGGCGGACACCAGACCGCCGGCACAGACCACCGCCATCAGCCGGATCAGGATCCGTTTCCCGCCGTAGCGGTCGCCGAACTTGCCCGCCAGCGGTGTGATGAGCGCGCCGGTGATGAGGAGCACGATGCTGAGCAGCGCCCCTTCGGAGGGGCTCATGTCCAGCTCGCGTTGCAGGAGCGGAAGCGTCGGTGTCACCACCGACTCCAGGGCACCGGTGGCGAGTGCCAGTATGCCGAGGGCCCCGACGGCTGCCTTCCCGATGCGGACGGGGGGAGCCAGAGTGTCGGTCATGAACGTCCTTTCCTTCGTTGCCGGGCGGGTGGAAGGGGGGCGGCAGGCGTGGCGCTGCCGTGTCGCGGCCCGCGCCACAAGCCGGCCAGGGCCGTCGCGGCACCATGCGCCCGCTGCTCTGCGGCCCTGGGCCCCGAGAGGTCGTACGGGGCGGGAGCCGGCGTGGGGCCGGCCGTCGCGCCGTACGCACGTGCTACGACCAGCGGCGCAGCGCCGCTCGCGCCGGCAGCGTGACCGCGAGCAGTGCCAGGCCGACGCCGGCGGCCGCGAAGGATCCGTACATCAGCGGGGGCACGTACGGCCCCTCGCCGGTCGTGCCGCGCATCATCGGGATGAGCGTGGCCGCGGCGATCGCGGAGCCGAGGACCACGCCCACCGTGGAGACCAGCAGGCCCTCCCAGCCGAGCATCGTCAGCACCTGGCGCCGGGTGGAGCCGACCAGGCGCAGTGTGCCCAGCTCGCGGCGGCGGTCGAGGACCGTCATCACCAGGGTGTTGGCGGCGGCGACGGCGGCGAAGCCGCCGAGGACCGCGGCCATGGTGTTGTTCATCCAGGCGCCCAGCTCGGCGTCGAGGTTCCGCTCGGTGGCGTAGCCGGAGGCGTCGGTGACCTCGCCCAGGGCGCTGAGTGACGTCTCCGAGCCGCCCCTCACCAGCAACGTGTCGTCGAAGCCCGAGGTGACATGCCCGGCGAGGGACGCCCGGTCCATGGTCACCGTGGCCAGGCCGAGGCCTCGGCCGTAGACGGCGACGATCTCGGGGCCGGCCTCGGTGCCGTCGGGAAGGTAGAGCGGGAGCCGGTCGCCGACGCCGGCGTCCGCCGCGTTCGCGAGGGTCTTGTCGATGGCGATCCGGCCCTCGCCGAGCCGGTCGAGACTGCCTTCGCGTACGTCCAGGTCCTGCACCTTCGCGAGCTCGGCGCCGGAGCCGCTGACACCCTGGGTCGCCGCGCCCAGCAGTGACGTGAACTCGCCGGAGCCGGTCGGCACCAGCACCCGCGTGTTCAGCAGGCCGACGGCCGCGTCCACGCCCGGCGCGCGGGCGGCCCGTGCCACCGCGTCCACGGGGAGCCCGGCCGGGTGCGTGACCACGTGGTCCGCGGTGACGCCCGCGCGCAGCTGCTTGTCGGCGGCGTGGGTCTCGCTGGTGTGCATGAACACGAGGGTCGAGGCGAAGGCCATGGCGAGGACGATCGGAGTGATCGCGGAGGCGAGGCGGCGGGCGTTGGTACGGGAGTTGGCGGCCGCGAGCTGCGCGGCCGGGCCCGCGCCCCGCAGGGGGAGGCCGAACAGGCCCGCGCACAGCCGCGCCACCAGCGGGCCGAGCAGCGCGACGGCCAGCATGAAGAGCATGACGACGCCGAGGGCGGCGCCGGCCGCGTCACCTCCCGTGGAGCCGGCGGAGACGCCGGTGAGGACTCCACCGCCGACGAGGGCGCCCACGCCCAGCACCGTACGGACCAGGCCGGGCCGCAGCCGCTCCACCGACGCCTCGGCGAGCGCCTGTCCCGGTTTGATCCTCGCGGGCCGACGCCCGGCCGCCCAGCCGGCGGCGAGGGCGGTGAGCAGTCCCGTGGCGACCGCGGCGAGGAGAGGCAGCCCGGAGACGTGCAGGTCCACGGCGCGCGGGATCGCACCGCGGTCCTGCAGCTGCCCGAACCACCAGTGCGCGAGCCCGATGCCGGGCAGGCAGCCGGTGATCCCGGCGAGCGGCGCGACGAGCAGTGCCTCGGAGGCGACCGCGCGCCGGACCTGCCTCGGGGTGGCGCCGACGGCGCGCAGCAGCGCGAATTCGCGGGCCCGCTGGGACACGGACAGGGTCACGGTCCCGGCCGCGGTGAGGATCGCGACGATGGTGGCGATGCCGCCGAAGGAGCCGCCGATTCCGAAGAGCGTGACCTTGGCGTAGCCGAGGCCCGGGTCCTCGACGGCACCGCGGTCGTCGCCGGTGTGCACCTGGGCTCCGGAGCCGGCCAGGGCCTTCCTCACGGAGTCGGCGAGGGTCTCGGCATCTGTGCCGTGCTCGGCCAGCACGGCGATGGCGTCGGCCTTGCCGGGGTGTCCGGCGAGCGTGGGGGCCTGGGCGTCGGCGAACCAGGCGAGGGCGCCGGCGGCTCCGGTGTTCCGGGCCGTGTCCTCGGATCCGGCCCTGGCGACGCCGGCCACGCGGAAGTCCTGCTGCCCGGCGGCGGTCCGCAGCACCACGGTGTCACCGACGGCGGCCTTCGCGGCGCGGGCCGTGGCCGCGTCGAGCACGACTTCGCCCCGGTGGGGCGCGGAGCCGGTGGTCAGCGCGGTCCCGGTGAAGAGGTGCGAGCCCCAGCCGTGTGCGGTGAGCACACCGCCCGGGACGGGCAGTTCGCGTGCGCCGGGGTCCACGCCTTCGTCCGCCGCGCGCACCGGGAAGGTGAAGTCCGGGACGGCGGTGGCCGCGCCCGGCGCCTCGGCGGCCTTCGCCACCAGCCCGGCGTCCACGCGTGCGGTGTCCGGCAGCGGGACCGCCTCCTTCTCACGGTCCTCACCGCTGCCCGTGACGACGTACTCGTACTGGTCCGCGGCCGCGACGACCGGCGCCTTCGCGTACCGCTCCGGCGGCACCGACGCGCGCAGGCTGGTCTCGAGCAGGATTCCGCAGGTCGAGACGATCAGCGCGGACATCAGCAGCGCAAGGAAGGTCCCCGCGAAGGACGCGGGCCTGAAGCGGACGGCCTCCCGGGCGAGTCCGTTGGGGAGCCTCATGCCGCCGCACCCGCCATCACGCCCGTACGGGAGGTGAGCACGGCCATCCGTGCCGCGATCTGCTCCGCCGAGCCACGCTCCAGGCCGTCGGCGAAGGCGCCGTCGGCGAGGAACAGCACTTGGTCGGCCCAGGCGGCCGCGGCCGGGTCGTGGGTGACCATGACGACGGTGGCGCCGAGGGCGTCCACCGCGTGCCGGAGCAGGCCGAGGACCTCGGCGGCGGTGCCGGTGTCGAGGGCGCCGGTGGGCTCGTCGGCGAAGATCACGTCCGGGCTGGTGACCAGGGCGCGGGCGACGGCCACGCGCTGCTGCTGGCCGCCGGAGAGCTCGCCGGGCCGGCGCCGGGCCTTGTCGGCGAGCCCGACCTGGGCGAGCACCGCGGCCGCCCGGCCGCGGTCCTGGCGCTGCCCGGCGAGGCGCACGGGCAGCAGGACGTTCTGCTCCACGGTCAGTGACGGCAGCAGGTTGAACGCCTGGAAGACGAAGCCGAGGCGGCTGCGGCGGAGCTCGGTGAGCTCGGTCTCGTTCATACCGGTGATCTCCGTACCGCCGAGGCGCACGGATCCCGCCGACGGCCGGTCGAGCCCGGCGGCGCACTGCAGGAAGGTGGACTTGCCGGACCCGGACGGGCCCATGACCGCGGTGAACGTGCCGCGCGGGAGGGCGAGGTCGACGCCCGCGAGGGCGTGCACGGAGCCCGCGCCGCGGCCGTACTGCCGCCGGACACCGCGCAGTTCGACGGCGAGACCGGGTGTGCCCGGTGTGGTTGCCGGGGCCTCCGGTCGGTCGTCCGCCTTCTGACGCTTGCGGCTGCGTAGCCTCATGTTCCGCCCTCTCGCGATGTTCTCGTGCCTACGAGAGGGAGAGTGCGGGGACGGCTGCGCGCCGGGCGTCATACCCGGGAGCCAATGTGGAGGTGCTACCACGGTAGGGGGTGGAGGAGGGGCTGGCCCTGCCTCCGCCTCCGCCCGGGGCTGCCGGCGAGGGGCGGATCCAGCGGACTGCGCCCCGGCCTGCACCGGCACGGGGCGCCCCGGCTCGGAGCTCGGCGCAGGGCCGGCCCGGCTGCCGCCGGCGCGGCGTGCGGGGATTCGTCCGTTGCCGCCCTGTGCCGGGGCCCGGAGCGCGGCCCGGCGGGGAGCCGTCTCTCTGGCGGGGCGCCGCCCGCCACCGTCTCTCCGGCGGGGGCCGCCCGCGCCGTCCGGGGGCATGGGGCGAGCCGCCTCCCGACGAGGCCGCGACTCGCCCGACGCGGCTCAGGTACACCGGCACCGGTGACGTGCGGGCACCGGGGCCGCGGACCCCTCCGTCTCCGACGGCGACTGCTCGCGGTCCCGGGGCACGGCCCGGCCGGGGGCCGTCCTACTCCCCCGCGGTGACCAGCCCCGACTCGTACGCGAAGACCACCGCCTGGGCGCGGTCGCGCAGGTCGAGCTTGGTCAGGACACGGCTCACGTGCGTCTTCACCGTCTGCTCGGCCAGCACCAGCGTCTGCGCGATCTCCGCGTTGGACCGGCCGCGGGCCACCAGGGTGAGGACCTCGGTCTCACGGTGGGTCAGGGCCTTGAGACGCAGTGCGGGCTTGCCCCGGGCGGCGGGACGCTGCCGGGCGAAGTCCGCGATGAGGCGGCGCGTCACGGAGGGGGCGAGCAGCGCGTCGCCCGCGGCCACCACGCGTACCGCCGCGATGAGGTCGGCCGGCGGCGCGTCCTTCAGCAGGAAGCCGCTCGCACCGGCCCGCAGCGCCTCGTAGACGTAGTCGTCGATGTCGAACGTGGTGAGCATCAGCACGCGCGGCCGGTGTTCCCCCAGGGCGGTGCCCCCACCGCCCGGCGGGGGCGCGAGGATCCGGCGCGCGGCCTCGAGGCCGTCCATCTCGGGCATGCGGACGTCCATCAGTACGACATCGGGGTGGGTGCGCCGGCTCAGCTCGACGCCCTGCGCACCGTCGGGGGCCTCGCCCACCACGTCGATGTCGCTCTGGGCGGCCAGCAGCGCGGCGAAGCCGGCCCGCACCATGGCCTGGTCGTCGACGATGATGACGCGCGTCGTCACGTGAAGTCACTTTCCGTCAGGGGAAGTCGGGCTGCCACCCGGAAGCCGCCGTCCGGCAGCGGCCCCACATCGAGGCTGCCGCCTATGATCCGCACCCGCTCGCGCATGCCGACGAGACCGTGCCCGGTGCCGCCCACCTCGAGCGGCGCGGCGGGCGGCTCCGGCGGCGGCCCGTTGACGACCAGAACGGTGAGCCGCGCGCCGCCCTCCGGCACTGACAGCGACACCCGCGTCGGGGCGCCCGGCGCGTGCCGCACGACGTTGGCGAGGGCCTCCTGGACGATGCGGTACGCGGACAGGCCCACCGCCTCGGGCACGTCGGCGTCGCAGGGGGTGAACTCCACCGGCATGCCGGCCCTCGCTGTCGCCTCCACCAGCTGCCCGATCCGCGTCAGGCCCGGCTGGGGCGCGAGCTCGCCGTGCGCCTCCTCGTTGCGCAGCACGCCGAGGAGCCGCCGCATCTCGCCGAGCGACTCGCGCGCGGTCGCCGCGATGGACGTGAACTCCTCCCGCGCGTTGGGCGCCAGCCCGTCGAGGCGGTACTCCGCGGTGTCCGCCTGCACCGTGATGACGGACATGTGGTGCGCCACCACGTCGTGCAGCTCGCGTGCGATCCGGGCGCGTTCCTCCAGCAGCATCCGCCGGCCGCGCTCGGCCTCGCTGATCGTCTCCTGCTCGGCCAGCCTGCGCTGCACCTCGTACCGCTCGCGGAGCGCACCGGCGATCAGGAGCGTGATGCCGCTGAGCATCGTGAGCACTGTGCTGTTGCTGTTCGTACCGTCGGGAACGACGAACCCCAGACCGATGCCCGCGCCCACCGTCGCCAGCCACACCAGCAGCAGCGTCCGGCGCGACTCGCGCAGGCCGAGGGCGAGGCAGAGGCCGACGTACCCGACGATCTCCATCGGCGTGTACGGCCACAGGAGCCGCTCCTCGAAGTCGACGGTGCGCAGGACGAGCGCCCCGGCCACATCCGCCACGAAGATCACGCACCAGGCCGGCAGCGGACGGACGACGGCGAGCAGCAGCGGTGCGGCCTGCGCGACCGCCAGCGCGCTCGCGACGCCGCCGTTCAGACCGTAGTCGGCGGTCAGCACCTGGATGGTGGTGGGCAGCAGGGCGACGCTCAGCACGAACGCCACACCCCACGGCAGCAGCCGCACCCACCGACGCGAAGCCCCCGCGAACAGCGCGCGCGGCGGCTTCTCCTCCGCTGACGTCATGGGCCCAACCTTATGCGCGGCGGGACGGCGTCAGGAATCACCCAGCGGTTCTCCCACTTCGCGCAGGTGCCGCAGGTGCCGCAGGGCCTGACGGCTGACGGCCGACGCATGACGGCAGGAGTCCATTCAGTCGGTGAGCCGGCGGTGGCCCGGGACCGGCATGCCCGGCCTCCTCCGCCGGTGCCCAGCCGTTCTTCGCCGGCAGTCACGGCAAGCACCGTCGCGCTACTGGTCAGAGGCGTCCGTCCCCCCGTTGGCCCGCAGCAGCGCGGCGCCCAGGGGAGTCAGGGTGTGCAGTACGGACCGGGCGTACCGGTGGCTGACGATGAGGCCCGCGTCCCGCAGCGCGGTGGCGTGCTGGCTGGCCGACGGCGCCGAGACCCCGGCCGCGCGAGCCAGTTCCGCCGTGGTCGCGCCCAGGGCGACGGCACGCAGCACGCCGGCCCGGGTACGGCCGAGCAGGGCGCCCAGCGAGGCCCCGGCCCCGAGATGCTCCGGCGGCTCGGCGGGGCGCGGCTCGTGGTGGAGCGGATAGAACAGCACGGGTCTCAGCGTCGGGTCGACCAGGGTCACGGGGTTTCCCCGGCAGAAGTAGGACGGCACCAGGAGGAGCCCGCGGCTGTTCAGGTGCAGGGCGCGGTCCTTGGGGTAGGCCGCGTGCAGGACGGGGCGCTCCCAGCGGAGCGAGGGCCCGAGGCCGTGGAGCAGCCCCTGTGCCCCGAGGTCGGCCACGGACCGGGCCCGCGCGTGCCGCTCGGCCTCGATCCGGGCCTGGATGCGATCGGCGTACGGCGCGATGACGGCGTCGTGGTAGGTCCGCATCGCCCGCACCAGTTCCCCACGGACGTCCGGTTCGGCCAGGCGGGGAGCCCAGGCGGGTGCTCCGCTGGTACGGGCGAGGATCTTCAGCTCGCGCAGGACCCGGCTCGGCGGTGTGCTCAGGACGGCCTCCAGGCCGGCCTCCAGGCCTTCGGTGCCCTCGGGCGGGGTGAGGAAGTCGGGGAAGTAGACGGCGCGCGGCACCAGCGGGATCAGGAGCGTGCGCAGGGTCCGGCCGAACCCGATGGCCGCCAGCCGGGTTCGGGCGGTGCGGTGCCAGTCGGCGTGGGCCCACCGCCCCTGACGGGACTGGAGACGGTGGAGACTCGCGCAGACCTCCCACAGCGGATCGGGCGCGGAAGCGACGCGTGTGCGGGCCAGGTCGGCATCGGTGAAGTGGATCCGGAGCATTCGATTCCCCCTTGTGACCTGCCCTCTTCGAGCAGGGCCGAAAGCTCTGGCTGACCATGCTCGCGTCAGCGAAGCTCAGGTGCAAAGCGGCGCGAAGAGGGCGCGTCCACCGGCCCGGCGTCCCGGAGCCCGTGCCGCCGCCGCTCGACGACCCGAAGGGGAACCATGCTGAAGAAGACCGCCGCGGCCGTATCGGCCTCGGCCCTCGCGGTGACCGGCCTCGCCGTCACGGCCTCCACCGCCGAGGCCGCCTCCTACCCGACGTGCAACAGCGCCAAGAAGAAGTACATCTCCTCCACGCGCTTCGTGGTGCAGCCCTACTACACCGGCACGGGCTCCCGGAACTGCGAGATGAGCCTCGGCGCACAGTCCTCCGGAGTGACGCGCCTCCAGTTCGCTTTCAACGACTGTTACAACGGCCGCGCGAACATCGCCGAGGACGGCATCTACGGCACCGAGACGCGGAACGCCGTGAAGTACATCCAGGAACAGACGGACGGCGATGCCGCGGTCGACGGGGTGTACGGCCCCGAGACCCGCAAGGCCATGTACTGGGGCGTGTACATCGAGGGCCAGGGCCTGTGGGACTGCCGGCCGGTGGGGGTGTGAGGACGGTGACACGCGTGGAGAAGCGGATGGCCGCGGTCCTCGGGACCCTCGTACTGGGCGCGGGTGCCGCGCTGGCGGCACAGGGCCCGGCCCAGGCCGCCTCGTATCCGACGTGCAACGCGCTGAAGTCGGTGTCCGTCACCGACAGGCTCTTCACCTACCAGCCGTACTACACGGGTACGGGCTCCCGGAACTGCGAGATGTCCCGGGGCGCCCAGTCGGACGGCGTGCACGCGCTCCAGAACGCCATCCGGGCCTGTTACCGGACGATCGCGTCGGACGGGATCTACGGCCCGAAGACCGAGGAGGCGGTGAAGAGCGTCCAGCGTACGGAGAAGGTGGGCGTGGACGGCGTGTACGGCCCGCAGACCCGCAAGGCCATGGGCTGGCCCCTCTACCAGGGAGGCGTCGGCTTCGTGCGCTGCGCGGCGCCGGGCGTCTGAGACACGCCGCGCGGGGCGCTGCTGCCCGGTGGGTCCCTCGGGCTGGTCCGGTGGGCCCACCGGTGCGGCCGGTCATGACCGGAGCTCCAGCTTCCCGTCCGTCCCGTGCACGCGGACGCGCGATCCCGGTGAGTACCGGGCGGCACGGGCAGGCGTCTCATATGGTGACACAGGTTTTCCGAAAAATAAGACGCCTGAGATCGTTGCGATACCCATGTATCGCGCGTGAAAGACCGAGAGATGCCCGCACCGTCCCCCCACCCCGCTCCCGCTCAGGCACCCGTCAATTCGCGGTCCCGCGTCCTCATCGCCAGCCTCATCGGCACGACGATCGAGTTCTACGACTTCTACATCTACGCGACCGCCGCCGTCCTGGTCTTCCCCGCCCTCTTCTTCCCGGACAGCGACCCGACCACGGCGCTGCTGTCGTCCTTCGCGGTCTTCGGCGCCGCGATGGTCGCCCGGCCGATCGGCGCCGTCTTCTTCGGGCACCTCGGCGACCGGCTCGGCCGCAAGAAGACGCTGGTGGTCTCGCTCCTCACCATGGGCATCGCCACGTTCCTCATCGGCGTGCTGCCCACCTACGCACAGGCCGGCTGGGCCGCCACCGCGCTGCTCGTGCTGATGCGGCTGGCGCAGGGGTTCGCGCTCGGCGGCGAGTGGAGCGGGGCCGCGCTGGTCGCGACCGAGAACGCCCCCCGCGGCAAGCGCGCCCTGTACGGGACCTTCCCTCAACTGGGCGCTCCGCTCGGCTTCATCATCGGCAACGGCCTGTTCCTGGTCATCGGGGCGCTGCTGCCGTCCACGGCCGGCGCCGACCCCACCCAGCCCTCCGAGGCCTTCACGAGCTGGGGCTGGCGCATCCCGTTCCTGTTCTCCGCGGTGATGGTCGCGATCGGCCTGTGGGTGCGCTCGCGGCTCGTCGAGTCGGCGGTGTTCGCCAAGACGCGCGAGGCCGGCAAGGTGCGGAAGCTGCCGCTGGCCACGGTGGTCCAGGGCCACTGGAAGCAGCTGATCCTGGGCACGTTCATCATGCTGGCGACGTACGTGCTCTTCTACCTGATGACCACGTTCTCGCTGAGCTACGGGCGCACCGCGAAGGACGCCGACGTGCCGGGTCTGGGGTACAGCTACACCACGTTCGTCCTGATGATGATCTTCGGCGTGCTGTTCTTCGCCGTGTTCACCCTGGTCTCCGGCCCGCTCGCCGACAAGTACGGCCGCCGCACCACCCTGGTCTGGATCACCGCCGCGATCGTGGTCTTCGGCCTGGTCTGGGTGCCGCTGATCGGCCTGGGCACGCTCGGCGTGGTGCTGTGGCTGGTGCTCGGCTTCACCCTGATGGGCATGACGTTCGGTCCGATGGGCGCGCTGCTGCCGGAGCTGTTCCCGACGAGTGTGCGCTACACCGGCTCCGGCATCTCGTACAACGTCAGCTCGATCCTCGGCGCGGCCGTCGCGCCGTTCATAGCGGTGGCGCTGTGGGAGACCGGTGACGGCTCACCGTGGCTGGTCGGCGTCTACCTCTCCGCGATGGCGGTGCTGACGCTGGCCGCCCTCCTGCTCAGCAAGGAGACCAAGGACGTCTCCCTGGACGAGGGTGAGGACGAGGACGAGGCGGCCTCCGCCGCCGACGGCACCGGCACCCCGGTCGTCACCTCCGCCCCCTGATCCCACCGGCGTTCACCACTGCCGTACGCCGAGCACCCGCACGCCCGGCGTACGGCAGCCGATGCCGGGCATAACAACTACCTAGGCCCCCGGGGCACTTCAGTCCCATCGGCATCCGAGGGAGTCGTCATGCTCCGCGGCATCGACGTCAGCGCGTACCAGTCCTCCACCTACGACACCGACGGCCTCTCCTTCGTCTTCATGAAGGCGACGGAGGGCCGTTCGTACGTCAATCCGAAGCTCAAGGCGCAGACGGAGCGGGCCCGCGACGCCGGTCTCGTCGTCGGCTTCTACCACTTCCTGTGGCCGGGAAACCTCACCGCCCAGGCCGAGTACTTCGTCTCGAAGACCCCGGAGAAGAAGGGTGACATCCTCGCCGTCGACTGGGAGACGAACGGGGAGGGCACCCACGCGAGCAACTCCGAGAAGGACCGCTTCATCCGGAAGCTGAAGGAACTGCGGCCGGACAGCCGGGTCGTCCTCTACTGCAACCGGCACTTCTGGCTCACCGTCGACAGCACCTCGTACGCCGGTGACGGCCTCTGGATCGCCGACTACGTGTCGGCCGGGAAGCCCCGCATCCAGGCCGAGTGGCGCTTCCACCAGTACACCGACGACCCGGTCGACACCAACGTCGCGGACTTCGCGAGCGAGGCCGCGCTGAGGAAGTGGGCCGGGGGTGCCTAGCCCGTGGCCCTTGAGCCCTCGCCGTCCGGGGCGGGCTGTTCCGCGCGGGGGCGCCCCCGGGTGACCGGACGGGCGCCCCTCACGGCGTCGTCACTTGTTCAGGTGGGCCCAGAACTCGTCGAACGACAGCACCTTGTCCCCGTCGAGGTCGCGACCGGCGATGATCGCCTCGGCCACCGACTCGGTGACGTTCCAGTCGCCGCCCTGGGCCAGTGCGGTCTTGAACTCGGCGGCGGTGATGAAGCCGTCCCCGTCCGTGTCGATCCGCTGGAACTGCTTGCGTGCTTCCTCGATGTCCGCCACCGGTCCGCCCCTCATCTCATGCGTGGGTCCTTCTGACGCAGGTCAGATTAGCTGCCCGTTCGGGCACCCAGTGCGGCGACCACCCACCCGAACCGCTCCTCGTGGGCGGACGGGGGCTCCAGGCCGTTCACGATCGCGGAAAGCTCCCGGTAGCGGCGAGGCGGGCGTTCGTCATCGAGGTGAGGCGCTCCCGTACGACGGCCGGGTCCGGCGGCGCCGATCAGCCCGCTCAGCCCGCTCAGGACGCTCAGAACGTCGGCCCACCGGGGGCTGGGGCGGAGCCCGGCGACGGCGGCGCGGCAGCCGGCCGGGGGTGAGCCGGTGTGGGCCCAGGTGTCGGCGGGGAACGCCCGCAGTCTGCGGGCGTCCCAGGCGGCGGGCTATCGGCCGGTGGGGTCGGAGGCGCTGTTCCTCGGGCCGTGAGTCAGGCCGTGTCCTGCTCCGGCGCCGTCAGTGCCAGGGCTGGTAGTGCGGGTTGCTCTCGCACTCGCTCATGATCTCGGTCCTGGTCTGCCGGTCGACCGGGCAGACGCCGATGACGTACTTCCGCTGGATGCCGCCGGGGAAGGCGACCTCGACCTGGTCGGCCCACTTGTGGGTGTCGCCGATGGTCCTGTTGACGTCGACGCCGCCGGGGGCGTCGATGTAGTAGTTGTAGCCGGACTTGTACCAGGTCTTGTAGAGGTCGTGGTCGTAGGTCGTCGAGACGTACGGCGAGGGCTGGTTGACGAGCACGTACTTCTCGATGTCGTACTGGCCGTTCTGGACGTCCCTGGCGTGGAAGCCCTCTTCGAAGACGACCTGCGGGCCCCGGCTGTCGCTGCGGTAGAGGGTGCCGCACGTGGTGCGCCAGACCGGTTCGGGCGTGATGCGGCCGACGTCTACGCCGGGGTCGGCGGCGGCCTCGAGCTTGTCGTCGAACCGGGGGCAGGCGGGGGCGGCCTTGGCGGGAGCCGTGGTCGGGGACGCCGCGCCGGGGGCGGTGGCGGCCGAGGTGGCGAAGACGGCGGAGAGGGACAGGACGGCGGCAGCGGCACGTCGCCGCAGAGAAGTGGTGACCATGCGGGTACGGTCCCGGCTCCGCGACCCCTGGCCGCGGACCGTCACCCATGGGTGGCGTGTCCGCCGAACGGGGTTGCGCCGAGGGGCAGACGGGCCCTCAGCGGTCCGTCACCCGCATCTCGAACCAGGTCGTCTTGCCGCGCGGCAGCAGATCGACGCCCCACCGGTCGGACAGCTTGTCGACGAGGAACAGGCCCCGTCCGCTGATGTCCGTCTCCTGCACCGGCATCAGGCACGGCAGCCCCCGGGAGGGGTCGCGGACCTCGACGCGGATCCAGCCGGGGCGGCGGCGCATGTGCAGTCCGAAGACGCGGGCGCCGGTGTGGCGTACGGCGTTGCCGACCAGTTCGGAGACGAGCAGGACGGTGTCCTCCGTGACCTTGGGGCCGAGGTTCCACTGGCGAAGGGCCACGACCTGGGCCAGTCGGCGGGCGGTGGCGGCGGACTCGGGGCGGGACGGTAACGGAACCTCGCACTCCGTCGGATTGCCGAACAACTCCAGTGCCTTGACTGCGCGTTCGTCCTCGACCGCCGGCGACCAACGCGCCGCGGTCGCCCGTCCGGCTCCCCGCGGCTGTTCCGTACCATCCAGCCCCGCCATGCCCCCCATCATGGCCGCCCCCAGGGGGCTCCGGGGCCGTTCCCAGGGAATACGCCCCTGCGGAGCCGCGTCCCGGCAACAGTCGTTCGGCATATGCCGAAGGCATTTCAGAGCCGGAGAAAACCCGGCTGACCTGCGCGGACGGCTCGGTCGGAGACGAGCGCGGGCCTCCTCGACAGGACTCGCCCAATGGTGTGTCAGGGCTGACCTAAACCGCCCTATCGAGGGACCCGGCATCACACGCCGCGTCAACCACAAGCAGTTCGGGCGAACTTCAGAGGAACTCGGCCTTCCCGGGCCCCTCTTCCACGAAGCTGCGCATCCCGCGTTCGCGGTCCTCGGTGGCGAACAGACCCGCGAACCAGGTGCGCTCGACGGCGAGGCCGGTCTCGATGTCCGTCTCCAGTCCCGTGTCGATCGCCTCCTTCGCCGCGCGCAGCGCGATCGCGGGCCCCTTCGCGAGCCGCGCGGCCCACGCGTGCGCCTGCTCGTAGACCTCGGCGGCCGGCACCACCCGGTCCACCAGTCCGAGCGCGAGCGCCTCGTCGGCCCGCACCTGTCGGCCGGTGAAGATGAGGTCCTTGGCCTTGGAGGGGCCGACCAGCCGGGACAGCCGCTGGGTACCGCCCGCGCCGGGGATCAGGCCGAGCAGGATCTCGGGCTGGCCCAGCTTGGCGTTCTCCCCGGCGACGCGGAAGTCGGCGCAGAGCGCGAGTTCGCAGCCGCCGCCCAGCGCGTACCCGGTCACCGCCGCGACCACCGGCTTGGGGATGCGGGCCACCGCCGTGAAGGAGTCCTGCAGGGCCCGGGCGCGCACGATCATCGCCGCGTGGTCCATCGCCTGCATCTCCTTGATGTCCGCGCCCGCCGCGAACACCTTCTCGCCGCCGTGGATCACCACGGCGCGTACGTCCTCGCGGCGGGTGGCCTCCTCGGCGAGCTCCTTGAGCCGGTCCTGCGTGGCGATGTCCAGCGCGTTCATGGGCGGGCGGTCCAGGCGCAGCGTGCCGACGCCGTCCGCGACTTCGAGATGTACGGTCATGCCAGCAGGTTAACGGCGGCTAACGGGAACGGCCCCGGTGCCGTACCTCACATCGAGGATCGCGGACACCGGGGCCGTACGTGGGCGGGGCTACGCCTTCCACTTCTCCCAGGACATGTTCCAGCCGTTGAGGCCGTTGTCCGGGGCGATGGTCGCGTCGTTGGAGTTCTTCACGACGACCACGTCGCCGATGAGCGAGTTCTCGAAGAACCAGGCGCCCGGCGCCTTCTCGTCCCAGCCGCCGCGCACGTCGCGCAGGCCGATGCAGCCGTGGCTGGCGTTGCGGTTGCCGAAGGCGTCGCCGCCCCAGTAGTTGCCGTGGATGAAGGTGCCGGAGGTGGACAGGCGCATGGCGTGCGGGACGTCCTTGATGTCGTACTCGCCGCCGTAGCCGACCGTCTCGCCGTTCATCCGGGTGACGGGGAGCCGCTCGGTGATGACCATCTGGCCGTTCCAGGTCTCGTAGCCGGGCGCGCCGGTGGTGACGGGGATGGTCTTGACGGTCTTGCCGTCCCGGACGACCTGCATCGTGAGCTTCTTGGCGTCGACGACGGAGACCTGGCTGCGGCCGACGGTGAAGGAGACGGTCTTGGCCTGCTTGCCGTAGACGCCGTCGCGGCCCTCGACGCCGTCGAGGTTGAGGTCGACGGTGACCTTGGTGCCGGGCTTCCAGTACTTCTCCGGGCGGAAGTCGAGGCGGTCGTTGCCGAACCAGTGGCCCGCGACCTCGACGGCCGGCTCGGTCTTGATGCGGATGGCCTTCTCGACGTCCTCGGGGTTGGTGATGCCCCGGGTGAAGCGGATCGAGAACGGCATCCCGACGCCGACCTTCGAGCCGTCCTCCGGTGTGAAGGTGCCCATGAAGGTGTTCTTCGGCGTCAGCGTGGTGAAGCGGGAGTCCTCGGCGGCCGTGCGGCCCTCGGAGTCCTTGGCGACCGCGTGCACGGTGTAGGCGGTGGCGGCGGCCAGGTGGGTGGACGGCGTCCAGGTGGCGCCGTCCCCGGATATCTCTCCGTCGACCTTGGCGCCCTTGGCGTCCTTGACCACGACCTCGGTCAGCCTGCCCTTCGCGGCGCCGACCTTGAGGGCGCCGCTGGTGTCGACGGCCGTGGCCCCGTCCTCCGGGGTGACGGTGACGACGGCCTCGGACTGCTTGCTCTGCGCCGCGGTGGAGTCCTTGGCGTTCTTGCCGCCGTCCCCCGCACCGGCTCCCGAGCCGGACCCTCCGCCGCCGCACGCGGTGACCGTCAGCAGCACGCCCAGTGCCAGCGCCGGCAGTGCCCTGCCGCGTCCCTTGCCGCCCCGCCCCCGGATGCCGGCCGACGCCGTCCTCGATATCGGACGCACGTTCAACTTGTCTCCCCTCGCCGGGCCTGATCGGGCCCGCGCCCCAGTGCGCCCGCGCGCGCACCGGCGCATCGTAACCGCAGGCCAGGGGCGTAGGGGACAGTGGAATTGTCACCGTTCCGTACCGAGTTGGCGGCCGGGTGCCGGAAACGGGCCGGCGTCACTTCACCGCGCTGCCCGCCTTCCACTTCTCCCAGTTCATGTTCCAGCCCCCGAGGCCGTTGTCGGGGGCGACCTTCTTGTCCTTGCTGTGGACCACCTCGACGACGTCGCCGATCAGGCTGCGGTCGAAGAACCAGCCCGCCGGGGTGTCGGAACCGCCGCCCTTCACGTCGCGCAGCCCGACGCAGCCGTGGCTGACGTTGGCCCGGCCGAAGGTGTCCTCGGGCGCCCAGTAGTTGCCGTGCAGGAAGGTGCCGGAGCTGGTCAGGCGGATGGCGTGCGGGACGTCGGGGATGTCGTACTCGCCGCCGAAGCCGACCGTGCGGCTGTTCATGCGGGTGACGTCGAGCATCTCGGTGATCACCATCTTGCCGTTGTAGGTGGGGGTCGCCGGCGCCCCCGCCGTGATCGGCACGGTGGCCAGCAGCGTGCCGTCCCGGCGCACCTGCATGGTCCGCGCGGCGGCGTCGACGAGCGAGACCTGGCTGCGGCCGACGGTGAAGGAGAGCTTCTTGTGCTGGAGCCCGTAGACCCCCGGCGCGCCCTCGACGTCGCGCAGGCGCAGGTCCACGGTGACCTCGGTGCCCGGTTTCCAGTATTCCTTCGGGCGGAAGTCGAGGCGGTCCTTGCCGAACCAGTGGGGGCGGATCTCGGTGGCGGGCTTCGCGGTCACCGAGACGGCGCGTTCGACGGCGGCGCGGTCGGTGATCTCCCGGCTGAACTCCAGCGAGACGATCATGCCGGTGCCGACGACCGAGCGGTTCTCGGGGCCGACGTACCCGATGAAGCGTTCTTCGGGGACGTAGGTGGTGAAGGTGGCGTGCCGGGCGGAACGGCGCCCGTGGCCGTCCAGGGCGACGGCGTCGACGGTGTACTTCGCGGCCAGCGCCAGCCGGGCGTCGTGGGGTTCCCAGCGCAGACCGTCGCGGGAGATCCGGCCGGGCACCGGGGTCTCCTGCGCGTCCTGGGACTTGACGACCCTCACCGACTCCAGCCGCCCGTCGGGCACCCGGACCGACAGCTTCTTCTCCGGCCGGACGGCTTTGCTGCCGTCGTCCGGGGTGATGCGGATGACCTCCTCGGCGGGGGGTTTGCCGAAGACCCCGCCGATGCCGCCTCCGACACCGCCGTCCGAGGTGCATCCGGCGGCCCCGGCCAGCAGTCCTGCCCATGTCAGTACGGCGGCCAGAGCGGCCCCCGCGCGCCGTGCGCGCCCATGTACGTGCCTCACATCCACCCGTAACGACCGGTCCGCCCTGGGGAAACGTGAGTGCGAGCCATGCGGTGGGCAGAACTGTGGGGAGGACGACGCGACAGGGTGCGGCGGTCGGGACACCGCGCGCCCTTTTCCCGTCTTCCCGTCTGAGGCACGTCGTTCCCCGAGCCGCAGGAGGCTGACAGGTGTCCAGCGCAGCCGAGCAGGAGGCGGTGGCCGGGAAGCCGGCCGCCGAGGACGGGCAGCCCGCCGTCGTGGTCAACGGCGCGCGGCGTGCCGCGCCGCCGCCCGCCGTGCCGGCCTGGCCGGGCACCCCGGTGCCGCTGGGCGCCCGGTTCCGGACCGGGCCGGGCCAGGTGGCGGGGACCAATTTCGCGCTGTGGGCGGGCGGGGCGGAGGGAGTGGAGCTCTGCCTGTTCGACGAACGGGGGGTGGAGAGCCGGGTACGGCTGACCGAGCTGACGCACGAGATCTGGCACGGCTTCGTGCCGGGCGTGGGGCCCGGGCAGCGGTACGGCTTCCGGGTGCGGGGCCGCTGGGACCCGTGGACCGGCGCCCGCTGGAACCCGGCGAAGCTGCTGCTCGACCCCTACGCGCGCGCGGTCGACGGCGACTTCGCGCTGCCGCCCCAGGTGTACGGGCATGTGCGGGACTGGCCCGAGCAGCATGTGGCGGACACCGTGCGCGACGACCGGGACTCGGCACCGTACGTCCCGAAGGGCGTCGTCGTCCACGACGGCGGCCCCGACGACGAATGGACGTACGACCGGCGGCCGAAGACCCCGTGGGCGGACTCCGTCATCTACGAGCTCCATGTGCGCGGCTTCACCAAGCTCCACCCGGACATCCCGCCCGAGCTGCGCGGCACGTACGCCGGTCTGGCGCATCCGGCGGCGGTCGAGCACCTGACGCGGCTGGGCGTGACGGCGGTGGAGCTGCTGCCGGTGCACCAGTTCGCGCACGAGAGCCATCTGCTGGAGCGCGGCCTGAAGAACTACTGGGGCTACAACTCGATCGGCTACTTCGCCCCGCACGCCGCCTACGCCGCCTCCGGCACCACCGGCGAGCAGGTCGGCGAGTTCAAACGGATGGTGCGCGCGCTGCACGCGGCGGGCATCGAGGTCATCCTCGACGTGGTCTACAACCACACGGCGGAGGCGGGCGAGCTGGGCCCGACGCTCTCCCTGAAGGGCATCGACAACCGCGGCTACTACCGCCTCCAGTCCGACGCGCGCCGGTACGCCGACTACACCGGCTGCGGCAACACCCTGCACGTCGTCCAGCCGCACGTGCTGCGCCTGATCACCGACTCGCTGCGGTACTGGGTGACGGAGATGGGCGTGGACGGCTTCCGCTTCGACCTGGCGGCGGCGCTGGCCCGCTCCATGCACGACGTCGACATGCTGTCACCGTTCCTCGCGGTGATCGCGCAGGATCCGGTGCTGCGGCGGGTGAAGCTGATCGCCGAGCCGTGGGACGTCGGCTCGGGCGGCTACCAGGTGGGCGCGTTCCCGCCGCTGTGGACGGAGTGGAACGACCGCTACCGCAACTCCGTGCGGGACTTCTGGCGGCACGCGCTGCCGGACGTGCGGGAGATGGGCTACCGGCTGTCGGGCTCCAGCGACCTGTACGCGTGGGGCGGGCGGCGGCCGTACGCCTCGGTCAACTTCGTCACCGCGCACGACGGCTTCACCCTCCGGGACCTGGTGTCGTACGAGCGCAAGCACAACGAGGCCAACGGCGAGGGCAACCGGGACGGCACCGACGACAACCGGTCCTGGAACTGCGGCACCGAGGGAGAGACGGACGACGAGGACGTACGCGCGCTGCGGCGGCGCCAGCTGCGCAACCTGCTGACCACGCTGCTGCTGTCGACCGGCGTGCCGATGCTGGTCGCGGGCGACGAGATGGGCCGCACCCAGCGCGGCAGCAACAACGCCTACTGCCAGGACAACGAGATCAGCTGGGTGGACTGGAGCCTGCTGGACGACCCGGAGTGGAAGCCCCTGTTCGAGCTGACCTCCCGGCTGATCGCGCTGCGCCACCGGCACCCGGTGCTGCGCCGCCGGGCCTTCTTCTCCGGCCGTGCGCACTCCGCGGACGGCCTGCGCGACCTGGCCTGGTTCACCGCCCTGGGCGCGGAGATGACGGAGCGGGACTGGTACGCCCCCGCCGCCACGCTCGGCATGTACCTGTCCGGCCGGGACATTCCGGGCCGCGACGAGCGCGGCGCCCCGATCCTCGACGACAGCTTCCTGGCCGTCCTGCACGCCGGCGACCGGCCGACCGGCTTCGTGCTGCCGGGGGCGCCGTGGGCGGAGCGGTACGAGGTGGTCGTCGACACCAGCCGGGAGCGGCAGGCGGAGGCACCGGGCGGGACGCACCCGGCGGGGACGGAGATCACGGTGCCGGCGCGGGCGGTGCTGCTGTTGCGTGTCGGTCGAGGACCCCGTGCGGGGTCCTAGCCTAGGATGCCCCGGTCGTAGCCCACCGCCACCGCCGCCGCGCGGTCGTTGACACCGAGCTTGGCGTAGAGGTGGGTGAGGTGGGTCTTCACGGTCGCCTCGCTGATGAACAGTTCACGGGCGATCTCCTTGTTGGAGGTGCCCCGCGCGACCAGGGCGAGCACCTCGCGCTCACGGGCGGACAGGGGTTCGCCGCCGGGCGCCCTGGGGGTGCGGACCGCGGAGACCAGTCGGGTGGCGACGGCCGGGGAGAGGACGGTGCGTCCCTCGGCCGCCGCGCGGACCGCGGTGAACAGCTCGTCGCGGGGCGCGTCCTTGAGGAGGTAGCCGGTCGCGCCGGCCTCGATCGCGGGCAGCGTGTCGGAGTCGGTGTCGTACGTGGTCAGCACGAGGACCTGGGCGCGGGCGCCGCGCCGGGCCAGTTCGCGGATGGCGTCCACGCCCGAGCCGCCCGGCATCCGCAGGTCCATGAGGATCACGTCCGGGTCGAGTGCGGCGGCCCGCTCCAGCGCCTCGACGCCGTTCGCGGCCTCGCCGAGGACGCGGAAGCCGGGCGCGGACTCGAACATGCCGCGCAGGCCGTCGCGTACGACGGGGTGGTCGTCGACGATGAGGAGGGAGATCACGGCGTCATCGGTCATGGCGGACCAACGGTACGCGAGCCGAGACGGCCGTGCCCTGGCCGGGTTCCGCCTCGACGGTGAGCGAACCGGCGATGCGCTCGGCGCGGGCCCGCATGCCGTCGAGGCCGAAGCCGCCGGCGCGGGTGCGTGCGGAGAGGGCGAGCGGATCGAAGCCCCGGCCGTCGTCGCGGATGTCGAGGGTGACCTCGTCGCCCATGTAGGAGAGGGTGACGCCGACCCGGCCTGCGGCGGCGTGCCGGGCGGTGTTGGACAGCGCCTCCTGGGCTATGCGCAGGAGGGTGGCCGCCACCTCGTCGTGGAGCTGCTCGGCGGTGCCGGTGACGGTGAAGCGGGCCTGGACGCCCGCGCGCTCGCCCCACTCCGTCACCGTCTTCTTCAGCGCGTCCGGCAGCCCGTCGTCGGCCAGGGCGACCGGGGAGAGGTTGTGCACGGAGCGGCGGGCCTCACCGAGGCTGTGCCGGGCCAGGGCGAGGGCCCGGTCCGTGTGCGCGCGTGCCAGGTCCGCGTCCGGCGTGTTCGCGACGACCTGGAGCTGGGCGATGATGCCGGTCAGGCCCTGCGCGAGGGTGTCGTGGATCTCCGCGGCCAGCCGGCGGCGCTCGTCGGCGACCCCGGCTTCCCGGGCCTGGACGAGGAGCTGGGCGTGCAGGGCGGCGTTCTCGTCGAGGGCCTGCTGCAACGCGGTGTTGGTGCGCTCCAGTTCGGTGATGGTCTTCAGCCGTGCCTGACCGCGGGCCTCCTCCAGGTCGGCGAAGTGGCCGAACAGGAGGACCAGCACGCTGTTGGCCGCGAGGAGGGCACCGAAGAGCACCCAGCCCAGTTCCTCGCTCGGCGGCATTCCGCCGGACTGGGAACCCGCCAGGGTCACGGCGGTGGCGAACAGGCCGGCCTTGCGCAGGTGGCGCGGAAGCAGGCGCTCGGTGCTGAAGTAGCCGAGGACCGCGTAGAACGCGAACAACGGGTTCGCCCAGGTGAGGGCGAACCCGATCGCCCAGCGGAGGAAGTAGTGCCGCACGCCCGCCGTGGACGGTCCGGGACGGGTACGCACCACCCTGTTCCACCGCAGCTCGAGAACGACGGCGGCGACGATCAGGACGCCGCATGCCCATCGCTCACGGGTGCTCATGCCGAGCGGGTCGGCGGCCGCCCAGGCGATCAGGGTGCTCAGTACCAGGAGTCCGTACGGCCCCCAGCGGTCGAACACCTCCCACCGCTCGTCGAGCACCGTGGTCTCCGTCATGGCGTCATTGTCGGCCACACCCGCGCACCCGCTCCACGTGCTCATTCCCAGCGGAACCAGCGCGAGGCCGCCGCGGTGAGCAGCACCGTCCAGACCGCGAGCACCCCGAGGTGGCTCCAGTCCGGCCAGTCGCCCGCCGCGGCGTCGTTCAGGGCCTGCGCGGCGGCGCCGAACGGGGTCCAGCCGACGATGTCGGCCAGCAGGTCCGGCATGGCCTCCACCGGCAGCCACACGCCCGCGCAGAACATGGTGGGGAAGAGCGCGGTCGACCCGATCGCGGTGGCGATCTTCGTCGTGCGGGACAGGGCGGCGAGCAGGGCCCCCAGCGCGAGGGAGGCGAACAGGGCGAGCAGCAGGGCGAGGAGGTAGCCGAGCGGCTGCCCCGGCAGCGACACGTCGAAGGCGAGCCGGCCGACCGCGAGGGCGACCAGGGAGGACAGCAGCGCGGCAGCGCCGAGCACCAGCATCTGCGCCGTCAGCAGGGCGGAGGGACGTACCGGCGTGGTGGACATCCGGCGCAGGATGCCGTTCTCCCGGTAGCCGGCGATCGTCGGCGGCATGCCCTGCAGCCCGCCGACGATCAGCCCGAGGAGGACGGCCACCGGCACATAGGCGTCGACCGGCCGCAGGCCGCCGAGGTTCGGGTCGGCCTCGCGGAAGGACGGGATGGAACCCAGGATGACCAGGAGCAGGGTGGGGAAGAGCAGGATCCAGAAGACGCCGCCCGGTTCGCGCCCGAAGAGACGGATCTCGGCCTTCAGTACGGCGGTGTCGAGGATGTCGGTGCTCATGCCGTGGCCTCCGTGAGGTCCAGGAAGGCGTCGTCCAGCGTGGCGTCGGTGACGCGCAGCTGGTGGGCCGTGACGCGGGTGCGGGCGAGGAGGGTGATGACGGCGTTGACCGTCTCGTCGGTGCCGGACAGGGTGACGCGGCCGTCCTTGTGGTCGACCGAGGCGAGCTCCGGCAGCGCGTTGAGGTCGTGGTCGTCCAGCGGGGCGGACGGCGTGAAGCTGATGACGGTGGCGCCCGCCGACCGCCGGATCAGCCCGGCCGGGGTGTCCAGGGCGGCCACCCGCCCCTTGTCGATCACCGCGATGCGGTCGCAGAGGCGCTGCGCCTCCTCCATGAAGTGGGTGACCAGCAGGACGGTGACGCCGCCGGCACGGATGTCCTCGATGAGCTGCCAGGTGTCGCGCCGGGCGCGCGGGTCGAGGCCGGTCGTCAGCTCGTCCAGCACCACGATCCGCGGGTCGCCGATCAGGGCGAGCGCGATGGACAGGCGCTGCTTCTGGCCGCCGGAGAGCTTGGCGAACCGGGTGTTCAGCTTCGGGGTGAGACCGAGGCGTTCGGCGAGCGGGCGCCAGTCGACGGGGGCAGGGTAGAAGGCGGCGTACAGCTCCAGGGCCTCGCGGACGGTGAGTTTGGGCTGGAGCGCGCTCTGCTGGAGCTGGGCGCCCAGGACCCGGGTGACCTCATCGTGGTCGGCGACGGGGTCGAGGCCGGTGACGCGGACGCGGCCCGCGTCGGGGACGCGCAGACCCTCGACGCACTCGACGGTGGTGGTCTTGCCGGCGCCGTTCGGGCCGAGGATCCCGAAGATCTCGCCCTCCTCGACGGCGAACGACACACCGTCGACGGCGGGGTGATCGCCGTAGGACTTGCGCAGGTCGGTGACTTCGATGACGGGCATGGCACCAGCGTCCCGGGACGCGGGCGTGCGGCACATCGGCCGTCGCGCTCGAAGGCGCATCAGCCGATCGGTCGATGCCCCCGTACGACCCCGGTGAGCCAGAAAACCCGGTGGGCAGTGTCAGTGGCGAACCGTAGTCTCGCTGCTGATGCCCACGACACCTGCACCCACCGAGGACCTCGCTCCGGATCCCGCCGGAGGCCGTTCCACCGTGCGCGCACTTCTGCGGCTGTGGCCCTACGTGCGGCCCGTGCGGGGCCGGTTGGGGGCCGCCGCGTGCGTGGGGACCCTCGCCTCCTGCGTGGGGCTGGTGATCCCGCTCGTCCTGAAGTGGATGGTGGACGGGCCGGTCGCCGACCGCGATCCGGCCGGCGTGTGGCTCGGGGCGCTGTACCTGCTGCTCCTCGGGCTGGCGGAGGCGCTGCTGTTCGGGCTGCGGCGGTGGCTGGTGGCCCGGCCGCTGGCCGGGGTCGAGGCGGGGATGCGGGCGGACCTGTACCGGCACCTGCAGCGGCTGCCGGTGGCCTTCCACGACCGGTGGGCCTCGGGTCAGTTGCTGTCGCGCGGGACGACCGACCTGATGCTGCTGCGCATGTTCCTCGCCTTCCCGTTGACTTTCCTGCTGGTCAACGGAGTGACGATCCTGGTCGGCGTGGGCATCATGCTGGTGCAGGACTGGACGCTGGGGCTGGTGATCCTGGGACCCGCCATTCCCGTGATGATCACGTGCGGAATCTTCGAGAAGAAGTACTCCGCGGTGGCGCGGCGCGCGCAGGACCAGGTCGGGGATCTGACGACCGTGGTCGAGGAGAGCGTGCTCGGCGTCCGGATCATCAAGGGCTTCGGCCGGCACCGCAGCCAGGCGCGGGCCTTCCACGAGCTGTCGCACACGCTGCGGGGGACGGAGCTGCGCAAGGCGCGGCTGCTGGCGGCCATCTGGGCGGTCATCGTGACACTGCCGGAGCTGGCGATCGGGGCGGCCCTGGTGGTGGGCACGGTGCAGGTGGCGGACGGGTCGCTGTCGGCGGGGACGCTGGTGGCGTTCCTGTCCACGGCGCTGGCGCTGCGGTGGCCCGTCGAGTCGATCGGCTTCCTGCTGGCGATGAGTCAGGAGGCGGCCACGGCCACGGACCGGTACTTCGAGGTGATGGACGCGGAGGTCGAGACCGGGGTGGCCGCGCCGTCCCGTGTCGGTACCGGCACCCGCGCCGGTGTCGGTCACGGCACCCGCGCCGGTACCGGTACCGGCGCCCGTCACGGTGGTGGCCTGCGGTTCGAGAACGTCAGCTTCCGGTATCCCGACGCGCCCCCCGGCTCCCCGCCCCTCCTCGACCGCGTCGACCTGCACATCCGCCCCGGCGAGTCGATGGCACTGGTCGGAGCCACCGGCAGCGGGAAGACGACGCTCACCGCGCTCGTCCCCCGCCTGCACGAGGTGACCTCCGGGCGGATCACGCTGGACGGCGAGGACATCACCGCCCTGCCCCGCGAGGAGCTGCGCTCCATGGTCGCCGTGGCCTTCGAGGAGCCCACGCTCTTCTCGGCGACCGTCGGCGAGAACGTACTGATGGGGGCCGGTGAACGCGCCGGCGACGAGGAGCTGGGGCGGGCGCTCGCCGTCGCGCAGGCCGACTTCGTGCACGCCCTCCCCCAGGGCACCGGCACCCAGGTCGGCGAGCAGGGCCTCAGCCTCTCCGGCGGCCAGCGGCAGCGTCTCGCGCTCGCCCGGGCGGTGGTCGGCGGGCCGAGGTTCCTCGTCCTGGACGACCCGCTGTCCGCGCTGGACGTGCACACGGAAGCCGCCGTGGAGGCCGCGCTGCGGCAGGTCCTCGCGGACACGACCGCGCTGATCGTGGCTCACCGCCCCTCCACGGTCCTGCTGGCCGACCGCGTGGCGCTGCTCTCGGGCGGCCGTGTCGCCGCCGTCGGCACCCACCAGGAACTGCTGCGCACCAACGCCGAGTACGCCCATCTGATGTCCGGGCACGACCGGCCCGGGGAATCCGGGGACGACTTGCGGGAAGGAGACGGCCGATGACCGCGCCCACGGCCACCGCGCCGGACCGGGAGCGACCGGAGGACGGCGACCCGGCGGCCGGGTCCGGCAGCCGCACGGCCGACGACGTCTTCGACCGGGACGTCCTGCCCAGCCCGCCGGGCGCGACCGGCGCCCTGCTGCGCTCCCTGCTGGCGCCCATGAAGGCCCGCGTCGCCCTCACCACGTTCCTCCTGCTGCTCCAGCAGGCGGTGGTGCAGGCGGGCCCGTTGCTGGTCGCGTACGCCATCGACCACGCCGTACCGGCGCTGCGGGACGACGCCCACGGTCCGCTGATCGCGGTCGGCGCCGGCTACCTGCTCTGCTCACTGGGCGCGGGCGGGCTGCAGT
This sequence comes from Streptomyces sp. NPDC037271, assembly GCF_055603605.1. Taxonomy (NCBI): domain Bacteria; kingdom Bacillati; phylum Actinomycetota; class Actinomycetes; order Kitasatosporales; family Streptomycetaceae; genus Streptomyces; species Streptomyces sp. NPDC037271. The sequence continues at coordinate 158,587 of NZ_JBVJVN010000016.1, forward strand.
ACGCGTTCATCGCCACCGCGGCCCGCGTCAGCCAGGACGTGCTGCTGGACCTGCGCGGCCGGATCTTCCGCCACGCCCAGGCGCTCAGCGTCGACTTCCACGAGCGCTACACCTCGGGCCGGCTCATCTCCCGCTCCACCACGGACGTGGAGTCGCTGCGCGAACTGCTCGACGAGGGCCTGCAGGAGCTGGTGACGGTCATCCTCTCCTTCGTCTACATCTCGGTGCTGCTGCTCTGGCTGGACCTGGGGCTCGGCGCGGTCGCGGTGGCCTCGTTCGTGCCGCTGTACGGGCTGGTGCGGCTGTACCGGCGGCGCGCGGGGCGGGTGTACCGGCAGCGGTCCACGGCGATCGCGGCGGTGATCGTGAAGTTCGTGGAGACGATGAACGGCATCCGGCCGGTGCGCGCCTTCCGCCGCGAGGCCGCCAACGACGCCGACTTCGCCGTACTGAACCGGCGCCACGAGCGGACGAACGGCGACGCGCTGCTGGAGATGGCCCGTTACGTCGTCGGATCGCGGCTGGTCGCCAACACGGCCGTCGCGGGCATCGTGCTGTGGGGCGCCTACCGGGTCGCGGACGGCACGCTGGCGCTCGGCGTGCTGGCGGCGGCCGTGCTGTACCTGCGCCGGCTGTACGACCCGATCGACCGGCTCGGCATGTTCCTGAACTCCTACCAGTCGGCGGCGGCCTCGCTGGAGAAGATCGCCGGGCTGCTGGCGCAGACGCCGTCGGTGCCGGAGCCGGCCGCACCGAAGGAGCTGCCGCCCCTGGAGTCGGAGCACCCGGGCCGCGAGGTCGTCTTCGACTCGGTCCGCTTCGGCTACCGCACCGGCGGCGAGGTGCTGCCCCGCTTCGACCTGACGATCCCGGCCGGGCAGACCGTCGCCGTGGTCGGCTCGACGGGTGCCGGCAAGTCGACGCTGGCCAAGCTGCTCGCCCGGTTCTACGACGCCTCCGACGGCCGGGTCCTGCTGGACGGCACCGACCTGCGCGACCTGGCCGTGCCCGAACTGCGGCGCGGGGTGGTGATGGTGACGCAGGAGGCGTTCCTGTTCTCCGGCACGGTCGCCGAGAACATCGCCATCGGCCGTCCGGAGGCGACGCGGGAGGAGATCGAGCGGGCCGCGAAGGCGATCGGCGCCCACGACTTCATCGCCGCGCTGCCCGACGGCTACGACACCGACGTCCGCAAGCGCGGCGGCCGGATCTCCGCCGGGCAGCGGCAGCTCGTGGCGTTCGCCCGCGCGTTGCTCGCGGACCCGGCGGTGCTGATCCTGGACGAGGCGACCAGCTCGCTGGACGTCCCCGGTGAGCGGGCGGTGCAGCGGGCGATGGCGACGGTGCTGAAGGGCCGTACGGCGGTGGTGATCGCGCACCGGCTGTCCACCGTGGAGATCGCCGACCGGGTGCTGGTGATGGAGGACGGCCGCATCCTCGAGGACGGAGCGCCGGCCGATCTGATCGCCGGGCAGGGCCGGTTCGCGGATCTGCACCGGGCGTGGCGGGACAGTCTGGCGTGAGGGCGGGTCTTCGGGGGAGGGCGGCGGTGGTCGACGCGTACGAGGATCCGGGCCCGCCGGACCGCCGGGGCGGCTGGCGGTACCTGTCGTGGCTGGTGCGCCGGCAGTGGCCGCGCTGTCTGGCGGGGGCGGTGCTGGCCAGTGTCTGGATGGTGCTGCTGGCGGCGACGCCGTACCTGATGGCGGCACCGCCGACGTGACCACGGTCGGCACGACGCTGCGCGACGCGGGACCGGAGCTGCTGATCAACTCCGTGCAGGCGCTGTTCCTGGCCGCCGCCGTGTTCGTGCTCGACCCGCTGCTCGGCCTGGTCGGCGTGCTGGGGCTGACGCCGGTCTGGTTCGCGCTGCGCTGGTACCTGCGCCGGGCCAGGGCCGGCTATCTCGCCGAGGGCGCGGCCAACTCGGAGGTCGCCGAGAGCCTGACGGCCACGGTCGCCGGGGCCCGCACGGTGGAGGCTTTCCGGCTGGCCGGCCGGCGGGTCACGGCGAACCGGCGGGCGCTGGAGGAGTCGCGGCGCACCCGTTTCCACACGCTGTACCTGCGCAGCGTGTTCTTCCCGGCGGTGGAGATCTCGTACGTGGTCCCCGTGGCGGGCGTGCTGCTGATCGGCGGTGTCCTGCACACGCACGGGTCGGTGAGCCTGGGGGCTGTGGTGTCGTGCGCCGTGTACCTCCAGCAGCTGGCGGGGCCGCTCGACGAGGTGCTGATGCGGATCGAGCAGCTCCAGTCGGGCGGTGCCTCCTTCGCCCGGGTGGAGGGGCTGGCACGTGCTCCGCGGGTGACGACCGACGACTCGCCGGTGCCGGCGGACGACCGGATCGACGTGTCCGGGGTGCGGTACGCCTACGACCGGGGCGGCGAGGTGCTGCGCGGGGTGGACCTGACGGTGCGGCCGGGTGAGCGGCTGGCGGTCGTCGGGCCGTCCGGGGCCGGGAAGACCACGCTGAGCCGGCTGCTGGCGGGCGTGGACGCGCCGACCGAGGGCTCGGTGACGGTGGGCGGGGTACCGGTGGTCACCCTGGGGCCGGAGCGGCTGCGCCGCCAGGTCGTGCTGGTCACCCAGGAGCACCACGTCTTCCTCGGCACCGTCCGCGACAATCTCCTCATCGCCGAACCGGCGGCCACGGACGAGCGGTTGTGGTCGGCCCTGGCCGCCGTGGGCGCCGAGCGGTGGGTACGGGAACTGCCCGACGGCCTCGGCGCCGAACTGGGCGCCGCCGGTCACCGCACGGACGGCTCGCAGGCCCAGCAGCTCGCCCTGGCCCGCGTGGTGCCGGCCGACCCGCACACGCTGATCCTGGACGAGGCCACCGCCCTGCTGGACCCGACGACGGCCCGGCACACCGAGCGCGCCCTGGCCGCCGTACTGGAGGGCCGCACGGTCATCGCCATCGCCCACCGCCTGCACACCGCGCACGACGCCGACCGGGTGGCCGTGATGGAGGACGGCCGGATCACCGAACTCGGCACGCACGACGAGCTGGTCGCGGCCGGCGGGGCGTACGCGGCGCTGTGGGGGTCCTGGCACGGGGAGCCGGCGCCGGGGACGGTCGCCGACTGAGGGGGCGGCCTGGCTACCCACGGCTGACCACGGGTCCCGGAGGTCGCGGCCGGCCGGCTGCCGAGGCCGGGTTCCACCGCCCCGAAGCGTCCCTTCCGTATATCGAACGTGAACGCCCGGACAACGAACGATTTCCGGCCAAGTTCCTGACGCGCTCCTGACAGAAGACGCGATCTCCTGCCACTCTTCCCACGGCCGCTCCACAGCGCCCCCACAGCTTCGCCCACCAGCGCTGTGCCGCGGCCAGCTCCTAGCACGTGGTTTCTGCGTACCGAACCAGTACCGCCCGGCCGGCCCACCCGTCGGCCGGTCTCCCCTGGCCGCGCGACCCGCGGCCACGCAGAAGGAGTCAGTGTTGAGCAGCAGCACTCCCCACAGACGCACCTCCCACACCGCGTCCCGCACCACCGCGTCCCGCACCACCCACCGCCGCGCCGCCGCCGTCGCCCTGGCCGGTGTCGCCGCGCTGATCGCCACGGCGGTCCAGTCCGGCGCCGCCACCGCGGCGCCCGGTCCGGCCTCCGCTCCGGGCGCCGAGTCCGTCAAGCTCACCCCCGCCCAGCGCGCCGAGCTGATACGCGACGCCGACGCCGCCAAGGCCGAGACCGCCGACAAGCTGGGTCTGGGCGCCAAGGAGAAGCTGGTCGTCCGCGACGTGCTCAAGGACCGCGACGGCACCGTGCACACCCGCTACGAGCGCACCTACGACGGCCTGCCCGTCCTCGGCGGCGACCTGGTCGTCACCACCGACGCCGGGAAGACCGAGCGGGTCGTGAAGGCCACGTCCAAGGCGATCGCGCCGGCCACGGTGACGCCGAGGATCACCGCCGCGAAGGCCGAGACGCAGGCCGTGTCCGCGGCGAAGGCCGCCGGCGCCGAGGCACCGGACGCCGAGCGCGCCCCGCGCAAGGTGATCTGGGCGGCGAACGGCACCCCGGTCCTGGCGTACGAGACGGTCGTGGGCGGCCTCCAGGAGGACGGCACCCCGAACGAGCTGCACGTGGTCACCGACGCCGCCACCGGCGCCAAGCTCCACGAGTACCAGGCCGTCCACAACGGCACCGGCAACACCCTGTACAGCGGCACGGTGACGCTGGGCACCGCGCGGTCCGGGTCGTCGTACACGCTGACCGACACCGCGCGCGGCAACCACAAGACGTACAACCTCAACCGGGGCACCTCCGGCACCGGCACGCTCTTCTCCGGCTCCGACGACGTGTGGGGCAACGGAGCCGCGTCCAACGCCGAGACGGCCGCCGCCGACGCCCACTACGGGGCCGCACTGACCTGGGACTACTACAAGAACGTCCAGGGCCGCTCCGGGATCCGCGGCGACGGCGTGGGCGCCTACTCCCGCGTCCACTACGGCAACAACTACGTCAACGCCTTCTGGTCGGACGGCTGCTTCTGCATGACGTACGGCGACGGCGCCGGCAACGCCAACCCGCTGACCTCCATCGACGTGGCCGCGCACGAGATGACGCACGGCCTCACCTCCAATACCGCGGGCCTCAACTACAGCGGCGAGTCCGGCGGGCTGAACGAGGCCACCTCCGACATCTTCGGCGCGGCCGTCGAGTTCTACGCGGACAACTCCTCCGACGTCGGTGACTACCTCATCGGCGAGGAGATCGACATCAACGGCGACGGCACCCCGCTGCGCTACATGGACAAGCCCAGCAGGGACGGCGCGTCCAAGGACTACTGGTACTCGGGGATCGGCAACGTCGACGTCCACTACTCGTCCGGCCCGGCCAACCACTTCTTCTACCTGCTGAGCGAGGGCAGCGGCACCAAGACCATCAACGGTGTCAGCTACGACTCGCCCACCTCGGACGGCCTCCCGGTCACCGGCATCGGCCGCGCCAAGGCGGAGAAGATCTGGTTCCGCGCGCTGACCACCAAGTTCACGTCGACCACCAACTACGCGGGCGCCCGCACCGGCACCCTCGCCGCCGCCGGTGAGCTCTACGGCACCGACAGCGCCGAGTACACGGCGGTCCAGCACGCGTGGGCGGGCATCAACGTCGGTGCGCGCCCCGGTGACGGCGGTGGCGGCGACGGCTCGACCTACGAGAGCACCGCCGACGTGAACATCCCCGACTACGGGTCGGCGGTGACCTCCTCGCTCACGGTCTCCGGCCGCACCGGCAACGCGCCGAGCGACCTCCGGGTGGGCGTGGACATCGTGCACAGCTGGCGCGGTGACCTGCGGATCGACCTGGTCGCGCCGGACGGGACGACGTACCGCCTGAAGAACAGCGGCTACGACCCGGCCGAGGACGTGCACGAGACCTACACGGTCAACGCCTCCTCCGAACCGGCGAACGGCACCTGGAAGCTGCGCGTCCAGGACGTGGGCCGGCAGGACACCGGCTACATCGACGCCTGGCGCCTCACCTTCCCGTAGGCCCGCGGCCCGCATCGCGGTGACGGCCGGACGGCGGCACCCGGAACCCACGGTTCCAGGGTGCCGCCCTACTCTTGGTGCCCATGTCCTTCACGTACGACGACGTCGGCGCCACCCGCGAGCAGGACCACTGCCCGCCCGGCTTCCGCCCCCTGCACGTACGCACCCGCCTCGGTGAGGGCGAACCGGTGTTCCGACGCGCGGTCGAGGCCGTGCTGACCTGGGAGATGCACCGGGAGATGGGCGTCGGCATCGACGCGAGCGCGGAGCGCGCCGCGCCCGGCGTCGACGTCACCGTCACCCTCGCCGGGATGATCAAGGCGCCCTGCCGGATCGTCTGGACGCTGGACGAACCCCGCCGGGCCGGCTGGGCCTACGGCACGCTGCCCGGCCATCCCGAGTGCGGTGAGGAGGCCTTCGTGGTCGACCGTACGGGCGACGGCACGGTCTGGCTGACCGTGACCGCCTTCAGCCGCCCCGCCAAGTGGTACGCCAAGGCCGGCGGACCGGCCACCCGTGCCTTCCAGCACGCCTACGCCCGCCGCTGCGGCAGCGTCCTGCGGCGGTTGAGCGGCGGCGGCGAGGAGGACTGAGCCCGACCCACTGGACCCGTCCCGCTGGACCCGACCCACTGAGCCCGACCCACCGAGCCCGCCCCGCGCCGCTCCGGTGCTCACCGCATCAGCAGCCCCGCCGCCTGAACCAGCTCGTCCGACGGCACCGCGACCAGCCCCGCCTCCGCGCCGGACGCCAGCAACCGGTGCGCGGGCAGGACGCGGACCGTGTAGCCGAACGGGCCGGTGCGGTCCAGGGCGAGCGGGCCCTCGTACAGCCAGCGGCCCTCCAGGTCGGGGCCGCCCACCGGTTTCAGCGGCACCGTCGCCGCGTCGGTGATGCGGTCCTCGGAGTCCACCCGGCCGGAGACCGCCTGCACCTCGACGTCGTCCGGGGCGAGATCGCCGAGGTTCACCCGCACCCGCAGCCCCAGCGTCGAGCCCAGCTCCGCCGTGGCGGTGGCGGCGGACGTCTCCACGTGGTCGACGCTCACCCCGGGCCAGGCCGCCCGCACCCGGGTCTTCCACTCGGCCAGCGCACGGGCGGAGTCCGGGTCCATCGCGCGGTGCGCCTCGGCCGCCGGGGTGTAGAGGCGTTCGACGTACTCGCGGACCATGCGGCCGGCCAGCACCTTCGGCCCCAGCAGGCTCAGGGTCCGGCGGACCATCTCGATCCACCGGTCGGGCAGCCCGCTCGCGCCCCGCTCGTAGAAGCGGGGGGTGATCCGCTGCTCCAGCAGGTCGTAGAGGGCGTTGGCCTCTATGGCGTCGCGCCGGTCCGGGTCGGTGCCCGCGCCGTCGGCGGTGGGGATCGCCCAGCCGAAGTCCGGCTGGAACCACTCGTCCCACCAGCCGTCGAGCACCGACAGGTTGAGGCAGCCGTTGAGCGCCGCCTTCATGCCGCTGGTCCCGCACGCCTCCAGGGGGCGCAGGGGGTTGTTCAGCCAGATGTCGCAGCCCGGGTAGAGCTTCTGCGCCATCGCCATGCCGTAGTCCGGCAGGAACACGATCCGGTGCCGCACCCGCGGGTCGTCCGCGAACCGCACCAGCTCCTGCACCAGCCGCTTGCCGCCGTCGTCCGCCGGGTGCGCCTTGCCCGCGACGACGATCTGGACCGGCCGCTCGGGGTGCAGCAGGAGGTCCGTCAGGCGGTCGCGGTCGCGCAGCATCAGCGTCAGCCGCTTGTACGACGGGACGCGCCGCGCGAAGCCGATGGTGAGCACGTCGGGGTCGAGGACGTCGTCGATCCAGCCCAGTTCGGCGGCCCCGGCGCCGCGCTGCCGCCAGGAGGCGCGCAGCCGCTCCCGGACCTCGGTGACGAGCTGTTCGCGCAGGGTGCGGCGCAGCTCCCAGATGTCCTGGTCGGGGATGTCGGCGACCGAGTCCCAGCGGTCCGAGTCGCCGACGCTCAGCGCGTCCTCGGCCCGCTGGGCGCCGATCTGCCGGGCGCCGAGCCGGAAGACCTCCGGGGCGACCCAGGTCGGTGCGTGCACTCCGTTGGTGACGGAGGTGATCGGCACCTCGTCGGCGTCGAAGCCGGGCCACAGGCCGGAGAACATCTCCCGGCTGACCCCGCCGTGCAGCAGGGAGACGCCGTTGGCGCGCTGGGCCAGGCGCAGGCCCATCACGGCCATGTTGAAGAGGCCGGGCTCGCCGCCCGGGTAGGTCTCCATGCCGAGCCTCAGGACGCGTTCGACGTCGATGCGCGGGAGCTCGGTGTCGGGGCCGAAGTGCCGGGCGACCAGTTCGCGGTCGAAGCGGTCGATGCCGGCCGGGACGGGGGTGTGCGTGGTGAAGACGGTGCCGGCCCGGACCGCCTCCAGCGCGGGGCCGAACTCCAGCCCTTCGTCGCAGAGTTCGGAGATGCGTTCCAGACCGAGGAACCCGGCGTGGCCCTCGTTGGTGTGGAACACCTCCGGCGCGGCGTGGCCGGTGAGCCGGCAGTACGTCCGTACCGCCCGGACACCTCCTATGCCCAGCAGCATCTCCTGGAGGAGCCGGTGTTCGCTGCCGCCGCCGTAGAGCCGGTCGGTGACGCCGCGTTCGCCGAGGTCGTTCTCCTCGACGTCCGAGTCCAGCATCAGCAGCGGCACCCGGCCGACCTGCGCCAGCCAGATGCGGGCGCGCAGTTCCCGGCCGCCGGGCAGGGCCAGGGCGACGTGGGCGGGGGTGCCGTCGGCCTCCCTGAGGAGGGCCAGGGGCAGTTCGTGCGGGTCGAGGACGGGATAGTGCTCCTGCTGCCAGCCGTCCCGGGTCAGGGACTGGCGGAAGTAGCCGTGCCGGTAGAGCAGGCCGACGCCGATGAGCGGCACGCCCAGGTCACTGGCCGCCTTGAGATGGTCGCCGGCCAGGATGCCGAGGCCTCCGGAGTACTGGGGCAGGGCGGCGGTGATGCCGAACTCGGGCGAGAAGTAGGCGACGGCGGCGGGGAGTCGGCCGGGCTGCGCCTGGTACCAGCGGTCGCCGGTCATGTAGTGGTCGAGGTCGTCGGCCACCGCGGTCAGCCGGCGCAGGAAACGCCGGTCCTCGGCCAGCTCCGCGAGGCGTGCGGACCGGACGGTGCCGAGCAGCCGTACCGGGTCGCAGCCGGACGCGGTCCAGCACCCGGGGTCGACGGACTGGAAGAGGTCGCGGGTCTCCGGATGCCAGGACCAGCGCAGGTTCCGGGCCAGATCGCTGAGCGGCCCGAGGGGGTCGGGGAGAACGGGACGGACGGTCAGTCGACGAATCGCCTTCACCCCGACGACGTTACCGGCGCGATGTGTCCCACGCTGGGGCCTTCGCCCTCGGAACTCCGATTCGGCCTGAACGGCGTCGTTGTCGCTCGCCGGACGGGCTAATAACCACCGGCGTGACGATCTCCCGGCGGGGAAGGTGTCCGGTCAGGGTCGTCGCGTGTGTCGACATACGCGTGAGTAGTTAACAAAGTGCCGGATTGCCCACCCGAAGAGTGTGGGAAGGCTCCTGCGGTACGCCCCGCACGCACCCCCCGCAGGACCCACCTCCCCAGAGTCATCCGCCCACCCACGTTGACGCGGACAGGAGCGGTCATGCCCGCCACGCACCACTCGTCAGCACCCCCCGCGACTTCGCCGGCGGCGTCTCAAGCGGCGTCCCCGGCGGCGTCCCCCGCGCCACCCGTCGCGGACGGCGCCAGCGTCGTCGGACGCATCCCCGTCCTGGACGTCCGCCCGGTGGTCCAGCAGGGACGCAGGCCCGCCAAGGCCGTCACCGGCGAGTCCTTCGAGATATCGGCCACCGTGTTCCGCGAGGGACACGACGCGGTCGCCGCCAACGTCGTCCTCAGAGATCCGCGGGGCCGGCCGGGCCCGTGGACCCCCATGCGGGAACTGGCCCCGGGCACCGACCGCTGGGGCGCCACCGTCACCGCCGGTGAGCCCGGACGGTGGTCGTACACCGTGGAGGCGTGGGGCGACCCGGTCACCACCTGGCGGCACCACGCGCGGATCAAGATCCCGGCGGGCCTGGACACCGACCTGGTACTGGAGGAGGGCGCCCGGCTGTACGAGCGCGCCGCCGCGAACGTGCCGGGCGGGGAGGACCGGCGTGAACTGCTCGCCGCCGTCGACGCGCTGCGGGACGAGGGCCGTCCGGCCGCGTCACGGCTGGCGGCGGCGCTGACGCCCCGGGTGGACGCGGTGCTGGCCCGGCACCCGCTGCGGGACCTGGTCACCACCTCCGACCCGCTGCCCCTGCT
>NZ_JBVJVN010000017.1:0-166062 GCF_055603605.1 Streptomyces sp. NPDC037271
AAGCACACCAAGAGGTTCAGGTCCGGGACGGGCTGCCCAGCGGCGACCGGGACATGGTCCAGAACCGTTGGTACACCGATGTGCACCCGGCTGCCTACGCCCATGAGCTCGTCCACGGATTCGGTGTCCGTGACGACGATGCCCCGCCGCAGGCCCTGCTCACGCCTGGCGGGCGTAACACGCAGGTGCTTTCTGCGGGTGAGTCGAGCTTGATGGGGAAGTTCGAGAATCCTCAATCGCACATCGTCATCACCTCCGACCATCTCCAGCAGATCGCAGACGTACTGACCCCGTACCTTCCTATTGGTGCCCGCGCCCTTCAGGACCGGGTCGCTGCTGATGGGGCTGCCGGGGGTGAGGCAGACGCGGGCGTGGAGCGGCCGACCACCCGACCTGCTACGGAGTCGGCTGCCCTTTATGGCGGTGTTTCCCCTGGTGAGGTGCAGGAGACGTCAGGCAGCGGAGACGCGGCGATGGATGAGGCGCCTGCGGTGGACTACCGCATGGTGCACGAACTGGATCGCGACTATGTGGTGGAAAGTGATGAGGGGGAGAAGCTGTGGCGGTTCTCGAACCACCCGCCGGAAGAGATCTTCCGTGAGGGTTTCCGTGCCGATAACCCCAGCAATGTGGTGGATTTGACGCGATGGGTTTCCAATAATCCTGACGCGCAATTCCTTTCGACCACCCGGGACTACGAACTCTGGTACGGCGTAAGGCGCTACCGCTACGGGATCGACTCGTCCCTCAACGGAGACCCCCGAGGTATCGACGTCCAGGCCACCCTCGGCTCAAGTGGTGGACACATCCTCGAGGCTGAGCAGGAGGTTGTTTTCACGGGATCGATCGATGCGCGGGCCATTGTGACTGTCTACGACGGGGACCTGGATCGTACCGGTAGGTGGAATCCGGACACTGATGAGGTTGAGTGGCGGGACAGTGTCCACGACGGCCCGCCAGAGAGTCTGACGGAGTTTGTCCAGGCCCTGGGGGATGAGGGCCGTTCCGAGACGGGCCGCGTTTGGCGGTCCCTGGTTTCTCTGTGGGAGTTGGTTCGGTCGGCGCCAGGGGCGTTGCTTTCCTGGTATAGGCAGGCTTGGGGGTCTCTTGTGGATTCCTTGCGCCGTGGCTGGGTGTGGTTCACGCGGGCCCGTGTGTCGGGAGCCGACGTCCTGCCGTCAAGCCGGGTGGGCACTTCGACCCAGTTTGCGGTTGGTGACGGCTCGGGCGATGCAGTTGCCGCCGACATGGTGCAGCAGGCCGAGAGCAATGAGCAGACCGTGTCAGAGGCTGTCGATGCCGCACGCCGGCGGAGCCCCGGGGTGTTGTCCCTGGAGAGAGATGGCCAGGTTCTTTCTGGCGGTGTTTCCCCTGATGTGACGCAGGAGACGCCAGTCAGCGGAGACACGGCGGTGGATGATGCGCCTGCGGTGGACTACCGCATGGTGCACGAACTGCATCAGGAGCATTTGCTACTGGGGCTGAGACCGGCTGAAGGTGAGCAGGATGAAGACGCAGGTGAATTGTCTCCTGGCCACGTCGAATCTGAGGACGCCTACCTGACGCTGCTGGGTGCGTCGACCGTGTCCCAGTCTGCCGACCCCGCGCCTGTCGTGGACCATGCGATTGCGAACATGCCCAATCAGGAACATGGGGCCGGTCCGGCGGACGCCTCACTACAGCGGGATCTGGAGTGGGCCACGCCTGAAGGGCAGCTGACTGCCGGTGCATCCAGTCAACTTGCCCGGGAGCGGGCGGCGTTCGAGCAGAAGCTCGGAGTGCACTACCAAGCCGACCCGGTGGCTCTCGAGGCCGCACGTTCGGCCGTGACGAGACTGCGTGAAGTGCTGCAGGCGGCATACCAAGGTCACGGCGCGGAGGTCGTCGACGCCTCGTTCTTCACCGGCGATCCGACCAGTGCAGGACAGATTGGCCCCGCGCCGGGTTCCTCCAGCACCGCATGGCTCGACTCGCTGCTCGTCACCGGATCCCTGCGCGAAGTCATGACGGCATTCCTGAACGCCACTGGGTACAAGGCGCTCTACGAACGTGACGCCAATGTTCCATCTCTGAACAGTGTGCTTAAGTCTGTCCTGGCCGAACCCGGCCGCCGTGAGGGCGTCCAGGCGTCCGCCGAGGGTCTGGAAAGTGCTCGGGCATTGGGCCTCGACTGCTCGGCGCTGAAGATCTACGCGGGGTTCGTACACGGTCGTGACCGCGCGATTCTCGAGGAAAGGGTCGCCGCGGACCCAGCGACCCGTGACAAGGCGTACCTGTTCCGCCAGGATGATCCCTTCGCTTTGGGCAGCCTCGCTGCTCACACTACGAGAGGAAGGGCCAAGGACCCTCTGGAGATTGTCCACAGTCAGAACTCGCGTATCGCACGGTCGCCCGACCTGCGCGCTCTTGGCTCCCGGAAGAAGACGCCGCGGGACTACACGTACCTCGGTGTGCCGTTGAGTGACCGCGAACGAACCTTTCTGTGGCTCCACGAGCAGCGGCGGCCCTGGGACAGTTACGACATCGAGGATATACCGCTTGACACCTTGGCCTTTGATGCAGAAACCGGGGATCCCGTGCTCAACGAGATCCTGGCGCGGCCGGATGTCGTCTCGGTACATGTGAAGCGCCCGCCACTGCCCGAGGCAGTGGCGGGCGGGCCAGGACCTGAGATTCTTTCAAATGTTCGCCCCCCGGTCGATGAGGTCTGGGCGCTGGTCCGAGGCTCACGGACAGAGCTGAACATGCGGGCCGGAGATCTGAAGTTGGACGGTGAACAGGGGCCGGAATTCGCCCTGGGCTGGGTTGAAGGGACCGCGTACTTCGACCTGGACGAGCGGTCTCCCTGGTATCAACAGTGGCATGTCGACAAGGGCATGCCACTGATCGCCGGTGTCTCCGGAACGACTCTGCGTATGCTCAGGGCCTTTCAATGGCTAAACGTTCAGCACACCACCATGGCCGACTTCCGGAAGGCGCTGATGGGATGGATGCTCCCCGGCCAGGATCACTCGTTGTTCGAGGTGATGCGTGCCTCGCACCTGGCCGACGCCACCACACCGGCCGAGGAAGAGGCTTTGCGCGGGGAGGTCACCGACCTCTACTCGATCCCCGGGCTCGTCCCCGCCCAACTGACGGCGCCAGGTGGCCGGCCTGCAACCGTTGCTGCTGATCCGGCCCTCTCGGTGAGCTCCCCCTCGAACGCCGTAGCCGCAGCCGCAGATCCTCAGGCCCCTGGGGAGGCCAACGGGGACGTCGAGAAGTCGGCGTGGGTTGACTTTGTGCCGACCGGTGCGGGCGGGTTCGAGGCTTCGTCTGATCCGAAGGAGCTCCAACAGATCGCAGATGTTCTGACCCCCCACCGTCACGCCAGCGTCAGCACCCCTCAGGTGCAGGTTACTGCCGACGGCAGCGACAGGGACGAGATGGCATCGCCCGATGCGATGCCCGCGGTGTACTCGGGTGAGCCGTCGTCAAACGGGCCGATTGCATCGGGCGAGTTCGAGCCGCGTGGGTCAGAGGCTGCGGCCACGCCACAGCCTGCTCCGGCTGAAAGCTCGGACGGGCCCATGCTCGTCCGGCCGGAGTTCGACGACGTCGATGTGATTGTCCGCGGTGAGGTGGGGGCGGGCCCGGAGGAAGGGGTGGCCTGGGCGGGTGCCCCAGTTGATTTCAGGCGCTTCGAGGCGCGACGGTACAGGCACTCTCGGACGGGAGAGTTCATCAGCCGTGCGGTGGTGCGCATCTTCCTCGATGTAGTCGCGGATCCAGTACGCGGCACGCCTGCTCCGGAGGAGGTGCGCGAGTTGGCGGAGGTTGCTCAGCAGGGTGTTGACAGGGTGTACAACCAGGGTTCTCGTCTTCCTAACGGGGACCGGCTCTGGGTCGACCTGGAGTATGTGACCGATCGCGCAGCAGCCCACCATGTCGTCAAGGTCCACACCGAGTTCGAACGGGAAAACTCCGCCAACTGGTCGCTCGGCCTCCGCGATGAGCCCGATGTGCTGGCCCATGAGGTGGGGCATTTGTTGGGCGTAGAGGACGAGTACCGCGATGGCCTCAACTTCGCCTGGCGTCCGGTCTATCTGGACGGGGGCGTGATGGACGGCCCTTCCCCCGTGGACAAGGGAGGGCACCCGATCGTGGACATGGATCACCCCCGCAAGGGCGCCGGCCCGGGTCGACTGTGGCTCTCGCCGCGTTATCTGCGCCAGTGGGGATCGGCGATCGAGGCCGCTTACCGCCGTGCCGCAGGCCCTGACTCGGACGACGCCGCCGCGCGCCACCGTTTTCGGGTCGAGGGCGAGGTGGTCTTTGCCACTGATGACACGTATGAGCCCCGTGAGGATGGGTTGCCGACGCGTGCGCATTTCACTGCGGAGACCCGGCGGGCAGTGGTGTATGGGGAGTCTGGCACGGGGGCTGGTGGCTATCTGGCGCCCAGTGGGATGTCGGTTCGTCCTCGGCCGGTCATGCTGCAGGAGGAGCCCAACCGCAACGGGACGTACCGGGCGGAGTATGCGACGGGCGGTGGGTTGAACTCGCGGCTGGTGGGTGCTGATTGGTGGCGCCCGGTCCCGGACGATCGGTTCAGCTGGAAACGGGGTCGGTTCACGGTTGGTGGGGTGAACCGGCGGCTGGAGCCCGGTGATTGGTGGCTTCCGGGCGTGGGTGACCTGGACGGCGGGTCGCGGGGGGAGATGAAGTTCACGGCCGACGTGCTGGCCCCGCGATCGGCGACGGACAATTGGTGGAGCCTGGTCCCGGATGAGCAGCACAGCTGGACCGAGGTGGACGGCCAGGACGAGCGGGAGGCCGCCCTCGGGACCGAGAAGCGGGGGCAGATGATGTTCCCCGCCTACTGGACCGAGGACGATGTGGTCTACGCCGGTGAGCAGGCGTACTTGGATGCCCTGTACCACGGCAATGTTTTTCCCCTGGAGGGATGGCCGCCCGGCGCCTACATCTATGTGGGGGAGTACGCCGGGGTGCGGATCGCAGGGAAGGTGCTCTACGGCTACTTCACCGGATTCCGGCCCGCTGACGATCAGCCCGATCAGGAGCCGCCTGCCTACGCACCGCGCCCGGCCCCCCCCAAGCTCACCGGCCGCGCGGGCTTCGGCCAGCGGGTCGAGGACGTGACCAGGTACGGCGACCGCCGCACCCGGACCGGCGCCTACCACGCGCCGAAGAAGGACCAGAGGCTGTTCCACGGCATGTGGATCGAGGCCGGCACGAAGAGGCACGACAACGGCACGTACCAGGCAGCGGTCTGGTTCCTCGACCCGGCGTTGAACTACTCGCATAAAAGGAGAGGGGTCACGTGGTTCCGAGAAAAGACCGAAGAGTATAGCGCCTGGGTGTTCCAGGTGGGGAAGGAGTTCGGGCCCGAGCCTAGGAAATGGCACCACTACGACTCGCGGATCATCGACCGGAATCGCTGGCGTCAGCACCGGGACGGGGACGAGCACATTATGTTCCCCGATGAGTGGTCAGCAGAGAAGCTGCTGACCGCGGTGGCGCAGGCATACAAGGGGCGTAAGTCCAAGCTGCTGGACGACGGCACCGAGTACTGGGTGGGTGAAGCTGAGTGGGTCCGAATGGAAGGGCTGGCTCGGGACGGCCGGCATCTCGCGTACCGGCCCACGCAGGTCCAGCTTCACCTTTGGTGGCCCGAGGAGGCGCCGATCGGCGAGACGGACAAGGTGCCGGGGTCGGTATCCCATGGTGGGAAGATCGTCACATTCGATGTCCAGCAAGTGCTGTTCGCCAACGGGCAGCGGGGCATTGACCTCACGGCCCAGATCTATCTGGACCCCACGTCCGGTACTGATGACGCCCTGCTGAACGACGTTTGGGAAAAGGTGGAGGGGGCTTCCCGCGCCTACGATAACGTCGCACGAGCGGACGGGGCACCGCTGGTCCGCGTTTCGTTGAAGCGCGTCGGGAATGCGGAAGGCGCGCACCACACGGTCACGGTTGACCGGGCGAGTATCCAAGGGATCCGGGCCAGCCTGCCGTCGCACCTGGGCGTGCGGCCGGACGCCAAGGATCTCAAGGAATTCGCCGAGAAGCTGGGCGGTGAGCCGGCGGCCACCGACTGGCGGCCGCCAGTCGGCACCGATCCGTCGGAAGGACAGGCGGCTATCGACCACGCCCTCGAACTGGCGGATCCGTTCCGGCGATCTACCACGCTGCGCGAACCCGACCCGACGGATCCCGGTGACTGGGCGACGGATCCCGGCGAAAGGGCGACGGATCCCGGTGACTGGGCGACGGACCGGTCCGGGCGGGGGGCTGGTTGGGTGGTTCTGAGGGTCATACTGGAGCAGCTCAGGTCGGGGGGCGCGGCGTTGTGGGCGTGGGTGCGGAACTCCTACGTCGGGCAAATATTGGCGTCCTTTGTGGACATGCTGCGCAGACAATTTCGTGGCTCCCGGCCGACTGCGTCGGGCGCTTCGGCCATCGATGCTGCCGTCGCGGAGGACATGGTGCAGGCGGCCGAGGAGCAGACCGCGCAGCAAGACATCAGCGCCGCACGGCGTGCGCTCCCCGGAACAGCCGATTTCCGGCCGGGCGAAAGCGCTGCAGGAGTGGCGGAGTCCAGCCCCCGCGCGCGGGGTGCGGCGGTGCCGGAGCTGTCGACCGGTTCGCGTGGCGAGATGCCGGCCGCGGCCGTGGCGGCGGCGGACGCGCAACAGGTGTTGGCAGGCGACCCTGGGGTTGCCCGATTGCAGCCTGCTGGGGAACCCGAGGCGGATCCCGATCCGAAGCCCTCAGAGCAGCTCGAGAGCGCGGCTGAGCCGGGCGACGACTCGCCGAGCGCCCCGGATACCGGTCAGCAGAAGATCGTCTTCGCCCGGATCGAGACGGCACTCGAGGTGCACCGGCCGCCGCGCATCGATCACTCGATGCCGTCGCCGTCCCTTGAGGACGGACCGGTGCGCTTCGACGATGACAGTCGGCTGCCGGAGTACCTGACCGGGGACGGCGCGGACGACACCAAGGGTCGAAGTTACGGCCACAGCCAGGTCACGTTGCGCGGCGCCGACTTGGCCTTGCAGGAGATCAGCGAGATCGTCTCGACCCACCTCGGCGGCGAAGCGTCGACCGTGCCCGGTCTGAGCGAGGTGCTGGCAGATCTGAGCCAGGCGATGCACACCGCTCCGCAGAGGTTCCACGGTGACGGGTACCAGTCCTCCGCCTTCGGGAACTCCCCGGTACGGGTGCTGCGGGTGGTCACCCGGCCGTACGGCAATTGGGAACGGTTCACCGATCTCCACGGAGAGCCGGTGAAGTTGGAGGTCGCTCAGCGCAGCCAGGTCACCGCAGGCGCCGTGCAGTCCGTGGGGGCGGGCCGGCGGGCGGCGCGAGGTGTCTCCGTCCTGCCCGGCTCGGGTGCGGCTGCTTTCGCACGTCTCGGCGTGACAGCCGGCTCCACCCGCACGGCCGAGTACGGCATGCAGGACGAGACGGTCAGCCAGGTGGAGACACGGACGGCGGAGGCGTCGCACCTGCATCTGGATGACGTGGCGTACGAAGTCTCCCTCAGCGGCGCGCCCGAGACCGTGAGCTCCGGTGGGCGGCCCGCCGGTTCCTCCACCACAGGTGAGACGTTCACCTTCGCGGTGCGCAACGGGCTGGCGGTGCGGCTGACGGACAGCGAGACCCTGGTCGCCGATCCGGGCCGTGTGCCGGAGCGCATGGAGCTGGACGCGCGGTCCGACTACCGGTTGGTGCACACCGAGGGTTACGGACCGGTCCGGGGGTTGGCGGAGCAGCTCGTCGACGGATTCGGAGTCGTTCCCGGCAGCGCGGCGTACGATTACATCACCGGGCTCTTCACTTCGGAGAACTTCCACCGCGCAGCGGACCGTCTGGCCAAGGGCAATGTCCCCTCGGACCCGCTGTTCGCCGAGGACGGATCGCCGCTGGGGGCGTTCGTCGTGGAGAGGGTCGTCCCCGGAGAGGCTGAACTGCTCACCGAGAGCAGAGCCGCCGAGATGCGCCACACCATCCAGCAGACAGCCACGAACGAACGGACGCTTTCAACGACGTCCAGCCGAGGAATCAATCTCACGCTCGGTCCTTCCTTCGACCTCGGCCCCCTGGGCAGCCTGATGGCCGGCCCCTCTGTCGGCTACGACCGCAGCAGTACGCACAGCAGTACATTCGGCGGTTCGGGAGGGCGAAAGATCGTCGGTCGGGCCAAGAACGTGCCGACCGTCCTCTACAAGGTCCAGAAGACCGTGCATGTGCGCAGGACCGGTGGTGAGGTCATCACGTTCGACACCTGGAGCCTGGACCGGATGACGCACACCGAGGCGCGGCGTCTCGCGGGCTGGGACGACGGCACGACTCTCCGCAAGAGGGAACCCGGCAACGAGCCGTACGCCCCGGCCTGCTTGACCAAGGACCGCCCCGCTGTACTCGGTATGAGCAGGCCCGAGGCCTTCATCTACGACAGCGACCTCGTGAATGACGAGGACCAGCGGAAGGGTTGGCTGCAAGCCTTCACCGACAGGGTGATCGGGAGCGCTGCCAGGACGTACCCGGACCTGCTGGCACCGCTGGAGGACTTCGGTGATCCGAACCACTCACGCTGGCGCGACCGGGAGCACTACAACCTCGCGCTGCGGAACACACTCCGTGTGATGAACGCCCTGTCGCATCACCGCATGGCGGGCAGCCTCGAGGAGCTCATGACGGGGCTGGTGATCGAACTGGACGTCGTCCCCGGCATTGTCATGCGCCCTCGCCTTTCGATCAGGATCCGCGGTGTGCTGACCGGGCGCCGCTATGAGGGCACCCAGAACGACCTGATCCTGCGACACGGCGCGCCGGGTACCGAACGCCTCGACGGCTCGCAGAGCACGACGCACACCCGTGAGCTGGGAGCCGACGTGTCGCTCTGGGGTTTTGCGGACACCGTGAATGTCTCGGGTGGTTACACCCGGAGAGGGCAGAACGGCCGCGGGACCCAGTACGGAGCCACCGCGTCGCAGGAGCAGCTGGCCATCAGCTCCCTCCCCTCCCATCTGCACAGCTACCGGCTGGAACTGACCGCGGAGGTCGGCGGCTTCTGGCGCTACCGCAGCGGGCCGAGGGCGCTCACGCTCGGATGGCTCGGCCGACAGCATTACCTCCAGGACGAAGGGAGCACGGACCTCGTCGGCGGCAGCGCGGACGAGTTCGTGGGCCGGGTCGTGCTGGCCGTACCGGACGAGTACACGCCCGCCACCGATCCGGACGTGGCCGAGGGCGCCGTTGCTGTCGAGGCGGTGGAGCTGGACCCTGCGCACACGCGGGCCTTGGCGACCCGTAACGCCGCGGTGGTTTCCGAGGGGCATGGTCCTGACGTGTTCGGCGACCAGCCTCATCACACTCTCGGCGTCGGCGCGGACGAGCGGCTCATGGACGTCGCCGTGGATCTCATGCGAACGGTTTCCGGCGCATCCTGGCACTTCTCCCGTCCCGGCGCCCTCCCTCATGACGCCATCGTGCGATTCCTCCAGCCGCAGCTCCTGACAGGCGGCTTCGACCAGAGATCCGGGCCTGTCGGCTCGCGGATCTCCGTGATCGCCAAAGGCCATTGGCGAGACAGAGTGGGCGAATTGGTCCACCGTATGCGGATCCTCAACCTGCGCGTGGCATCCGGGCCGATCAAGTTGGAGACGGAGACGGGCGTCAGCAGTGATCTGCGCATGGCGGAGTCGGTGACCGCGGCCACGAGCAGTGGCTGGACCCTGTCCGGCGGCGGTACCACAGGCGGGACCGAACTCAGCACCATCGCCGGAGTGCAGTACCGCAGAGGCAGCTCTCGCACCGAGAGCACGAAGGTGACCCGTACCGTCACCTCGGACATCAACCGCGACGACAGTGGCTACAAGATCCTGCTGTCCGGGGACGTTCAGCACGACATCGTGGCATCCGTACGGCCGGAGGGGTTCCTCGGCCCGTACCGCAACAGGTTCAACGGAAAGCAGCTCACCTTCCCCTCGAGCTATCTGGGCCAGGTGTCGGAGAAGGCCGCGCATCAGCTGGGAATCCTGAAGGACGGATTGGGGGACGTCCCCCGCTACGTGTCCCACCAGTGGGCCCAGACCGAATGGTGGCACGACCACCCCTTCGGGTCGTATCCCGTCAACTCGTTGGACACCACCAAGGTACTGGCCGCCTTCGACGAGCAGTTGCAGCGCTGGAACGTGGACGAGGCGGACCGTGAGCGCGTGCACTCCCTTGTCACTCCGCGAGCGGTGCGGGCCCTTCGTGAGCAGATGACCTCCACCGGCGCGGCCGCGCGCACCCGGGTCGGCCGCTGGCGCACCCCGTTCATCCGCATCGGAAGCCGCGCCGGTTCTTTGCGGGTGGAACTCATCGCGGGGGAGTCGGAGTTCGTCGGCCTTGACCACGGCGTCGTCATGGAGGACACCCGGATCGCCACCGTGACCCGGACGGACGGAGGGTCCTCGGCCCGCTCTCGTGGTATCGGTCCGACCGCCATGCAGCAGGTGGCGACGGTGGCCCCGGGAGCCGAGCCGGGACTGGGCGGCCCCGAGTCCCTCCGACCGCAGTTCGGTGTGCAGACCACCAGTTCCGACCTGACCTCCCACGGCCGTTCCCGCGCACGCACGAAGCGGCACATCTTCTACGCGCGAGAGCCGCACGCCGACTACCGCACCCCCTACACGCTGCGGCTCACACTCGACCTCGGAACAGACCGGCCCACCCTCACCGAGGAAGGCCCGGTGGGCACACTGCGCGAGCAGGTGCCGCTGAGCTTGGGCGTTGCGCACACGGGCCAGGCGGATGATGCGCTGGGCCCGCCCTCGCTGGACGACCCCAGCGGTTCGGTCGTCCTGTGGCCGCAGGACAGCGCCGTCCTCCGACACATCGCCGCGTGGCGTTCCGCACGGCAGCCGCACGGCGCACAGGGGCCGATCCAGTTGCCGTCCAGCGGCTTCCACGTCCGCCGGATCGTCGGCCTCGAAACGCTGAGGGAAGCCGGCGTTCTAGCCATCGCCACGGCATACGGCTCCTCTGCCGCTCCCGCCGGCTCACCCCTCACACTGACCGGCAAGGACCTGGCCGACGCGTTGGAAGAGGCCCGCAGCACCGGGCTGACCCGCCCCGGAACCGGCTCTGCGCTGGCCCTGGACAACGCAACCGGCGACGCAGCACTGGCCGCTTTCTTCGAGGACAGCGCGACCGCTGCCGGTTACGAGGTCCCCGGACTGAACGAGGGCGGCAGCACCGGTGACTACCGGCTCTACTCCGGGCCGGACTTCACCCGGGCCACGCTGCTGGCGGTGATACCGGTCAGCACCATGGAGAGCGCCGAACGGCACAGCGCAGGCCGGGCCGGGGCCGAGGAGCACACGAGCGGCTTTGAGTACTCACTCGGCGGGCGGGCGGCTTTCGCCGCCAACGATGCGGGCTCTGTCGCCCCGTCCGCCTCCATGGCCGGCCCGAGCACCGCAGAGGCCGGTGGTCAGGTCATCTCCGGCCAGGAGAGCGCCCAGTTCAACACCAAGGTCGCCGGCCGCAGCTTCGTGTTCGCGATCCCGACCGACTGGCTCGGCGTGGCGGAGGTGACCCGCAGCAGCCCGTTCGGCCCCATCACGTCCCGTCCGCAGGCGGTTGAGACACAGGGCAGGATCATCGCCTTGGTCCACGAGGACGTGGCCCGCGAATTGGGCCTGATCAACGACGGGAACTTCCCGTCCCGGGTCGCGGACGCCTGGACCCAGGTCGTCGAGGCGGGCCAAGCCTGGACGGACGCGGACAGCGCCTACTGGGAGCAGCGTCGCGCCCTGGCCGATCTGCAGGGGGAGGAGCGAAAGCGCAAGCGGGCTTCCATGAAGGACCTGCCGCAACGGGCCAAGGCCCAGGCCACCATGAATCATCTGCTGCAGCAGGCCGATGCCGCGGCCAAGGAGTTCCACCGCGTGCGGGCGGCGGCCGACCGGCTCACACGGTGGCACCAGCTGCCGGCCGAAGCCCATCAGGTCGGTGAACCGGAGCTGCGCGCAGGCCTGACCGAACCGCCGCCCGTTGTTTTCCAGCCGGTTGCGGTGGCAGAGGCCGACAGCGCCGACGCCGAGCGCTACATCGTGCGGGAAAGTACACCCGACGGTCCTGGCCGGCTCATCTCGCCGGGAGGCGACCACTACACGGTTCACGACGTCCCCACCGACGGCGACGCCTTCTTCCACGCCCTCGCCGAAGCAGTGCACCACGCCGCCCCTGACCGGCTCACCGCCCGGGTGGACGTGGCCGACCGGCAGAAGATCATCGACGGTCTGCGGCGCCTGCTCGCCGACGAGCTGAGCAACCCCGGGGCCCGCGGTCTGCTGAAGTTCACGTCGCCCGACACCAAGGACACATTCAGCGATTCGGAACTGGCGGCCAGTGGGGTGGACTTCCGCGAGGGCAGCCCCGAGCGCCGCGAGTACGAGGACGCGGGCCATATACCGCTGCACGCGGAGCTGCCCGCCGAGCAGCGTCAACGTCTGGCCAGGACGCAGTTGCTGCGCAGAGGGGACACCGGGGACGACGCGGGATGGAACCATGGCGCCGCCGACCTGCAACCCTCGCTCGCCGCCCGTGTCTTCGGTGCTCGGATCACCGTGGTCCGTGCGGACGGAGCGTTCCAGGACTTTCGGCCCCTGGACACCGTCGGCGAGGGAACGGACGAAGAACTGGTGCACCGCGTCCCCGACGAAGAGCTTGTGCACATGGTGCTGCTGTCGAAGGACGGGCACTATCTGCCGGCTCTGCCGTCCGGCGACCCGCGGCGAGAGCCGCCGCTGCCCGCTCCGGCCGAGCGGGACACGAATGCCGCAGCCCTGCAAACTGGAACGCCCAGCGGCCCAGGGCTGCGTCCCGCGTACTCGACACCACCGTGGGAACGCGGAGCCGCCAGCACCTGGCGCGCTGTCGTCACCGACGGGAAGCCGGCCACACTCGTCGACCCGGACGGCACCGTTCACGAGCTCAAAGAACCACCCGGTGACGGCAACGGCTTCTGGTCCGGGATCGCCGACGCGCTGGAGCTGGCGGGTGCCACCGCGTCGGCCGCTGAGATTCGGCAGCAATCCATTCCCACGTCCCTCCGGTTGGACCGTGAGCGGCCGTTCACGGACGAGGAGCTTGTTCGCGCCGGGCTCTCCGAGAACGGCATCCTGACTGCGCGCCTGCGGCGAGCCGATCGCCGGCTTCCCGAGGATTTCGAACTGACGAGACGTCAGGAAGAAGCCCTCATCCGTCAGCAGGTGTTCACACCCCGCCGCTGGGACGACGCGACGGAGCGGAACGCAGCCGAGCTGGCAGCCGCCCGGGGCCTGACCCTGACCGTGGTCGCGGAGGACGGCACCTCGCGTACCCATGCCCCCGGCGACGGGACAAGCGGGCCGAGAGTGATCCTCTGGCGCAGGGGCAGGGATTACCTGCGGGCCGAGCGGCCGATGCCCGACCCGAAGCTCGTCGACCTGCTGAACGAGCCGGCCTTTGTGGAGACTCGTGTACGGCGTGAGCATCTGGAGGCGGTCGGGATGTCCTTCTCGCCGGAAGAGGCGACCATGTGGCTGCTCGCGCCGGAAATCATGTTGCAGGAGTTCCAGCTGAGCGTGGAGAACCGTGAGGCTCTGCTGCGCGCTCATCCGGACGATCTTTTCCCCGCGTCGGTGAGGGACGCCTACAAGAGGTTGGGGCCGGGCGGGAACGCGTGACGGGCGGAAGGGGGCGGCCGGGGTGTGAACGGAAGGAAGGCGCATCGTCCCGCCCTCGTGCCGCTCCCGAAGACTTGAGGGCGCCGGCGAGGTGTACCTGGCCGGGCTTCCCCCGGCCTCCCCTCCTGGCACGGTCCGCCGCGCCGGCGTGTTGAACGTCAGCCGGGCACCGGCAAAGACCGACGGGGTCTTCTCCCGAAGGGCCGGTGCCCCGCTGCCCCGCACGCCCGACTCGGACACCGGCCACCACGACGAGCCGGGTGACGGCTGCGACGCCGTGATCACACCAGCCACGGCGCGACCTTCGCACGGTCCTCGCAGGCGCCGGCACGTTGATCACTGGAGCGGAAACAAGGTCGGGGCATGCCCCGGATACGCCAAAAGCCCCGCCGTGGGCCGTTTCCCGGCGGGCCGACGGCGGCTGCTCAACTCTGGACGTCAGCTACATGGGGGTTGATGCGGTTCTCGTACGCGCGGCGGGCCCGGCGCTGTGCCGGGGCCCGCGGAACGTCCCGAGTGCCGCCTCTTCCGCGCAGGAGATCGGGTAGCGGCCCTTGCCCGGCAGTATGGGGTGCCCGCGCTGCCGCGCAGGCCGTTCATGCCGCCGACGCGGCGTACTGCAGGAAACGGCGAAGTCGACAGCGCCTTTGCAGCAGCGGAACGAGCACTACTGGGCGGAGGGCGCGGTGAGGCGATAACCGATCCCGTGTACGGTCTCGATCAGGGAAGCCGGGCGCAGCTTGGAACGCAGGTTGGACACGTGCACCTCAAGGGTGCGTCTGGTGCCCTGCCAATTCGACTGCCATACCTCGCTGATGATGTCGTCACGGTGGAAGACCACTCCGGGCTGCATCGCGAGCATCGCGAGCAGATCGAACTCCTTGCGCGTCAGAACGACCGGTTTACCGCCGACGGTGACCCCGCGGGCGGCCAGGTCGAGCGTGACCATGCCGAGCCGGATGCGCCTTTCGGTCCTCACCCCAGCCCTCTTCCCTCCGGTCGAGGCGGACGGCTCGTGGGACCTGCGGCGGCAGACGGCGTGGATGCGGGCCAACAGCTCAGCAATGTTGTACGGCTTGACCACGTAGTCGTCGGCGCCGAGGTGGAGGCCGCGGATGCGGAACCGTACGTCCGACCGCGCGGTCACCATGATCACGGGGATGTCGGTGTGGCGGCGGATCCGGCTGCACACCTCGAAGCCATCCTGGTCGGGCAGGCCGAGGTCGAGCAGGACCACGTCGTACCGCGGACCGTTGTCGGTGTGCAGCGTGTGGAGTGCCTCCTCGCCGCTGTCGGCCCGAGTGGTCTGCAGCCCATGCTTGGCAAGCACGGCCGTCAGTGCGGCGGCGACCGAGTGGTCGTCTTCCACAACCAGCACTCTCATCCGTTCCCCTCCCGCGGCGGGTGCTTCGCACTCCCGCAATGCGTGTTCCGCCCGTGAGATACAGGCTGGTCGTCGATGTGCGCGCCGCGGACTGGCCGCCCACGGCGTGGGTGTGTGGTCAGCCTGCACTGGGCAGCCGGGCCCGGTGGGTGGCGCCGCCGGAGCGGGAGCGGGTGCCGTGGGTGGTGGTCAGGGCGTCGATGACGTCCAGGCCGCGACCGTGCTCGTCGTCGGCGTGTGAGGCGGTCCAGGCGCCCTCGCCCGCGGCGGGGCCGCTGTCGGTGACGCCCGCCCACACTCTCTCCCCGGCCCGCTCGCGGTGCGGATGAAGCGCTATCGGCGGCAGTGCGCGCTCCACGGCGTTGGTGACCAGTTCGGAGACCACCAGCAGGGCTTCCTCGGCCGAATCCTAGGCCACGTCCCAGTCGTTGAGGACCGCGGCGGCGATTTCGCGGGAGGTGGCGACTGCCTGCGGGTAGTGCGGCAGTCGCCACGTGACGTCATCACCCGGGCTCCAGTACCCGCTCAGAGGGCGTTAAGTCCCGTTTCCGGTGATGTGGTGTCACCCGTTCGTGGGTGATCGGGCGGTCCTACGCTCTTACCCTGTCGTGTGCATGGTGGAGTCGCGGACATGGAACGAATGTCGTACGCAACCGACTTGACCGACGAGCAGTGGGCGCTGATCGAACCATTGGTCACCGCGTGGAAGCAGGCCAGGGTCGCGCGGTCGGCGACCGGGGAGCCGGGCTCCTGCGACCTGCGCGAGGTCGTGAACGCCCTGCTCTACCAGAACCGGACAGGCTGCCAGTGGCGGCTCCTCCCACACGACCTCCCGGCCTGGTCGGCGGTGTTTTACTACTTCACCCTGTGGCGCCAGGACGGCCTCGACCAGCGGATCCAGGAGATCCTGCGCTGCCGGGTGCGAGAGCGGTCCAGACGATTAGAGGACCCGTCCCTGGTGATCATCGACACCCAGTCGGTCCGTGTGGCGGCCGGGGTGCCGAAGGAGACGACGGGACTGGACGTGAACAAGAGGACGCCCGGCAGGAAGCGTGGGCTCGCCGTGGACGTCATGGGCCTGATCATCGGCGTGGTGGTCCTGGCGGCGAGCGCGCATGACAACGAGGCCGGCATCGCCCTGCTGGACCAGGCGTCTGAACGGTGCGGGATGCGCCTGGAGAAGGTCCTGGTCGACCAGGGTTTCAAGGACGCCGTGATCGTCCACGGAGCGGTGAAGGACATCACCGTCGAGGTGGTCCGGCGCAACCCCGACGACAAAGGCAAAGGCTTCGTCCCCCAACCGAAGCGGTGGGTGGTCGAGCAGGTCAACGGGACCCTCATGCTGCACCGGCGCCTCGCCCGCGACTACGACCACCGGCCCGACAACGCGGCCTCCCGCGTCTACTGGGCCTCCACCGCCGGCATGCTCCGCCGCCTGACCACCCCCACCGCCGCCTGGCGGGACGACGTGGAGCTGGCCGCGTGAACGTCAGCGAACTCCTGCGGCTGCTGCAGACCGAACACGACGAGACCACCGCACGAGCCGACAGCCTGCGCGAGCAGATCGAACGGCTCACCACCGCCCTGGCCGAGACCGAGGCCCGCCTGGCCGAGCTCGCCGCCACCCGAAAGGTCATCGACGGCCTCACTCCACCCGGCCACGAACTTGCCCCAGCGGAGAACGCCACCGTCTACCAGCGCATCGTGACTGCCTTCAACGAGCATCCCGCGAAGGTGTTCCGAGTTCATGACCTGCACGAACACCTCGGCCTACCCACCGACGAGCCTTCGGTCAACGTCACCCGCTCCCGCCTGGGACGACTCACTCGCCAAGGCTTCCTCACCCAGCCCGGACGCGGCCGCTACCAGAAACGGACTTAACGTCCTCTCAGACACCGCCCGCTCTTCCTCGACCGCTCGCTCCGCACGGGCCTTCACAGTGGCCTGGTGCCGGTAGTAGCCGGAGCGGGAGACTCCCAGCACCCGGCAGACCCGCTTGACGCCGAAATCGGCGCGGTTGTCGGAGATGAAGTCCCAGCGGCAGGGGCTCACTTCACCTCCCGGGCGAAATAGACGGCTGCCCGGCGCAGGATCTCGCGCTCCAGCTGCCACTCCTTCTCGGCCTTGAGCAGGCGGGCGTTCTCCGCACGCAACCGGGCCAGCTCCTCAGTCTCGCTCACGTCGGCGCCGCGGCACTCGGGCACTGCCCGGGACTCGTTCTCCTTGCGCACCCACGTCCGCAGCGACTCGGCGGTGATACCGAGATCCGCTGCCACCGCGGCGTAGGTGCGCTTGCCGCCCGCAGCCTGACAGAGCGCGACGGCGTCCTTCCTGAACTCCTCCGGATACGGAGACTTGCGTCCCACCTGGACATCCCTCCCTGGACCATCAAGATCCATTGTCAGGGTGTCCACTTCAAAGGATCAGCCTCAATTCCTCGGGCAAGACGGTCACCGCGGTTGCCCGGGAGCTCGGTATCAGCTCGGAGTCCCTGCGTGGCTGGTACCGCCGGGCGAAGGCGGACCGGGGCGAGGGTGGGTTCGGCGAGCTGACCAGCGCCGAGCGCAAGCGCCCGGTGTGAACTCCAGCCCGACCGGTCGCTTGCTACTCGAGCTTGTGCACGGTGGGCAGATCATCGGACTCTTCCCTGGCGTGCTTGCTCTACTGAGACGCCTGGGTGGTGTCCTTGGGGGCAGGCCGGATCGACCGGCACCGTACCGCAAGCCTCGTCAGTCGGGGAAGGAGAAGTAGAGCGCCTCGCTGTAGAAGGACGCGAAGTGCCTCTGCCAGTCACCTCGGACCGAGGCCAGCCAGGCGTCGTTCTGGCCGGCGAGCGCCGCCTCGGCCTTGGCGACGATGTCGGGGATGTCCTCGGACGCCAGATGCCGCACGCTCGTTGCCGGATCGTCGCCCGCCATCGAGACAATTTCCCCGGTCTCCAGGACGAAGTACTTCGCCCGCTGCTTCTCTAGGTGGGCCGTGGTCCTGGCCACGCATTCGGCGAACTCGGCGTCGCCCTCCAGGCCCTCGCCGACCGCACGTAGGAGACCGAGCAGCAGGGTCACTCCGGCGGCGTACTCCGCGGCGATGCCGATCGGAGGGTTCCAGATCATGGACGGGACGATCGTCGTCCCGCGGCCCGCCAGGAGCTTGTGCGCGAGCGGGATGTCCCAGTTGTGCTCGGATATGCACCGAATTCGCTGGGGGAGCTCCGTCTCGCTCGGCATCGAGTCTGCGGAGTAGAGGTAGGAACGGTTCGCCATGGCGGCGACGCTAACACCAGTGTCGGCGTACACATGAACGCGGCCCTGGCAAGATTGCGCGTCGGAGCAGGGCCATGAGGGCGACGCGGTGGCGGAGCAGCGGGACCCCCGCGCGACCGGCCGTGGTCCGCTTCTGGAGCTTCAGATCGGTGATGCGGCCTTCGTTGACGCCGGAGTTGAGCGGGGTGGTGATGCCCTGCACGACTGCGGGTTGGTCCTCGCGGATGGCTTTGGCCAGGCCGGCCAGGACCGGGAAGCGGGCGGTGGTGAGTTGTTCGGGCCAGTCCGGTAGCGGGGCGGCGTCGCGGGCCAACTTCGTTTCAAACTCGGGCAGATGTTCTGCGAGTGCTACCGAAGGTGAGTGGTTCTGCGGCCCGGACTCGCCGGGCAGGTCCGGCATGCGGCCGCCCCTCCCTCGACCACCGGTGCTTGCCCATGTCGCTAGAGCAGGGCGCCTCCGGAGACCTCGAGGCGCTGGGCGGTGACCCAGCGCAGGCTGTCGGAGGCGAGTGTGGCGATGGCGTCGCCGATTTCGGCGGGTTCGCCGACGCGGCCCAGAGCGGTCTGCGCCGCCAGCCCCGCTCGCATGTCGGTGTCGTCGCGCATGGCTCCGCCGTTGAAGTCGGTGGCGGTCGGCCCCGGGGCGATGGAGTTGACCCGGATACCGCGCGGACCCAGTTCCAGAGCGAGGGTGCGGCTGAGTGCCTCGATGGCGGCCTTGGACGCCGAGTAGACGGCGCTGGCAGGGCTGGTGTGGCGGGTCAGGGAGCTGGAGACATTGATGACGCCGGCGGGGTCGGCAAGCAGCGGCAGCAGAGCCTGGATGAGGAAGAACGTCCCGCGGGCGTTGGTATCCATCATCGCGTCGAAGTCCGCGACGCTTACCTGCTCCAGGGGGCTGAAGATCCCCACCCCGGCGTTGTTGACCAGGATGTCGAGCCGCGTAGCGTCCCAGAGCCGCAGATGTTCGCCGAGCTCCGCCGCAAAGGGGAGGAAAGAAGCGATGTCGCTGATGTCCAGGCGAAGCGCGAGAGCGGCGGACCCGGCCGCCCGCACCGCCTCAACCGTCTCCTGCGCCCCCGCCTCGTCGCCCCGGTATGTGACGATCACCCCAGCTCCACGCTGCGCCAGCGCCACCGCCGTACTGCGGCCCAGTCCCCGGTTGGCACCGGTCACCAGCGCGATCTTCTTGCTGTCCATGCAACTGCTCCTCGAGCGAAGAAAGGGAAAGAGACCGCCGGGCTCACTGCCGCGGCGCGGACGGCGAGTCGTCCGACTCGCCTCCTTCACCGTAGGGCCACCCCGGAGGCGAGTCAAGTGACTCGCCTCGCCGTGTGGGCATACTGTCCCCATGACAGAAGGACTCTCCGACCACCACCGACGGCTGGCCCAGCAGAAGCGGGAGGCGATCACCTCGTCCGCCACCGCACTGTTCCTGGAGCGCGGATACGGCGGGACGTCACTGGCCCGGATCGCCGAGGCAGCCGGGGTGTCGAAGTCGACGCTGTTCAAGCAGTTCCCGACCAAGGCGGCCCTCTTCGAGGCCATCGTTACCGAGTCCTGGCAGCAGGGGTCTGGCCAAGCGCCGGTCCGGCCCCCGGCAGGCGACCTGCGTGCGGGTCTGGGGGCCATCGGCCGCCAGTACGCCGAGCTGATGGGCCGGCCCGGCATGACGGCCCTGTTCAGGATCGTGATCGCCGAGCTGCCGCGCCTGCCCGAGCTGGGCAGGATGCAGTTTCAGCTGGGCAAGCTGCCCTACTTCGACTCCGTGCGGCTCTACCTTCAGGCCGAGCACGAGGCCGGCACCGCCCGCGTGCCCGATGCGGAGAGTGCCGCAAACCAGTTCCTCGGCATGATCGCCAACTTCGTCCTGTGGCCCCGAATGCTGCTCACCGACTGGGCCCCTGCCGCGCGGGAGACGGGATACGCCGTCGACGAGGCCGTGGAGACGATGCTCGCCCGGTACGGCACCGGCCGCCAGAAGCCGTAAACCCAAGCGCCCCCGTCCGTGGCCTCACACCACGTATCGAGGAGCACGTGTCGTACCAGGGGCCGTTCTTGCAGACACGGTCGCCTGAAGGCAGAGGCTCGCGCACGCTCTTGGGGCCTACGAAACACAGCCGGCCGCAGGTGCCAGTAGTGCGGATGCGGGGGTCCTGCGCGAGCGGCGTGGGCAGGCGGTCGGGAGAGGCGCCGTCGAGCGCGACCACGGCCTCCCACGGTACGGACTGCCGGGCGAGGCCGGCGTGCACGGCGGTCAGGTGGTCCAGCCGGTCTTTGCGCAGGCGGCTGGCGATGACGATGGTGGTCAAGGGCTTGATGCGTGAGGGCAGGAGAGGCTCCGGGACAGAGAGGGGGAACTTGTTCCGTGGCTGTCGTATTCCTGGCCAAGAAGGTCCGTCGACCCCTCGTACGTGACCCTGGGCCGTGCGACGATCCACCCTGAGTGCGCGGCCTCTGTTCTGAACGAACTCGCAGCTGACGACGCAGTGTTCACCGTGGACACGGGCATGTGCAACGTGTGGGCGGCGCGCTGTCCGACCCCCGACGGACGGCGCCGGGTGATCGGTTCGTTCCTGCACGGCACGATGGCCAACGCGCTGCCGCACGCCATCGGCGCGCAGTTCGCTTACAGCGGCCGCCAGGTGATCTCGATGTCGGGTGACGGTGGACTGGGCATGCTCATGGGTGAGCTGCTCACGGTGAAGCTGCACGATCTGCCGGTGAAGACGATCGTCTTCAACAACTCCTCCCTGGGCATGGTGAAGCTGGAGATGCTGGTCGAGGGGCTGCCCGAGCACGGGACCGACCACGAGCCGGTGGACTACGCGGCGATCGCCCGCAGCGCGGGCATCGAGGCGATCCGCATCGAGCGCCCCGGGGATGTCGTCGAAGGGCTCAAGCGGGCGCTCGCCCACGACGGACCGTTCCTGGTCGACCTGGTGACCGACGCCAACGCGCTGTCGATCCCGCCGCACATCTCGGCCGCCCAGGTCAAGGGAATCGCCTTCGCCGCTGGCCGGACCGTGCTCGACGGGGGCGTCGGCAAGATGCTCGACCTGGCCCGCGCCAACCTGCGAAACATTCCCCGCCCCTGAGACGGCCGCCGTCCTCACCGAGGTCGAGTCACCCAGCTCTCCGTGACCCACCGGGCTCCTCATGAACACCGCGGGTGGGGGACGCAGGCGGTCGTCGGCTCTCGAAACGAGATCGTCCATCTGGCGGGGCATCAAGTTCACGGCCCAACGCACGCACTCCACCGATCGCCCCTGCGTGGGGTCGTGAACGGGCGTAGCGGTACCAGGGGGCGGGCATAGCCGATTCGATAGCCGCCGCTTTCGACCTGGGGCCGACACGTTGTGCGCCCAGCCGCTCCACCGCAGCGATCTCGGGACCGTCAAGCAGTCGCCGGAGGAATCGACTTGAGCGGTGAGGCCGGTGGCCGCGTCGTCGATGCCGACGCCGAGGTAGCCGCGCTTGTCGGGCCAGGCCGATGGCTCGGCCCCGCGGAGGGTGCCTCGTGGACCACCTCGGTGTACAGCCGCGCCAATCGGAGGGCGGGTCGGCGGCAGATGTCATTCATTACTGACAGTGATCGTTCACGTTGGTCGTTGGCGCGGCCAGGTGCTCGTACGGGCAGGTTCCTCACAGTTCTGCACCCGACGTGATCTCCCGGTGCTGGTTCGGTGCTGGCTCCGAAGGGTCAGACTCGGCAAGGGCGCAGGTCGCAGCTCTGATCGGATGAGTTGTCGTACCACTCGATGGTGGTCCCGATGAGGCTGGCGGCGACGATGCGCTTGAGGTTGTTCGGGGCTGGTGGAGCGGTTGCGGGCGACGACATCGGCACCACTTCCTGGGGTGTGACGGGGACGTTTGCGTGTCGCCACACCGTAGGAATCCGCAGGTCAGGCGCACATGTGGCGGGGCAACATAGTTCGAGGGCCGGCTATGCGCGTGACCACCATGCCGGCTCATGCAAAGGCGTCTCAGGGGACCGGTGGTGGTCAAAAGGAGGGCCGTCCGGGACGCGTAGTTCAGCACGATTTGACGGTGCCGTGCTGACTCCCGTGCTGGTTTGGTGCTGACTAGAATCCCACGTCATCACCCGTTCTCACCTGTCCCGTGCTGACTTGGTGCTGACTACGCTCCGTTGAACTCGGGCATCTGGGATTGATCGACTCAGAGTCGTTGCATGGCAGGTGACCGGACTGAGAGACCGAGTCCGGCCTTGCCGCTCAGCCGCCGTCGGCACTGGCAAAGGCGCTGTGCTTGGGCGCGGTGCACGTTGGTCCCAGGAGGTACTTCGTCTGCTGGCGGTACATCATGAGCAGCATCGTGACCACAGAAAAGGGACTGCTGCAGGGTTGGGTGACAGCGGGGTTTATGCCGCCAGGGCTGCGGCTGGGGTCATGATGGTCCCGTACTCGACGGGGGCAATCGGGCCAGGCGTCTCTGACGTCAGCCTCGGTGGTAGGTGCGCTCGATCCTGCTCCCCGCCCGCTGTACCGGGACTCCGGCACAGCGGGCATCCGGTGTCCGTCTACTCCTGCTCGGCGGGGTCCAGGCCCAGCCTCTGATGGATCAGACGGGCGAAGTGGGTCAGGGTGCGGCCGGTGGCCAGGTCGGCCGGTGCCAGGCGGATGTCGAAGAGATCTCTTGCCTGGACCAGGAACTGCATGCCGAGCAGTGAGTCCAGTCCGAAGTCGGTGACACTGCGCGTGGGGTCCATGTCGTCCGGATCGGTCTGCAGGACACCCGCGAGAAGCTGGGCGAGCGTTTCGACGATCTTGCGCTGTGCCTCGTCCGCCGGAAGGCCGGCCAACGTCCGAAGCAGCTCCTTGCGGGCGTCCGGGGAGGGGACGGAGGACGACGGCGCCAAGCGGGCGAAACGGGGCGTGGCCAGGGCGGGCAGCAGGTGGCGTGCGGCCCCCCAGCGGTAGCGGCCCGCTCCGGCGACGTCGGCACCGGTGGCCAGGAGGCGCCCCGCGGTGGTCAGGGCCTCGGCCGGCGTGAGGAGTTCGAGGCCACGCTCGGCCATGGCGGCTTCCATACCGCTGCGGGCGACATAGCCGGTTTCACTGATCGGGCCCCAGGCCAGTGCCGTGCCCGGTTTGCCGGTGTTCCGCCGGGCCCGGGCGAGGGCCTCCAGATAGGCGTTGGCCGCTGCGTACGCCGCCTGGCCGGGGTTGCCGATGGCGGCGGAGACGGAGGAGTAGGCGAGGAACAGGTCCAGGTCGCGGTCGGCGGTAAGGCGGTCCAGCAGAGCCGCGCCCGCCGCCTTGGGCGCGAGTACGGCGGCGAACCGTTCGTCGGTGAGGTCGGACAGCACCGCGTCGTCCATGTGCATCGCCGCGTGCACGATGCCGCGCAGGCGGTGCCCGTCGGCGTCCACGGCGTCGAGGACCTGCCCCAGCGCGGCTTCGTCGGTGACGTCGGCGGCGTGGGCGGTGGCGCGCACCCCGCGGTCGGCGAGCTCCTGGAGGAGGGCCGGTGCTCCGGGGGCGTCGGGTCCGCGGCGGGAGAGGAGGGCCAGATGCCGGACTCCGTGGTCGGCCAGCCGACGTGCGGTGGCGGCGCCGAGGCCGCTCAGCCCTCCGGTGACCAGGTAGGTGCCGTCCCCGTCGAGCCGGACGGTGCCGGGTGCGGGTTCCACGGGGACGGGCTCGTCCAGCGGGTCGAAGGTGACGACGATCTTCCCGGTGTGCCGGGAGTGCTGCAGGAGGTGGAAGGCCGCGTCGGCCCGGGCGGCCGGATGGACGGTGTGGGGCAGGGGGCGGTAGGCGTGGGAGGCGACCAGTTCGCCGAAGTCCGCCAGGAGACGGGAGCGCAGCGCGGGGGATTCGACGACGGCGTCGAGGTTGAAGCCGATGAAGGTGAGACTGCGGTCGAAGGGGCGCAGCGTCATCGGGTTGTTGAGGAAGATGTCCCGCTTGCCGAGTTCGACGAAGCGGCCGTTGGGGCGGAGGAGGTCGAGACCCTGGGCGATGGCCTCGCCGCTGAGGGAGTTCACCACGACGTCCACTCCCCGGCCGCCGGTCAGTTCCCGTACCCGGGGGACGAAGTCCAGGCTGCGGGAGTCGAGCACGTGCTCGGCGCCGAGCGTGCGCAGCAGGTCCCGTTTGGTCTCCGTGCCGGCGGTGGCGATGACGCGGGCGCCCCGCCGGCGGGCGCACTGGAGGACGGCCAGGCCGACCGCTCCGGCTCCGCCGTGGACGAGTACGGTCTCCCCGGCGGAGAGCCGGGCCTGATGGACCAGGGTGTGGTGGACGGTCAGGAACGCGACGGGGAAGGTCGCGGCCTCCGTGAAGCCCATTCCGTCAGGGATGCGGACGACCGCGGCGGCCGGAGTCGTCGTGTGGGAGGCGAGGGCGGCGGGCATGAGGCCGAAGACCCGGTCGCCGGGCTTCAGGTCCTCCACCCCCGGCCCCACGGCGTGTACGACACCGGCTCCGTCGGTGCCCAGTCCGCGGCCGAGGGGGCTGTTCTCGACCGCTTCGGGCGGTAGCAGACCGTTGGCTCGCATGGGGTCGCGGTAGTTCAGGGCCACCGCCCGCAGCTCGACGGCCACTTCGCCGGGACCGGGTTCGGGAAGGTCCGTCTGCCGCCAGACCAGCCGCCGGTGCAGGCCCGGGTCACGGGCCTCCAGGATGAACGGCGTGCGGGCGGGTGCGGCCGGGGACTCGCCCGCCGGGTGCTGGACCTGCCGGGGCACGAACCGGCCCTGTGCGGTCAGGACGATCTCGTCCTCCTGGACGCTCCGGTCGTCACCGCCGGGAGCGAGGAACTCTCCGGCCAGGCGGCGGGCGTCGGTGTCCGCGTCACCGGTGCGGTGGCACGACAGACGCCTCACGGACAGGTCGGGACGCTCGTTGGCGAGGGTGCGGCAGGCCGCCCAGACGGCCGCGTCGACCGGGTGGGAGGGCAGCTCCGGGGCCGGGAAGAGACCGGTCGGACGCGTGACGAGCCACACCTGTGGACTCGTGCCGCCGCTGAGGCCGTCGCAGGCGGCGGCCAGGGCGCGCAGGAGGGCCGCACGGCGGGTGGTTCGCGTGACGGTCTCGTGCGGCCCCGGCCCGGGCTCGGCGAGCAGCAGGACGAGGCGCGGATCGGAGTCCGCGGGCAGGGCCCCGCTCCAGACGGCGGCCTCGTCGGAGGCGGCGATCACGGTGGCCTTCCCGAGCCGGGCGGCCAGTGCCCGTGCGGTCGCCGTCTCGGTGTCGTCCTCGACGGCGATCACCCAGGGGGTGGCGGAAGCCGCTAGGGGCGTTTCGTGGTCCGCGGCGTGGTCGTGGTCGGCCGCGGCGAGGAGGACGGAACGGTCCTCGGGACCGGTCTGCGCCACACCGGAGAAGCCGCACCGGCGCAGCAACGGTGCCCACCGGTCGCGGGGGAGGATGCGGCAGGTGGGGCGCAGGTCGTGGTCGCCGCGCTCCCAGAAGTCGTCCAGGGCGCCGGACCGCAGGGCCTGGAACCGTGAGCTGTGCGGTTCGACGGCCAGCAGGTGCCCTCCGGGGGCCAGTACGGCGTGCAGCCGGCGCAGTGTCACGGCCAGATCGGTGGTGGCGTGCAGCGCGTCGCCCGCGAGGACGAGGTCGAAACCGCCCCGGGGCATGCCCTGGTCCACCAGGTCGGTGTCCGGGTCCAGCGTGCGGTAGTCGACGAAGTCATGGGCGGCGAAACGGTGCTCGGCGCGGGTGAGCCCGCCGCCGGTGGGGGCGGTGCAGGTGTACCGGGTCCGGTCGGCCGGGAGTACGGGCAGTGCCGCGGCCGTCAGAGCGGTGGTGGTGGCCCCGATCTCCAGGACGCACAGCGGTCGGTCGGCGGGCCATCGGGCGACGATGTCGCAGAGCAGGGCCTGCGCGGCACGGTGCGCGAAGCGGTGGGCCGGTCCGGTCTCGCTGAGCTGCTCGTACGCGCTGTCCCCGGCGGGCAGGAGCTCGCGCGCGTCGGTCAGGCCCCGCAGCACGTCGGGCAGACGGCGCAGGTGGCGGTTGAGGAACAGTGTCTCGGCGCCGAAGGCGGGATGGTCTTCCACGAGGCCGCGCAGCAGTGCCTCGGACTCCGTCTCGACGCCGGTGAGCTGCCAGGACTCTTCGGCCGGCTGGACGAGGCCGTGGTCGGCCAGCAGGGGCATCATCAGCCGCGCCAGCCTCCGGTGCCGGGGCTGCAGCCCCCCGGCCACCAGTTCGGCCGTCGAGAAGGGGGCCGTGGGGTCGGCCAGGAGGCCTCGCAGCGCCTCGGCCCAGCAGTGGGCGCCGGCCCGTTCGGCGTCGGAGACGAACCGGTCGTGGCCGCTGTCGTCCAGCGCGGCGCGTGCGGCGGTGACGCGCGGCTCGGCCACGCGTGCCACCTCGGCGGGCGCGGGAAGCGGAGACGGCGCAGCGGGCGTGTCCGGGTGGGGCGCTGCCCGCAGCACGGTGCGCTGGACGGTCAGGGGGGTGTGCTCGGTCAGGTGTCCGCGGCGGGTGCGGCAGCCGTCGATCTCGGCGGTGACCGTGCCGTCCGCGTCGGCGTAGGTGATGTCCCAGCAGATCTCGTTGACGCTGCGGCCGCGCCGGCGCAGGTGCACGACACCGGTGGGCGAGGGGGTGCGCCACACGCGTACGGACCCGAACACGGTCGGCAGGAAGGCGGCGGATTCCGCCTCCGGTCCGGCGAGTGCCACGGTGGCCTGGAGCGGCGCGTCGAGCAGGACCGGGTGGGCGGTGTAGGCGTCGGCGGCGTGCGGCAACCGGTAGGAGACGAGTGCCTCTCCGTCGCCGGCGTCGACGCGGTCGATGAGCTGGAAGGCCGGCCCGCAGTTGAGGCCGATGTCGTGGCACGCCCGGTAGAAGTCCGGGCCGTCGATGCTCCGGTGGCAGCGGGCCCGGAGCGCGTCGACGTCGAGCGGGGGCGGTGCCGTGCCGAGCAGGGTGCGGACCTGGGCGCGTACGACGGGCCGGCACTCCCCGCCGTGTTCCTCGCGGACGCTGACGGTCAGGGAGCCGTCGTCCGGGGTGACCGCGGTCTGCAGGGCGACCGGAGTCGGATCCGGCCACGGCACGGCCAGCGGACGGCCGATCTCGAGATGCCGTACCTCGACCGGGCGGTCCAGCGCCCGCCGTCCGGCGCTCAACGCGATCTCCACGTAGGCGGCGGCCGGCATGAGTACGTCGTCGCCGATCCGGTGGTCGCCCAGCCAGGGCACCAGTTGCGGCTCGACGGAGCCGTGCCAGACGGGGTGCGGGGCGGGCATCCGTTCACCCACCAGGGGGTGGTCCAGCATGCCGCTGCCGGTCGCCCTGATGACCAGGTCCTGCGGGGCGCCGTGCCAGTACCGTTCGTGCTGCCACGCGTAGGCGGGCAGGTCGACCACACGGCCCGGGCGGTGGAAGTGCCGCCGCCAGTCGGTACCGGTGTCGGTGGCGAGCACGGCGGCGACGGCCGCCGCGGTCTCGCGTACGCCGTCCCCGTCACGGTGCAGGGTGGCCACGCAGGCGGCGCCGGTGCGGCGCAGGTAGGAGCGCAGCACCGGGTGCGGGCCGATCTCGACCAGGACGCCGGCGTGCTCGGCGGTGAGGTGGGCGGCGGCGTCGGCGAACCGGACGGGTTCGCGGACGTTGCGCCACCAGTACCCGGCGTCGAGCTCCGGCCCGTTCAGCGGGGTGCCGGTGACGGTGGAGACGAAAGGAATCCGGGCCGGGGCGGGGGCGAGCCCGTCCAGTGCGTCGAGCAGCGGCTCCCTGAGGGGGTCCATGGCACGGCTGTGGAAGGCGTAGTCCAGGTCGAGATCCCGGAAGAAGATGTCGCGGCTGTGCAGCTCGGCGCCCCAGGCGGCCAGTTCCTCGGCGTCACCGGCGACGGTCACGTCGCGCTCGCTGTTGATGCCCGCGATCTCCAGGGCGCCGCCGTAGCGCAGGAGTTCCTCCCGGGCCTGTTCCTCCGGCAGGCCCACGGCGGCCATGCGGCCCCGGCCCGCCGTGGCGCCCTGGGTACGGCTGCGTTCGGCGATCACCAGGGCCGCCTGGTCCAGGGTCAGGATGCCGGCGGCGCAGGCGGCGGCGACCTCTCCGACGCTGTGCCCGGCCACCGCCCGCGGACGCACGCCGTGCGAGGCCAGCAGTGCGGTCAGGCCCACCTGGACGGCGAACAGGGCCGGCTGGGCGATCTCCGTGCGCTGCCAGGTCGGGGCGGAGGGGCGCGCCAGTTCCTTCGCCACCGACCAGCCCAGGTGGGGTGTCAGGGCCGCGTCGGCCTCTTCGACGGCCGTTCGGAAGGCCGGTTCGCGCTCCAGCAGGTCGGCGGCCATGCCCGGCCACTGGGAGGCGTTGCCGGAGAACACGAACGCGGTGCCGTCCCGCTCGCTCGTGCGCACGAGCGCCCCGTGGGCGGGCTCGGCGGCGATCAGCCGGTCGAGCTGCCGGGCGGCGTCCTGCGGGTCGGTGGCCAGCACGGCGGCGCGGTGCGGGTGCGCGGTGCGCCGCACGGTGCTGGTGTGGGCGAGGTCGTAGAACTCCTCGGGCCCGGTGTCCCGCAGCCGCTCCGCCATGCGGGCGGCCATCTGGTTCAGTGCCTTGGGGGACCGGGCGGAGACGACCAGCGGCAGCGGGCGCCCGCTCGGCACGGGCCGCGGTCCGCTCTGCCGGGCGGCGGGCGGCAGGGTGACGATCGCGTGGGCGTTGGCTCCGCCGAAACCGAAGGAGGACACGCCCACGGCGGACCGCTCCCCCAGCGTCAGGGGGACGGGCACCACGGCGGGGGCCAGTCCGAGGCCGTCGAAGTCGATCGCGGGGTTGAGGGGGAGGGCGTGCAGGGACGCCGGCACCGTGCGATGACGCAGCACCAGGATCGCCTTGAGCAGCCCCGCCATCCCGGAGGCGGGCTCCAGATGACCGAGGTTCGTCTTCACCGAGCCGATCGGCAGCGGGCCGCCGCGGCGGCGACGCCCCAGGGCCCGGCCGATGGCCTCGGCCTCCGCCGGGTCCCCCACCTGGGTGCCGGTGCCGTGTGCCTCGGCGTACACCAGGTCGTCCGCGTCGATCCCGGCCTCCGCGTAGACCGCGTGCAGCAGCGCCTCCTGCGTCTCGGCGCTGGGCACGACCATGCCGGTGCTGCGGCCGTCGGTGTTGTTGCCGGTGGCGGCGAGCACGCAATGGATGCGGTCGTGGTCGGCCACCGCGTCACCGAGGCGTTTGAGGACGAGCACCGCGCCGCCCTCCGCGCGGACGAAGCCGTCGGCGTCGGCCGAGAACGCCGCACAGCGACCGCGCCGGGACAGCATGCCCGCGTACGAGAATCCGGCGAAGGGGTACGGGGTGGACAGCACGTTGACGGCACCGGCCAGGGCGACCCGGGAGGTGCCCTCGCGCAGGGTGCGGCAGGCCCGGTCCAGGGCGACCAGGGCGGAGGAGCAGGCCGTGTCCACGGCCATGCTCGGGCCGCGCAGGTCGAAGGCGTACGACAGCCGGTTCGCCGTGATGGACAGGGTGGCGCCGGGCATGGTGTGCGGACTCGTGTGGTCCTGCATCATCGACAGGGTCACCCCGTAGCCGGGATCGGAGACGCCCACGTACACGCAGGTGTCCGATCCGGCCAGTGACCCGGCGGGCAGGGCGGCGTCGTCCAGGGCCTCCGCGGCCATCTCCAGCAGCAGCCGCTGCTGCGGGTCGATGTGCCGGGCCTCCGCGGGTGCCATGCCGAAGTAGCCGGCGTCGAACGAGGCGACGTCCGTGAGGAATCCGCCGGCGGCGGTGTAACTGCGGCCGGGGCGTACGACTTCCGGGTCGACGATTCTCTCCCTGGGGAACCGGTCGGCGGGCATCTCGCCGACCATGTCCCGCCCGTCGCGCAGTACCGACCACAGTCCGTCCAGATCCGTGATCCCTCCGGGAAGCCGGCAACCGACCCCTACCACGGCCACGGCCCGCTCGAGCTGCTGCATACCAAGTCCCCGCCTTCTCACGCCGATTGCAGGCATTGGTAGCCGAGGAAGGAGCAGCGCGGCGCGAAAAGGCCGGTGCTTACCACTCGTTGTAGTGAATATTGACGTACAAAGAGCTTTTCAGTCCGGTGGCAAGGAGGGGGCGGCTACGGTGACGCGGTGCCCGAAGCCTTCCGTGCCCGTATAGCCGCCGTCTCCGTTCATCTGCCGTCCCGCTACCGGACCATGGACGAAATCCGCACGAAGATCACCGAGACCGGCGGGTACGCGCCACCGCCCGGTCTGCTGGAGGACCTCACCGGGGTCCGTGGAGTCCATGTGCACGAGGACGGCGAGAACGCCTCCGACCTCGCCGTGGCAGCCGCGCGCAAGGCGCTCGCCGAGGCGGAACTGGAGATCGGCGACGTCGATCTGCTGCTGTTCGCCGCGACCGCGCTGGACCTGATCGAACCCGCCACGTCCCACCTCGTGGCAGCCAAACTGGGCGCTTCCTGCCCGGTGTTCGACGTCAAGAACGCCTGCAACAGCGTCCTCAACGCCATGGAGGTGGCCACCTCGTTCATCGAGTCCGGCCGCTACCGCACGGTCCTCATCGCCTGCGGCGAACCCGCGACGCTGGCCACCCGCTGGCACGCCCCCGACCGCCAGGCCCTCCTGAGGGCCCTGCCCGGCTACACGGCGTCGGACGCCGGCGCGGCGATGCTGCTCACCGCCGGCCCCGCGGGCGAACACGACCCCGGCGTCCTGTCCCTGCGGTTCGTCAGCAACTCCGAGGCGTGGGAGGCCTGCACCGTGGCCGGCGGGGGAAGCATGCACCACCTGTCCGTGCACGACGACCACACCACACTGCGCCTGAACGGGGACCTGCGCCAGGGCGCACTCGACGCGCTTCCCCGGATCCTGGCCACCGCCGGGAAGGAACTCGAGGCGGTCTCCCGCAGTGCCTTCGTCGCCTTCCACCAGATCGCCATGCCGCAGTACCGGGAGATGCTCGAGCTGCTCTCCCTGCCCGAGGACCGGTGCATGCCCGCGGTGGCCGAACACGGGAACTGCGCGGCGGCCTCCCTCCCGCTGCAACTGGTCAAGGCACGGGAGGCCGACCGCATAGAGAGCGGGGACCTGGTGACGATGATCGGCCTGGCCAGTGGTTTCAGCTTCGGTCTGGCTCTCGTCCGATGGTGAGCGCACGAGCCGCCCGCCCCCCGGACCCGGCTTCGGAACCCGCCGCCCTGCAACGGCTGTTGCCGGGCTATCCCGCCACCCGTCACTGGCGGCGCGTACCGGCCACCGGACAGCACTATCTCGACCTCGGCTCAGGGCAACCGGTGCTCTTCCTGCACGGCAACCCGTCGTGGAGCTACGTCTGGCGCAAGCTGCTGCACCGGCTCTCCCCACACGCCCGCTGCCTGGCACCCGACCTGCCGGGTTTCGGGCTGTCCCGGCACCTGAGGCCCGCGGACGGGGTCCCCGACCCCTACGAGGCGCAGCTGGAGGGCCTGGACATCCTCCACCGCCACCTGGTGCGCGACGAGGGTCTGCCCGAGCGCGGCTGGACGCTCGTCCTGCACGACTGGGGAGGTCCCCTCGGCGCCGCCTGGGCCCTGCGGCACCCGGGTGCGGTGGCCCGGCTGGTCGTCTGCAACACCGTGGCGTTTCCCTTCCCGGAAGGCTTCCGGCTGCCGTTCTACCTGCGCTGGATCCGCGACCACCGGCCGGTCGCCGAACTCGTCCACCTCACCAACGCGTTCGCCCGTGTCGCCCTGCGCGCCGGGGTCCACCACCCACTGCCGCCGGCCGAGCGCGAGGCCTACCTCCGGCCGTACGCCCACCGCGCGGAACGCCGGGCGGTCACCGACGCCGTCCGGGCGATCCCCCGCGACCCCACGGACCCGGCATGGCGCCTGCTCGAACCTCCCGCCGCGGGGGCGGGCCTGTCGGAACTGCCCCTGCTCATCGGCTGGGGCATGCGCGACCCCGTCTTCACCCCGGTACTGCTGCAGGAGTGGGTCCGCCGCTTCCCCCATGCCGCCGTGCACCGCTTCCCCGAGGCCGGGCATTTCGTGATGGAGGACGCCGCCGCCGAACTGGGCGACCGCGTCCGTGACTTCCTCCAGGGGGCCGCATGACCATGTCCGTTCCCGGATTCGCCGCACACCTGGGTGACCGGCCCGACGCCACCGCTCTCGTCCGATGCCGCAAGGGCGCCTCCCGCACGACCAGCCGCGGCGACCTGGTGCGGGACTGTCTCGGCATCGCGGAGGCCCTGCGCGACGCCGGTGTGCGGCCCGGCCACAAAGCGGTCGTGATGACGCGTGACGCCTACGACCTGACCACCCTCTGCTACGCCCTCGGCGCCCTCGGCGCCGTCCCGGTCCTGATCGAGCCGCGCGCCGAGGTGGGCCGCTGCCTGCGGGACGTCGCCCCGGACGTCTTCATCGGCGAACCCCTGGCCCACCTCGGACGCCGCGCCCTGGGGTGGGGCCGGCCACACGTCCGGATCCCCCTGGTCACCGCCGTCGCGCCGCGCCCGCTGGGGCGGCGGCTGACCCTGCGGGAGCCGGCCCGCAGCAGCCCGTCGCTCCGGACGCGGGAGCGCGACGGCGACGAGCTGGCCATGATCGCGTTCACCTCCGGCTCCACCGGACGGCCCAAGGGCGCGGAGTACCACCACGCCACCCTGACCGGGCAACTCGACGCGCTGAAGGCCCTGCTGGACCCGCGGCCCGACGACGTACTCCTCGCCGGATTCCTGCCCATCGCACTGCTCGGCCCGCTCCTGGGGCCGGCCACTGTCGTCCCGGCCGTGAACCATCTCGCTCCGGCCCGCACCCCGCCGGGGGAACTCGTCGGACCGATCCTGAGACACCAGGTCACCACGATCCTGGCGTCTCCCGCCGTTCTCGCCCTGATCGCCGGCCACTGCGCCCGCCACCGCGTCACCCTGCCGACGGTCCGGCAGATCCTCTCCTTCGGCGCCCCGCTGCGCGTCCGTCTCGCCGACGCCCTGCGCGCCGTCGTCCCGGACGACGCCGAGATCCTCAGCGTCTACGGTGCCACGGAGTGCCTGCCCGTCTCCGCGATCGGCGACCACGACCTGCGGGCCGCCCGCAGCCGGCCACCGGCCGGGCACGCCGGAACCTGCCTGGGCCGGCCGTTGCCCGGCATCCGCGCCCGGATCCTGGACGCCGACGCCGGCGGGCTCGGCGAGATCGCCGTCACCGGCCCCACCGTCAGCCCCGCCTACCACGGGCGTCCCGACGCCGAGGACGCCGCGAAGAGCGTCACCGACCACGGCGTGCTGCACCGTACCGGAGACCTCGGCCGGCTCGACGACGAGGGACGGTTGTGGTTCCTCGGCCGGAAGGCCCACCTGGTCACCGGC
Organism: Streptomyces sp. NPDC037271; assembly: GCF_055603605.1. NCBI lineage: Bacteria > Bacillati > Actinomycetota > Actinomycetes > Kitasatosporales > Streptomycetaceae > Streptomyces > Streptomyces sp. NPDC037271. Next base: position 33,680 of record NZ_JBVJVN010000017.1, read on the forward strand.
ACCGGTTTCACGCTGACCACCGAGGACCTCGAGGCCACGGCGGACACCGCACCCGGTATCCGGCGCACCGCGCTCGTCGGGGTCGGCACGGCCGTGTGCCAGCTGCCCGTCCTGTGCGTGGAACCCCTGCGGGCCACCCCCCGCGCCGCCGCCCTGGCGGCCGTACGCGCGGCCCTGAAGGACCATCCGGACGCGCACCGCGTCGGCGCCGTGCTGCTGCATCGCGGTTTCCCGACCGACCCCCGGCACAACTCCAAGATCGACCGTCTGCGACTGGCCGGCTGGGCCGCCGGGCGGCTGCGCGGGAGGCTCGGGTGAAGGTACTGGTCACCGGCGGAAGCGGCTTCCTCGGGCGGGAGATCTGCCGTCGGCTGAGCGCCCGCGGGGTCGTCGTCTCCTCTCTGGGCCGCCGCTCCAGCGACGCGCTGGAGCGGTTGGGCGTCCAGCAGCACCTGGGCGATCTCGCCGACGCCGACGCGGTCTCCCGCGCCGTCGCCGGGTGCGACGCCGTCGTCCACAACGCCGCGCTGGCCGGCGTCAGCGGCCCGCCGCGCCCCTACTGGTCCACCAACGTCGTCGGCACCCGCCACGTGATCGCGCAATGCCGCGCCCACGGCGTGCGCACGCTCCTCTACACCTCGACCGCCAGTGTCGCCTTCCGGCCCGGCGGCCTGGAAGGCGTCACCGAGGACCTTCCCCCCGCCCTCCGCCACCTGACCGCCTACCCCGCCACCAAGGCCCGCGCCGAGGCCCTGGTACTGGCCGCGCACGGCCCGGAGCTCGCCACCGTCTCCCTGCGCCCGCACATCATCTGGGGGCCGGGCGACCCCCATTTCGCCCCCGCCCTCGCACGCGCCGTACGGGCCGGCCGGCTGCTGATGCCCGGCGACGGCGGCAACCTCGTCGACACCACCCACATCAGTACCGCCGCCCACGCCCACCTGCTCGCCCTGGACCGCCTGCGGCAGACACCGGCGGTGGGCGGCCGCGCCTACTTCATCAGCCAGGGCGACCCGCGCCCCCTGAGGGAGATCACCGAGCACTTCCTGCGGGCCGCCGGCATCGACGCCCGCTGGTGCGCCGTACCGCCCCGGCTCGCCACCGCGGCGGCCGCCGCCAGCGACACCGTCCTGCGCGCGGTCCGCAGCCCCCGTACCCACGCCCTGAGCCGCTTCCTGGTCGCGGAACTGCTGCATCCGCACCACTTCGACCTCACCGCCGCACGCAGGGACCTGGGCTTCGAGCCGCCGATCGGATTCGAGGCCGGGGTCGCGGAGCTCACCCGGCTCACCCCGCCCGCACCGAAAGACCGCGAGGAGACGCCGTGACGGACACCTACGACGCCGTCCGCTCCATCCTGACCAGCGCCTTCCGTGTCCCGGAGGAGGAGGTCCAGCCGGGACTCACGCTGGAGCAACTGGACCTGGACTCGCTGGCCCTGACGGAACTGGTGCTCATCCTCCACGAGCAGTTCGGCGTGAAGATCGACAACGAGTACGCCTCCCCGGGCACGACCGTCGCCCAGGTCGCCGATCACCTCGACGCGCTGCGCACGGGGGCCACGGGTACGGTGACCTCCGAATGAACGAGCCCGTCGCCGTCACCGGCCTCGGTCTGGTCACTCCCGCGGGAGAAGGCACCGACGCCACCTGGGACGCGGTCTGCCGCGGCGCGGGCACCGCGACCCACGATCCGGCGCTGGCCGGCCTGCCCGTGGACTTCTCCTGCCGCGTTCCCCTGTCACCCGAGGACCTGGACCGTCGCGTCGGACGCACTGCCTGGCGCATGTCGCGGAACGCCTCACTGGCGGTGCTCGCCGCCCGCCAGGCGGTCCGCGACGCCGGCTTCGATCCCGGAACGTGGAACGGTGACCGGGTCGCCGTCGTCATCGGCTGCGGACTGGGCGCGGACGCGGTGCGCGAGGAACAGGCGGGGCGCCTGGCGGAACTGGGCGCCGACATGGTCTCCGCGCTCACCATCCCCCAGATCATCCCGAACATGGCGGCCGGAGAGGTCTCCATCGCCCTCGGAGCCCGCGGTCCCGGCCTCGCCCCGGCCACCGCCTGCGCCTCGGGCGCCACCGCCGTCGCCGTGGCCCGCGAGCTCCTCGCCACCGGCCAGTGCGACGTCGCGGTGGCCGGGGCCACCGAAGCCGCCGTCACTCCGCTGACGTCCGTCGGGTTCTGGCGCATGGGCGCCCTGTCCCGGCGCGCCGACGCCCCCGCCGGCGCGTCCCGGCCCTTCGCCGCAGACCGCGACGGTTTCGTCCTGGCGGAGGGCGCCGGCGTCCTCGTCCTGGAACGGACCGAGGACGCGACCGCCCGCGGCGCCCGCCCCCGTGCCCTGCTGGCGGGCTGCGGCAGTACCTCGGACGCCCACCACCCCACCGCGCCCGCACCGGACGCCCGGGGCGCGGAGGCGGCCCTGCGCACCGCCCTGGCGGACGGGGGTCTGGCTCCGCGGGATGTCGACCACGTCAACGCCCACGGCACCTCCACGCCGCTGGGCGACGCCGGCGAGGCAGCCCTGATCGCCCGGGTCCTGCCGCACCGTCCCAGTGTCACGGCGCCCAAGGGCGTACTCGGTCACGGCCTGGGGGCGGCGGGCGCCATCGAGGCGGCGCTGACGGTGCTCACCCTCCAGCACCGTACGGTGCCGCCGATCGCGAACCTGGGCGCCCCGGCGTCCGAGTTCGACATCGACTGCGTCACGGGGGAACCCCGACGTCAGGAGGTCCGTGCCGCCGTCAGCCACTCCTTCGGCTTCGGGGGGCACAACGTCGTCCTCGCCCTGACCAGCTGCTGAGTCTCGACACCTGCAACTCCACCCCGGCGGCCTGGCCGCACGTCCCTGTCCGCACTGCGGTCGGAGCCATGACCTCACCGCGAGCTGTCCGGCCGGCCGGAGCCGGCCCCTGCAAGCCCCGTGCAGAGAAGAACGTATGCGGCCAGAGCCGGGATCGGTATCTGCCCGCCCGTGCGGTCGATGTCGTCGATGAAGTATCCGGACAACCCTACCCAGGACAGCCCACCGGTGATCAGCAGCACTGTATTGCCGGCCTCCCTCATCACCCGCATACCGGCCCACAGCACAAGGGGCATCAGAGCCCAGGAGGCGGCCGTCGTGACCAGGAACTCGAACGCACCGGAAAACACCGTGTCGCCTGCGGCCGCGCTGTCGCGGGCCCCCGTATAGCCGGAGGACATGAGGGCGTGACAGGCCGCGGTGGCGCCGGTGACGGTCAGGGCCCCTTTGGCATGTCGTGCGTATCGCAGGGCGGGGATCCGAGCTCTTCCTCGGCTGTGGGCCCGGCGCGCAAGCGACTGATCTGTCGAATCTGGAGGCACCTCGTGAAGGTAGGCGGCACTCACAAGTCACGCATGAGTAGCCGTACTTACTCTTCCACCTGATCGGTGGTCGCTCTGGGCTCGGCGCCCTGCTCGTGATGGCTGGAGCGTGCTCCTGTCGTCAATTCAGTCGACGCGGGTCGGCGCCGACGGGTCCGACGTTCACCTCGCATATCAGCCTCGGCGAGGTCCCGCCCCTCATTCAGGACGCCGACCCGCGTGTCCTGTTCGCCGAGGACGACGGGACGGGACCGGCCGGGTGGCAGGCGTGGGCCGGGCCCGCGCCCGGTGCACCCTGTACCAGCAGGTCAAAGGATGTCGGTGATGAGCTGACACACCCAAGTCGCTACCGGACGAGGTGGCTCTCGATGTGGTCGATCACCGCTGACACGGCCTGCCGGTAGGCGGTGCTCGACCGGCGGACCTGGGACAGCAGCATGCCGCCCTGGATGGCGGCCAGCAGAGCGGTGGCGAGCGCGGCGGTGTCAGCGCGCTCGCTCAGCTCGCCGCGCGCCTGCATGCGTGCGAGTCCCGACCTGATGGGGCCTTCCCACCGGTCGAAGGCGGAGACGAGTCCGGCCCGTGCCGACTGGTCACTGTCGGCGAGTTCACTGGCGAGCGAGCCGATCTCGCAGCCGCCTTCGCATCCCCTGGCGTCCTGGCGGTTCCCTGCCCTGTCGCACCACTCGCGCAGGGCCTCGATGCTGTCCAGGCTGTCCAGCAGCGGACGCTGCCGGGCGAGCTGGGCGTCCGTCTGGTGGTCGATGACCGCCAGGACCAAGCCCTGCTTGTCGCCGAAGTAGTGGTAGATCTGTGACGCGCTGACCCCGGCGGCCGCCTGGATGTCAGGGATGCTCGTGCCCCTCACGCCGTGGTGGAACATCAGTTCCGCAGCGGTCTCGATGATGCGTTCGCGGGTCTTGCGGCCGCCCTTGGTGAGTCGCTGCTCCTTCGGCTCTCCGGCCTTCACTGGTGCGCTCATGTACCCACGCTACCCAAGTTGGAATTGACATTCCAATTTTGCGCCACCGATGATCCTGGAAAGGTCATTCCATACCGGGTGGCCGTCTCTTCAGACAGGTGAGCCCTATGTCCCTCGACCCGCAGATCCAGACCCTGCTCGAGCAAGTGGCCACAGAAGGCGGACCGGCGCCCGAGACTCTTACGGTGGCGGAGAACCGCGCGTTCGGACGCGCCCTCGGCGACCTGGCCGGCGCTCCCGTACCGGTCGCCGACGTCCGGGACACCACGGCCGTCACCGACGGCCGCGGCATACCCGTCCGTATCTACCGGCCCGTCGCCGAGCCGAACGCCGGGCCACTGCCCGTGACGCTCTTCTTCCACGGCGGCGGATGGGTCTTCGGAGACCTGGACACCCAGGACAACATCGCCCGCACCGTGGCCAACCGCTCCGGCACGATCGTGGTCTCCGTCGACTACCGGCTGGCACCCGAGCACCGCTTCCCGGCCGCGGTCGACGACGCCTACGCCGCGCTGACCTGGGTCGCGGACAACGCACCCGGCTTCGGAGGCGACGGAGAACGCATCGCCGTGTTCGGCGAGAGCGCAGGCGGCAACCTCGCCGCGGTTCTCGCACAGGAATCCCTGCGCCGCGGGGGACCCCGCATCACGCTCCAGGTGCTCGCCTACCCGGCGGTCGACCGGTTCGACGACAGCCCCTCGATGTACGAGAACCTGATGGGCCCGGTCCTCTCCCGTTCCTACCTCGAGTGGTTCTGGGGCGCCTACCTCAGCACCCCGGACCAGGGTGCCGACCCGCGGGTCTCGCCGGCGCGCTCCGACGAACTGGCCGGCCTTGCTCCCGCCGTCATCGCCACCGCCGAGAACGACCCCCTGCGCGACCAGGGCGACCGCTACGCCCGCAAGCTGGCCGACGCCGGCGTGCCGGTCCAGCACCTCCCGGTCGAGGGAGCCGTTCACGGCTTCCTCTCGTTCACCGGCTCGGTGCAACTCTCGCGGGACACACTGAACCGGCTCTCGGAGGCGGTGGCCACGGCCTTCGACTGACCCGGCCTGTGCGGCACCGCCAGTCACCAGACCCCTGCCGCAGGCAAGCAGGACAGCGACCACCACCGTGCTGACCCTCGCTGTGAAGCAGCCGGTCCAGGGCTGTTCGGCCCGGCCACTTCGTCTGCGGCAGCTCGTGGCCATCCCGACCTATGAGCCGTTCGGCAACCGGTCACGGTGACTGTTCACCGAACGGCAGGCCCCCACGCCCGGAGAGCCGAAACGGACCCTGACCAGCCAGAAGGGAGGTTCAGGAACAGGAACCAAGCCTGTTCTTCAACCTTTGGCGGAGCCTCAGTGGCACCGGTGGGTTCTCCGCGGTGACCTTGATCGAGACGCAGGGCCTCGCGTCGATGAGCGACGAGGCGCAGTTACGTCGGGTGGCGTTGGGGGACACGAGTCGGCAGTCGCCCGTGGTCATGCTCCATGGCGGTCCGAGGCTGCCGGATTACCTGGGCGATGTAACCCCCATGGCCGCGGACCTCGCGCCCGTGTACCGGTACGACCAGCGTGGCACCGGTGCGATCCCCGTGGAAACCGCAGGTCCTGGCCCCGAGCGAATGAGTTGTCCGGGACAACGGCATCGCGGAGAAGGACGTCACCGTCCCTGTCGGACCCCGCTGCCGCCTCGTCCAGTACACCCCGCGCGGTGGCGACATGCTCCACCAGGTCGCCGGGTACCTTTCGCCGGGGTCCTGGCCGACGGCGGCGGACGCGGTGTGGCAGGTTGATGCCGTCGGGCATGCCGTGATCCGGGAACTCAGGTCGTCGCGCACCCGCCGCCTGTCCGGTAGCTGACACTTCCGCTGCGGTGGGCCCTGGACGTGTTCCTAATGTTGTGATCGCAGAGGAACGGCCCGGCGGCCGCGACCCAGAGGAGAAACCTGATGCCCGCGCTCACCGACCGCGTGCGCGGACGGTCCATCGTCGCCCGGCTCACCGTCCGGGAGAAGGCGCTGGAGCGACGCATGCTGCGCAACCTCGGCCTGGTCGAGGACCGGCTGCTGGCCTGCGTGCGCGAGCCGTCCGTGCCGGTGCTCGCCGACGTGGCCGGCCACCTCGTCATCGCCGGCGGGAAACGCTTCCGTCCGCTGCTCACCCTGCTGGGCGCCGAGTTCGGGGACCTCGACCGCCCCGGCGTCATCGACGCCGCCGTCGTGTCCGAGCTGGTCCACACGGCTTCCCTGCACCACGACGACGTCATGGACGAGGCCCGTGTCCGGCACGGCGTCGCCAGCGTGAACGCCTGCTGGGGCAACACCGTCGCCGTCCGGTCCGGCAACTGGCTGCTCGCCAAGGCCGCCCAGCTCTCGGCCGGACTCACGCCCGAGGCGATACCCCTGCAGGCCGAGGCGTCCGAGCGCCTGGTACGGGGCCAGGTACTGGAGCTCACCGGACCCGCCCTGCCGGAGGACCGCCTGGCCCACTACTTCGCGGTGGTGTCCGACAAGTCGGCGTCCCTCATCTCCTTCGCCCTGCGTCTCGGCGCCGTCCAGGCCGGCGCCCCGCACAGCGTGGGCCAGGCACTCGAACGGTACGGGGAACACCTCGGCGTGGCCTTCCAGATATCCGACGACCTGCTCGACATCACCTCGTCCGTCGGCGAGTCGGGCAAGGAGCAGGGCAAGGACCTCGAAGTCGGCGTGGCCGGACTGCCGATGCTGCTGGCCCTCGAGGACGCACACCCCGGCGACGAGGAGCTGCGAGGGCTGCTCGGCAGGCCCGGGGGCGTACAGGGCGCGGACCGCGACCGGGCTCTCGCCCTCCTGCAGCGGTCCCCGGCCGTGGACCGGGCACGGGCGTTGATGACCGAACGGCTCACCGGAGCCCGCGAGTCGCTGGCCTCACTGCCGTCCGGAGCGCCGCGCCGCGCCCTCGGCGCACTGTGTGACTTCGTGGGGTCCCGGACCCACTGAAGACGCCGCCAGGGCCACACGCCACCGCCCGGCGGGGCCACACGCGGCCCACCTCAGCGGCGCGCCGCCTCGCGGGCGCTCTCGATCGCCTGCTCGAGTGAGCCCCGCGCGGCGGTCCGGAACGGGGAAAGCCAGGGCACGTGCCCGGCCTTGGTCATCTCGGCGCGCAGGAAGGCGAGATCGTCGGCGAGACCGAGCGCACGGAACACCGCTCGCAGATGGGGCTCCAGGAAGTCGTCGTGCGGCACGTCCTGCCCGTAGGCCGCGCCGTGTGCCGTGGCCACCACGACACGGGTGCCGGACAACGGTCCCCGGCCGGTCTTGGGGGAGACGAACAGCGGCGGGACGCCGATCCGGTCGAGCCAGGCCTTGAAAACGGAGGGGACCGACAGGTGGTACACCGGAAGACCGATCAACAGCACGTCGGCGATCAGGAGTTCGTCGATCAGCTTCCAGGTCGTGCTCCACGACCGGCGCTCGGGCCGCGTGCGTGCCGCCTGCCGCGCCTCCTCCAGTTCGACGATGCCCGCGGTCTCCAGCCGGGTGACGGTCTCGATGTGGGCGCCGTCGATGTGCGGGACGGGACACCGGGCCAGGTTCCGGTGGAGGAGTCGGCCCTCCGGATGCGCCACCCGCCATGCCGCGGCGAACTCCGCCGTGATCTGCGCGGAGACCGATTCGGGGCGCGCGCTGCAGTCGAGGTGAAGCAGAGTGGGCATGCGCGGACGATTCCTCCGTGCAGGAGCAGGTACAAGACAACACCATTCAAGCGATCGGAAGGGCCCGAGTCGCGCGGCACGACGTGGTGGTCGACGACGGCCGGCGTTAGCGGAACTGACGGGACACAAGGTGCTTGACGTTCGAAAGCTGGTGTTGCTGCGCGAGGTCCAGGCCCGAGGGTCGATCGCGGCGGCCGCGGAGGCCCTCAACTACACGCGGTCCGCGGTCTCGCAGCAGCTGTCGACACTGGAGGCGGAGACCGGCGCGGAGCTGCTGGACCGGGGGAGGGGCCGGGCCTGCCTGACTGCGGCGGGCCGGATGCTGGTGGACCACGCCGAGCGCATCCTCGTCGGGCTGGAAGCGGCGGAGTCCGAACTGGCGGCGTCGAGCGGCCGGGTGAGCGGCGAGCTGCGGGTCGGCGTCCCGTTCCACGAGGGACCCGCGATGCTGGTGCCCGCGCTGACCCGGGTGCGGCGGGCCCACCCTGATCTGCGGATCGTTCTGCGGGGGCTGCCCGTCGGCGGGACCCGGGAGGCCGTGCGGCTCGGCGAGATCGACCTCGCGCTCGCGGTGCGCTACGACCACGTGCCGGACCCGCCTGTCGCCGGGCTGCACGAGGAGCCGCTCGTCGGGGACCGGGTGCGGCTGGTCGTCGGCCCCGAGGGAACGGCACCGGGAACGCATCCAGGCCCCGGGGACCGCCACCCGCTGCCCCGCACGCTCGCCGGGTACGCCGGACAGCCCTGGGTACTGACCGCGGACTCCGGCCTCGGCGCCCTCGCGCTGCACGCCTGCGCCCAGGCCGGTTTCGCACCCGACGTCGTGGCCCGCACCAGCGACCCCCACGCCGTGCTCGGGCTCGTCTCGTTCGGCTGGGGTGTCTCGCTGATGCCGGACCTGGTGCCCGACCGGCCGGGGTGCCCGGTGCGCCGGGTCGCCCTCGACGGCCCGGAGCTGGTCCGCCACCTGTCCCTGGTGGTCCGCAGCGGCCACCTGGACCGGCCGGCCGTCCACGCGGTCATCACCGAGGTGCGCCACGCGGTGGACGAGTTGTCCGAGGACGCCGTGGTGTGGCGGCGGGCGGGGGAGCGCATGAGCTGAGGGGCCCGTCCGTGCGACGGGCCCCGGCCGGTGGCCGCGGGACGGTCCCCGGCCACCGAGCGGTCAGCTCTCGATGAGGCGGTGCAGCAGCACCGTGTCGAAGATGTCCTCCATGACGGCGACCTTGCCGTCGCGCAGTGTCCAGGAGTGCACGAACTTCATCCGCTCGGTGCGGCCGCGCACGGAGGTCACGTACCGCTCGCCGAAGACGGCGACGCGGTCTCCGGCCTCGACGAACTCTTGTGGCTCGAGCCGCATTCCGCCCAGCACACGGGGCACGCGGGCGAGGAACTCCCGTACGCCGTCGTGCCCGTACTTGGTGCCGCCCAGCTCGTAGTCGGCCATGCCGTCCGGGTGGACCCAGCGCACGTCGGGGGCGAGAGTGCCGAGCAGGCCCTGGACGTCACGGGAGTGGAAGGCCCGGTAGGCGGCCCGGATCAGGCTGATGTTGGGTGAGGGGGGCGCAGTGGTGGGGTCCGGCGCGAAGCCGGCGGGCATGGGGTTCGACATGGACGCGATGCTCCTCAGACGTGGGCCGGCTGACGGACGTGCTCGGGGAAGTGGGCCTCGAGGGTGCGGCGGACGCCGTCCCGCCAGGAGACGGTGCAGGGGCCGGTCAGGGACCGGCGCAGGGTCGGGTCGAACCGGTACGTCTCCCGGGTGACCGGGCTCGGCACCAGCTTCGCGGGCACGCCGGTCAGCTCCGCCATGTAGCGGACGCAGTCCGTCATGCCGACGGCCTCGTCCCCGCCCCAGTTGACCAGCGTGGCCGGGACGGCGGCCGCTCGCCACAGCTGCGGCACCTGGGCGACGAGGTCGTCCGTGTGCAACGGGGAGCACCAGTTCTGCCCCTCGAGCGGCACCGGGATCTCCTCGCCGGCGAGCATGCGCCGGAAGTACAGCATCGGCACACCGCCGTAACCCCCTGGCCCGTAGGCGATGTTGAGGCGGGCGATGGTCGTGGGCAGGCCGAGCACCCGGGTGAAGGCGCGCACCGCCCCCTCGGTGGCGAGCTTGCCCACCGGGTAGGCCGGCAGCCAGTCGGCGACCGCGTCGACCCGGTCGCTCTCGGTGTAGGCGTGATCGAGGGTCCGACGGGCGTACAGGGCGCCCGTCGAGACATACAGAAACGATTCGGCCGTTCGGCAGTGCGTCATCAGCCGGCCGGTCGCCACCGCGTTGGTCTCCGCGGCGGCGTTGCAGTCGCCGTCGTCGCCGCGCAGCACGGCGGAGTGGATGACGTGGGTGAAGTCCTGGGGTACGCGCTCCAGGGACCCGCCCGAGGGATCCGTCATGTCCCAGAACCGGGTGACGATCGACCGCTCGTTCAGTTCCTGCCGGACGTCCGGTGCGCCGAACCGGCCGAGACACCAGACCTCGTTGTGCTCGGCGAGTGCCTCGGCGACCGGCCGGGCCACCTGGCCGGTGCCGCCGGTGACCAGGATCTTCTTGCCCTTCAGCATTTCTGTCTCCTCCATCTGTGTGTGTGCGGGGTTCCGGGCGGGCGTGTTCAGCGGGTGCCGTCCGGCCGCGGGCGTGCGGCGTCGGCGTCGGCGAGGGCGCGGTCCAGCTCCCGGCGCAGGGCCGTGTGGAACGACGCCACGTGGCGCGGGCCCATCAGCGTGTAGTGCTCACCGGGCACCTCGATGTAGCGGTTGGGGCCGGTCGTGTACTCGTCCCAGCGGCGCAACTCGTTGTCGAGCCAGTCCTGCTTGGTGCCGCGCAGGGGAGTGGCGTAGAAGACGCTCATCGACGGCACACCGCCGCTCGGGCGGTAGTCGCGGCCCAGATCGGTCAGGGCGTTGGCGAGTTCCGCCCAGGTGCCGAACTTCTCGGCGTCGAGGTCGAGCTCGGTCATCCGGTCGGGCGGGAAGAGGCCGACGAGGCGGTCGATCTGCTCCTCGACCGGCAGCCCGCGCAGCACGCCGGGCAGCCGGCGGGACTGCTCGCCGTCGATCAGGGCGAGGAAGAACGCCAGATTGACGGCCGTCTCGGCGAAGTCCAGTTCCTCCATGCGGTACTTGATGTGCGGCGGCAGGTTGAAGCTGCCGACGAAGTCGACCCGTTCCCCCTGGTCGCGCAGTACCTTCGCGATCTCGAAGGCGACGGCGCCGCCGAAGGAGTAGCCGGCCACGGCGTAGGGGCCGTGCGGCTGGCGGGCGCGGATGGCCGCCACGTAGCTGTCCACCATCTGGTCGAAGGTGGCGAAGGGCTTCTCGCCCTCGTTGAACCCGCGGGCGCGCAGCGCGTAGAAGGGACGGTCACCCGTGAAGTACTGGGCGAGGTTCACGAAGACGAGGACTTCGCCGACTCCCGGGTGGACGCAGAACAGCGGGGTCTTGGTGCCGCTCGTCTGCATCGGTACCACCGGATCGTAGGAGGGCGCCGGGCCCGGGGCCGTGGTGGCCAGGTGCCGGGCGAGGCCGCGCACCGTGGGAGCCCGCAGCACGGTGATGACCTCCAGCCCGACGGCGCCGAGCCGCTGGGCGACCCTGCTGCGCAGCCGGAGGATGTCGAGCGAAGTGCCGCCCAGGTCGAAGAAGTTGGCGTCGGCGCCGATCGTGGCGGGGTCGGCGCCGAGGATGTCGGCGTAGATGTCGGCGAGGGCGCGCTCGGTGCCGTCGGCGGGCGGGGTGTAGCCGCCCAGCATGCGCAGCGTGAGGTCGGCCACGGCCTGCCGTACGTCGTCGTACGCGCCGGACTCCAGGCGGCGCCGCATCAGGGCGCGCCGGGTCTTGCCGAGACTGGTCTTGCAGAACGACTCGCGCGGCAGCGGAAGGACGAGAGCGGGACGGAAGCCCCAGTGCAACACCACGGTGTTGCGGATGGCCACGAGTGCCTTGTACAGCGTGCCCTCGTCGACGGCTCCGTCCGTCTCCCCGTCGGCGGCCCGCGGGCAGAACGCGACCACGACCCGCTCGGTGTCGTCACCGGGCGCGCGCGTGGGGAAGACCGCGACATAGGAGGCGGTCACGCCCGGCAGTTGCTCGAGGGTGGTCTCCAGCTCGTGACTGAAGTAGTTGACGCCGTTGACGATGATGCTGTCCTTGCTGCGGCCGATGAGGGTCAGCCGGCCGTCGTCGATCCACCCCAGATCGCCGCTGCGGAACCAGCCGTCGGCGGTGAACGCCTCGGCGGTGGCCCGCGGGTTGTTGTGGTACCCCGGCGTGATCATGGGTCCGGTCAGCTGGAGTTCGCCGATCTCGCCGTCGGGCAGCGCACGGTCCTCGCCGTCGGCGACGCGTATGCGCAGCCCCTCGACGGGGGTGCCGAGGCCGGCGAACTCCTGACCTCGGTCGGCGTCGGGGAAGGCCCCTCGGGAGTAGATGCTGCCGGCACAGGTCTCGGTCATCCCGAAAGCGGGCCAGAGTACGTCGCGGGCCAGGCCGTGGGACGCGAACCGGTCGAGGAACGCCTCGCCGGTGGCGCACACCACCGCCTCGCCGCCGCTGACGATGTGCCGCAGCCGGGACAGGTCGAGCCGCTCCTCCGTGTCGTCCAGGCGGTCCGCCGCGGACAGCAGCGCGCCCAGCAGGAAGTTGGGGGTGAACGTCATCGTCACGCCGTGCCGGGAGATCAGCCGCAGGAACTCCAGGGGATCGCCGAGGACGACACGGGGCTCCACGTGCAGCTGACGGCTGCCGGTGGACAACGGGAACAGGTGGCCCTCCAGGAGAGCCGCGACATGGTCGAAGGAGACCCAGTTGAGACTCGTGTCGCCGGCGGTCAGCCGCTGGTGGCCGTTCTTCGCCGCCATGGACGCCAGCAGATTGGCGTGCGTGAGGATGACGGCCTTGGAGTTCCCGGTGGATCCGGAGGTGAGCACCAGCACCGCGGTGTCGCCGGGCAGTGCGCCGTCGTGGGGCTCGGCGATCCGGTCCGTGCGCAGCTCGTCGAGCGCGGCGACCGTGAGGCCCTCCACCCGCGGCAGGCCGTGTCCGCGGCCGGCGGTGACGACGAGGGGGTCGTCGAGCAGGGTGTGCACGTGGCGGAGCTGGGCGGCACCGCGTTCCGGGTCCGCGCCGAGCGGGGCCAGGGGGCAGGGGACGAGACCGCCGAGGACGGCGGCCCAGAAGGCGGTGAGGAAATCCCTGGGGCGCTCCAGCAGCAGGACGACCTTGTCTCCCGGGCGCAGTCCGCGCTCGCGCAGTCCGGTGAGCAGCCGCAGTGCGTCGTCGCGGAGTTCTGCATAGCTCTGGTCCAGGAAACCGGCCGACGCTCCGCCGAGACAGTGGCGGACGCCCGAGCCGGGGTTGTGCCGGGCGGCGTGCAGCAGGAGGTCGGCGATGGTCTTCTGACGCGTGGTGTGCACGGTGGTCTCCCTTGCCTGGTGGGCACGCGGGGCGGGTGCTGACGGGGCGTGCGGTGATCGTCGGGAAGATCCGGAGCCGATGCGGCTCCAGAGTTCATACGCTGTTCGACTCGATATCGCGGCCGTTCACGCAACTCCGAAACGAGCCGGACGTTGGGTCGTGTTTACCGCTCCGGGCCAGGTGATTCGGTTTATCGGGGATTCGTTGAACATCAAGGAAATAGCGAGCTTTTCCGTTCCGCTGGAATCCCATTTCTGGGTGCCGGTGACGCCGGGCGGAGCGGGTGACGCGAATCGCATGTATGGTCCACTTTTTTCCCGGCCGGGCCTCGGGGCGGTCCGGTGTCCGTGCAGGGGCTGCGCACGCACACCGCATGGTTCGTGTGCTGCGTGTGTTCACGATGTGACCGTAGGCGAGAACCTGCTCGCTCTGTGGGACGGTTGGCCGCTAGCGGACATGGATACTGCGATGGGTGAGCGCCTCACTGCACTGTGTGACGGTAACGGAAATTGGAAGCTCCGTTTCCGCGTTTGGATGCACTTTGCTGACATCGGCGCCGGTCCCGGGGCCCGATTCTTGCGAGATGTCTGCCTTGGGATTGACCAGTCATTCGCATTCCGCCGACGGTGCGGATCGGTTGACTCCGCCTTATGCAGTCAACTACTGTCGGGCTGCTTGTGATCTTCTTCTTTGTGACGGGAGAAATTGCAAAGCAGCTCCGCCTGCCGGAATCGGCGGGAGAGGCCGCGACGACCGGCATGACGCCGGGGTTCGTCGGGGGCGGTCGGACTTCAAAGACGTGGGGGATGTCATGTCGGAGCCGGTGATCGAACAAGGGTTCGCAGCAGGTGCGGTACGGCCGGAACCGGCCGATCACGCCGCCCATGTGGAACGGGTGCTGCTGGAGGCCAGCGCCCTGATCGAGAACACGGTCTCGCTGCACCGGCAGCGCGCGGAGTTGCCCACTCCGGTGGCGCGCACGGGCGGGGTACAGATCACGGAAGTCCTCGAGTCGCTCATCGGCCCCGCCCGCCACACCGTGTGCGCGATGCTGGACGACGTCGGCGAGTTCACCGACACGACCGTGCGCTTACTCACGAAGGTCCCCGAGGAGGTGACCGTGCGGGTGCTGTGCTCCGCCGAGGTCGCCGACTCCTCCCTGGCGCCACTGACCGGACTGACCGACAAGCGCGTCGCGGTCCGCGTGTCCCGCAGCGAACTGCGCGCCATCCTCGTCGTCGACGGCTCCGCCTCACTCGTGCAGTCCGCCGAGAGCAGCCCCGCCCCGGCCGCCGTCGTCTACGACGCCGCCACCGTCCGGGCCCTCGAACTCTTCTTCGCCAGCGCATGGTCGCGCGGCCGGTCGCTGGCCGGCCACCTGCAGCTCAGCCCCCGGGTGCGCACCGAACTGGCCCGCTACATCCTGGAACGGCTGCGCGCGGGCCACACCGACGAGACGGCCGCCCGTGAACTGAACGTGTCGCTGCGCACCTACCGTCGCTACGTCGCGGAGATCATGCGCGCGCTGGACGCCAACTCGCGTTTCCAGGCAGGCGTCAGGGCCGTCGAGTTCGGACTGCTCTCGGAGTAGCCTCGCCGCTGCGTGACACAACCGGCACGGGCCGGGCAGGCCCGTGCCGGCCGTTCCCACACACCATGTGAAGAGGGTGGAAGACGACGTGCCCAACAGGGGAGACGACGAGCTGGAGCGTTCCCTGCTCGAAGTCCAGGCACTGATCGAGACGACGGTGGCGCTGCACCGCTCCCGTAGCCGTGAGGAGGAGCTGATCACCGTCCTGCCCCAGGACTACGACACCGTGCTCGACGAGGCACAGGGCCTCATCGCCGGGGCCAGACGCACGATCGACATCGTGCACGCCCGCCGGCGGGGCTCCGACGAACAGGCAGGCCGTACCGAGCGCGAACTGGTCTACGCCGCCCAGGAGGACGTCGCGGTCCGGCTGCTGGCCAGCCCCGAGCTGATCGACGAGGAGTTCGTGCGCGAGCAGCTGGGCCGCGAACACCCGGCGGGCATCCGGATCACCGGCATCCCGCCACTGCAGGCGATCATCGCCGACGGCGCCGCCGCCGTCGTCGTCGCCCACTCGGCGGTCGGCCGGCGCGCCTCGGTGATCCGCGTGCCCGAGGTGCTGCACACCCTGACCACCCTCTTCGACAACGTGTGGGCGCACGCCGTGCCCGCCGGCGAGCGCATCGTCTTCGGAGACCGCGACCGGGCCGCGCTCGGCCGGCGGATCCTCGGCGCCCTGCAGGCCAGCGTGACCGACGAGGTCGCCGCCCGCGAGCTGAACATCTCGGTGCGTACCTACCGGCGCCACGTCGCCGACATCATGGGACTGCTGGGGGCGAGCTCCCGCTTCCAGGCGGGAGTCCGCGCCGCGGAACTGGGTTTGCTGCCACCCGCGACCCGGTCCGGTCCGCCGCACAAGGGCACCCTGGCATCTTCCTGAAAGGTCCGTTGCCGCACGATCCGTCCGGCCGGTTCCATGGGCACCAGGAACGGGGCTCCGCGGCGGGCACGTCCCCGTCCCCGACGGCCGGTACCCCTCCGGCGGGCCGTCGGTGCACGGGGCCGGGCCCGGCTGCGGCCAGGCAGGCCGCCCGGCCGCAGCCGGACCCGGCCCCGTCGCTACCACGGATGGCTGTCGTGCGGAAGGCGAGTCCATGAATCGAGTACCGGTCGGCCTGGTGTTCCCCGGACAGGGGACGCAGAAAGAGGGGATGGGCGTGCCCTGGCGGCACACTCCGTCCTGGGAGCTCACCGCCGAGATCTCCGCCGTGACGGGGGAGGACGTCGAGGAACTGCTACTGCGCACCCCGCGAGAGCAACTGAGGCGTACCGATCTGGCCCAGCTCGCCGTCTTCGCCGTCGCGTCGATCGCGCACGCGGAGGCCGTACGGTCCGGGATGCTCGGTCCGGACGTCGTCGCGTGCGCCGGTCACAGCCTCGGCGAGTACGCGGCCCTGGCCGCGTCCGGTGCCCTCACCGTTTCCGCGGCCGCCGCTCTCGTGGCGGCGCGCGGCCGGGCCATGCGGGAGGCGGCTCTGGCCCGCGAGGGCACCATGGGCGTCATGGTGGCCGCCCCCCTCGACCAGGTCGAGGGACTGGTCGGCGAGGTCCGCGCCGAGGGCGCCGACGTCTGGGTCGCCAACGTCAACGCGCCCGGCCAGATCGTCGTCTCGGGCTCGCCCCAAGGAGTCGGGGAGGCCGGCTCCCGGGCCGGCTCGATCGGCGGCCGGATGCTGCGTCTGGACGTCGGCGGCGCGTTCCACAGCCCGTACATGGCGCCCGCCGCCGAAACCCTCGGCCAGGCCCTGCGGCAGGCGCCGTTCGCGCCCGGCCATCTCCCGGTCGTGGCCAACGCCGACGCCGAGCCGTACGCCGAGGGCCGGCACTGGCCGGGTCTCGGCGTACGGCAGCTCACCTCCCCGGTGCTGTGGGAGCGCAGCGTGGGCACCCTCACCGAGCGGCTGGGCTGCCGCCGGCTGGTCGAACTGGGCCCCGGCCGCACCCTGGCCGGGCTGATCCGCCGGACCGCCCCGGACGTCGAGATCGTCTCCGTGGACGGCCCCGCCGCCCTGCCCGTGCCGCCGGCGGTGGAACGATGAGCGTCGCGATCAGGCCGCCGGCCGGGCGCAGCGGCATCGGCGTGCTGGACAAGGTGTCCACGCTGCTCGCCGTGGTCGAACAGGGGCCGGCGTCGCTGGCCGAACTGGTCGAGATCAGCGGCTTCGCCCGCCCCACGGTGCACCGCATCGCACAGGGCATGGAGCGGCTGGGACTGCTGGCCCGGGACTTCCGGGGACGGTTCGTGGTCGGCCCGCGGCTCGGGAACATCGCCGTCGAAGTCCGTCGCGACCAGTTGGTCCAGGCGGCCGCGCCCGTCCTGGAGGATCTGCACGCGCTGACCGGACTGCATGCCCGGCTCTTCCGCCGGCACGGCGCCGCGCAGATCTGCATCGGTACCTCCAGTGAGCCCACAGGCGCCGAGGAGGTACCGGTCGGCACGGCGCTGGCCTCCGCCGGCCCCGTCGCCCAGGTGCTGCTCGCCTGGGAGGAGCCCGAAACCCTGTACGACGGGCTGCGCGACGCCCGTTTCAGTGCCGCTCAGCTCACCCAGGTCCGGCGGCGCGGCTGGGCGCACGGTCCGGATCCCATGGTTCCGGGTGCCCTGTCCACGGCGGTGCCGGTGTGGGCGCTCGGTGACCACGTGATCGCGGCGCTCACCCTCACCGGGCGCGGCCCCCGGATGCCCGCCACGCCGAGCCGGCTCCTGCTCGGTGCCGCCGTCGACGCGGCCGGGGAACTCAGCAACGGGGTGCGCCTGTCCAGGGCGGCGGGCCGTCCGGCCGAGGGCCGGGTCGTGTCGACCGGTCCCGTGTGATCGCGAAGGCGCCGCCGGGCGCCGCCGGCCGGGGCCGCTACCGCGGGAGCGAGCCCCCTGTCGTGGAGCCGGCCCTCGACCGGGCGCCTCTCGAAGGGATTCAGGCGCGCACGGTCGCCGTGCCGGTGAGCCGGTGAGCCGGTGAGCTGGTGAGCCGTCCGGTCGTCGGGACGGGGCCGGGGCGGGAATCGACACACTCCTCACACTCCTCGCGAGCCGGTGCGCGGGACCCGGTGTGCGGGACCGGTGGCCGGTTCGGGCCGCGCGGCCCGGGCGGCGACGTCCTGCCCCGCCCGGCTGCGGGTGGCCACCCGCCGGTCCCGCCGGGTGGCCGGGAGCGGCACGCGGCTGGTGCTCGACGCGGTCGGCCGGGCCGCCGCGGTCGCCGCTTGTGGCAAGGACCCGGGGGCGCGGGGCCGCTGAGTCCGGCCGTCGGCCTGCGGGCCCTGAACGAGGGACGAACGCCGCCGGCCGGGAGGCCCCTCCGCGCCGGCCGGCCGCGCCGCGCGCGTGACGCGGCGGGCGGGCCCGCGGGGGCCCGCCCGCCCCTTCCGTCACTCGCAGCCGTGCTGCCAGTTCCAGCCGATGAACGTGTGCTTCAGCTCGACGTCGAAGGTGCAGGCGGCGGTGCCGTCCGCGTTGAGCCGCACCGAGGTGCGGTGCGTGTTGGCGTACCAGTCGCCGGTGGCGTCGAAGATGCCCCGGTACGTGAAGGAGGCGTCGGCCTCCGCCGTGACGGAGCCGCAGTCGGCCGCACAGTCCTGGGTGTTCGAGGCCGACGCGAGCGACCAGCCGGCGTCCCAGGGCTCTCGGTTCCAGCCCTGGGTCGCCCCGCTGGACGCCGTGGTGATCCGTCCGCCGGCCGTGTCCCAGTCGGCCGTGGTGTACAGGCCGGTCATCCGGATGTTGCAGCAGTCGTACATCTCGTTCCAGCCGCGCACATGACGGCCGGCGGAATCCGCGGCCGCGACACCGGCCTCCCGCGCGGCGCCGGGGGCGGAACCCGCCGGGACATACTGCACCTTGCCCGGAACCGGGGTGCAGTCCTCGCCGATCGTGACGGTCTGCCGAGCGGAGAGGCCGGCCGGGGGCACCGGCAGGGAACCGGTCAGCCGTACCCCTTCACAGCTGCGCGGGGTGTCCGTTCCGTCGGCGGGCGCGGCGGTCGCCGTTCCGCCGAAAAGAAGGACGAGTCCGGCTGCCGCCAATGCGGTGCGGGCGAATCGTCTGCTCAATTTCCGTTCCTTTCCTCGAGTTTTCAATACGGGAGTGTAAAGCCGCTACGGCCGTGTTCAGGGGGTGCGGTGGAAAGGTTGGCAGGAAGGTGCGCCGGGGGCCGGTGAGTTGGTTGTCGCCGCGCAATGGCACTTTCCTGACAGCGTTGTTGGCCAGGTTCCGTCGTGGTGTCAGAGTCGGGGCCAGGTGCCGCCATTCGGTGGTGAATTGTGCTTCTCGGTACGGTGAGAGGGGTCTGCGGTCATGAACCTCGTTCAGGCGCGTGCTGACTTCGTGTATGATGAAACCGGTCTCCTGGGGCAACTGGATTTGCGGGCTCCCGAGTTCGAGTCGAGAATGCGCGAGGCGATGGGCGCCGCCGAGAAGTGTCTGCGCGACTGCCTGGCCGGCATGCCCGACGGGGACGCCGTCGAACGGGCCGACCGGCTCGCGAGGCGGGACGGCGGACGCCTCCCTTTGATGCTCACGCTCCTCGGGGCCGAGTTCGGAGAGCCGTGGAGGGAGGGCGTGACCCGGGCCGCGGTCGTCACGGAGCTGGTCCACCTGTCCCTGCTGCTGTCCGCCACGCCCGTCCGGGATGCCGGGCGGGGAGCGGCCGCCGACTGGCTGCCGGCCCGCTCCGCACAGCTCGCCGCCGGCCTCGGCCCCGACGCACTGCGGCTCAACGCCCGTACGGCCGGCCGGCTCGCGGCGGCGCAGTTGCGCACCCTGACCGGGCCCGCACCCGGAGAGGACGCCCTCACCCACTACGTCGAGGCGACGGCGGCAGACACCGCGGCACTGCTCGGCATGGCCCTCGGCCTCGGCGCCCTGCAGGCCGCCGCCCCGGAACCGTACGTCCGGTGCTTGATCCGGTGCGGGGAGCACCTCGGGGTGGCCCTGCGCATCGCCGACGACCTGTGCGCGGCGGGTGGGCGGCGCACCGGTACCCGGATGCGCCGTGCGGTGCGCGGCCGGGCCCCGGGGACCCGCGGGTCCGTGGGGCCGGCGCGGCGGCCCGCTCTCCCGGCCCGGACCGGTGGTACCGCCGCGCGGCGGGCCGAGCAGTCCCTGCACCGATGGCTCGACGAGGCCCGGGCGGCGGTCGGGTCGCTCCCGTCGCTGCCGGCCCGCCGAGCGGTCTACGCGCTGTGCGACACCGTCGCCGCCCGGGCGAACTGAAGGAAGACCGAAGGAAGAGGGAGCCGGCCATGTCGATGCACGACCGGGTCGCCGAGCTGACCCTGATCCGCCGGAAGGCCGAGGCGGGGGATGCCAGGGCGACGCAGGCGCAGCACGCCAGGGGCAAGCTGACGGCGCGGGAGCGGATCGATCTGCTGCTGGACGCGGGATCGTTCCGGGAGGTCGAGCAGTTGCGGCGGCACCGGGCCACGGGGTTCGGGCTGGAGGCGAAGAAGCCGTACACGGACGGTGTGATCACCGGATGGGGGACGGTGGAGGGGCGGACGGTCTTCGTCTACGCGCACGACTTCCGGATCTTCGGCGGTGCGCTGGGCGAGGCGCACGCGGCGAAGATTCACAAGATCATGGACATGGCCGTCGCGGCGGGCGCTCCGCTCGTGTCGCTGAACGACGGTGCCGGTGCGCGCATCCAGGAGGGTGTCTCGGCGCTGGCGGGGTACGGGGGGATCTTCCAGCGCAACACCAAGGCCTCCGGGGTGATCCCGCAGATCTCGGTGATGCTGGGGCCTTGTGCGGGCGGCGCGGCGTACAGTCCGGCGCTGACGGACTTCGTGTTCATGGTGCGTGGGACGTCGCAGATGTTCATCACGGGCCCCGACGTGGTCATGGCGGTCACCGGCGAGGAGATCACCCACAACGGCCTGGGCGGCGCGGACGTGCACGCCGAGACCTCCGGTGTGTGCCACTTCGCCCACGACGACGAGGAGACCTGCCTCTCCGAGGTCCGCTACCTGCTGTCGATGCTGCCGCAGAACAACCGTGGGACGCCGCCCCGTGTCCCCTCGGCCGACCCGGTCGACCGCCGCTGCGAGCGGCTGCTGGACCTGGTGCCGCCGGAGGGCAACCGGCCCTACGACATGGCCGGGGTCGTCGAGGAGATCGCCGACGACGGCGAGTACCTCGAGGTGCACGAGCACTGGGCCCGCAACGTCATCTGCGCGCTGGCCCGGTTGGACGGCGAGGTCGTCGGTATCGTCGCCAACCAGCCGCAGGTGCTCGCCGGTGTGCTGGACATCGAGGCCAGCGAGAAGGCCGCCCGCTTCGTGCAGATGTGCGACGCGTTCAACATCCCCCTGGTCACCCTCGTCGACGTGCCGGGCTTCCTGCCCGGCGTCGGTCAGGAGCACGACGGCATCATCCGCCACGGCGCGAAACTCCTGTACGCCTACTGCAACGCCACCGTCCCCCGGATACAGGTGATCCTGCGCAAGGCCTACGGCGGTGCCTACATCGTCATGGACTCCCGCTCCATCGGCGCCGACGTCTCCCTGGCCTGGCCGGCCAACGAGATCGCGGTGATGGGGGCCGAGGGCGCGGCGAACGTGGTCTTCCGCCGGCGGATCGCCGACGCGGAGGATCCCGAGTCCGTGCGCGCCCAGCTGGTGAAGGAGTACAAGGCCGAGCTGATGCACCCCTACTACGCCGCCGAACGCGGCCTCGTCGACGACGTCATCGACCCCGCCGACACCCGCCGCGCGGTCATCGACGCGCTGGCCGTGCTGCGCGCCAAGCACGCCACGATGCCCGCCCGCAAGCACGGCAACCCCCCGGCGTGAAGGAGCCGTCACATGTCCACGCAGCTCTTCGACGGGCCCCTCGGCCCCACCCTGTACAAAGTCGTCCGGGGCACCCCCTCCGCGGAAGAGCTCGCGGTCGTCGCAGCCCTGCTCAGCGCCCTGGCAGCCGGCGCCGAGGAGGCCTCGGCCGACCGGGGCCCCGCGACCCGCAGGGCCCGCTGGATTCGGCCGGAGCCGGTTCCCCCGACGTCCTGGATGACGGACGGTGGCCGGCGCGGCAGCTAGCCGCCGACGGCGTCGCGGGCAGCCCGACGTCCCATCAACCAGCGCGAGAGCGGCACGAACGGGCCACACCCGGCCGGCCGCGGTATTGGGAGGCAGGTCGTGCTTCAGGTCGTGTTCCGGATCCTGGGGCCGCTGGAGATCAGTGCCGGTGGGCAGCCGGTCGTGCTCACCGGGGCGCGCCGCCGCACCATCATGTCCATGCTGCTGCTGGCGCCGGACCGGGTCGTGTCGGTCGAGGCCCTCGCCGACGCCGTCTGGCACGGCACCCCGCCCTCGACCGCCCGCAACCAGGTCGCCATCTGCGTCTCCTCCCTGCGCAAGGCCTTCAAGGAGGCCGCCGGGGTCGAGGACGTGGTCGTCACCAGCCACCCCGGCTACATGCTCTTCACCGGCGAACACCGCATCGACGCCGTCGAGTTCGAGGAACGCGTCGCGGTGGGCCGGGCCGCCGCCCGCAGCGGTCGGGCCGAGGAGGCGTGCGGCCACTTCGAACAAGCCCTCGCCATGTGGCGCGGCCCGGCGCTGGAGGGCATCTCGGCCGGCCGGGTGGAGGCCGAGGCCGCGCGGCTGACCGGCATGCGGCTCGACGTGTACGAGGAGTACACGGGGCTGCGCCTCGAACTCGGCCGGCACCGTGAGGTGATGGGCGAGCTGGCCGCCTTCGTCCGGGAACACCCGCTGCGCGAGCAGGCCAAGGCACACCTCATGCTCGCCCAGTACCGCTCCGGGCGGCGCGCCGAGGCCCTGGAGACCTATCGTGACGGATGGCGGATCCTCGCCGACGAACTGGGCATCGAACCCGGTCCCGCTCTCCAGGAGATGCACGAGGAGATCCTCGCCGACTCCCCGCGCCTCGGCCCGCCCACCGAACCGGCGGCTCCCGCCCTGACCGCGGCCGTGCCCGCCCACCTGCCCTCCGGTGTCGCCTCGTTCACCGGACGCCACCCCGAACTGGCCGCCCTCGACCGGCTGCTGGACCACCTGGAGGGACCGGCGCTGCCCGTCGGCTCGATCTCCGGCATCGGCGGCGTGGGCAAGACCGCGCTCGCCGTGCACTGGGCCCATCAGGTCGCGGGCCGCTTTCCGGACGGCCAGCTCTTCGCGGACCTGCGCGGCTACGACGAGGAGGCGCCGCACCGACCCGGCGCCGTCCTCGACCGCTTCTTGCGCGCTCTCGGCGTGCCCGGCTCGGAGATCCCGCCCGACCTGGGCGAGCGCAGCGCGCTGTTCCGGACCGTGCTCGACGGCAGACGCGTGCTGATCGTGCTGGACAACGCCCGTTCGTTCCAGCAGATCCGCCCCCTGCTGCCCGGCACGGGCCGCTGCTGTGTCCTGGTCACCGGCCGCGACCCGATGGGCGGCGCGCTGGCCGGCGACTACGCCTGCGTCACGCTGCACCTCGGCGCCCTGGGTCAGGACGAGGCGATCGCGCTGCTGACCCGCGTCGACGGCGACGGCCGACTGAGCGCCGACCCGGTCGCCACCGCCAGGCTGAGCACGTTGTGCGACCGGCTGCCGCTGGCGCTGCGGATCGCCGCCGCCCGGCTGACCGCCAAACCCCATTGGTCGGTGCGGACCCTGGTGGCCCGGCTGGAGGACGAGCGCCGCAGGCTCGACGAACTCAGCCCGGACGAGCGCGGGGTGCGGGCGGGCCTGCGGCTGAGCTACCGCGACCTGCCGAACGCCACGGCCCGGATGTTCCGGCTGCTCGGTTCCGTCAACGTGCCCGACTTCGCCGCCTGGGTCGGCGCCGCGCTGCTCGGCATCGACCCGTTCGACGCCGAGGACCTCATCGAGGAACTCGTCGACGCGCAGTTGCTGATCCCGTCCTCCTCGGCCACCGGGCACGTCCGGTACCGCTTCCAGGGCCTGCCCCGGCTGTTCGCGCGGGAGCTGTCCCTGGCGGAGGACCCGGAGGAGGAGCGGCGCGGCGCGCTGCGCCGGGCGGCGGGAGCCTGGCTCGCCCTCGCCTCCGCCGCCCACCGGCGCGTGTACGGCGGGGACTTCACCCTCGTCCACGGCCCGGCGCCGCTGCACGAGCTGCCGGACCACCTGGTGGACAGCCTGCTGGAGAACCCCATGGAGTGGTTCGACAGCGAGCGCGGCTCCATCACCGGACTGGTCGACCAGCTGGCCCGGGAGGGCGAGGCGGCGCACGCCTGGGACCTGGCACTCACCAGCGTCACCCTCTTCCAGAACCGCGACTACCTGGAGGACTGGCGCTACTGCGCCGACCGCGCGCTGTCCGCCGCCCGCCGGGCCGGCGACCGGCTCGGTGAGGCGGCCATGCTGCACTCCCTCGGTACCCTGGAGATCGTCGTCTGGGCGTACGACGCCGCCCTCGGCCATCTGGTGGACGCGCTACGGCTGTTCGGGGAGACCGGGCAGGACAAGGGACGCGCTCTGGTCCTGCGCAACCTGGCCCTGTGCGAGCGGCACCGCGGGGACCTGCACACCGCGCGGGACCTCGCGCACCGCTCCCTGGAGCTGTTCCGCCGCACCGGCGACCGCTACGCCGAGGCCCACGTCCTGGGCCTGCTCGCGCAGATCGAGCTGGAGCGGGGCCGGCCACAGGCGAGTTTCCTGCTGTCGTCGGAGGCGGTGGCCCGGAGCCGGGGCCTGGGCACGGCCCGCGGGGAGGCGCAGAGCTCGGTGCGGCTGGCCGAGGTGCTGATCCACCAGGGGGACGGCGAGCGGGCGGAGGAGGTCTGCCGGCGCGCCCTGGAACTGGTGCGCGCCACGGGGGACCGGCGCGGTGAGACCCATGCGCTGCGCACGCTGGGCGAGGCGCTGTGGCGGCAGGACCGGATCGCGCAGGCGGAGGAGGTGCTGGAGGAGGCGCTCACGGCGGCTGCCGACGTGCCCGACCGCTTCCTCGAGGCGCGGGCCGGAACCGTGCTCGGCTGTGTGCGGGCCCTGCGGGGCGACCGTGACAGCGCGGCGGACTGCTTCAAGATCGCCGCCGACCTCTTCGTCGAGGTGGGCGTCGAGTCCTGGCGCGACCGCACGACGCACCTGCTGGATCTGCTGTCGCGGTCCGGGCCGCTCGACATGGACGGGTTGTTCGGCATGGTGCGGCCGTGAGGGCTCCCGCCGTGCCGTCCCGGCACCGTCGGGAGAGAGGTCAGGTCCAGGGGTCGTCCCCGTTGAGGGCGGCCGTCCACGGGTCGTCGCCCAGCGGGGCGGCCGTCCACGGGTCGTCGCCCAGCTGGGCGGCCGTCCACGGGTCGTCGGCGCCGGCGTGGGCGGACATGGAGAGCGGAGCCAGCGCGTGGGCGGTGCCCGCGCCGGCCACCGCCAGCCAGAGGGCAGCGCCCGTCGTTGCGACGAGCCTGGCCGGAGCGGTGCGAATGCCGTGCATGTGCCCTCCCGGGGACGAGCGTTGAGCGGGTGACCCGCGGGCCGGAGAGCCGCGGTGCACAACGAAGGTACGAAGCCGCCTTTCTCCGGCGGTTTCGCATCGCTTTCGCGGGGGCGAAATCGCACCGATGCCGCTACGGAAGCCCCGCCCCCTAGCGTGCTGCGGAGTCCGCCCGGTGACCGCACCGGGCCTGCCGCAGGAGGGCGACATGGACTTCCGGATTCTCGGCTTCGTGTCGGCCGAGCGCGAAGGCCGGCCGGTCGCGCTCGGCGGCGGCAAGCAGCGCACCGTGCTGGCCGCCCTGCTGCTGGCCCGGGGCAGGGTGGTCCCGGACGAGCGGCTCACCACGCTGCTGTGGGACTGCGACCCGCCGGCCACCAGCACCAAGCAGCTGTACACCTATGTGTCCCGGCTGCGCACCGGACTGGGCGACACGGTCGTCGTGGAGCGCAGTGGCCAGGGCTACCGCATGGACATCGGTGACGCCTCCTTCGACTGGGCGTCCTTCCGCGAGCTCCGCGAGGCCGGGGCCGCCGATCTGGCGGCGGGCCGGCACGCCGAGGCCGAACGCCGTCTCGCGGCCGCCCTCGCGCTGTGGAACGGGCCCGTGCTGACCGGCGTGACCGAGCGCTTCGCCGCGGCCGAGGGGCCCCGTCTGGAGGAGGCCAGGCTCGCCGTCGTGGAACAGCACGCCGAGGCCGCGCTGGCCCTCGGCCGGCACGCCGAGTCGGTGCCGGCCCTCACCCGCGCGGTGGACCGGTACCCGCTGCGCGAGCGGCTGAGGGGCCAGTTGATGACCGCGCTGTACCGTTGCGGCCGCCAGGCGGACGGGCTGGCGGTCTACGAGGAGGGCCGCCGCCTGCTCGCCGACGACCTCGGCATCGACCCCGGCCCTGACCTGCGCACCCTGCACCAGCGGATACTCACCGCCACCCTGCCGCCCCCATCCGCCGCTCCCGCGCCTCCTGCCCCTCCCGTCTCTCCGGCACCCACGGCGGTCACGGCACCCACGGCGGTCACGGCACCCACGGCGGCCGGCGGCGCCGGGACCGCGGCGCATGCCCCGCCCGCCCCCGCCGCGGGCCCCGCACACGGCGGGGACGCCCGGCCCGTGCCGGCTCAGGTGCCCGCGCCCCCCGGTGACTTCACCGGGCGGCGGGCCGAGGTGGCACAGGTGGCCGGTGCGCTGCTGGGCGGGCGCGACGTGGTGGTGACCGGTGCACCGGGGACCGGGAAGTCCGTGCTCGCGCGCCGGGCCGCCGAGCAGTGCCGTGACGCCTTCCCGGACGGTCACCTCTACGCCGACCTCGGCTCCCCGGCCGCCGTGCGCGGCGGCCCCCGCGAGATCCTCGGCTGGTTCCTGCGTGCCCTGGGCGCCGGCGACCTGCCCGCCGGACTCGACGAACGCGTCCACCTCTACCGCACCGTGTCGGCGGGCCGGCGCATGCTGGTCGTCCTCGACGGCGCGGTGGACGACGTCCAGGTACGCCCGCTGCTCCCCGGCGGCGGAGCCTGCCGCACCGTAGTCACCGGCGTCCGTGCCCCGCTCGCCTCCCTGGAGGGCACCAGCCTGGTGCGGCTCGGGCAGATGGCGCCGGCCGACGCGGTGCGCCTGCTCGCCGCCGTCGCGGGCCGGCCGCGCATCGTCGCCGAGCCCCAGGCCACGGTGCGCCTCGCCGAGCTGTGCGACCGCAACCCGCTGGCGCTGCGCACAGCCGCGGCCCGCCTCGCGGCGCGCCCCCAGTGGTCCGTCGCCCGGTTGGTGGCCCGTCTGCAGCCGGAGGAGCGCCGGCTGGCCGAGCTGCGCCTGGGCAGTCTCGACGTGGCGGCAGGCCTCAGCGCCGTACGGGACACGCTGCCCGCGTCCCTCGCCGCGGCGTTCACGGCGCTCGCCGCCTCGGGCGCGGGACGGCTGACCGCCGCCGACGCCGCCCTCGTGCTGGGCACCGGGGCGGACGATGCCGAGGACGCCCTCGGCCAACTGGCCGACGCCGGGCTGCTGGAGGCCGAGGACGCCGACGGCGGGGACTGGCCGTCCTACCGGCTTCCGCCGCTCGCGCGCCTGCTCGCCCGCCGCTCCCACGGTCACACGCTCGCCGCGGCCTGACCGCCCCTTCGGCACGCCCCCACGCAAGGGGCCGGCGACCGCGCATCTCCGGTGGGCGGTCCGCAGCGCCGGGACGGCCCACCGGTGCCTGCCGTGCCGTCAGCCGCAGCCGCCCGCGTGCCCTTCGTCGAAGGTGTACATCTCCGCGGGGGGCTCGACGGTACGTCGTGCCATCAGCTCGGTGAGCGCGTTGACGTACTCCGCGAGGAGCCGGGCCCTGGGTACCGGACCGTCCTGCGGCGGCTCCAGGCCGACGCCGGCCCACGCCGCCGCACGCTGCTCGATCTCGTTCAGGAACTGCAGCGGATCCTGAACCCCGGCAGCGGATCCGTGATCGTCGCGCATGGCTCCTCCTCTGTGTCGGTCCCGGCCTTCGTGGGCCGTGACGACAGATTCGGAGGAGCCGGTATACGAATTGCCGCGCCCTTCTCCGCCCCCGGGTACAGGGGCGTGCAAGCTCGGATACAGATTCCGTACAGACCCGCGGCGCCGGGCAGCCGGCGGCGTGGCCGCGGGCGCGACCGGCGGCTGCGCACCGGGGCTGCATGAAGCTGCCACGGGACGCCGGGGCGGGGCGAGTTCGGCCTAGGGTGACCCGCGACCTACCCCAGGGAGCGGTTTCATGGCATTACTGGCTGAAGGTGAATTCGGCGACGTGTCCCTCACTCTCCTCGTCGCCCTGATCGCCACCGTCCTGCTGGCCGTCCTCGCGTTCGGCGTCTCCACGGCGTCGCGCCGGCTTCTCGGGGTCACCGTCGCCCCGCTGCGCGCGCTCGGTGCCGGCCTGGTGGGCGTGGCCAGCCTCTTCGTCTACGGGCAGGTCCCGGGGAGCCGCGACGACGACCTCGGGGCCCTGTCGACCATCCAGATACCGCTGGCGCTGTTCGCGGCGATGGCCACCCTGGTGGCCCTGGAGGTCTTCGTGCCCTACGGCACCTGGGCCCGGCCCCTGCAGGCGGCCCGCGGCCTCGGGGACCGGATGCGACGTGCCCGCCGCTACGCGCAGATCAGCCGCATCCTCATGCGCAACGGACTGGGCTGGGTACTGCGTGGCCGGGCCGGCTGGGACCGGGCGATGCGGCCCGGGCCGTACGGGGAGCAGTCCGCCCGGTCGGCGCGCCGCGCCGTGGAGGAGTGCGGCGGGGCTCTCATCAAGTTCGGGCAGGTGCTCTCCACCCGGCGCGATCTGCTGCCGCCCCACTTCATCGACGAACTGAGCAGGCTGCAGAGCGATGTGCCCCCGGCACCCTGGCCGGAGGTCGAGGCGGTGCTGCGCAAGGAGCTGGGCAGGCCGGTCGCCGAGGTGTTCGAGAGCATCGAGCACGAGCCGCTGGCCGCCGCCTCCATCGCCCAGGTGCACCGGGCGCGGCTGCGCGGCGGACCCACCGTCGTGGTCAAGATCCAGCGGCCCGGCATCCGCGAAGTGGTGGAGCGGGACCTGGACATCGTCCTCGCGGTCAGCCGCAGTCTGCAGAGCCGGGTGCGTGCCGCGCAGGCCTTCGGTCTGCGCGAGCTGAGCGACGGCTTCGCCGGGTCGGTGCGCGAGGAGCTCGACTTCCGTATCGAGGCGCGCAACGCGGGCGCCATCGCCAAGGCCACCGGAGGCCGCGAGGGCGACGCCCGGGTGCGCATCCCGCACGTCTACTACGAGTACACCTCGGCGCGGGTCCTGGTGCAGGAGTGGCTGGAGGGTGTCACCTTCGACCGGGCGGCGGCGGTCGCCGACGAGTCGGGCCGCGACCGGGAGGCGCTGGCCCGCACCGCCCTGCGCTCGATGCTCCACCAGATCCTGCGGGTGGGCGTCTTCCACGCCGACCCGCACCCGGGCAACATGCTGCTGCTGGAGGACGGGCGGATCGGGCTGATCGACTTCGGCTCGGTGGGGCGCATCGACCCCTCCGCGCAGAGCGCCATCCGTGAGCTCCTGGTCGCCGTGGACCGGGGCGACCCCGCCGGGCTGCACGACGCGCTGCTCACCCTGCTCGGCACCCGCGCGACCGTGCACGAGGAACTGCTGCCCGGTCCGCTGCTGGAGCGGGAGCTGGCCCGGTTCATGGCCCGGCACCTGGGCGTGGACGCGCAGCCCGACACCGAGATGTTCACCGCCCTGTTCCGGATGCTGGCGCAGTTCGGCCTGGCGGTGCCCCCGGAGGTCGCCGCGGTGTTCCGGGCGCTCGCCACCATCGAGGGGACCCTCACCCGGATCGCACCGTCCTTCAACCTTCTGCAGGAGGCACGCGCGTTCGCCGTCGGCATGCTCACCGACCGGTTGAGGCCCGGCGCGTCGAAGGCGTACGGCGGGGCCGGTGATTCCGGTACGACGACGGTGTCGGCCCTGATGCACGGAGCGGCCCAGGAACTGCTGCACGTGCTGCCCATGCTGCGCAGGCTGCCGCGACGGGCGGAGCGGATCAGCGCCTCACTGGAGGAGGGCCGGCTCGGGGTGCGGATCCGGCTGCTCGCCGACGAGCGGGAGCGGCGGTTCGTCTCCGGACTCATCCACCAGGTGACCGTCAGCCTGATGGCCTGCTGCACCGGGCTGATGGGGGTGATGCTGGTGGTGTTCGGCACCGGCAAGGGACCCCGGGTGACCCGCCAGCTGGAGCTGTACCCGCTGGTCGGCTACCACGTGCTCGCGGTGAGCGCGATCCTCATCCTGCGGGCGCTCTACACGGCGATGCGCCGCCCGGAGTGAGCGGCGCGTCGCCCGGGTCTCACGGACGCAGCAGGACCGGCAGGGCCTTCAACGGGCGTACGACCACGTTCTGCTGGTACTCCAGACGGGCGGGGTCGACGGCCAGCCGGGCGTCGGGGAACCGCTCGAAGAGCCGGCGGGCGGCGATCTCGGTGATCACCTTGGCCAGGTGTGCGCCGGAGCAGTAGTGGATGCCGTGCCCGAAGCTGAGGTGCGCCGGCTTGGGCCGGTCCAGGTCCAGTTCGCCGGGGTGGTCCGGGAACTGCCCGGTGTCCCGGTTCGTCGACATCACGCAGATGACGACCACTTCACCGGCCGGGATGGTCACCCCGCCCAGCTCCACCGGCTCGGTCGTGACGCGCTGCAGCGCGTTGCTGATCGGGCCGACGTACCGGATCAGCTCGTCCATCGACTTGCCCCACCGGCCCGGCTCCGACATCAGCCGCTCCCGCTCGGCGGGATGCGTCAGCAGCGCGGCGAGCACCCCGCCGACCAGGCTCGCGGTGGTGTCGTTGCCGCCCGTCATCAGGGCGAACCCGGTGGACAGGATCTCGGTGCTGGTGAGCCGGCGTTCCGGATCGGCGTGGATGAGCGCGGAGAGCAGGTCGTCGCCCCGTTCCCGTTCCTTGCGGGCGATCAGCTCCGACATGTAGGAGGACAGCTCACGGATGTTGCGGTCCAGGGCGCCGGAGCCGTCCGTCGGCGAGTACGTGCGCAGGGCGGCCGACCACCGCAGGAAGTCCGGCCACCGGTCGGAGGGCACGCCCATCAGCTCGGCGATGGTGATGACCGGCAGGGGATCGGCGTATCCGGCGACCAGATCGGCGCCGGCACCGGTGGGCAGTGCGTCGAGGAGGCTGTCGGCGATCACCTCCACCCGGGGCCGCAGGGCCTCCGCCCGGCGCGGGGTGAACGCGAAGCTGATCGCCCGGCGCAGCGGTGTGTGCCGTGGCGGCTCCAGGTTCGCGAGGTGGTTGGCCTCCTCGGGCGGCGGGTTCATGGTGCGCCCGGTGCGCTCGGACATCAGCCGGTAGTGAACGTGGATGTCCCGGCTGAGCCGCGGATCGGCGAGCGCGGCCTTCGCGTCCTCGTAGCGGGTCACCACGAAGGCCCGTCCGCCGTCCGGAAAGGCGAGTTCGCGCACCGGGCATTCCCGCCGCACGTATTCGAGCACCGGATAGGGATTCTGGGTGAACTCGTTGGTGAGCATCCAGAACCTGGAGAGGGTCCGCGTGGCTGTCATGTCCGACCTCCGTGCCGCCGAGCCGGGAGTACCCCGTTCGGTCCAGCACGCTAGGCGGGCTCTGCCGTTCGGCGCAGTGCTGGTTTCAAGAGTTCGATCTGCGCTCGGAACAGGGGGTCGGACCGGGAGACCATCTATGCCGTTTGGTGGATGTGGCCCGAGCGGGTCCGCTCGTAGGTTCTTGTCCACGGCCGGGCACGGTGCACAGTGACCCGCTTATGAACCATCCGATCTCAGAACCCTTGTGGGGAGTGTGAGTCATGACCGCGACCATTTCGGCTTCGACGAAGCGACAGGTCGCCGCCCGAGCTGTCGGGGTGACGAAACTGTACGGCGAAGGGGAGGCGCAAGTCGCGGCATTGCGTGGTGTGGACGTCGAATTCACCGCCGGTGAATTCACGGCGATCATGGGGCCGTCCGGCTCCGGGAAATCGACGCTCATGCACACGCTGGCCGGCCTCGACACGCTCACCGAGGGCGAGGTCTACATCGGTGACGCCCGGGTCAGCGACATGTCGGACAAGAAGCTGACGCTGCTGCGGCGCAATCGGATCGGCTTCATCTTCCAGCAGTTCAACCTGCTGCCGACGCTGACGGCCGAGGAGAACATCCTGCTGCCCCTGGCGATCGCCGGCCGCAAGCCGTCGAAGGACTGGTTCGACCGGGTCGTCGACACGGTCGGCCTCGGCCAGCGGCTCGGCCACCGGCCCACCCAGCTGTCCGGCGGCCAGCAGCAGCGCGTGGCCTGCGCCCGCGCCCTGGTCTCCCAGCCGGAGGTCATCTTCGCGGACGAGCCGACCGGCAACCTGGACTCCGCCTCCGGCACCGAGGTGCTGGAGTTCCTGCGGGACTCCGTGCGCACTCTCGGCCAGACGATTGTCATGGTCACGCACGACCCGCGGGCCGCGTCCTACGCGGACCGTGTCGTCTTCCTCGCCGACGGCCGGATCGTGGACGAACTGCGCGAGCCCACCGCCGACGCGGTCCTCGACAAGATGCGCAACCTCGACTCCCGGGTGCGGGTGGCGTGATGCTGACCGCGACCCTCAAGAGCCTGCTCTCCCGCAAGCTGCGCCTGGTCCTGTCGGGCCTCGCGATCGTGCTCGCCGTGATGTTCGTGTCCGGCGCCATGGTCATCAAGGACACCCTCAACCGTTCCGTCGACGCGCAGTTCAGCGGCGCGTACGAGGACATCGACCTGTACGTGGAGCGCAAGCCCAAGGTCGAGGCGCAGACCGCCGACGACCCGGCCGTCGTACCGCCGGTGGACCCGGCACTGGTCGAGACGGTCTCCCGTGTCGAAGGCGTCGACCGGGCCG
The DNA here is from genome assembly GCF_055603605.1 of Streptomyces sp. NPDC037271. NCBI lineage: Bacteria > Bacillati > Actinomycetota > Actinomycetes > Kitasatosporales > Streptomycetaceae > Streptomyces > Streptomyces sp. NPDC037271. The sequence goes on from NZ_JBVJVN010000017.1 coordinate 66,456, forward strand.
GCGGCCTGGTCCTCGCCGAGGGCGCCCGCGCCATCGGCAAGGACGGCAAGGTCGTCCCCGGCACCGGCGGTCCCCGCTACGGCGGCAGCTGGCGCGGGGAGAGCGATCTGATCAAACTCCGTGAGGGCCACGAGCCGCGCACCGACGGCGAGGTCGCCGTCAACGCCGGCCTCGCCCGGGAGGCGGACCTGAAGGTCGGCGACCGGATCGGCGTGCTGACCAACGAGCCGCGGCAGGACTTCACCGTGTCGGGTGTCTTCGGATACTCCGGCGACCGCGATTCCATCGGCGGCGAGCAGACGGTCGTGTTCAGCGAGCCGGTCGCCCAGCGGCTGATGCTCGACGGCGCGGGGGGCTTCTCCGGGGTGCGGGTCGGCCTCGCCGCGGGTGCTTCCGCCGAGACCGTGGCCGCCTCGCTCGGCAAAAAACTGGGCGCCGACTACGAGGTGCTGACGGGGCGTGAGCTCGCGGAGAAGGCGTCCGACAAGTCACGCGGCATCCTCGACATGATGAGCACGGTGCTCCTCGGCTTCGCCGGTGTGGCCGTCCTCGTCGGGGTCTTCCTGATCATCAACACCTTCTCCATCATCGTCGCCCAGCGCCTGCGGGAACTGGCCCTGCTGCGCGCCCTCGGCGCCAGCCGCAAGCAGATGATCGGCTCCGTGCTCCTCGAGTCGTTCGTCGTCGGCCTGGTCTCCTCCGCCCTGGGGCTGGCGGCCGGCATCGGTATCGGTGCGCTCGGCTCCAACCTGCTGGCCGGCTCGACCGACGGCCTGGAGGTGGCCTCGCTCGGCATCCCGGCCAGCGCCGTGGTCACCGCGTTCGCGGTGGGCGTCTTCACCACCATGCTGGCGGCCCTCTTCCCGGCACTGCGGGCCTCCAAGGTCGCGCCCATCTCGGTGATCAGGGCGTCGGCGGGACCGGAGGGCCGGCACCGCAAGCAGACCTGGACCGGCGGAATCCTCCTCGGCCTCGGTGTACTGCTGCTCGTCGCGGGCTCCCTGTCCTCCGACGGGGCCAACCTCATCCTGCTCGGCCTCCTTCCCGCGTTCATCGGCGTCGTCCTGCTCACCCCGCTGATCAGCCGGCCCGCCGTCCACCTGCTCGGAGCGGTGTTCGCCCGCTCGGTGCCCGGGCGGCTGGGCCGCGGCAACTCCGCCCGCAACCCCCGCCGTACCGCCATCACGGCCTTGGCCATGATGATCGGGGTCGCGCTGGTGACGGCCATCAGCACGGTCGCCGCATCCTCGGAGGACAGCGTCACCCACGACATCCGGCGGGACCTGAAGGCCGACCTGGTGGCCATGGGCGAGGCCGGTTCGGCCAACTCGGCGTCCATCGAGCCGGCCGCCCTGGACCGGATCGCCGAGGTGCCCGGGGTCCGCCACCTGGCCGCCGCGGTGATGGACACCGCCGCCGTCGGCAAGGAGAACCAGCCGGTCGCCGCCTGGCGGGACTGGAACGCCGCGCGCGAGGTGCTCGGCCTGCGGTCCGCCGGCGGTTCCGTCGAGACCCTGGCCGCCGGGACCGTGGTGATGAACACGAGCACGGCCGAGGCGCGCGGACTGAAGGTCGGCGACACCGTCCGCCTCCAGCTCCAGCGCGGCGAGGAGCGCACCTACCGGGTCGGTGGCCTCTTCGCCAACTCCACCCTCGTCAACGGCATGGTCGTGCCGTGGGCGGACGCCGAGGCCGGCTTCCGCACCGGACAGCCCTCGCAGGCCTACTTCCAGCTGGCGGGCGACGCCGACGAGTCCGAGGTGCGGTCGCGCATCGAGACGCTCCTGAAGGACAGCCCCGAGGTGACGGTGCAGACCCGGGAGGACGTCATCGAGGAGTTCAGCGGCGGGTTCGCCATGATGCTCGCGATCGTCCAGGCACTGCTGGGCGTGGCGATGCTCATCGCGATCCTCGGCATCGTCAACACCCTGGCCCTCTCCATCCTGGAACGGACCCGCGAGATGGGCGCGCTGCGCGCCATCGGGCTCAGCCGGGGACAGACGAGGCGCATGATCATGACCGAGTCGGTGGTGATCTCGCTCTTCGGCGCCGTGCTCGGCATCGCGGTCGGCGGAGTGCTCGGCCTCGCCGTCTCCCACGCGATGGAGGACCAGGGCGTCACCCGGCTCTCCCTCCCGTGGGGGCAGATGGCCGCCTACCTGGTCGGCGCGGCGGTCGTCGGGGTCATCGCCTCGATCGCCCCGGCCCGGCGCGGCGCGCGGCTCAACGTCCTCGCGGCCGTCAACCACGGCTGACCGCACGGCACCCGTACGAGCCCGGTTTCCCCCTACTGCGGGGGAAACCGGGCTCGATGCTGTCCGTGGCACGTCCCCCGTTTGCAGCTTCCTGCACCGTTCATTGCCTCTTCAGACCAAGTCGGCTGACATGGAAGCGCATTTCGACGGAATCCGGCGCCACCGCGCGGAGGCCCGTCGGAGCCGCTTGTGTTCCACCAGACAGACAGGGGGAGTGATGCACGAGCGTGAGTTCCGTGCTTTCGTGTCCGTGGCAGAGATCGGGCGTATGGACCAGGCCGCCAGGGTGCTCGGATATTCACAACCGGCCATCAGTTACCAGATCAAGTGCCTCGAACAGGTACTGGGTATCAAACTCTTCACCCGCGATTCGACCGGCGCGAGACTCACCCGCGAAGGCCGGATGATATTGCCCTCGGCGCGGGCGGTACTCGCATTGATCGACAGTATGAAAGACGTCTGTGCGCCGGCCTGACCCGGCCGGCTCCGGCCCCGGCGGAGGGGGCCGGCGCCGGCCGGATTCCGTACGGTCAGTTCTGGGCCAGGCCGTTGCCCCACACCCAGGCGGCGATGCCCACCCGGTTGCGGGCGTCCAGTTTCCGCTGGATGTTGGCGATGTGCGTCTTGGCCGTACCGGCCGAGATGAACAGCTCCGCGCCGATCTCGGCGTTCGTCAGTCCCTTGGCGACCAGCCGGGCGATCTCCGTCTCCCGCTCCGTCAGCGACTCCAGCGGCCGCGCGGCACTGGGCCGGTTCGCGCCCTGCAGATTCTGCAGCAGGCTCACCGTCAGCGAGGGGCTGATGAGGGTGTCGCCGGCCATCGCCGCCCGTACGGCCTCCACCAGGAGGGTCGGGCCCGAGCGCTTGAGCAGGAACCCGCAGGCACCGTTGTGCAGTGCGGTGTGGACGTACTCGTCCAGCCCGAACGTCGTCACCACCACGACGCGCACCGGGTTCGCGGCCTCGGGGCCGGCCAGCCGCCGGGTCACCTCGAGACCGTCCATGCGGGGCATGCGGATGTCGGCGAGCACCACGTCCGGCTTGAGCCGCTCGGCCAGATCCACCGCCTGCCGTCCGTCCTCCGCCTCCCCGACGACTTCCATGTCCGGCTGGGAGTCCAGGATCAGGCGGAATCCGATGCGTACCGACTCTTGGTCGTCGGCGAGAAGAATACGAATGGTCACGGACAGCACCGTAGTTGGACGGGCCGACGGGCAGCCACCGGAGCGTATTCAAAGATTCTCTGCGGACTGGGGCCCCGATCCGGCCACTGACAGGATCGGGACGGCAGTACCCGAGCGCCGCCGCGCGCCGCCTTCCCCCCTTCTTCTCGCTTCTTCCCTCTTTGGAGCGGTGATTGAGCATGGCTCACACCAAGAGACTCGGATGGACCGCCGCGACCGCGGCGACGGCTCTGTCCTTCACCCTGCTGGGAGCTGTCCCCCCGGCGGCGGCCGAGGCCGCGGCGCGAGGTGACGCCACCCGGGTGCCACTGCTGCCCGCCGATCCCGGATCGCCCAACCGGCCCGCATGGCCGGAGGGCGACTTCGACACGGCCGCCACGCCGTCCGACGGCAGCGGCGCCCGGCCCGCCGTGCTGGCGCCCGCCGACGGTGCCGCCGTCACCGGTGCCCGGCCCTGGCTGTCCGCCGAGCGGCAACGCGGGGCGCGCGCCTACGAGTTCGTCATCGGCAGCGGTGACGGCGCGCGCACCGGGCAGGTGACCTCGTCCGGCTGGATCCGGTCGCCCCGGTGGCAGGTTCCTGCCGGGCTGCTGAAGGACGGTGGCCGCTACCACTGGACGGTACGCACCAAGGACGCCGCCGGCCGCGTCGGCAAGGACGCCGAGGCCCGCACCCTCACCGTTCGCCGACTGCTCGGCGCACAGGAGGCGGGCGGCCCCGTTCCCGTCGACAGCCTCGGCCCGGTCACCGTCGACCTCGCCACCGGCAACGTCACCACCTCCGTCAACACCGCCCAGGTGCCCACCGGTTCGGGCGACCTCGGCGCCACGTTCAGCTTCGACGCGCAGGGCGCCGCCACCGTCGGCGGACTGACCGGCTCCTATTACGCGGGCGACGACGAGGCCCGTATCGGGGAGGCCGCCGAGCCGGCCGAGGTGCGCACCGACGCCCGCGTCGACTTCCGCTGGGGCGGCGGCGCCCCCTACCCGGACGCCGAGCCCGGCGCCGGGTTCCGGGTGCGCTGGAGCGGACGGCTGTCGGTTCCCGCCGACGGCACGTACCGCCTCGGCGGCACCTACGACGGCGGACTGCGCGTCCTCGTCGACGGAAAGCCGCTCCTGGACGACTGGCAGGGCGACCGGGCCGGTGAGGACGGGCCGGTGTACGGGCGAAACGTCCGGCTGAAGGCCGGAACCGCCCACCGGATCACCGTCGAGTACCGCCGCCCGGAGCAGGGCGGCCAGGTCACCCTGTGGGCCGCCGCCGGCCGCCACGCCGCCCCCGTCCCCGCCTCCTGGCTGCAGCCGTCCGGCGCCGTGCTCCCGCCCGGCTGGACGGTCACCCCCGACGCGACGCCTCCCGCCGCGGCCTCCACCGCCGGCGCGCCCACGACGCCCGGAGCGGCGGCACCGGCCGCCACGCGCGCGGGGCAGGCGCCCGCCGGGGCCACGACCGCAGGGCAGGCGCCCGCCGGGGCCGCGGCCTCCGGGCCCACCGCCCCCGGGCCTGCCCCCTCCGGCTCCGCCGCCTTCCCCACGCCCGGAGACCGGGCAGAACGGGGCGACCGCGCCGGCGACGCCGGCGAGGACGGCGCCGACGCGGTCCCCGCCGCCGTCCCCGAGGGCCAGGCCGCGGCGATCGACGCCGCCGAGGAGGAAGGGCTCACCTTCCGCTACGCGGGCGACGAGGCCTGCGCCGATCACAACGCGCCGGCCGGGTACGTGTGCGCCGTCCGGGTGCCCGGCGCCGGCACCACCCAGCTGCACTACCGCGACGGCAAACTCGTCCGCGTCGTCAACCCCGGTGCGGAGGTGACGGACTTCGGGTACACGGCCGACCACCGGCTCACCACGGTGCGCCCGCCGCTGGTCATGGACTGGATCGCGGCCGGCACCGGCCGCGACACCGCCGCCGCCCAGTACCGCGTCGCCTACCGCGGGGACACCCCCGTCGTCTCCCGTGTCACCGGACCCGTGCCGGACGGCACCGACGCCGGGTCCGCACTCCGGCCGATGCGTTCCTACGCCATCGCGGCACGGGGGACCGAGGTCGAGGTCGCGGGAGTCACCACGCCGCAGGGCTGGGCGCGCCGGGTCACCTTCGACGCCGCCGGCCGGCTCGCGACGGACACCGACGCCACCCGCCGCACCACCCGCTACACCTGGACCGAGGACGGCCGCCCGCGGTCGCGGACCGACCCGGCCGGGCGGACGAGCACGACCGTCTACGACGAGACCGGCATGCCGTCCGGCTCCTACGGCCCCGGACCGCGCGAGTGCTTCGGCGCCGATCTGCGCCTCATCAGCCCGGCCCCCGACGGCTGCGCCCGAGTCCCGGCGCAGACCACCCGAGTCGGCGCCACCGGTCTCACCACCGTCCGTGCGGACTCCGACGGCGTGCCGCCGCTGACCACGCAGACCCGCCTCGACGAACTCGGCCTCCCGTCCGCCGTGGTGACCGACCCCGACGGTCTCGCCCTCGCCACCGGCTACACCTACGACGAGGCGTTCCGCCCGGTCGCCGAGACCAGCCCGGCGGGCACCCGGAAGACCTTCACCTACTACGGCAGCGCGGAGAGCGCGGACAACCCCTGCACGGAGGAGAACGACCCCGCGCCGCAACGCGGACTGCCCGAGTCCATCGCACTGCCCGCCGGCGCCGACGGCGCCGCCCGCGTCGAGAGGTTCGTCTTCGGCGCTCGCGGCCTGCCCGTCGCGGTCAACTTCGGCGGCCCCGAATGGACCTGCGTCGAGTACGACGAGCGCGGTGTCATCAGCAGGATGTCCATGCCGGGCAACGCCAACCTGCCCGCCTGGAGCGTCACCTACGACAACAGCCACGGCGGCGACCCGCTGACGCTGCGGGCCACCCAGCACGACCACACCATGACCCGCACCGTCGACCTGCTCGGCCGCACCGTCGACTACACGGACGGCCAGGGCACCCGCACCCGGACCGCCTACGACCGGGCCGGCCGCGTCGTGCTCGAGACGGTGACCCCGCCGTCCGCGGGCGACGCGCCCCAGGTCACGAAGTTCCGTCGTGACGCCGCCGGCCGCGTCGGCACCGTCGTCCTTGACGGCAGGCGGCTGGCCACGGCCGAGTACGACGCCGCGGGCGGGCTGAAGGGCGTGCGCTACGCCAACGGCACCCGGCTCGCCGTGGAGCGCGACGCCGCCGGACGGATCACCGCCAAGAACTGGACGCTCGCCGACGGCACCGGCAGGAACACCGGCGTGACCCGGTCCCGGTCCGGCACCGTCGTGGACGAGACCGTCGCGGGCGCCGACGGACGCCCCGGCGGCCCCGACTTCGTCTACGACACGGCCGGGCGGCTGGTGCGCGCCTGGACCACGGGACACGAGTACGTCCGCGACTTCACCTCCCGGGCGGCCGACGACTGCCCGAGCGGCACCCGGCCGGACGCCGGCGCCAACGGCAACGTCGTCCGCCTCACCGACCGCACCGCCCGCGGCACGACGGTCACCGGTTACTGCTACGACGACGCCGACCGGCTGCTCGCCACCACCGGCGACCACGCCGTCACCGGCCCGGACTACGCCCTCAACGGTCACCTCACCGGGTACCGGGCCGACGGCACGCGGGTGACGCAGCGTCCCGACGCCGCGGAGCGCTACCTCGGCGCCCGTCTCACCGGCGCGGGCGCCGGCGACGCCGACGTGACGTACAGCAAGGACATCGCCGACCACGTGATGGCCCGCACCACCACCACGGCACAGGGCACCCGGCACCTGCGCTACGGGCACACCGACATGGCCGAGGCCGCTCCCGACCTGGTGCTCGACGGCGACGGGCGGCTGCTGAACCGGGTCGTCGGCCTGCCCGGCGGAGTGGTGCTGACCGTGGACGCCGGCCGGGACGGCGCCACACCCACGACGTGGAGCCACCCCACGGTCCGCGGTGACGTCTTCCTCGTCACCGGCGACGACGGCCGGCAGCGCGGGGACCTCCACCGTTACAACCTGAACGGCGAGCCCGTGACCGCCGACGGCACCGTCGACCCGCGGGGCGTGCCGGACAACATGCCCGGCGACTTCGACTACGGATGGCTCGGCCGGTACCAGGTGGGCACCGAGCATGCCGGAGCCCTCTACAACGTGGTCCTCGACACCCGCGTGTACAACCCCTCCTTCGGGCGGTTCTCCGCCCCGGTGTCGTCGGGACCCTTCCTCAACCCCTACGAATACGCGGCCGGCGACCCGGTCAACCACACGAGCATCAACGGCTACAGCCTGGACGTGGAGAAGGAATGATGACGACGCCTTTCACCGACGCCGAGACCGAGCTGGTCGAGCACAACGGCACCCACCTGGTACGGGTGACGCCCCGTTCCGGCGGCGACCACCGCGGCTGGTTCACCGCCAACGCGGAGGCGCTGCGATCGACGATGTACGAGCACGCCGCCGTCATGGTGAAGGGGAGCGGGCTCGCCGAGCAGGCCGAACTGGCCGAGATCGCCGAGGAGATCGGCGGGGGACCGAGCCTGGAGTACAACGAGCGCTCCACCCCGCGCAGCCGGGTGACCGGCAACGTCTACACCTCGACCGAGTACCCGCAGGAACAGACGATCCCGCAGCACAACGAGAGCGCGTACTCGCAGAACTGGCCCCACAACGTCTTCTTCTTCTGCGCGCGCGCCGCGCAGACCGGCGGGGAGACCCCGGTCGCCGACAGCGCCGCCCTTCTCGACGCGCTCCCCGCCGACCTGGTACGCCGGTTCGAGGACAAGGGCGTGCTCTACACCCGGACCTACCGCACCGGCATGGGCCTGTCCTGGCAGGAGGGCTTCCAGACCGACGACAAGGGCCGGGTCGAGGCGTACTGCGCCGAGCACGGCATCGAGGCCGAGTGGGACGGCGACGTGCTGCGCACCCGCCAGCGCCGGCCCGCGGTCATGGAGCACCCCGTCACCGGGCGCAAGGTCTGGTTCAACCAGGCGCATCTGTTCCACGTCCACGCGCTGCCCGAGGCCGTCCGCGAGGGCCTGCTGGAGATCTGCGGCGAGGACGGTCTGCCCCGCAACGCCTACTACGGCGACGGCACGCCCATCACGGGCGACGAGATCGACACCGTCCTCGGCGCCTACCGGGACAAGACCCTGGCCGAGCCGTGGCGTACCGGCGACCTGCTGATGATCGACAACATCCTCACCTCGCACGGCCGCCGTCCCTTCACCGGCGACCGCACGGTGCTGGTGGCCATGACCCAGCGCACGGCGGACGCGGCATGACCACCGCCACCAGGGCCCCGGGCGACGTCGACCTCACGGACATCGACCTCACCGACCCGCGGACCTTCCTGGACCGCCAGGAGGAACTCGTCGGCATCTGGCGGGCATTCCGGACGCAGGACCCGGTCCACTGGCATCCCGTGCGGGGACGTGCCGTGCCCGGTTTCTGGGTCCTGTCCCGCTACCGGGACGTGATGGAGGTGTACCGGGACAACAAGCGGTTCACCTCCGAGCGGGGCAACGTGCTCGCCACCCTCCTGGAGGGCGGCGACTCGGCCGCCGGCCGGATGCTGGCCGTCACCGACGGACGGCGCCACCGGGAACTGCGCAACGTCCTGCTCAAGGCGTTCGCGCCCCGTGTTCTGGAGCCCGTCGTCGAGGGGGTGCGCCGGCGCGCCGACCGGCTGGTGCGCGAGGCGGTGGCACGCGGCACCTGTGACTTCGCACAGGACGTCGCCGAGCACATCCCGATGGCGACCATCGCCGACCTGCTCGGCGTGCCCACCGCCGACCGGGACTACCTGCTGTCCCTGACCAAGCAGGCCCTCAGTTCCGAGGAGGAGGGCCAGTCGGAGGAGGAGGCGCTGGTCGCCCGCAACGAACTCCTGCTGTACTTCTCCGACCTGGCCGCCGACCGCCGGGACGATCCCCGCGACGACGTGGTCAGCGTGCTCGCCGCGGCCACCGTGGACGGCGAGCCGCTCAACGAGCAGGAGATCGTGCTCAACTGCTACAGCGTCATCATCGGCGGCGACGAGACCAGCAGGCTGTCGATGATCTGCGGGATGCACGAGCTGATCGAGCACCCCGATCAGTGGCGCCGCCTCAAGGAGGGCGAGGTCACCGTGGAGAGCGCGGTGGAGGAGGTGCTGCGCTGGGTCTCCCCGGCCATGCACTTCGGACGCCGTGCCCTGACCGACGTGGAGATCGGCGGCCGGACGATCCGTGCCGGGGACGTCGTCACCCTGTGGAACAGCTCCGCCAACTACGACGAGGACGTCTTCGACCGGCCCGAGGTGTTCGACCTGCGCCGGACACCCAACAAGCACGTCTCGTTCGGGTACGGACCGCACTTCTGCCTCGGGGCCTACCTGGGCAGGGCGGAGATCCACGCGATGCTCAGCGCGCTGCGCACCCATGTCGCGGAGGCGGCCCTGACCTCGCCCGGACGTCCCATCCACTCGAACTTCCTGCACGGGTACAGCAGTCTGCCCGTCTCCCTGCGCGCGGAGCGGTAACCCCCCGGCCGACCGTGCGCACCCCGGGTGCCCCGCCTCTTCCGAGGTGGGGCACCCGGTGCTTTCCGGGTACCTGGAATGCCCTGCTGTACAGCGCGATGAGCATTCTTCGATATGGCTCTCCGGCGCTTCGAAGTTTTCCATGAGTCCACCTGACCGGCGGGATTTCATTCGTAGGGTGGGCCGGGTCGCCGCGACTGCCGCCCCCTGTCGGCAGGCGATTCTTCACGGGTCTCGACGCATCTACTCAATCGGAGTGAATGGCAATGGCCGATCGGAATGGACACCAATTGCCGCTGACGGCCGCTCAGTACGGAATGTGGCTGGCGCAGCAGGTGAATCCGGAAAACCCGATGTACAGCATCGCCGAGTGCGTTGAGATATCGGGGGAGATCGACCCGGGCCTGTTCGAGACGGCGCTGCGCCGGACGGTCACCGAGGCCGACGTGCTGCGCGTCCGGCTGGCGGAGGGCGACGAAGGCCCCGTGCAGAGCGTGGTGGCGGAGCCGGACTGGCAGCTGCACACCCCCGACGTCAGCGGTGCGGCGGACCCCGCCGCCGCTGCCGAGCAGTGGATGCTGGAGCGGGTGAGGGCGCCGGTCGACGTGGCGTCCGGGCCGCTGTTCACCTTCGGCCTGGTCAAGCTCGCCGACGACCGCCACACCTGGTTCAGCCGGGTCCACCACGTCCTCGTCGACGGCTACAGCTGGTCCCTGATCGTGTCCCGGGTGGCCGCCGTCTACTCGGCGCTGGTGGCCGGCGAGGAACCCGCGCCGGCCGGCTTCGGCAACCTGCGCGAACTCGTCGACCTCGACACCGCCTACCGCGGTTCGGACCAGTTCGCGGCCGACGCCGCCTTCTGGAGCGAGGAGCTGGCCGACGTCGCCCCGCCGACCGGCCTGGCCGGCCGGCCCGCCCGGGTGCCGGCCGACCACGTCCGTCAGGCCGGCCACATCACCCCCGGCACCGCGTCGGCGCTGCGCGACCTGGCCCGCGAGACCCGGGTCAGCTGGCCCGCCGTGGTGGTCGCGGGCCTCGCCGCCTACCTCAACCGGCTCACCGGCGCCGACGACATCGTCGTCGGACTCGCCGCCGCCGCCCGCCCCGGGGCCGCCGCCCGGCGGACCCCCGGCATGGTCTCCAACGCCCTGCCGATCCGCGTGCGGGTGCGGCCCGGAACGAGCAGTGCCGAATTCCTGGCCTCGGTCAGCGACGGCATCCACCGCGCCCTGCGCCACCAGCGCTACCGCTACGAGGACATCCACCGCGACCTCGGCCTGGTCGGTGACCGCAAGCGGCTGTGGGGCCCGGAGATCAACTTCGTCATGTACGGCGAGCCACTGGTGTTCGCCGGCCGCCCGGCCACCGTGCGGGGCTTCTCGATCGGCCCGGAGGAGGACCTGTCGCTGGTCGTCGACAACCGCGCATCCGACGGCGGATTCCTCATCGACTTCCACGCCAACGCCGACCTCTACACCGAAGAGACGCTCACCGGTCACCGCGAGGCCCTCACCGCCTTCCTCGCCGCGCTGGCCGGCGCGGATCCGGACGCCCCCCTCGACTCCGTCGCGCTCACCGCGCCGGCCGGCTGGGCCCCGCCGCGGACGGACGACGACGCCGGCGGGCCCGCGGCCGCCGAGGCGGTGGCGTACCGCGCGCCCGGCACCCCGCACGAGGAGACCCTGTGCGGGCTGGTGGCCGACGTGCTGAAGGTGCCCCGCGTGGGCCTCGACGACAACTTCTTCACCCTGGGAGGCCACTCGCTCACCGCGATCCGCCTGCTCGGCCGGATCCGGGAGGCGTTCGGCGCGGAGCTGTCCATCCGCGCCGTCTTCGAGACACCGACCGTCGCGGGGCTCGCCGCCCGGCTCGACGGCGCCGGTGACCGCCGCAGAGCCCTCGAACCCGCCCCCCACCGCCCCTCCGAACTGCCGCTCTCCCTGACCCAGCAGCGACTGTGGCTCGTCAACCGGCTCCAGGGCCCGAGCGGCGCCTACAACATGGGCCTGGCACTGAAACTGACCGGCCGGCTCGACAAGGCAGCCCTCGGCGCCGCTCTCGCCGACGTCCTGGCACGGCACGAGAGCCTGCGCACCACCTTCCCGGAGGCCGACGGACGGCCCCGCCAGCACGTGCTCACCCCCGAGGAGGCCGCCACCCGCGCACGCCTCGTGGAACTGCCCGCCGACCCCGACACCGTGGACGCCACCGTCGCCGGGGTGGTCGCCGAGGGGTTCGACCTCACCACCGACCTCGCCGTGCGCCCGCGCCTGCTGGTGCTCGCCCCCGAGGAGCACGTCCTCCTCGTCGTCCTGCACCACATCGTCGCCGACGGCCTGTCGCTCGCCCCTCTCGCGCGTGACCTGGGACGCGCCTACACCGCCCGCACCGCCGGCCGGGCCCCGGACTTCGCGCCGCTGCCGGTGCAGTACGCCGACTACACCCTCTGGCAGCAGTCGGTGCTCGGCGACGACAGCGACCCGGACAGCCCGCTGGGCCGCCAGCTCGCCCACTGGACCCGGGTGCTGGCCGGCCTGCCGGAGGAACTGGACCTGCCCGTCGACCGGCCGCGCCCGAGCGAGCTGAGCCAGCGCGGTGACATCGTCCGCTTCGAGATCGGTGCCGAACTGCACCAGCGGCTCATCGACCTGGGCCGCACCCACCGGGCCAGCCTCTTCATGGTGCTGCAGAGCGCGGTCGCCGTACTGCTGAGCAAGCTCGGCGCGGGCGACGACATCCCGCTCGGCAGTGCCGTGGCGGGCCGCGGCGATGCGCGGCTGGACGAACTGGTCGGATGCTTCGTCAACACCGTGGTGTTCCGCAACGACGTCTCCGGCAACCCGACCGTCGCCGAACTCATGGACCGCAGCCGGGAGACGGCACTGTCGGCCCAGGCGCACCAGGACCTCCCCTTCGAGCGGCTGGTCGAAGTCCTCAACCCCGAGCGCTCGCTCGCCCGGAACCCCCTGTTCCAGGTGATGATGGACGTCCAGACACCGGCCGAGGCCACCCTTGAACTGCCGGGCCTGGCCACCGCCCCGCAGCAGGTGGACCCGGGCGTCACCAAGATCGACCTGTTGTTCGGGTTCGACGAGCGGTCCGCGGGACACGAGGTCGCCGCCGGCGTCTCGGGCCGCCTGGAGTACAGCACCGACCTCTTCGACCGGTCGACCGTCGAGGCGATGGGCGACCGCCTGCTGCGGGTGCTGGAGGCCTTCGCCGCCGACCCCGCCCGGCGGACCGGCGACATCGGCGTCCTCTCCACCGCGGAACGCCGGCAGGTCCTCGAGGAGTTCGCCTCCGCCCCCGCCGTCGCCCCCGAGGCGCTGCTGCCGCGGCTGTTCGAGCGGCAGGCCGCGCGCAGCCCGCGGGCCGAGGCGCTGCGGGAGGGCGACCGGGCGCTGACGTACGCGGAGCTCAACGCGCGAGCCAACCGGCTGGCCCACCACCTGATCGCGGCCGGCGCGGGCCCCGAGCGGCGAGTGGCGGTCCTGCTGCCCCGCTCCGTCGAACTGGTGATCGCGCTGCTCGCCGTCACCAAGTCCGGCGCCGCCTACGTCCCGGTCGACCCGGACTACCCCGCCGAGCGGATCGCGTACATGCTCGACGACTCCGCGCCCGCACTGGTGCTGGCCGACGAGCGCACCCGGGCAGCGGTCCCCGGACGGCTGCCGGTCGTCGACCCCGGCGCGGAGCACTCCGCCCCGGAGACCGACCCCACCGACACCGACCGGATCCGGCCGCTCGGCCCCGCCCACCCCGCCTACGTCATCTACACCTCCGGCTCCACCGGCCGGCCCAAGGGCGTGGTGGTCGAGCACCGCTCCGTCGCCGTCTACCTCCAGTACGCCCGCGAGCACTACCCGTCGGTGGCCGGCGGTACGCTGCTGCACTCCCCGGTCTCCTTCGACCTGACCGTCACCTCCCTGTACGCGCCCCTCATCACCGGCGGCACCGTCCGCGTCACCGCGCTCGACGGACCCGCGACGGGAGCCCGGCGCCCCGCCTTCCTGAAGGCCACTCCCGCCCACCTGGCCCTGCTCGGCGTGCTCCCCGAGGAGTTCTCGCCCACCGGGGAACTCGTCGTCGGCGGCGAGATGCTGATCGGCGAGGCCGTCACGGAACTGCGCCGCCACCGCCCGGGCGTGACCGTCGTCAACGAGTACGGCCCGACCGAGGCCACCGTCGGCTGCGTCGCGTACCGCATCGGCCCCGACGAGCCCGTGCCCGGCGGACCGGTGCCGATCGGGCGCCCCATGTGGAACTCGGTCGTCCATGTGCTCGACCCCGCCCTGGGCCCCGTCCCGCCGGGCGTGGCCGGCGAGATCTACATCGGCGGCGGGCAACTCGCCCGCGGCTATCTGGACCGGCCGGCGCTCACCGCGGAGCGGTTCGTCGCCGACCCCCACGGCCCGGCCGGCGCCCGCATGTACCGCACCGGCGACGTGGGCCGCTGGCGCGCCGACGGCCGGCTGGAGTACCTCGGCCGGGTCGACGACCAGGTCAAGCTGAACGGCTTCCGCATCGAGCTGGGCGAGGTCGAGGCCGTGCTCGCCCGCCACCCGAAGGCGGCGCGGGCCGCCGCCACGGTGCGCGAGGACCTGCCCGGCCACCGGCAGCTCGTCGGCTACGTGGTCCCCGGCGAGGGCGAGCGGCCCGGACCCGAGGAGGTCCTCGCGCACGCCGCCGGGCGGCTGCCCGCCTACATGGTGCCCGCGACGGTCGTCGTCGTGGACACCCTGCCGCTCACCCCGAACGGCAAACTGGACCGCGAGGCCCTGCCCGCCCCCGAGGCCACCGCCGGGACCCCGGCAGGTGAGGACCGGCCGCGCACCCCGGTGGAGGAGACGCTCGCCGCGCTGTTCGCCGAGGTCCTCGGCCGTGACGCCGTCGGCCTCGACGAGAGCTTCTTCGAACTCGGCGGTGACAGCATCGTCTCCATCCAGCTGGTGGCCCGCGCCCGGCGCCGCGGCATCGCGCTGAGCCCGAAGGACGTCTTCGAGCTGAGGACAGTGGCGGCCTTGGCGGCCCAGGCGGCCCCCATGGAGACCGGACCGGCCGACGACACCGCCGCGAGCAGCGGTCCGCTCACGCCGACCCCGGTCATGCGCTGGCTGCGCGAACGCGGCGGCCCGGTGGACGCCTTCCACCAGTCGATGCTCGTGCAGGTCCCGCCCGGCCTGGGGGAGGAACCGCTCACGGAGGCCTTGCAGGCCCTGCTCGACCGGCACGCGGCCCTTCGCCTCCGCCTGGACCGGAGCGGCGCCGAGTGGACGTACGACATCCCCGCGCCCGGCAGCGTCCGTGCCGCCGGCCTCGTGCACCGGGTCGGCATCGCCGGGCAGCGCGGCGAACGGCTGCGGGCGACCCTGGAACGGGAGGCCCGCGCCGCCTGGCGGCGCCTCGACCCGGAGGCCGGCACGATGGCCGGGCTGGTGTGGTTCGACGCCGGTCAGGACGCCCCCGGCCGACTGCTGTTCGCCGCCCACCACCTGGCCGTCGACGGCGTGTCGTGGGGTGTCCTGCTGCCCGACCTGCGGGTTGCCTGGGAGGCGGCCGCGGCCGGCAAGGAACCCGAACTCGCCCCCGTGGGCACACCGTTGCGGCGCTGGGCCGAGCTGCTCACCGAACAGGCCACCGCCCGGGCCGCCGAGGAGGAGCTGTGGGCACGGACGCTCCGGCAGCCCGCCCCCGCCCTCACCGACCGGCCGCTCGACCCGGCCCGGGACACCGCGCACGCCGCCCGGCACCTCACCCAGGTGCTGACCGCCGACGCCACCGCCGGACTCCTGGACCGGGCGCCCACCGCACTCAACGCCGGTGTGCACGAGGTCCTGATCACCGCGCTCGCCGTGGCGGTCGACCACTGGCGCAGGCACCGGCACCGCGGCGGGGGCGAGGGAGTCCTCCTCGACGTGGAGGGCCACGGCCGCCAGGAGATCGCCGACGGCGTCGACCTGTCGCGCACCGTCGGCTGGCTGACCGCCATCCGGCCCGCCCGGCTCGACCCCGGCGTCGAGGACTGGGAGGGGCTGTGGTCCGGAGGGCCGGAGGCCGGCCGGGTGCTGCGCACGGTCAAGGAACAGTTCCGGGCCGTACCCGACGAGGGCATCGGCTTCGGGGTACTGCGCCATCTGCATCCGGAGGCCGGGCCACGCCTGGCCGGGCTCGCCGCCTCACCCCTGCTCTTCAACTACCTGGGACGAGTCGCCGCCTCGGGCGGCGACTGGGCGGCCGCCGCCGAGAGCGACGTGGTCCTCGCCGAGGGCGCGGACCTGCCGCTGTCCCACCCGATCGAGATCAACGCCCTCATCCAGGAGCAGCCCGACGGGCCGCGCCTGACCGCCCGCTGGACCTACCCGGGACGGCTCCTGTCGGAGGCCGACGTCCGCGAACTGTCGGACACCTGGTTCCGCGCCGTACGCGCGCTGCTCCACCACGCCGAACGCCCCGACGCCGGCGGCCGGTCCCCGTCGGACCTGGCCCTGGTGGAACTTTCCCAAGACGAGATCGACGGCCTCGAAGCCGAGTGGAGGACGCTGCAATGACGAACACGGGTCCCGAGGACATCCTTCCGCTGTCCCCGCTCCAGGAGGGACTTCTCTTCCACGCGCTGTACGACGAGACCGGCAACGACGTCTACACGGTGCAGGTCGTCCTCGACCTGGGCGGAGCCCTGCACACCGAGGCGCTGCACCGCACCGCGCAGGCACTGCTGGACCGGCACGCCAACCTCCGGGTGGCCTTCCTGCACCCCAAGCAGAGCCGGCCGGTGCAGGTCGTCGCCCGACAGGTCGAGGTGCCGTGGGCCGTGAGCGACCTCAGCCCCCTGGGCGAGGCCGAGCGGACCGCCGAACTGGCCCGCATCCAGGCGGCGGAGAAGGCCCACGCCTTCGATCTCACCCGCCCGCCGCTGATGCGCTACCGCCTGGTCCGGCTCGCCGAGGACGCGCACCGCCTGCTGTGCACCTTCCACCACATCCTGCTCGACGGCTGGTCCACGTCCGTGCTGCTCGGCGAGCTGTTCCAGGTGTACGCCGCCGGCGGCGACGCCTCCGGCCTCGAACCGGTGACGCCCTTCCGTGAGCACCTCGCCCACCTCGCCCGCCAGGACCACCGGGCCTCCGAGGAAGCCTGGCGCCGCGCCCTCGCCGGCATCGACGCCCCCACCCGGCTGGTGCCGTCGGACCCGGCGCGCGAGGTCCTGCACCCCGACACCCGCGTCCTGGAGCTGTCCACCGAGCAGACCGAGGCGCTCTCGGCCCGGCTGCGTGCCCTCGGCCTGACCTTCTCCACGGCCGTCCACGGCTCCTGGGCCCTGCTGCTGTCGGTGCTCGCCGGCCGCGACGACGTGGTGTTCGGCACCGTGGTCTCCGGCCGGCCCCCGGAGGTGGCGGGCGTCGAGCGCATGGTCGGCATGCTCATCAACACCCTGCCGGTCCGCGTCCGGCTGGGCAGCGGCGACACCCTGCACAGCGTGCTCGACGCGGTGCAGCGCGAGCACCTGGAGATGACGGCCCACCAGTACACGGGCATGCGGGACATCCTCCGTGTCTCCGGCCACCCCGAACTCTTCGACACCTACGTGGCGTTCGAGAACTTCCCCTTCGACCTGCAGAGCCTGCGCGGGCTGGCCGGTGACCTCAGGATCGACGGCTTCGACGTCCTGGACGCCAACCACTACCCGCTCTGCCTCGTCTCGCACGTCCACGAGGGCCGGCTCCGGTTGCTGCTCAACTACCGCCCGGACCTGTTCGAACCCGAGCAGGTCGAGGTGATCGGCGCCCGGCTGGTGAACATCCTGAACACGCTGGCCGAGGACCCCGCGCGAACCGTCGCGGGCCTGGACCTGCTCGACGACGACGAGCGGGCCCGCCTGACCGCGGGACCGCAGGAGGTCGAACAGGCCACCTTCCCCGAGCTGTTCGCCGCCCAGGCGGCCCGCACCCCGAACGCCGTGGCGGTGGACGCCCCCGGCCTCACGCTCACCTACGCCGAACTGGACGCGCGCACCGACGCGCTCGCCGCCCGCCTGAGCGCCGCGGGCGTCGGCCCCGAGCAGACCGTCGCCCTCGTCCTGGGCCGCAGCGCCGAGTCCGTCATCGGCTCGCTCGCCGTGATGAAGGCCGGCGCCGCCTACCTCCCGGTCGACCCCGACTACCCGGCCGAGCGCATCGCCTTCATGTTCGACGACGCGCGTCCCGCCGCCGTGCTCACCACCACCGCCCACCGCGCCGTCGTCCCCGCGGGCGACGCCACCGTCGTCGTCCTGGACGACGACCACGCCCGGACCGACCCCGCCGAGCGGCCCGCCGGGCCCGTGTCGGCGGCCTCGCCCGCCTACCTGATCTACACCTCCGGCTCGACCGGCGTGCCCAAGGGCGTCGTCGTCAGCCACGCCGGGCTCGCCGCGTTCGCCGCCACCGAGCGCGAGCGGTTCGCCGTCGACGCCACCGCCCGCGTCCTGCAGTTCTCCTCGCCCAGCTTCGACGCCTCGGTGCTGGAGCTGTGCATGGCGCTGACCTCCGGGGCCGCTCTCGTCGTCCCCGAGCCCGGCGCGCTCGCCGGTGAGCCGCTCGCCGAGCTGATCGGCGCCCGACGGGTCACCCACGCCCTGATCCCGCCGGCGGCGCTGGCCAGCGTGCCCGTCTCCGAACTGCCGGGCTTCCGCTGCCTGATCGTCGGGGGCGACGCCTGCCCGCCGGAGCTCGTGGAGCGCTGGGCACCCGGCCGCCGCATGGTCAACGCCTACGGTCCCACCGAGTCCACCGTCGCCGTGTCCATGAGTACTCCGCTGGAGCCCACCGGAACGGTCCCGCCGATCGGCGCCGCGGTGCGCGGCACCCGCCTCTACGTCCTCGACGCGGCACTGCGCCTCGTGCCCCAGGGCACCGAGGGCGAGCTGTACGTGTCCGGCGCCGGTCTCGCCCGCGGCTATCTGCGCCGTCCGGGCCTGACCGCCGAGCGCTTCGTCGCCGACCCCTTCGGCTCCCCGGGCGAGCGGATGTACCGCACCGGTGACGTGGTGCGGATACGGCCGGACGGACAGCTGGAGTTCGTCGGCCGCGCCGACGGCCAGGTCAAGATCCGCGGCTTCCGCATCGAACTCGGCGAGATCGAGAGCGCCCTGGCACGCCACCCGGCGGTGGACCGGGCCGCCGTCGCCGTCCACGAGCTCCAGGAGGGCGTGCGGCAGCTCGTCGCCTACGTCGTGCCGTCCGGGACGGGCGACGCCGACGCCGGCACGCTGCGCACCCACGTCGGCGAACTGCTGCCCGAGTACATGGTGCCGTCCGTCGTCGTCACCCTCGACACGCTGCCGCTGACCGCCAACGGCAAGCTCGACCGCAAGGCGCTGCCCGCCCCGCGGCCCGCCGCCGGCGCGGGCCGGGCCCCGGCCACCGAGCGCGAGGAACTGCTGTGCGGGATCTTCGCCGAGGTGCTCGGACTGGAGAAGGCCGGCGCCGACCAGAGCTTCTTCGAGCTCGGCGGTGACAGCATCGGCTCCATCCAGCTGATCAGCCGGGCCCGCAAGGCCGGACTGCGCCTCACCCCCCGCGACGTGTTCACCCACCGCACCGTCGAGGCGCTCGCCGAGGTCGCCCAGGAGGGCGCCGCCCCGCGCCGTGCCGCCCCGTCCGACGGGGTGGGCGGGGTCCCGCTGACACCGATCATCCACTGGTTCCGCGAACACAGCGGCCCCGCCGCCCGGTTCAGCCAGGCCATGCCCGTGCCGGTGCCCGCCGGCCTGGACACCGCGCGGGTCACCGCCGCCCTGCAGACCCTCCTCGACCACCACGACGCGCTGCGGCTGCGGCTGACCCGCATCGAGGACATCGACGAGTGGACACTGGAGATCACCCCGCCCGGCACCGTCGCGGCCGCCGACACCCTGCGCCGGGTCGACGTCGCCGGCCTCGAGGCGGACGCCGTGCGGGCCGTCACCGAGCGGGAGTCCGCCGCCGCCCAGGACCGGCTCGCCCCCGAGGAGGGGCGGACGGTGCAGGCCGTCTGGTTCGACGCCGGTGCAGGCCGGCCCGGCCGCCTGCTGCTGGTCGTCCACCACCTGTGCGTGGACGGCGTCTCGTGGCGCATCCTGCTGCCGGACCTCTCCGCCGCACTCGACGCGGCCGCCCGGGGCACCGCCTTCGCACCGGAGCCCGTCGGCACCTCCTTCCGGCGCTGGGCCCAGCACCTGACCGCGGCCGCCGGCGAACCCGACCGCATCCGCGAACTCTCCCTGTGGCGCTCCGTCCTCTCCGCGCCCGACCCGCTGCTCACCGACCGCCCCCTCGACCCGGCGACCGACACCCTCGCCGGCGCCGGGCACCTCACCCTGCGCCTGCCCGCCGACGTCACCGAGCCGCTTCTCGGCCGGGTCCCGGCAGCCTTCCACGCACAGATCAACGACGTCCTGCTGACCGCCCTCGCGCTCGCCGTCGCCGACTGGCGGCGCCGGCAGGGCCGCGGCGACACCTCGTCGGTGCTGATCGGGCTCGAGGGCCACGGCCGCGAGGACATCCTCGACGGCGCCGACCTGTCGCGCACCGTCGGCTGGTTCACCAGTCTCTACCCGGTGCGTCTCGACCCGGGCCCGGTCACCGCCGTCGGCCTCGCCGCCGAGGGGCCCGCGGCGGCCCGCGCGCTCAAGGCCGTCAAGGAACAGCTGCGGGCCATCCCCGACAACGGCATCGGCTTCGGCCTGCTGCGCCACCTCAACCCGCGCACCGCGGCCGCCCTGGCCCGGTTCGCCGAGCCGCAGATCGGCTTCAACTACCTCGGCCGCATCGGCGAGTCCGGCGACACCGCCGACGACGGGCAGGACAGCGGCCTGGGCGGCGGCGCGGACCCCGGCACGCCGCTGCCGTACACCCTCACCGCCAACGCGGTCACCGAGACCCACGCCGACGGCCCGCGGCTGACGGCCACCTGGACCTGGCCCGGCGGCCTGCTCACCGAGGAGGACGTGCGGGACCTCGCCACCGGCTGGTTCGACGCCCTGCGCGCCCTCGTCGCGCGCGCCGACCGGCCCGAGGACACCGGCGGCCTGGTCCCCTCCGACCTGCCGCTGGTCGCCCTCGACCAGAACGAGATCGACCGCCTGGAGCGGGCCAGGCCGCGGCTGACCGACATCCTGCCGCTCTCCCCGCTGCAGGAGGGCCTGCTCTTCCACACCGAGTACGACCAGGACGCCGAGGACGTCTACATCACCCGGCTCGCCGTCGACGTGCGCGGTGAACTGGACACCGGGGCACTGCGCGGTGCCGTCGCCGGGCTGCTCGCCCGCCACGCCAGCCTGCGCGCCTGCTTCCACCGCACCACCGACGGCACACCCGTGCAGCTGATCCCGGCCGAGGCCGGCACCCCCTGGCACGACATCGACCTCAGCGGCCTCGGCGAAGCCGCCCAGCAGGCCGAACTCGACAGGCTGCTGGCCGCCGAGCGGTCCCGTCGCTTCGACCCCGAGCAGCCGCCGCTGCTGCGCTTCACCCTCATCCGGCTCGGCCCGGACCGCCACCGGCTGCTGTTCGCCGCCCACCACCTGCTGCTCGACGGCTGGTCGGCACCGGTGCTCGCCGGCGAGCTGTTCGCGCTGTACGGGCAGCGTGGCGACGCCCTGGCGCTGCCGCCCGTCGTCCCGTACCGGGAGTACCTCGCCTGGCTCGCGCGGCAGGACCGCGGCGCCGCACAGGACGCCTGGCGGGCGGCGCTCGCCGGCGTCGAGGAGCCGACGCTCGTCGCTCCGCAGGCGGCCGGGCACGCCGCCGCCCTGCCCGGCCGGATCGTGGACGAACTGCCGGCCGGCCTCACGGCCGCCCTGACCGCGGCGGCCAGAGCCCACGGCCTCACCATGAACGCCGTGGTGCAGGGCGCCTGGGGCCTGGTGCTGGCCGGCCTCACCGGCCGCGGCGACGTGCTCTTCGGAGAGACCGTCTCCGGCCGCCCGCCGGAGCTGCCGGGTGTGGAGTCCATGGTCGGTCTGTTCAGCAACACCGTGCCGGTACGCGTCCGCGTCGACCCGGCCCTCTCGCTCGCCGAGACGCTCACCCGCGTCCAGGCGCAGCGCGTGGAGCTCCTCGGCCACCACTACCTGGGCCTGGCCGACCTCCAGCGCCTGACCGGCCTCGGCACCCTCTTCGACACCGCCGTCGTCTTCGAGAACTTCCCCGCCGACGACGGCACGGGGCGGACCGTGCACGGGCTCACCCTGTCCGACGTCGACACCAAGGGCGACAACCACTACCCGCTGGGCATGGTCGTGATGCAGGACGACCGGCGGATGGTCATCAACTGGTACTACCGCGGCGACCTGCTCGACGAGGACCTGGTACGGTCCGCGACCCGTCAGCTGCGCCGCGTCCTGGAGGCCGTCGTCACCGCGCCCGACACCCCCGTCGGCCGGCTCCGGCTGCTGGACGACGAGGAGACCCGGCAGCTGACCACCGGATCCGCCGGCCCCGCCGTGGCCGCCGCCGCGACCCTCGTCCCCGAGCTGATCGAGGCCCAGGCCGCCCGTACCCCCGACGCCGTCGCCGTCGCCGACGCCACCACCGAACTCACCTACGCCCAGCTCGACGCACGCGCCAACCGTCTCGCGCGGACGCTGACCGCCGAGGGGGCCGGACCCGAGCAACTCGTCGCCGTCGCCCTGCGACGGTCGGCGGACCTGGCGGTGGCGCTGCTCGCGGTACTCAAGTCCGGTGCCGCCTACGTGCCCGTCGACCCCGCCCACCCGGCCGAGCGCATCGGGTACCTGCTCGCCGACGCCCGCCCGGGCCTGGCGCTCACCGACCGGGCGACGGCCGCCGTTCTCGCGGACCACGACGTGCCCACACTCGTCGTCGACGATCCGGAGACGGCCCGGCGCGCGGACGCCCACCCGGCCACCGCCCTCGTGAACGCCGACCGGCGCGCCCCGCTCACCGCCGACCACCCGGCGTACGTCATCTACACCTCCGGCTCCACCGGGCGCCCCAAGGGTGTCGTCGTCACGCACCGCTCCGTCGTGGACTACCTCACCTGGGCGGGGAGCGCCTACCGGGGTGCCGCCGGCCTCGCGCTGCTGCACTCGCCGGTCGCCTTCGACCTGACGGTCACCGCCCTGTTCACGCCCCTCACGGTCGGCGGCACGGTACTGATGGCCGCCCTGGAGGAGGACCCGGCGACCGCCGGGCGGCTCCGGCACACCCCGGTCGCCTTCATGAAGGCGACCCCCAGCCACCTCCCGCTGCTCGGCGCCCTCCCCGAGGAGTACTCGCCGTCCGGTGAACTCCTCCTGGGCGGCGAGGCCCTGCTCGGCGAGTCGCTGACCGCCTGGCGGAACCGCCACCCCGACGCCACCGTGTGGAACGTCTACGGCCCCACCGAGGCGACCGTCAACGTCACCGAGTACCGCATCGACCCCGGCACCGAACTCGTCCCCGGCCCGGTCCCGATCGGCCGGCCCCAGGGCAACGTGCGGGCCTACGTCCTGGACCGGGCGCTGAGGCCCGTCCCGGTCGGTGTCCCGGGCGAGCTGTACCTCGCCGGGCCCTGCCTGGCCCGCGGCTACCTCGGGCGCCCCGGCCTGACCGCGGAGCGCTTCACCGCCGACCCCCACGGACCGGCCGGCTCACGGATGTACCGCACCGGAGACGTGGCCCACCGGCTGCTCGACGGGAACCTGGTGTTCACCGGCCGCGCCGACGACCAGGTGAAGATCCGCGGCCACCGGGTCGAGACCGGCGAGATCTCCGCCGCCCTCGCCGCCCTCCCCGGCGTCGCCGCCCAGGCCGTCGTGACCACCGGCTCCGCCGACGGAGCCCGGCTGCTGGCGTACGCCGTGCCCGCGCCGGGGACGGCGCCGGCCGCCGCCGCGCTGCGCGAGCAACTCGCCGCGGTCCTGCCCGACTACATGGTCCCGGACGCCGTCGTCCTCCTCGACGAGCTGCCGCTCACCCCGAACGGCAAGCTCGACCGCAGCGCCCTGCCCGAACCGGAGACGGCCGCCGGCCCGGCCACCCGCGCCCCGCGCGGCCCGCAGGAGGAGATCCTGTGCGGCCTGTTCGCCCAGGTGCTGGACCGCCCCGAGGCCGGCCCCGACGACCACTTCTTCGAGCTCGGCGGCAACTCGCTCAGCGCCGTCCGGCTCCTCAGCCGGATCCGCTCCGCCTTCGGCTCCGAAGTCGACGTGCGCGCCGTCTTCGAGGCGCCGACACCGGCCCTGCTCGCCGCCCGGCTGACCGCGTCCGGCAGCCGGCGCCCCGAACTCACCGCCCGGGAGAGGACCGCCGGGATCCCACTGTCGTACGCCCAGCGCCGGCTGTGGTTCCTGAGCCGGCTGCACGGCCCGTCCGGCGCCTACAACATCCCGCTCGCCATCCGGCTCGACGGCGCCCTCGACGTGCCGTCGCTGCGCGCGGCCCTCGCCGACGTGGTGGCCCGGCACGAGGCGCTGCGCACCGTCTTCCCGGACGACGGCGGCAGGCCGCGGCAGGCCGTCCTCGACGCCGACGGCACCCCCGTGCCGCTGCGCGTCGTGACGTGCGGGCCGCAGGAGCTCGACGCGGCGCTGCGCGAGGAGGCCGCCCGCGGCTTCGACCTCGCCACCGAACCGCCGCTGCGGGCCACTCTGTTCGCCGTCTCCGACACCGAGCACCGTCTGCTGCTGACCCTGCACCACATCGCGTCCGACGGCTGGTCCAACGCCCCGCTGGCCCGCGACCT
Source organism: Streptomyces sp. NPDC037271 (assembly GCF_055603605.1). NCBI lineage: Bacteria > Bacillati > Actinomycetota > Actinomycetes > Kitasatosporales > Streptomycetaceae > Streptomyces > Streptomyces sp. NPDC037271. The sequence continues at coordinate 91,090 of NZ_JBVJVN010000017.1, forward strand.
CTCCCGGGCGTACGCCGCCCGGCGGGCCGGCCGCGCACCGGACTTCGCGCCACTGCCCGTGCAGTACGCCGACTACACCCTCTGGCAGCGCGACCTGCTCGGTGACGAGGAGGACGCCGACAGCCTCGCCGCCCGCCAACTCGCCTTCTGGCGCGACGCCCTGGCCGGCGCGCCCGCCGAACTGGCGCTGCCCACCGACCGGCCCCGGCCGGCCGAGATGACCGGCGACGGCGCCACGGTGGGCTTCCGGATCGAACCCGCGCTGCACGCCCGCCTCACCGAGCTCGCCCGCACCCACCAGGTCAGCCTGTTCATGGTGGCGCAGGCAGCACTGGCGGCACTGCTGACCAGGCTCGGCTCCGGAACCGACATCCCCGTCGGCACCGCCGTCGCCGGCCGCTCCGACGCGGCCCTCGAGGACCTCGTCGGCTTCTTCGTCAACACCCTCGTGCTGCGCACCGACACCTCCGGCGACCCCACCTTCGCCGAGCTGCTGCGCCGCGTGCGGGCCACCGACCTGGCGGCCTACGCCCACCAGGACCTGCCCTTCGAACGGCTCGTCGACCACCTCGGGGCCGAGGCCCGGTCACTCGCCCACACCCCCCTGTTCCAGGTGTTCCTCGCCTTCCAGAACAACGCGGCCCCGCGCCTGGAGCTGCCCGGTCTCACCGTCCGGCCGGCGGCCGTGGAACTCACCTCGGCCAAGACCGACCTGGGCATCGAACTCACCGAGGAACGGACCCCCGACGGGGGCCCCGCCGGACTGCGCGGACTGGTCAGCTACCGCACCGACCTGTTCGACCGCGGCACCGTCGAGTCCGTGGTGTCCCGCTTCACCGCACTGCTCGGCGCGGTCACCGCCGACCCGGACCGCCCGCTCGGCAGGATCGACCTGCTGCCCGAGGCCGAACTGCACCGCATGCTCACCGAGTGGAACGACACCGCCCGTGAGGTGCCCGCGGCCACCCTGCCGCAGCTGTTCGAGCGGCAGGCCGCCGCCACCCCCGGGGCCACGGCCGTGATCACGGGACAGGAACGGCTCACCTACGCGGCCCTCAACGCCCGGGCGAACCGCTGGGCGCACCACCTCATCAGGCACGGTGCCGGTCCCGAGCAGCGGGTCATGGTCGCCCTGCCCCGCTCGGCGGAGTGGCTCGCCGTCACCCTCGGCGTGCTCAAGGCGGGCGCCGCCCACCTGCCCGTCGACCCCGGCTATCCGGCCGAGCGCATCGCCTACATGGCCGAGGACGCGCGCCCCGCCCTGGTCGTCACCAGCGGCGAGGCCCTCGCGGACCGGGCGCTGCCCGCCGGGGTGCCGGTCCTGCGCGCCGACGCCGCCGACGTCCGGGAGGCGGTGGCCGCCGCCTCGGCGACCGACCCGGCGAACACCGACCGCACGCGGCCGCTCGCCCCGGACCACCCCGCCTACGTCATCTACACCTCCGGGTCGACCGGCCGGCCCAAGGGCGTCGTCGTCACCCACCGGGGTGTCGCGGGCATGGCCGGGGCCCACGCGGAGAACTTCGCCATCGACGCGGACAGCCGGATCCTGCAGGCCGTGTCGCCCAGCTTCGACGTGTCCGTCGCCGACCTGGCGATGACCCTGCTGAGCGGCGCCGCCCTGGTGCTGCCCGACGGCAACCGCGCCCCGGTCGGCGACGAACTCGCCCAGCTGCTCACCGAGTACGAGGTCACCCACCTGCAGATCACGGCCGGCGTGCTGGCCACCCTGCCGGGCGACCCGCTGCCCCACCTGCGCACCCTCGCCGTCGGCGGCGAGGCCTGCCCGCCCGAGCAGGTGGCCCACTGGTCCCGGGGCCGCCGGCTGCTCAACGTCTACGGCCCGAGCGAGGTGACCGTCTGCGCGACGATGAGCGCGCCCCAGTCCGGCGCGGTCCAGCCGCCGATCGGCGCCCCGCTGTGGAACACGCGGGTGTACGTCCTCGACGACTTCCTGCGCCCGGTGCCGGCCGGGGTGACCGGCGAGCTGTACATCGCCGGCGACGGGCTCGCCCGCGGCTACCTCGGCCGGCCCGCCCTCACCGCGGAACGCTTCGTCGCCGACCCGTTCGGGGCGCCCGGAGCCCGCCTGTACCGCACCGGCGACCTGGTGGCCTGGAACACCGACGGGCAGCTGCGGTTCGCCGGCCGCGCCGACGACCAGGTCAAGATCCGCGGGTTCCGCATCGAGCTCGGGGAGATCGAGGCCACGCTGGACGGCCACCCGTCCGTCGCCCGCTCGGCCGTGACCGTCCACCACGGCGACGACGGCCGCAAGCAACTGGTCGCACACGTCGTCGCCGCCGACGGTGCCGACGCCGACCCGCGGATGCTGCGCACCCATCTCGCCGAACGGCTCCCGGAGTACATGGTCCCCGCGGCGTACACCCTGCTGGAGGCCCTGCCGCTGAACGCCAACGGCAAGGTCGACCGCGCGGCGCTGCCGGAACCGGACTTCGCCTCCCGGGGCGAGGGCCGCGCCCCGCGCGACGCCAAGGAGACCCTGCTGTGCGAACTGATCGGTGACCTGCTCGGCGTGGAGTCGGTGAGCGTCGACGACAGCTTCTTCGACCTCGGCGGCGACAGCATCGTGTCCATCCAGCTGGTCAGCCGGGCCCTCGAGGCGGGCCTGGAGTTCACCGCGGCGGACGTCCTGCGCCACCGCACCGTCGAGGCACTCGCCGCCGCCGCGACCGGACCGGCCGCGCTCCTCCCGGCCGACGGCCCGGGCGGCTCCGGTGACCCCGGGACCGGCGAGGTTCCGCTGCTGCCCGCCGCGCACGCACTGCGCGAACGCGGCGGCCACGCCGGCCACTCGGCGGCCACCGCCGTGCTCGCCCTTCCGCCCGGCACCGGCGAGTCCCGGCTGCACACCGTGCTGCAGGCACTGATCGACCACCACGACGCCCTGCGGCAACGGCTCACCCGCCGGGCCGGCAACCTGGTATGGGGCCTGGAGGTTCTGCCGCGCGGCGACGTACCGGCGGCCGGCCTGCTCACCCGTATCGACGTGGCCGCGGCCGACAAGGACGCGCTCGCCGCCGAGACCGCCCGGCAGACGGACGCCGTCCGGTCCGCCCTGGCGCCCGAGGACGGCGTGCTGCTGCGGGCCGCGTGGCTGGACGGCGGACCCGACGGTGAGCACCGGCTGGTCCTCGCGGTGCACACCCTCGCCGCCGACGCCGCCTCCTGGCGGATCCTCCTCGACGACCTGCGCACCGCGTGGCAGGCGGCCGGCACCGGGGCGGCGCCCCAGCTGCCGCCGGTCACCACCGCCTACCGCACCCGGGCCGAGCAGATCGCCGCGGCGGCCGCCGTCCCGGAACTCGTCGACGAGCTCGAAGCCTGGACCGACATGCTCGCCGCCCGGGCCGTGGCCCCGGTGGCGGCGGCGCCGGACCAGCGCCGCGACACCGAGGGGACCGTCCGCCGCCTGGAGATGACCTTCTCCGCGGCCGAGTCGAAGGCCCTGCTCACCACCGTCCCCGAGGGCCTGGCCACCGGGGTGCGCGAAGTGCTGCTCGGCGCCCTGACGGCCGCGGTCGCCCAGTGGCGCACCCGGCGCGGACTGCCCGCGGACGCGGGTGTCCTGGTCGCCGTCGAACAGGACGCCCGCGACGCCCGGAGCGGCACGGGCCGTACCGTCGGCCCGTTCACCGCCGTCCACCCGGTGCTGCTCGGCACCGGCGAGCCGGGCACCGCGCCCGCGGCCCGGGTCAAGCAGGTCAAGGAACAGCTCGCGGCCGTCCCCGGTGACGGCTCCGGCTACGGCCTGCTGCGGTACCTCAACCCGCAGACGGTCCCCCTGCTGGCCGGGCTGCCCGCCCCGTGGGTGCGCGTCGCACACCGGGACGGCTGCGCCGAGCCGCTCGCCGACGGCTCCGTGCCGGTCGACGCACCGGGAGCCGCCCGGCCCGTCCGCGGCGAGGACGCGGACACACCGGCCCGCTACGTCCTCGACGTGGAGACCTGGTCCCACGACGGCCCGGGCGGCCCCCGCCTGACGGCCGTCTGGTCCTGGCCCGAGGCGCTGTTCGGGGACGGCGAGGCCGCCGAACTCGCCGCGGACTGGCAGCAGGCGGTCCGGGAGACGGCCGCCGTCCACGACGGTGGCCGGTCCCCGTCGGACTTCCCGCTGGTGGACCTCACCCAGCAGGACATCGACGTCCTCGAACGCGACGGACACCGGCTCGCCGACGTGCTGCCACTGGCCCCGCTGCAGGAGGGGCTGCTCTTCCACTCCCTCTACGACCAGCGCGAACCGGACGTGTACACCGTGCAGTTCGGACTCGACCTGGAGGGCGACCCGAAGACCCCGGTGCTGCGGGCCGCGGTCGGGGCGCTGCTGCGCAGGCACGCCAACCTCCGCGCCGGCTTCGCCCACCAGGGCCTCAGCCGACCGGTGCAGTTCATCCCCGAGGACGTCGACGTGCCGTGGTCGGAGACCGACCTCGGCGACCTCGACGAGGCCGCACGGCAGGACGCCGTGGAGCGGGCGATGCGCGAGGCCGGGACGGAGCGGTTCGCCATCGGCAGGCCCCCGCTGCTGCGCTGCGCGCTGCTCCGCCTCGGCGGCGGCCGGGCACGGCTGGTGCTGACCCTGCACCACCTGCTGCTCGACGGCTGGTCCACGCCGGTCCTGCTCGACGAGCTGATGCGGCTGTACGCGGCAGAGGGCGACCCGGCGGGTCTGCCCGAGGTCCGGCCGTACCGCGACTACCTGTCCTGGCTCGCCGGCCAGGACCGCGCGGCCGCCGAGCGGGCCTGGCGCCGGGTGCTGGACGACTCCGCCGAGCCGACCCTGCTGGCACCCGCGGACCCGGAGCGGGCGGCGGTGGCGACCGAGAAGATCTCCGTAACCTTCGGCGGCGAACTGACCGCCGGCCTCGCGGCACTCGCCGCCCGGCACGGCACCACGATGAACACGGTCGTGCAGGCCGCCTGGGGACAACTGCTGGCCCGGCTCACCGGCCGCGCCGACATCGTCTTCGGCGCCACCGTCTCCGGCCGGCCGCCCGAGGTCGCGGGCGTCGAGCGCATGGTGGGGCTGTTCATCAACACCGTGCCGGTACGGGTGAGTCTCAGGCCCGGGGAGAGCGCCGAGGCCGTGCTGCCCCGGCTGTGGGAACAGCAGCTCGACCTGACCGCACACCAGTACATCCGTCTGGTCGACCTTCAGCGGCTGACCGGCAAGGGCGAACTCTTCGACACCCTGCTGGTGTTCCAGAACATCCCGGCCGACGGCGCCGGGTTCGGCGGCGACGACGACCGCGTCCGGGCGGTCGACCTGGTGATGGACGACGCCACCCACTACCCCCTCACCCTGGACGCCGGCCTCGCCGGCGACCTGCTGCACTGCCGCTTCGGGTACCGGCCCGACCTGTTCACCAAGGCCGACGCCGAGGCCGTCGCCGACGGGCTGCGCGACGTCCTGGAGGCGCTCGCCGCGGACCCGGCCGGGCCCTGGCGTCCGGCGGACGACCCGCTCCCCGGCTGGTGGGCCGGCGTCCGCGCGCGCATCGCGGGGCAGCCGGCGCGGGAGCGGCCCGCACGTGAGGCCGGCGTGCCGGAACCGGCCGACGCGGACGGCCCCGCCACGCGTGAGCGGATCCTCACCGGGCTGTTCGCGGAGCTGCTGGGCGTCGCCGAGGTCGGTGCGGACGACGACTTCTTCGAGCTGGGCGGCGACAGCATCGTCTCCATCCAGCTGGCCGGCCGGGCCCGCAGCGCGGGCCTGCTGATCAGCCTGCGGGACGTCTTCAAGCACAAGACGGTCCGCGCGCTGGCCCGCATCGCCCGGCAGGACGACGGCGCCGGAGCCGGCGAGGCCCCCGAGGAGGCCATCGGCGAACTGGCCCTCACCCCCGTGATGCACGACCTGTACGAGCGGGGCGGTCCCACCGACGAGGTCCACCAGGCGGCCCTGCTCCAGGTCCCCGCCGACGCGGGCCGGCGACGGCTGGCGGCAACCCTGCAGGCGGTCCTCGACCACCACGACATCCTGCGCGCACACACCGTCGCCGGGCCCGCGGGCCCGCGCCTGGAGGTCACCCCGCGAGGCTCGGTCGACGCCACAGCGCTGCTCGACCGCGTCGACGTCACCGGTGTGGCCGCCGGGGACCTGATCGGCGTCGTCGCCGACACCCAGACCCGGGTGCAGGGCGACCTGTCGCCCGCCGACGGCAGGATGGTCCGCGCCGTCTGGTTCGACGCGGGCCCCGGCCGGCCCGGACGCCTGCTGATCCTGGTGCACCACCTCGCCGTGGACGGCGTGTCCTGGCGGGTGCTGCGGCAGGACCTCAAGGCGGCCTGGGACGCGGTGGCCGAGGACCGCGAGGTCCGGCTGGAACCGGTGCGGACGTCGTTCCGCCGCTGGTCCCACGAGCTCGGGAGGGAAGCTCTGAGCGAGCGCCGCACCGCCGAACTCGGCCTGTGGCGCGACATCCTGGACACCCCCGACCCGCAGCTCGGGCGGCGGCCCCTCGACGCCGCGGCGGACGTCGCCCACACCGCCCGGCGACTGACCGTCAGCCTGCCTCCCGAGGCCGCCGCCCCCCTGCTCGGTGCGGTGCCCGCGGCCTTCCGCGCCGCGGTCGACGAAGTGCTGCTCACCGGCCTGGCGCTGGCGGTCGCCCGCTGGCGGCGGGAGCGGGGCCGCGGTGACGGCAGCGCCGTCCTCGTCGGTCTGGAGGGACACGGCCGTGAGGAGATCGTGCCGGGCGCCGACCTGTCCCGCACGGTCGGCTGGTTCACCAGCCTCTACCCGGTCGCCGCCGACCCCGGCGCACACGGCGACCCCGGCGCCGCCCTCAAGACGGTCAAGGAGCAGCTGCGGGCCATCCCCGACAAGGGCATCGGCTACGGCCTGCTGCGCCACCTCAACCCCGACACCGCCCCCGAACTGGCCGGCCGCCCCGAGCCGCAGATCGGCTTCAACTACCTCGGCCGGTTCGAAGCGGCCGGCACGGCCGCCGAACGCGCCGAGGACTGGGCCGCGCCGCCGGAGGCCACCGAGACCCTCGGCAGCGGCGGGCACGAGCAGCGGCCCCTCACCCACGCCCTGGGACTGAGCGCGGTCGCCCAGGACCGCCCCGACGGGGTGCACCTCGTCGCCATCTGGTCCTGGCCCGGCGCCCTGTTCACCGAACAGGAGGTCGGCGAACTGGCGGACCTGTGGTTCCGGGAACTGACAGCGCTCGCGCAGTGCGCCGAGCGCCCCGAGGCCGGCGGCCTCACCCCGTCCGACGTGGACCTGCTGCAACTGTCGCAGGACGAGATCGATGAATTCGAGAGTGATCTGAGCTGATGGAAGGAAACAGCACGGTGACGAAACCTGGATTCGTCGACATCTGGCCGCTGTCCCCGCTCCAGAAGGGCATGCTCTTCCACGCCCTCTACGAGGACGGGGACCGGGACGGGACGCGGAGCGATGACGTCTACGTCATCCAGATGGCGCTCGACCTGCGCCGCGACCTGGACACCGCCGCCCTGCGGGCCGCCGTGACGGCCGTCCTCGGCCGGCACGACAACCTGCGCGCCTCGTTCCGCAACCGCAAGAGCGGCGAACCGGTACAGGTCGTCCTGCGCGACGCGGACCCCGACTGGTCCGAGACCGACCTGAGCGGACTGCCCGGTCAGGAGCGGGAGGAGGCACTGCGGCGCCTGCTGGACGCCGACCGCACCCGACGCTTCGACCTCACCCGCCCCCCGCTGCGGTTCTCCCTGGTCAAGCTGGCGCAGCAGGAGTACCGGTTCGTCCTCACGGCCCACCACATCCTGCTGGACGGCTGGTCCATGCCGCTGGTGCTCGGCGAGCTGATGACGCTGTACACGGCCGGCGGGGACACCTCGGCCCTGCCGCCGGTCGTGCCGTACAAGGACTACCTGGGCTGGCTCGCCCGGCAGGACCGGGGCGCCGCCGAACTCGCCTGGAAGCAGGCGCTCGACGGGGCCGAGCCCACGCTCGTGGCCGGGGCCGAAGCGGGCGCCGCCCTGCCGGTGACCCTGATCAAGGACGTCGGCCCCGACCTGACCACGGCGCTGACGGAGCGGGCCCGCTCGCTCGGACTCACCCTCAACAGCGTGTTCCAGACCGCCTGGGGCCTGGTCCTGGGCGGGCTGACCGGCCGCGACGACGTCGTGTTCGGCGAGACCGTCTCCGGTCGCCCGCCGGAGCTGCCCGGCGTGGAGAAGATGATCGGCCTGTTCATCAACACGCTGCCCGTGCGGCTGCGCCTGGACCCCGCCCTCACCCTCGGCGAGCAGGTGCGGGCGCTGCAGGACGGTCAGGCGGACCTGCTCGCCCACAAGCACCTGGGGCTCCCCGAGATCCAGCAACTGCTCGGCGCCGGCCCGCTGTTCGACGCCATCACCATCTTCGCCAACTACCCTGTCGACACCGACTCCCTGCAGGACTCCGCCGAGGGCATCGGTGCCGTCGCCGCCACGACCCGGGACGCCACGCACTACGCCCTCAACCTGGAGGGCACCGTCCGCGGCGACCGTATGACCGTGCGCCTCGACCACCGCCCCGACCTGTTCACCGAGGACGCCGGACGCGAGATCCTGGACCGGCTGCTCGCCGTACTGACCGCCTTCGCCACCGACCCCCACCGGCCGGTGGGCACCGTCGGCACCTTCACGGCCGCCGACCGCGCACGGCTGCTTCACGCGGGACGGACCGGGCCCGCCGCCCCCGAGCCGGCCGCGCAGGCGGCACCGGCGGGCGGCGCCGACGTGGAACGCGAAGCGCTGCTGTGCCGGCTGTTCGCCGAGGTGCTGGGCGTCGAGTCGGTCTCCGTCCACGACAGCTTCTTCGAGCGCGGCGGAGACTCCATCAGCTCCATCCAGCTGGCCCACCGCGCCCGCAAGGAGGGCATCGCCCTCAGCCTGCGGGAGATCTTCGAGCACCGCACGGTCGCCCGGCTCGCCGCGCTGGCCCCGACGGCCGGCGCGGCCCAGGCCGCGCCGGAGCAGGGCCCGGACGACGGTGTCGGCCCGGTGCCGCTCACCCCGATCATGCACTGGCAGGAGAGCCGGGGCGGCCCGGTCGACGCGTTCAACCAGACCATGACCGTGCCCGTGTTGGCGGGCCTCGACGAGGCGCACGTACGGGCCGCCGTGCAGGCCCTGCTCGACCACCACGACGCGCTGCGCCTCAGGCTCGGCCGGACCCCGGACGGCCACTGGAGCCTGGAGGTCGCCGAGCGGGGCGCGGTCCGCGCCGAGGCCTGCGTCCACCGGCACGTCCCCGCCGGCGAGGACGCCGAGGACGCCGAGGACGACGAGGCGGCGCAGGTCCGGGCCGCCACGGCGCGGCTGGCACCGGCCGAGGGCCGCATGGTGCAGGCCGTCTGGTTCGACGCCGGCCCGGCCGCCGAGGGCCGGCTCGCCCTCGTCGTGCACCACCTCGCCGTCGACGGCGTGTCCTGGCGCATCCTGCTGCCGGACCTCCGGGCGGCACTCGACGCCGCACGCACCGGCACCTCCGTCCGCCTCGAAACGGTGGGCACCTCCTTCCGGCGCTGGGCGCGGGAGCTGCGGCAGGAGGCGCTGAGCGAGCGTCGTACCGCCGAGCTCGACCTGTGGCGCGCCGTGCTGGACACCGAGGACCCGCTGCTCGCCGACCGGCGCACCGACCCCGCCCGCGACACCCTGGGCGTGGCCCGCCGGCTCACGGCGGCCCTGCCCGCCCCTGCCACCGAGGCGCTGCTCGGCCCGGTGCCCGCCCTGTTCCACGCAGGTCCCGAGGCGGCCATGCTCACCGCGCTGGCGCTGGCGGTCGCCCGCTGGCGGCGGGAGCGGGGCCGTGGTGACGGCAGCGCCGTCCTCGTCGGTCTGGAGGGACACGGCCGTGAGGAGATCGTGCCGGGCGCCGACCTGTCCCGCACGGTCGGCTGGTTCACCAGCCTCTACCCGGTCGCCGTCGACCCCGGCGCACACGACACCGACGAACTGTTCCGCGGGGGACCCGCCCTCGGCGCGGCGTTCAAGACGGTCAAGGAGCAGCTGCGGGCCATCCCCGACAAGGGCATCGGCTACGGCCTGCTGCGCCACCTCAACCCCGACACCGCCCCCGAACTGGCCGGCCGCCCCGAGCCGCAGATCGGCTTCAACTACCTCGGCCGCATGGGCACCGCCGACCCCGCCGAACAGGCCGCAGCCGACACCGTGCGCGTGCGCGACCTCGCCGGCGCCGGCGACGCCGGAATGCCGCTCGGCCACACCCTCGAGCTCAACGCCGCCACCGTCGACCACCCCGAGGGCCCCCGGCTGACCGCCTCCTGGACCTGGTCCGGCGAGCTGCTGACCGAGGACGAGGTCCGGGAGATCGCCCGGCTGTGGTTCGCGGCGCTCGAGGCCCTCGGCGCACACGCCGCCCAGCCCGGAGCGGGCGGCCTCACCCCGTCCGACCTGACCCTGGTCACCGTCACCCAGGACGAGATCGACCGGCTGTCCGCCGCGCCCGGCGGCCTCGCCGACGTCCTGCCGCTGTCGCCGCTCCAGCGCGGACTGCACTTCCACGGCCTCTACGACGACACGGTCTCCGACGTCTACACCATCCAGTCGGCGCTCGCCCTGGACGGACCGGTGGACACCGCCGTGCTGCGGCACTCGGCCGAGGTCCTGCTGCGCCGCCACGACAACCTCCGGGCCTGCTTCGTCACCGGTGCCTCGGGAGAACCCCTCCAGGTCGTCCCGGCCGAGGCCGAACTGCCCTGGGCGGAGGCCGACCTGAGCCACCTGTCCGGCGCCGCCCAGGACGAGGAGCTGGCGCGGGTGCTCTCCGGCGACCGCGGACGCCGCTTCGACCTCGGCAGCCCGCCCCTGCTGCGCTGCACCCTGGTCCGGCTCGGCGAACAGCGGCACACGTTCGTCCTGACCGTCCATCACATCGCGCTGGACGGCTGGTCCCTGCCGCTGCTGGTGAGCGAGCTGTTCGAGCTGTACGGACGCGGTGGGGACCCCGCCGGGCTGCCCCGGCCGGTGCCGTACAAGGACTACCTCGCCTGGCTCGCCGCCCAGGACCGCACGGCCTCCGAGGACGCCTGGCGCTCCGCCCTGGCCGGCCTCGACGAGCCGACCCTGCTCGCGGCCGAGGCCCAGGACCGCGACCCCGTCGCCCCCGAGCGGCTGCAGACGGAGCTGCCCGAGTCCTTCGCGGCGGACCTCGTGGCCCGCGCCCGCGAGCACGGGCTGACGGTCAACACCCTGGTGCAGGGCGCGTGGAGCATGGTGCTCGGCGCGCTCACCGGCCGCGAGGACGTCGTGTTCGGCGCCACCGTCTCCGGCCGCCCGCCGGAGCTGCCCGGCGTGGAGAAGATGATCGGCCTGTTCATCAACACGTTGCCGGTGCGGGTCGCCGCACGGCGCGACGACACGCTGCTCACCCTGCTGCGGCGGGTCCAGACCCAGCAGGCGGGCCTGCTCGCCCACCAGCACCTGGGGCTCGCCGAGGTGCAGCGGCTCGCCGGCCTCGGCGAACTCTTCGACACCGTGCTCGTCTTCGAGAACTACCCGGTCGACTTCGAGGCCCTGGAGACCTCCGCGCAGGAACTCGGCGTGGTCGACGCCCAGGTGCACGACGCCATGCACTACCCGCTGGCGCTGGGCGTCGCCCTGCGCGGCACCCGGATGAGCATGACGTGGCAGTACCGGCCCGACCTGTTCGCCCACGCCGACGTCGAGGCCGTCGCGGACCGCGTGCTGCGGCTGCTCCGGGCCTTCGTCGCCGACCCCGCCCGCCCGCTCGCCGGCCTGGAGCTGGTCTCCCCGGCCGAACGCGCCGTGATGACCGCCCCGGGAACGCCGGGGGGTACCCCGGCGCACCCCGCCACGTTCCCCGAGCTGTTCGCCGCCCGGGTCGCCGCCCACCCCGACGCCCTCGCCGTGGACGCCCCCGGCCTCCGGCTCGGATACGCGGAACTGGACGAGCGCGCCAACCGTCTGGCGCGGCTGCTCGTGGCGCAGGGCGCCGGCCCGGAGCAGACCGTGGCGCTGGTCCTCGGCCGCTCCGTGGAGTCCGTGGTCGCCCAGCTCGCCGTGCTCAAGTCCGGCGCCGCCTACCTGCCCGTCGACCCCGAATACCCGGCCGACCGCATTGCGTTCATGTTCCGCGACGCCGGGCCCGGCGCGGTCCTGACCACGGCGGCCCACCGTGCCGCCGTGCCCGAAGGTGCCGTCCCGCACATCACCGTCCTCGACGACGCGGACGTCGCCGCACGGCTGGACGGCCTGCCCGGCACCGCCGTCACCGACGCCGACCGCGTGGCACCGCTGCGCGTGGACCACCCGGCGTACGTCATCTACACCTCCGGCTCCACCGGCGTGCCCAAGGGCGTGGTCGTCACCCACCGCGGGCTCGCCGACTTCGCCGCCGCCGAGCACGAGCGGTTCGACGTCACCCCGGACAGCCGGGTCCTGCAGTACGCCTCGCCGAGCTTCGACGCCTCGGTGATGGAGCTGTGCATGACCCTGCTCGCCGGTGCCGCCCTCGTGGTGCCCGAGCCGGGCCCGCTGGCCGGCGACCCGCTGGCCGGCATCCTGGCCGACCGCGGGGTGACCCACCTGCAGATCCAGCCGGCCGTCCTCGCCACCCTCTCGCCGGACGCCGTACCCGGACTGCGCAGCCTCGCCGTCGGCGGCGACACCGTGCCCACCGACCTCGTGGACCGGTGGAGCCGCGGCCGGCGCTTCGTCGTGGCCTACGGACCCACCGAGGCGACCGTGGCCACCACCCTGTCCGAGCCGCTCGCCCCCGGCCACGGCACACCGCCCATCGGCCGGCCGGTGCCCGGCAGCCGCGCCTACGTGCTGGACGCCTCGCTGCGGCTGGTACCGCCGGGCACCGCCGGTGAGCTGTACCTGTCCGGAGGAGCGCTGGCCCGCGGCTATCTGCGCCGGGCCGCGCTCACCGCCGAGCGGTTCGTCGCCGACCCGTTCGGCCCGCCCGGCGCGCGCATGTACCGGACCGGGGACATGGTGCGCCGCCGTGCCGACGGTACGCTCGACTTCGTCGGCCGCGACGACCAGCAGGTCAAGATCCGCGGCGTACGCATCGAACTCGGCGAGATCCAGACGGTCCTGGCCCGCCACCCCGACGTCGACCGGGCCGTGGTCGTCGTCCACGAGACGCAGCCCGCGGTCAAGCGCCTGATCGCCTACGTCGTCGGCGCGGACGGCCGGACGCCCGACCCGCAGGCGCTGACCGAGCACGTCGCCGCCGCGCTCCCGGCGCACATGGTGCCCGCCCTGTGCGTCCCGCTCGACGCGCTGCCGCTGACCGTCAACGGCAAGCTCGACCGCAAGGCCCTGCCCGAACCGGAGGCCGCCGCTCCCGCCGCACTCACCCGCGAACCGCTCAACGACACCGAGGCGACGCTGTGCAGGCTGTTCGCGGAGGTCCTCGGGGTCGAACGGATCGACGTGGCGGAGAGCTTCTTCGCCGCCGGCGGTGACAGCATCAGCTCGATCCAGCTGGTCAGCCGCGCCCGCAGCGCCGGGCTCGCCTTCAGCCCGCGCGACGTGTTCGTCCACCGCACCCCGCAGGCCCTCGCGGAACTGCTGCTGGGCCGCGAGGAGGAACCCGCGGCGGAACCCGCCGAGCCCTCCGACGGGGTCGGTGACGTGCCGCTCACCCCGATCATCCACTGGATCCGGGAACGCGGCGGCTCCATCGACCGCTTCAACCAGACCATGTCCATGCCCGTCCCGCAGGGCACGAAGGCCGCCACCCTCACCGCCGCCCTGCAGGCCGTGCTCGACCATCACGACGCGCTGCGCATGACCCTGTCCCGGCTCGGCGCCGACTTCGGGTGGTCCCTCGAGATCGCCCCGCCCGGCACCGTACGCGCCGAGGACTGCGTCCACCGGGTCGACGCCGCGGCCCTGCTCGCCGCCGGCCTCGACGAGGACGAACTCGACGCCCGCGCCGTCGCGGAGACCACCGCGGCCCAGGCGCGGCTCGATCCCGAGGCCGGCGCGATGGTGCGCTGCGTCTGGTTCGACGCGGGCACCGACGCCCCCGGCACCCTCACCCTCGTGGTCCACCACCTGGCCGTCGACGGCGTGTCCTGGCGCATCCTGCTGCCCGACCTGGAGGCCGCCCTGGAGGCGGTGGCGGCCGGCCGCGACGTCACCCTCGAGCCCGTCGGGACCTCCTTGCGCAGCTGGGCCCGGCGCCTGACCGAACTGGCCGCGCAGCCGGAGCGGATGAGCGAACTGGCTCTGTGGCGGAACGTCCTGGACGGCCCCGACCCGATGCTGACACCCCGCCCGCTGGACCCGGCGCGGGACACCTTCGGCACCGCCGCACGGCTGACCCTCCGCCTGCCCGCCGAGTACACCCGGCCGCTCCTCGGCCCCGTCCCGGCACGCTTCCACGCCGGCATCAACGACGTGCTGCTGACGGCGCTCGCCGTCGCCGTCGCCGACTGGCGGCAGCGCACCGGGCGGGGCACCGGCACCGACGTCCTGATCGACCTGGAGGGCCACGGCCGCGAGGAGATCACCGACGGAGTGGACCTGTCCCGCACCGTCGGCTGGTTCACCAGCCTGCACCCCCTGCGCCTCGACGCGGGCCCGCTCCCCGACGAGGAACTGTGGTCGGGCGGACCGGCGGCGGGCACGGCCCTGAAGCGGATCAAGGAGCAGCTGCGCGCCCTGCCCGACAACGGCATGGGCTACGGCCTGCTGCGCCACCTCAACCCGCAGACCACCCAGGTCCTCGCCCGCTACCCGCAGCCCCAGATCGGGTTCAACTACCTCGGCCGCCTCGGCACCGCCGGGGAACCCGACAGCACCGAGGCCGAGGTCGACCGCGACCTGTCCGGCGTCGCCGAGGCCGCCATGGCCCTGCCGCACGCCCTCGACCTCACCGCCACCGCCGTCACCCACCCCGACGGCCCCCGCCTGACCGCCACCTGGATCTGGGCCGGGGAGCTGTTCTCCGACGACGACGTGCGCGACCTCGCCGAGAGCTGGTTCAGGGCGCTGCGCGCCCTGGTCGACCATGCCGAAGCGGCCACCGGCACGGGCGGCCTGAGCCCCTCCGACCTGAGCCTGGTCACCGTCGACCAGGACGAGATCGACCGCCTGGAAGCGGCCACCGACGGCCTGACCGACGTCCTGCCGCTCTCCCCGCTCCAGGAGGGTCTGCTCTTCCACGGGCTCTACGACGAGCGCGGCGCCGACATCTACACCACGCTGTTCGCCTTCGACCTGCGCGGCCCCCTGGACCCCGCCCGCCTGCGCGACGCCGCCGGCGCGTTGCTGCGCCGGCACGACAACCTGCGCGCGGCCTTCCGCCCCGGCGCCACCGGTCAGTCCCTGCAGGTCATCCCGCGCGACGTCGAGGTGCCCTGGCGGGAGGTGGACCTCAGTGCCCACGACCCCGGCACGCGCGAGAGGGAACTCGAACGGATCACCGCCGAGGCGCCCGCCGAGCGGTTCGACCCGCGCACCCCGCCGCTGCTGCGCTTCACCCTGGTCCGCACCGGTCCCGAGACCCACCGGCTGCTGCTGGCCAGCCACCACATCCTGTTCGACGGCTGGTCGGGCCCCGTCCTGACCGGTGACCTCTTCGAGCTCTACCGCAACGGCGGGGACGTCACGGCGCTGCCGCCCGTGACCCCGTACAAGGAGTACCTCGCCTGGCTCGCCGGACAGGACCGGGCCGCCGCCGAGGAGGCCTGGCGCAGCGCCCTGGCCGGCGTGGACGAGCCCACCCTGGTCGCGCCCGCCGACCCGGCCCGCGAACCGCTGCGCCCCCGCATCCGCGAACTGACCCTGTCGCAGCGGGCGACCGCCGGCCTCACCACCGCGGCCCGCCGCCACGGCGTCACCAAGAACACGGTCGTCCAGGCCGCCTGGGGCCTGCTGCTGGCCGGGCTCACCGGCCGCGACGACGTCCTGTTCGGCGAGACCGTCAACGGCCGCCCCGCCGAACTGCCCGGCGTCGAGACCATGGTGGGCCTGTTCATCAACACCCTGCCGGTGCGGGTGCGCGTCGAGCGCGGCGACTCGCTGCTCGACGTGGTCACCCGGCTGCAGGAGCAGCAGTACGGGCTGCTGCCGCACAAGTACCTCGGCCTGACCGACATCCAGCGGATCACCGGCACCCAGGCACTGTTCGACACCTCCACCGAGTTCAGCAACTACCCCGTCGACAAGGAGAACCTGGAGGAGACCGCGGAGGACCTCGGCATCGTCGACGCCAGCATCCAGGACGGCACCCACTATCCGCTCGCGCTCGGCACCTCGGACAACGGCACGGCCCTCACCCTGCGGATCGACTACCGGCCCGACCTGTTCGACGACGGCACCGCCCGCGCCCTCGGCGAGCGGCTGCGCGGCCTGCTGGAGGCGTTCGCCGACGACCCCGGCCGGAGCGTCGACTCCCTGGCGACCCTGACCGCGGCCGAGCGCCACACCCTGCTCGTGGAGTGGAACGACACCGCGACCGACGTGCCCGGACAGGCCGTGCCCGAACTGCTGCGGGCCCGGGCGAAGCGCACTCCCGACGCCCCGGCCGTCGTCTTCGGCGACGTGACGCTCAGCCACCGGGAGCTGGACGAACGCTCCGACCGGCTCGCCGGCCGGCTGGCCGGCCTCGGTGTCGGCCCGGAGACCCCGGTCGCCGTGCTGATGGAGCGCTCCGCCGACCTGCCCGTGGCCCTGCTCGCCGTCCTCAAGGCGGGCGGCGCGTACGTGCCGCTGCGCGAACGCGATCCGCTCGCCCGGCAGCAGCAGGTCGTCACCGCCACCGGCGCCCCCGTCGTGGTCACCGACGCCGCCCTCGCGGACCGGGCGGCCCGCCTCGGCGTCACCGTGGCCGGCGCGCACGAGGACGCACCGGGCACCGCCCCGCGGCGCACCGTCCTGCCGGAGCAGCTGGCGTACGTGATGCACACCTCCGGCTCGACCGGCGTGCCCAAGGGCGTGGCGATCACCCACCGGGACATCGTCGAACTGGCCGTGGACCGGCGCTGGCAGGGCGGCGCGCACCAGCGGGTGCTGCTGCACTCGCCGACGGCGTTCGACGCGTCCACCTACGAACTGTGGGTACCGCTGCTGAACGGCGGCACGGTCGTCGTCGCCCCGCCCGCGGACCTCGACGTGGCCGGCCTCGGACGACTCCTCACCGCCCACGACGTCACCGCCCTGTGGCTCACCGCCGGACTGTTCCGCCTGGTCGCCGAGGAGGCACCGCACAGCCTGGCGGGCGTGCGCGAGGTGTGGACCGGCGGCGACGCCGTACCGGCCGCCGCCGTGCGCAGGGTGCGCGAGGCCTGCCCGGACACCGTCGTCGTGGACGGCTACGGCCCCACCGAGTCCACCACGTTCGCGCTGTCCCACGCGCTGGCCGCCGACGCCCCGGTGCCCGCCCGGATACCCATCGGACGGCCGCTGGACAACATGCGCGCCTACGTTTTGGACGGCGCGCTGCGCCCGGTCCCCGTCGGAGTCGTCGGCGAGTTGTACATCGGCGGTGCGGGGCTCGCCCGCGGCTACACCGGCCGGCCGGGCACCACCGCGGAGCGGTTCGTGGCCGACCCGTTCGGTCCGGCCGGCTCCCGGCTGTACCGCACCGGAGACCTGGCCCGCTGGACGGGCGAGGGCGTCGTGGAGTTCGCGGGCCGCGTCGACGAGCAGGTCAAGCTGCGCGGCTTCCGCATCGAACTCGGCGAGATCGAGGACCGCCTCGGCCGCCACCCGGCCGTCGCCCAGGCCGCCGTCGTCGTCCGCGAGGACCGGCCCGGGGACAAGCGCCTGGCCGGGTACGTCGTCGCGGCGGCCCCCGTGGAGCCGGGGGAACTGAAGGAGTACCTCGCCGCGGAACTCCCGGACTACATGGTGCCGTCGTCGCTGCGGCTGCTGGACGCTCTGCCGCTGACCGCCAACGGCAAGCTGGACCGCAGGGCCCTGCCCGCCCCGGAGCTCGGCGGCTGGGCGGAGCGCCGCGCCCCGCGCGACGAACGGGAGCAGACGCTGTGCGCCCTGTTCGCCGACGTCCTCGGGGTGCCCGAGGTCGGCATCGACGACAGCTTCTTCGACCTCGGCGGACACTCCCTGCTGGCCACCCGGCTGGTCAACCGGATCCGCGGCGCGCTGGGCGCCGAGGCGCCGGTACGGGCCGTGTTCGAGGCGCCGACCGTCGCCGCGCTCGCCACCCGGCTCGGTGCGGCCGAGACCGCCCGGCTGCGCCTCGCCCCGGCCGAACGGCCGGCCCGGGTGCCGCTCTCCCACCAGCAGCGCAGGCTGTGGTTCATCGACTCGGTGGAGGAAACGGCCGGTTCCTACAACATCCAGCTGGCCGTCCGGCTGCTCGGCGACCTGGACGCGCCAGCCCTCCAGGCGGCCCTGAGCGACGTGGTGGAGCGCCACGAGACGCTGCGCACCGTCTTCCCCGCCGAGGGCGGCACGCCCCACCAGCGGGTGCTCGACGCCGGCGAGGCCGCCCCCGCCCTGGAGACCCGCGCGGTCACCGAGGACGAACTGGGCGATGTACTGGCCGAGTCGGCCGCGTACGCCTTCGACCTGGCCGCCGGCCTGCCGCTGCGGGCCCGGTTGCTGCGCCTCGCCCCGCGCGAGCACGTGCTCGACCTGGTGCTCCAGCACATCGCGGCCGACGGCTCCTCCCTGGCACCGCTCGCCCGCGACCTCGGCACCGCGTACGCCGCCCGACGGGCGGGACACGCACCCGAGTTCGAACCGCTTCCCGTGCAGTACGCCGACTACGCGCTGTGGCAGCGCCGGGTCCTCGGCGACGAGAGCGACCCGGACAGCCCCTTCGGCCGGCAGCTGCGGCACTGGCGCACCGCGCTGGCCGGACTCCCCGAGGAACTGGAGCTCCCGGCGGCCCGGCCCCGCCCGGCGGACGCGGCCGGCCACGGCGGCCGTGTGCCGCTGGTACTGCCCGACGAGGTGGCCGAGGGCGTGCACCGGCTGGCGTCGGAGAGCGGCGCGAGCCTGTTCATGGTGCTGCACGCCGCCGTCGCGGCCCTGCTCCACCGGCTCGGCGCCGGCACCGACATCCCGGTCGGCACCGTCGTGGCGGGCCGCGGCGACGAGGCCCTCGACGACCTGGTCGGCTTCTTCGTCAACACCCTGGTGCTGCGCACCGACCTGAGCGGTGCCCCCGGCTTCCGGGAACTGGTGGACCGGGTACGCGCGGCCGACCTCGCCGCGTTCAGCAACCAGGACGTGCCCTTCGAGCGGCTGGTCGAGGAGCTCAACCCGCCGCGGGTGCTCGGCCGCAACCCGCTGTTCCAGGTGGCGATCAGCCTGGAGAACAACGAGGAGGCCCGGCTGGACCTGCCCGGCCTCACCCTGGCACCGCAGCCGACCTCGGCGGACATCGCCAAGTTCGACCTGTCCTTCTCGTTCGGGGAAGTACCCCGCGACGGCGGCACCAGCGGTATCGGCGGCGAACTGGAGTACAACAGCGCGCTGTTCGACCGTGCCACCGCCGAGGCGTTCGCGGACCGCCTGACCCGGCTGCTCGCCGCGGTCGTCGCCGACCCCGCCGCCGGCATCGCCGACCTCGACCTGCTGGCGCCGCACGAGCGGTCCCTGCTGGCGGAAGCCAACGACACCGACCGGGAACTGCCGGGCGGGACGATCGTGTCGCTGTTCGAGGAGCGGGCGGCCGAGCGGCCCGGCGCACCGGCCGTCACCGGAGGCGGAACCACCCTCGACTACGCCGAACTGGACGCGCGGGCCGGACGGCTGGCCCGCCGGCTCGCCGCCGCGGGGGTCACCCCCGGCGACCGCGTCGCGATCCTTCAGGAACGCTCGGTCCATCTGCTGGTCGCCACGCTCGCCGTCCTCAAGGCGGGAGCCGCGTACGTCCCGCTCGACGTGCGCTACCCGGTGCCGCGCCTGGAGCACATCGTCGCGGAGACCGGCTGCGCCGTCCTGCTCACCGACGAGGCCATGTCCGGCGTGGAGTTCGAGCACACCGCTCGGGTGCTGCGGGCCGACCTGGAAGCCGACGGCGACGACGACGGTCCGGCCGGTCCGCTGCCGGGCGGGCCGGTCCACCCCGACCAGCTGGCCTACATCATGTACACCTCCGGATCGACCGGCCGGCCGAAAGGCATCGGGATCACCCACGCCAACGTGGTCGCGCTGGCCGCCGACACCCGCTGGCGCAGCGGCCACGAACGGGTCCTGATGCACTCGCCGCACGCCTTCGACGCCTCGACGTACGAGATCTGGGCCACCCTCCTGCGCGGCGGGCAGCTCGTCGTGGCGCCGCCCGGGCAGCTGGACGCGGCCGGGCTGCGCCGGCTCGCCGGGGAGGAGCGGCTGACCGCGGCCTTCATGACCACGGCGCTGTTCAACCTGCTCGCCGAGGAGGACCCGGCCTGCTTCGCCCCGCTCAGCGAGATCTGGACCGGCGGCGAGCAGGTCTCCCCGGCCGCCTTCCAGCGGGTCCTGGACGCCTGCCCCGACACCACGGTGGTGCACGTCTACGGCCCGACGGAGACCACCGTGTACGCCACCTGCCTGCCGCTGCGCGCCCCGTACCGCACCGGCCGCGGCATCCCCGTCGGGCGGCCGATGGACAACATGCGGGCCCATGTCCTGGACGACCGGCTGCGGCCCGTCCCGGTCGGCGTCGCGGGTGAGCTGTACCTGTCCGGGGCGGGCACGGCGCGCGGTTACGTGGGCCGCCCGGGGCTGACCGCGGAGCGCTTCGTCGCCGACCCCTCCGGGCCGGCCGGCGGGCGGATGTACCGCACCGGCGACGTGGTGCGCTGGGACGCCGAGGGACGGATCGAGTTCGTCGGGCGCGCCGACCACCAGGTGAAGATCCGGGGTCTGCGCATCGAGCTCGGCGAGATCGAGGCCGTCCTGCAGGACCAGCCGCAGGTGTCCCGCAGCCTGGTGACGGTCCGCGAGGACCGGCCCGGCAGCAAGCAGCTGGTGGCGTACGTCGTGCCGGTGCCCGGCGCGGACACCGCGGGCCTGCGCGAGCAGATGGCGTGGCGCCTGCCGGACTACATGGTTCCGGCCGCGTTCGTGGCCCTGCCCGAACTGCCGCTGAACACCAACGGCAAGGTCGACCGCACGGCGCTGCCCGCCCCGGACTTCGGTCCGTCCGGCGGCAGCCGCGGGCCGCGCAACCCGCGCGAGGAGCTGGTGTGCCGGCTGTGGGCGGAGCTGCTGAAGCTGGACCGGGTGGGCATCGACGACAACTTCTTCGAACTCGGCGGCGACAGCATCATCTCGCTCCAGCTCACCAGCCGGATCCGGTCCGTCCTCGGTGCGGACCTCTCCAACCGGGCCCTCTTCCAGGCCCCGACGGTGGCGTCCCTGCTGGAGCTGATGGGGGCCGGCAGCCGTCCGGACGACTCCTTCGAGGTGGTCCTCACCCTGCGCGACGGGGGAGAGGCGGCGCCGCTGTTCTGCCTGCACCCGGTGGGCGGGGTCAGCTGGATGTACTCCGGTCTGCTGAGGTACGTGGACGGCGCGCACCCCGTGTACGGCATCCAGGCCCGCGGACTCGCCCGGGACGAGCCGCTGCCGCGCTCGGTGCCGGAGATGGCGGACGACTACGTGGCGCGCATCCGCGAGGTCCAGCCGTCCGGCCCCTACCACCTCCTCGGCTGGTCGATGGGCGCGGTCCTCGCCCACGAGGTCGCCGTCCGGCTCCAGCAGCAGGGACAGGAGGTGGCCCTGCTCGCCAACCTCGACCAGGTGCCGATGAGTGCCGAGGACCTCGACGGCGAGTACACCGAGGCCGACGAGCAGAAGGTCCTGCTGGCCCTGCTGGACTTCGTCGGCCGCGACCCGGGGATGTTCGGGGACGGTCCGCTGCGGCACGAGGAGGTGATGGCGGTGCTCCGCGAGGAGGGCAGTGCCCTCGCCACGTTCGACGAGGAGCACATCATGCGGATCGGCGCGGTGAACAACAACAACTGGCACCTGACGATCGGCTTCGAACCCGGCGTCTTCGACGGCGACGTCCTGCTGTTCGTGGCCACCCGGGACGAGGACCACCCGGAGGACAAGACCGCACGCTCGGTGGCCCGCCTCAGCCGCTTCGTCACCGGTGCGGTGGAGGTCCGCGAGGTCGACTGCGAGCACCGGCAGCTGCTCCAGGCCGGACCCGTCGCCGAGATCGGCCGTGCCCTGAACGACCGGCTCGGCGGGCGCTGACCACCCCGCACCACCGGGCCCGGCTCCGTACCAGCGCCACGGCAGCCGGGCCCGCGCGCTGCCCGTGCCGCTCCGTGCGGATCTGCCGATCGGCAGATGTGGCGGCGGACCACCGCGAGCCATGCTGAACGTGCAACGACCGAAGGAGAGGCAGGCGCCATGACACGGGTGGAGAACGCGCCCTTACGACGAGCGGCTCGCACCGGGCACCGGGCGCACGGCCGGCCCGCCCTGATCGGCTGGGCGGCCGTCGCCGCGCTGACGGCCTACGGCCTCGCTCATGTCCACTGGGCCCTGGGCGGGTCGGGCTTCCCGTTCGGCGCCGACGACGCGAACCCGGAGTACTCGGCCTTCGAACACGTCGGCCGGGACCTGCTCGCGCCCTGGATGGCGACGGGGTTCATGCTCAGCGCCGCGGTGGCCGTGCTGCTCGCGCTGCCCGGCCGGCGCCGGGTCCCGACCCCGGTGCTGCTCGGTGCGACGGGGCTGTCCGTCGCCGCGGTGCTCGGGGTGATCGCGGACTTCCGGATCCTCGGCAACCTGGCCTACGTGTTCATGCTGAGGTTCAGTGCCATCAACTGGACCGTCATCAACCAGGTGTTCGCGGTCGTCGCCGTCGGACTCATGACGATGTCGGCGGTCACCTACCAGCGGCGCACCACCGGGGCCTGTACCGCCTGCGGGCGCACGGACTCGCGGGCCGACTGGACCTCGAGGGAGTCCGCCGCACGCTGGGGGAGGAGGGCCGCCTACACCGCCGTCGCCGTGCCGCTGGTGTACGCCAGCACACGCTGGGCCTGGGCGCTGGGCTATCCGCTCGGCATCTCCGACAAGATGTGGGAGGAGGGCAAGGAGGACAAGCTCTGGCTGTTCGGTGCCGCCCTCGCCACGATGGGCGCGCTCGGTTCGCTGCTCACCCTGGGGCTGGTGCAGCGCTGGGGCGAGGTGTTCCCCCGCTGGATTCCCGGACTGCGGGGCAGGCGGGTGCCGTTGGCCCTGGCGATCGTGCCCGCCTCACTCGTCGCCGTCATGGTCACCACCGCCGGGATCATGTACATCCGCCTGCACTTCCAGGGGGCCTTCGAGGACCCGGCGGCGAACTGGGGCGCCACCGTGCCCGAGACCATCTGGCCGGTGTGGGGCGCGGCCCTCGCGGCGGCCACGCTCGCCTACTACTTCCGGCGGCGCGGGGCGTGCAAGCACTGCGGCCGGGGCGGCCCGCAGGGCGTGGCGGCGGAGCCGGCGCAGGACCTCGATTCGAATTCGTCGATGCGTGCTTGAGCGGCTGTCCGGCGCCGGATTCAATGAACCGGCACCGCGAGACAGAAGTCGGCAATACAGCACACGGCAATACAGCACACGGCAAGACACGGACAGCACGACAGGAAATACCTTCCGAACCCGCTGATTCACAGACCGGCGGCTTCGGGCCCGCCTTCCCCCGCCGGGCCCGGAGCCGCCTTTTTCGTGTCCTCGCGCCGGCCGGGATTCCCGCCGAGATCTGCTGAACGGCAGATGCGCCGACCGGATCGCGGGCCGCAGTCTTGTTTTCACGACGACAGGAACCGCACCCTGCGGGGAGCGGTGGGAGAAGGACGACCGTCATGGCAGACACAGCCGTTGAAGAGCCGGACAGCCTGCGGGCAGCGATGAATTCCGAGGACCCCGCGCCCCACCGCCGCTGGTGGCACCGGTGGCCGGACTGGTCGGGCCGCCTGGTCGTGGTGTGGTCCGTCCTGTACGGCCTCGCGGGCCTGTACTGGGCCCTGGGCGGGGACGGGTACCCCTTCACCAAGACCGTCGAGGACCGTTCCTCCTCGTCGATCCTGGAGCCGAGCAGCGCTGCGGTCGTCGCCCCCGTGATGGCGGTGTTCGGTGCCGTGGGGGCGGTCGCCGGGACGCTGATGGTCCGCGGACGGGGCACCGGCCGCACCCGCCGTGCGCTGCTCGCGTTCGGCTGGACGGCCGGCGGCCTGCTGACCTTCCTGATCCCCGACTACTCGCTGCTCGGACTGCTGGTGTTCTCGCCGGTGCTGCTGGTGTTCGTCTTCACCGGGGTCCCGGGGCCGCAGGACCTCGGCGACATCCTGTACTGGCACCGCATCCACCTGATCATCGTCTTCGTCGGCGGGCTGCTCTGGATCGCCACCACGCTGGCCTACCAGCGGCGAACGGGCGGCAGTTGCGTGCGCTGCGGGCGCGGCGAACGGGCGGCGGCGTCCTGGACCGACCCGGCGGCGACACTGCGCTGGTCCCGCTGGGCGGTGTGGATCGCCGTCATCTCCACCCTCCCGTACGACATCACCCGGATCGCCTGGTACTTCGGCTGGCCGCTCGGCATCACCGACGACTTCCTGAAGGACATGCAGGAGACCCCGAACATGCTGGAGATGGGCCTGGCTCTGGGAGTCGTCTCCACACTCGGCAGTCTGCTGATGCACGGTCTGATCGCGCGGTGGGGCGAGGTGTGGCCTCGCTGGGTGTGGTTCAAGCGCGGCCGGCCGGTCCATCCCGCGACCGCGGTCGTGCCCGCGTCCGTCGTGGCCGTGGTGCTCGTCCCGGCCGGTCTGATGGCGATCCGGGACTTCGACCCGCACATGTGGGGAACGCTGGGGCCGTCCGTCTTCTGGGCGGTGTGGGGCGTCGCGCTGGGCGTGGCGACCTTCGGCTATCAACTGCGCCGCCGCGGCGGCTGCGCGCACTGCGGCCGTGGCTGATTCCCGTCGCGATCGCGGAGATTCGCCAGGTGTCCGGAAATGAATTCGTTGATCTGCGACGGAGCGGCGATGTCCGCCACTTGTTCCATTGATTTCCGTACGCCGAACCGACGGCATGACAGACGAGAGACACGGAGGAACGGGAATGAAGAGGATCACTCGCGCGATGGGCGCCGCAGTGGCCGGGCTCGCGCTGGTCGGCGCCGTGCACGGCACCGCCCGGGCCGCCGGCCCGGAAGCGGCCGCGTCCGTGCCCGGCTGCGTGGTGGCCAAGCCCATCCACCTGGTGACGGTCACCGTGCGGATCACCAACAACTGCTCCACCACCCAGCAGGTGAACGTCCAGTACAGCAAGGGCGGGGTGCGGTTCGTGCCGGACGAGTGCCACACCGTCGCACCGGGCCGGACGGTCAGCACCGGCGAGCCCTCCTGGGTCGCGGACCGCTACGTGGGGCTCATCCCCTGCTGAGCCGCCGCCCCCAGCACACCGGGGCCCGGAACCAGTCGCTGGTTCCGGGCCCCGGCCGTGTCCGTGTCCCGCGGTCAGGTCGCGCGGCGGAAGCTGCGGACCGCCAGCGGCGCGGTGACGGACACGATCACCACACAGGTGCCGAGGGTGGCCAGCACGGTCGCCGTGCTGGGCTCGCCGAGCGCCAGGTCCCGGGCCGCGGTGATCGCGTACGACATCGGGTTGACCTCGGCGAACGCCCTCAGCCAGCCGGGCAGTCCCTCGGCCGGCACGAACGCGTTCGAGGCGAACAGCAGCACCATGTTCACGATGCCCCCGATGGGCTGCAGGGCCTCCGGCTTCCTCACCCACGCGGACAGCGCCATGAACACCCAGCCGAGCGACCAGCCGAGCATCACCGCGACCAGCATCGCGCCGAGCGAGCCGAGCAGCCCGCCGTCCGGGCCGTACCCGAAGACGAGCGCGGCGGCCGCCAGCATCACCAGCATGTTGACGCAGTTCAGCACGGTGTCGGCGATGCTCCGGCCGACCAGGACCGACCCCGTGTGTATGGGCATCGCCTTGAAACGGGCGATGATCCCGTTGTTCATCTCGGTCGTCAGCGCCACCCCGGACTTCAGGCCGGCGCTGATGGAACCGGTGACCAGGAAGGCGGGCAGCAGGTAGTCGATGTAGCTGACGCCCGCCGGGAAGGCGGAGGTCTGCGAGACGCTCTTGAAGACCTGGCTGAACACGGTCAGCATCAGGATCGGCTCCAGGACGCCCGGCAGCACCAGCGCCGGCTCGCGCAGCGCCCGGAGCGACCGCCCCGACAGCACGGAGACCTGCCGGAGCACGCCGGCCCCGCCGTAACGGAGCGGGCGCGTGAGCGCGGAGGCCGGGGCCCCCGCTTTCTGATCGGTGGTGAGGGTCATGGGGGCATCCCTGCCTAGCGTCCGTCGGAGTGGTTCAGGGCCATGTACACGTCGTCCAGCGAGGGTTCGCAGAAGGCGAGCCCCGCGAGGTCCACGCCCGCCTCGTCGGTGGCCCGGACGACCTGGGCCACGGCGGTGGAGTCCCGTACGGGCATCGTCAGCACCAGGCCGTCGTCCTCGTGCGCGGGGCTGAGACCGGCCCTGCGGAGCGCGGCGGCCGCCGGCTCCCGGTCGTCGGCGCCGCGCACGGTGACCGACACCGACCGGTGCCCGATCCGGTTCTTGAGCTCCTCGGCGGTGCCCGACGCGACGACCCGGCCGGACGACAGCACCGTGATCGAGTCGGCGAGGACGTCCGCCTCCTCGAGGTACTGGGTGGTCAGCAGCACGGTGGTGCCCTCCCGGACCAGCCGCTGGACGACGGTCCACAGGGCCCGGCGGGCCGTCGGGTCGAGCCCCGTGGTGGGCTCGTCCAGGAAGATGACATCGGGGTCCCCGACCAGACTCGCCGCCAGGTCGAGGCGCCTGCGCATGCCGCCGGAGTAGTTCTTCACGGCGCGGTGGGCGGCGTCCGTGAGGGAGAACAGCTCCAGCAGTTCCTCCGCGCGGGACGCCGCCTGGGAGCGGGACGCGCCCAGCAGCCGGGCGATGAGCAGCAGGTTGGCGTGCCCGGACAGGGTCTCGTCGACGGCCGCGTACTGACCGGTGAGCCCGATGCGCCGGCGCACCTCTCCGGGATGGCGCACCACGTCGACCCCGGCCACCCGGGCCTGCCCCGACGTCGGTACGGCGAGCGTGCTGAGGATGCCGACGACGGTCGTCTTCCCGGCGCCGTTGTGCCCGAGCAGGCCCAGCACGGTGCCGTGTGGCACCGTGAGGCTGACCCCGTCGAGAGCCTTGGTGGAGCCGAACGTCTTCGTGACGTCGGTCAGTTCGATCATCGGGGTGTCCATGGAATTCCCTTTCGCTGGATCCCGGAAGTCCGCTACCGGTCTTCGGGCGTTTTCAGGGATGACCGAAAGGGACCCCATGGGCCGTCACCTACAGCTGTACGGTAGCCGCGCGGCGAGAATTCATGGAGCATGGATCAGAACTGTTGAAGTGGAATTGCGGGATTCCCGGAAATCGCCGTCGGCGTGGTATGCCGCGC
Organism: Streptomyces sp. NPDC037271; assembly: GCF_055603605.1. Taxonomy (NCBI): domain Bacteria; kingdom Bacillati; phylum Actinomycetota; class Actinomycetes; order Kitasatosporales; family Streptomycetaceae; genus Streptomyces; species Streptomyces sp. NPDC037271. The sequence continues at coordinate 118,507 of NZ_JBVJVN010000017.1, forward strand.
CGGAGCGGCGTGCGCCGGCGTCAGCGCAGGGGAAGAACGGCGGTGACCCGCCAGCCGCCGTCGCCGTGGCCGCCGTACTCCAGGCTGCCGCCCAGCGCGCCGGCCCGCTCGGCCAGCCCGGTCAGTCCCGTGCCGCCGCCGCGCCGGCCCCCGTCACCGAGCAGACCGCCGGGCTCCGTGATCGACGGCGGACTGTTGGTCACCGACACGGTGAGGACCGGCTCCGCGGCCTCGGTGTCGAGCGTCACGGACACCGAGACCAGCGGCGTGGCCGCGGCGTGCCGGCGGATGTTCGTCAGCGCCTCGACGACGATCCGGTGCGCGGTGCTGCCCACTTCGCGCGGCACCTGATCGATCTGCTCCGGCGTCAGGTCCATGCCCAGGCACAGCTCGGACCGCCCGGCCGACCGGAACCGGTCGACGACGTCGGGGATGTCGGGCAGCCCGTACGCCCGCGTCTTGCCTTCCCCGGCGGCCGGGGCGGCCGTACCGGCACCGTCGTCGAGCATCTGCACGGTGCGGTCCATGGAGCGGAGCGCCTGCTGCCCGGCGGTCTCGATCTGGCTCAGGATGGGCATCACCTTCTCCGGGTGGTCGCCGCCGACCACCTGGGCGGCCTGCGCGAGAACCACGATGGCGGACACGTCGTGGGCCACGAAGTCGTGCAGGTCCCGGGCGAGCTGGAGGCGCTGGTGGCGGCGTGCCTCGTGCACCGAGCGCAGCCGGCGTCCTTCCAGCCCGCGCAGATAGCCGCCGACGGCACCCGCGGCCACCGCACCCAGGGCGAAGAACGTGCACTGCGCGGCCGCCTCCAGCAGCGTCGGCGGCACCTGCAGGCGCAGGATCACCGTGGACGCCAGGACGCCCAGCACCCCGCACAGCACCACGGCGGCCCGCGCGGCGGCGTACCGGGCGACCAGACAGACCAGCAGCAGGGTGGCACCGATCTCCAACAGTGTCACCAGGCCCGTCGACTGGCGCTGCACCGGCGGGTCGCCGAAGAGTGTGCCCAGCGCCGAGGCGGCCGCCACGACCACGGCCGTCGGCACGATCGGCACCCGGTCGCGCCGGCCGGCCACGGCCAGCGCGCCGAGCACCGCGATCATCATGGGGACGACCGCCCGCCAGCCCGCTGTGGGGCCGGTGACCAGGCCGCCCGTGACCGTTGCGGCCGCGAGCAACGCACAGAGCGGCTGGAGGAGACGGCGGCGGACGGGATTCCCGGACTGGTTACCGGTCGGCAGAGGCATCCCGCCGATTCTAGTGACGGCCGGTCAACTCCGCCCGCCCGTGGGCGACATGCCCGATACGAGCGGAGGCGGAGGCTGCGGCGTCCAGCCGTGCACGTCCAGCAGACGGCGCATCTCCTCCGTGGACGACTGCTCCACGACCAGCTCCACCCGGCCGCTCGGCTGGTCCACCGAGTGCTCGATGCTGACGTCCTCGATGTTCACCCCCGCCGCGCTGACCGCCGCGAACAGCCGCGCCAGCGCACCGGGCTGATCCGGCACGGCCACCGGCACCGTGACGTACTCGGCGGGCGGCGTGCCGTGCTTGCGGGGCACCCGCGCCGCGCCGAGGGCGCCCCGCCGCAGTACCCCGTCCAGGTCGGCGGCCGCCTGCCGCCGCAGCGAGCCGTCGGCACCGTGCAGGGCGCGCAGCGCGGCGACGGTCCGGTCCAGATCGGCGGCGCAGGCCTCCAGCACGTCCGCCACCGCCTCCGCGTTGGCCTCCAGGATGTCGCCCCACAGAGCGGGCTCGCCCGCCGCGATGCGCGTCATGTCCCGCAGTCCCTGACCGGACACCCGGATGTGCTCGTCGTCCGCCCCGGCCAGCCGGGCCGCCGTCAGTGACGACACCAGATGCGGGGCGTGCGAGGTCAGCGCCACCGCCCGGTCGTGCGCGACGGTGTCCATGATGACCGGGGTGCCGCCGCACAGCGCCACCAGCTCCAGCACCGGGTTCAGCGCGGACCGGTCCGTGGCCTCCGCCGGGGTCAGCACCCACAGCCGGCCGTCGAAGAGGTCGGCCCGCGCCGCGAGCGGCCCCGAGCGTTCCCCGCCGGCCAGCGGATGCCCGCCGACGTAACGGCTCGGGTCGCCGCCCGCGAGGACGAGGTCCTGGTACGGCCGCTCCTTGACGCTGGCCACATCCGTGTACGTCCCGGCCAGCCCCTGCTCCTGGCAGCGGGCGAGGACCGCGCCGACGTGCGCGGGCGGCACCGCCAGCACGGCGACGTCCACCCGGGCGGGCGGCGGCGCGAGGGAACCCGCGCCGAGGGCCTCGGCGGTCCGGGCCGCGGTGGTGTCCCGGTCGTCGAGGAACACCGCCACGCCCCGCCGGCTCAGCGCCAGCGCCACCGACGTGCCCACCAGTCCGGTGCCGATGACGGCGGCGCTCCTCACAGCTCCACCTCCGCCGGCTCCGCGGCGCTCGGCCCGGCGGACCGGGCCGTTTCCGCCCGCACGAACCGGGCCAGCCTGGCCACCCCCGCCTCGATCTCCTCGGGACCGAGGCTGCTGAAGGACAGCCGTATCGCCCGGTCGCCGCCCGCCCCCGGGTGGAAGTGCGCCATCGGCGTCCACAGCACGCCGAACTCCTCGGCGGACCGCACGAGTGCCGCGTCGTCCGCGCGGAACGGCACCCGCAGCGTGAGGAAGAACCCTCCGTCCGGCCGGTTCCAGTCCACGCCGTGGACGGTGCGCCAGGACTCGGGCAGCTGCCGGTCGAGCTCGTCCAGCAGGGTCCGCAGCGCGGCACCGTAGTGCTTGGCGGGCACGGCGTTGTACGAGACGAGACTGCCCTCGGCGGCGAGCAGGGCGCCCGCCACCGCCGCCTGGCTGAGGGCCGGGGTGTTGACCGTCACCATGCTCTTGATCCTGGCCAGTTCGTCGGCGAGCAGCCCCTGCCGGCCGCCGGCGTCCACGACCGGCTGGTCGGCGACCACGAAACCGATCCGCGCGCCCGGGAAGACGCTCTTGGAGTACGAGCCGAGATGGACGACCCTGCGCGCGTGGTCGAGGGACTTGAGCGTGGGCAGCTGCGGGCCGGGGCTGACCAGCCGGTACGGGCTGTCCTCGAGGATCAGCAGATCGTGCCGGCCCGCCAGGTCGAGCAACTGCTCGCGCGCCGCCCGGGACAGCGTGGTGCCGGTCGGGTTGGAGTGGTCCGGCACCAGGTACAGCGCCCGGGGACGGCGTCCCGCGGCCCGCTCGGCGCGGACCGCCGCCTCGACGTCCGCGCACCGCAGCCCTTCGGCGCGTTCCTCGACCGGCACCACCGGGATGTCCAGCAGCCGTGCCGCGCCGGTGATGCCGACGTAGCAGGGACTGACGACCAGGAGCACGTCGGCGGGGCCGGCGAACAGGGCGCGCAGCGTCAGCAGCATCGCCTCCTGGCCGCCCACGGTGACCACGATCGACTCCGGTGGCACGTCGATGCCCTCGTCGGCGCGGAGCGAGCCGGCGATCAGCTCACGGATCCGCCCCGCCGTCGGCCCGTACTGGAACAGGGCCGTGCGGATGGCCTCCGGGGAGGCGCCCTGCCCGGCGAGGTGGTCCAGGTAGCGGTGGACGTGGGCGAAGATCTGCTCGGTGTCGAAGAAGCCCTCGTACGGCCGTCCGGGCGCGAAGGAGATCGCCTCGGGGAAGCGCTCGGTGACCTCGTTGAGGAAGGTCATGGTGTCCAGCACCGGGTCCAGGACGCTCCGGTGCAGCTCCTGCCTGCGCAGCCGCACCTCACCGGGCCGGGCGGGCCCGCCCGGCGGCACGGGCTGCTCCGCCGGGTGCTGTGCGGGCGGCGCCACCGGCGGGGTGCGGAGCAGCGCGGGGCCGGCGTCCGCGACCGTCGCGGTGCCGGTGAGGGCCATGGCGTCGGCGAGTCCGTCGGTGAGCAGGCGCAGCACCCCGGACACGCCGTCCCGGCCGCCGGCCGCCAGACCGTGCAGGACCGGACGGCCCACCAGCACCGCGTCCGCGCCGAGCGCCAGCGCCGCCAGCACGTCGGACCCCCGGCGCACACCGCCGTCCAGGAGCAGCGGGGCATGCCCGCCGACGGCCGCGGCGACTTCGGCGAGGACGTCCAAGGTGGCCGGGGCGCCGTCCAGTTGGCGTCCGCCGTGGTTGGACACCACGATGCCGTCCGCTCCGGCGGCGCGTGCCCGGACCGCGTCCTCGGCGGTCAGCAGCCCCTTCACCAGCACCGGAAGCCGGCTCACCGAGCGCAGCCAGGCGAGCACGGACCAGTCCATGGCGGGGTCGAGCCCGCGGCGGCCGTGCTCGGCCGGGGACGAGTAGTCGCCCGCCGGCAGGTTGGCGGGTGTGATGCCCCGCGGCAGCCGGAAGCCGTTGCGCTCGTCCCGCAGCCGGCGCCCGAGCCGGGGCGCGTCCACGGTGAGGACCAGTGCCTCGAACCCGGCGTGCTCGGCGCGTTCGACGAGTCGGCGGGTGGTCTCCCGGTCGCGGAAGCAGTACACCTGCAGCCACAGCGGCGCCCGCGCCGCCGCGGCGATCTCCTCGAACGGGCGGCCCGCGAAGGTGCTCACGACCAGTGGGACCCCCGAGTCGCCCGCGGCATGTGCCGTCGCCGTCTCGCCCTCGGGGTGCATCAGGGTGTGGTACGCCATCGGCGCCACGGCGAGCGGCGCGGCCCAACGGCGGCCCAGCACCGTGGTGGTGAGCGACGGGACGCCCGCGCCGGTCAGTACCCGCGGCCGCAGCCGGACCCGGTCGAAGGCGCGCAGGTTCGCGGCGAGCGTGCGCTCCTCGCCGGCACCGCCCTCGACGAAGTCCCACACGGCCGGTTCCATCCGGCCGCGGGCACGCTCGGCGAAGTCGGCGACGGTCAGGGCCGGGCGGCGGTCCCCGGCGGTGTCCGGCCGGCCGGTCATGCGGTGACCGCCCTGGCCCGCTCGACCGCTTCGTACAGGGCGCGGATGTTGGCGCTGCCGAAGCCCTGCGCGCCCTGTCGCTGGATCAGTTCGAAGAACAGGGTGCGGCGCTCGAAGGGGGAGCGGCTGAACAGCTGCAGCAGGTGCCCCCACTCGTCCCGGTCGGCGAGGACGTTCGTCTTGCGCAGGTCGGCGATCACCGCCTCGAGCGAGGGGATCCGCTCGGCCAGCGCGTCGTAGTAGGTGTCCGGGGTGCGCAGGAACTCCACACCCCGCGCCTCGAACGCCATGACGGCCGGGACGATCTCCTCGACGAGGAACGCCAGGTGCTGCACACCGCCGCCGCCGTTGCGCACCAGGAACTCGTCGATCTGGCCGGGCTTGCGGGACACGTCCGGCTCGATGACCGTGAACGTGATCCCGGCGGAGGGGCTGCGCACCACGATGGAGTCCATCGCCTGCTCGCCGACGGCCAGGTACTCGCTGTAGAACTGCTCGAAGCCGAAGCCGTCGAGGTAGTAGCGGACGACATCGTGCAGCGTCCCGGCCTCCAGGCACACCGCGACGTGGTCGAGGGCGGTCAGCGCGGGTGGCGCGGCCTGCGCGGCACCGGCCGGCGTGGACGGCCCGAGGTCGGTCCAGTCCCAGCCGGCGGGCAGCAGGGCCGGCGCCCCGGGCGCCCGCCGCACTAGGGTGTGGCGCACCGTGCCGAAGCCCGACACGACGAGCGTCTCCGGTGCCGGCCCGGTGAGCGCGCGCCCACCGGCGGCCACCGCCTCGTCCCGCGTGGCGACCGGGTCGGTGCAGGCGAAGGCGATGTCCACCACGCCGTCGCCGTGCGCGGCGAGGTGACCCGCGGCGGCCGGACCCGCGGCGACGACGAGGCGGACGGCGCCCTGCTCCAGCAGCACCGCCTCCAGGCCGGCCGCCGTGCCGCGGGCCCGCGTGCGGAAGCCGAACGCGGACGTGAAATAGGCGCAGGTCGCCTCCAGGTCGCTCGTGAGGATCTCGATGTATTCGACGTCGTGTGCGGTCACGTTGTTCCCCATCCGATGTGTCGGGTGCGGCGGCATTCGATTGAGCCCGCCGTTCTCGGGCCGGCGAGCGGCACGGCGCTTTTTCTGTCAACTTGCTGAATGGCGGCCGGACGGCCGGGCGTGCATGTGTGGCGAAACGGCCTGTCGCTGACATTTACCTGCCAGTGGACCGGTCCCGGCGAGACCATTTCGAAAACTTCTCTAGAATGTTCCGCGGAGTCAGACGGCTGCCTTTTCGTGAAGGGGACTGAAATGCCTGGTGAGAGCGGATCGGAACTGGACCGGCTGTTGCCCGAATGGCATTTCCGGGAAGTGCACCGGATCTCGGTGCCCGGCACCACGGAGCAGGTGATGAGGGCCGTCCGGGCGGCGACCTGGTCGGAGGCGCCGCTGGCCCGTGTCCTCGTGGCGCTCACCCGGGCGGATGTGTCGGCCGAGCGCCGTATCGTCTCCGACTACCTGAGCGGCATGGGCGAGGTGATCCCGGCCGGCGACGACGAGTTCCTGTTCGCCGGGGTGCAGTCGCCGCACGACGTCCCCCGGCCCCCCGGCACCATTTCCGAGATCGTGACCGGATGCCATGAGCCGGGAATCCTGAAGGTCGGGATGAACGTGCGCTTCGAGGGCGGGACGCTGAGTACGGAGACGAGGGTCCTCGCCACCGACGCGCGCACCCGCCGCTCGTTCGCGCCCTACTGGTGGCTGGTGCGGTTCGGCAGCGGGCTGACCCGGGCGTCCATGCTGCGGGCGATCCGCCGCAGGCTGGTGCGCGAGGTCGGTGCGGCCTGATCCGGCGGCGGTGTTCCGTCCGGCGCGCCCGGGCGGAACACCGCCATGTGCTCGGGCAGCCGCCGCCACACCGCGGGCGTGTAGAAGTGGCCGCCCTCGAGCCGGGTCGCCTCGAACGGACCGGTCGTCAGCCCGCTCCAGCCGGCCAGGTCCGCCTCGGTGAGATCGTCCTGGTCGCCGTGGAGCAGCTGCAGCGGCGCGTCCACACGGTCCCCGTGGCGGAACCGGTAGGTGTCCGCCGCGATCAGGTCGGCGCGGAGCACCTCGACCGCCATCCGCAGCAGCTCCGGCTCGCCGCGCACCGCCTCGGAGAGCTGGCCCGCGGTGAGCATCCAGTCGAGGAGTTCCCGGTCCGTGTTGCGCGGGTGCGGCGGCACGTCGGTGTGCCGGGAGAGCACGGCGGGCGCGTGCGCCGCCGACACCACCACCGCCTCCGGCTCCGCCAGCCCGGTGCGCCGGGCGCGCACCGCGAGGTCGAAGGCGACCCAGGCGCCCATGCTGTGGCCGCACAGCACCACCTCGCGTCCGGCGAGCGTGCGCAGCGCGGCCAGCGCCCCGTCGAGCAGGTGCTGCCAGTTCCGGGCGAACGGCTCGCCGTAGCGGGCCTCGCGGCCGGGATAGCAGTACAGCGCCAGTTCGGTGTTCTCGGGGAGGCAGTCCGCCCAGGGCCGGAAGGGCGCGGTGGCGCCCCCGCAGAAGCTCAGGCAGAACAGCACCCGGCCGGCCTGCGGCCTGGGGAGCGGGCGGATGAGGTGCCCGGCCATCCGGCCTCCTTTCCGAGGGCTCGTGTCGGCTCGCGACGGGCTCGCAGCAACGTAGCGGTTGCGGCCGGCCGGCGGCGCGGCCGGCCAAGAAATCTTCGATGCCCGGAAGTGACGCTCGGTGGCCGGGGACCGGCGGAGCAGTGACGATCGGCCCCTTCCGCGGCCCGGCCGGACCTGCGGGACCCCGTTCCGGGGCACGCCGGCCCGAACGGTGCGGGCAGGCCGAAAGACCCGCAACACGTTATTCAATTCTTCTCATTGAAAACTCTCGAACGCACGGTCGGGGCGATCTCCGAGAAGTCTTGTCCGAGTGAAACTCCGCTGCGTACAGTCGAGCCGAATTACGTGACCGTGCCAGGAAGGAAGACGCCCATGGCCAATCCGTTCGAGGATGACAATGCCGAGTACTACGTACTCGTGAACGACGAGGGTCAGCATTCCGTCTGGCCCGTGTTCGCGGAGATTCCGGCCGGCTGGGAAAAGGCGCACGGTGCCGCATCCCGCCAGGAATGTCTGGACTACGTCGACGAGCACTGGACCGACATGCGCCCGCGCAGCCTCGCGGCCGCCATGGACGCCGGGGCCTGAGGGACAGGCCTGCCGAACCCGTCACATCGCACACCGAACCGTCTAGGAGAAACAACGTCATGCCGATACTTGCCGAAGACCGCCGGTCCGCTGTCAAGGAAATCGTCTGCGACATCCTCGAGCTGGAGGAGGACGAGGTCACCGACACCAGCCTCTTCATCGACGACCACGGCGCCGACTCGCTGCGTGCCATCGAGATCCTGGCCTCCCTGGAGAAGGAGTTCGGCATCACCATCGACCAGTCCGAGCTGGCCCAGATGGTGAACCTCGAGGCGGTCTACACCATCGTCGCGGAGGCCCCCGCCCGCTGACCCGGGCACCGTCCCGCCGAACCGAAGGTTTAAGGGGAAAACATGTCCTCAGTACGCCCCGGCGGCGTAACCGGAAATCGCCGGGTGGTCCTCACCGGCTTCGGAGTGATCTCCAGCATTGGCATCGGGGCCGAGGAATTCACCGAGAGCCTACGGGCCGGCCGCAGCGGTGCCAGCCCGATCTCGCTGTTCGACGTCGAGGGCTTCGCCCACGTCAACGGCTGCGAGGTCAAGGGGTTCGACCCCGAACAGTGGATCTCCCGCACCCCGGTGCGGGAGTTGGGACGCGCCAGCCGCTTCGCCGTCGCGGCGGCGGTCATGGCGCTGCGTGACGCCGGTCTGGATCCCGCGGACCTCGCCGGCCGACGGGGACTGATCTCCGTCGGCACCACGGACGGCGAGTCCTACGAGCTGGACCGGCTGGTGGCCGCCGAACTCGCCGACGGTCCGGAGCACATGGACCCCCAGATCGTCCGGCGGGTTTCGGCGGCCCGGCTCTCCACGGCCATCGCGCACGAACTGGACCTCACCGACGTCGAGGCCCCCACCATCGCCACCGCCTGCTCCGCGGGCAACTACGCGATCGGCTACGGCTTCGACGCGGTGAGCTCCGGCGAGGCGGAATACGCGCTGTGCGGCGGCGCGGACGCCATGTGCCGCAAGACGTTCACCGGCTTCTACCGGCTCGGCACCATCGCCCCCGAGGTGTGCCAGCCCTTCGACGCGGACCGCAAGGGCATTCTCACCGGTGAGGGCGCCGGTCTGCTGGTGCTCGAAAGCCTGGAGTCGGCCCTGGCCCGCGGCGCACGCATCTACGCCGAGGTCCTGGGCTACGGCCTCAACTGCGACGCCTTCCACCAGGTCGCCCCGAACGGCGACAGCGTCGCCCAGTGCATGAGCCTCGCGCTGGCCAACGCCGGCGTGAAACCCGCGGAGGTGGACCTCGTCTCCGCGCACGGCACCGGCACCAAGGCCAACGACATCACCGAGGCCGCCGCCATCCGCTCGGTGTTCGGCGCCGACACCCCGCGCACCATCTCCCTGAAGTCGATGCTCGGCCACACCATGGGCGCCGCCAGCGCCCTCGGCGCCATCGCCTGCGGCCTCGCCATCACCCACCGCTTCATCCCGCCCACCATCAACCACCGCCGCACCGACCCCGAGTGCGAGATCGACTGCGTGCCCAACCACGCGGTCGACGCCGACCTGCGCGTGGTGCAGAACAACGGCCTCGCTTTCGGCGGCAACAACGCCATCGTCATCCTCGGCAGATACGACCGGGACGGTGACATCGGATGACGTACCCCATCACCGGTACGGGCGCGGTCGCCGCCATCGGCGCCGACCCCGGCGAGATCTTCGACAGCCTCTGCGCCGGCCGCAGCGGACTCGCACCGCTGAAGGCCTTCGACCGCTCCCGGTACCGCGCCCAGCAGCTGTTCGAGATCGACGACCGCCCCCACCCCGGCCTGGACGAGCCCGGCCGGGCCGGCCACCTCCTCGCGGAGGCCGTCCGGCAGGCCGCCGCCGACGCCGGACTGCCCGAGGACCTCGGCGGCATACCCGTCCTCGTCGGCACCGGACTGCGCGAACTGCGCTCCCTGGAACTGTGGTGGCGCGACGGCACCGTCTTCGACGCCGACCGCCTGCACTTCGAGAACGTCCTGCGCGAGCGGTTCGGAGCCATCGACACCCACACCTTCGCGGGGGCCTGCTCCGCCTCCCTCTACGCGCTGGCCCTCGGCTGGGACCTGCTGGAACTCGGCGAGGCCGACACGGTCGTCGTGGCCGGCTGCGATGTCGTCACCGAAAGCATGTTCGGCCAGGCCGACCGGGTCCAGTTCGACCCGCCGCCCTCCGTGCGCCCCTTCGACAAGGACCGCCGGGGCACCATCCTCGGCGAGGGCGCCGCCGCCGTCGTCCTGACGCGCGAGGCGCGGCCCGGCCGGCCCGTGCGGGGCCTGCTGCACTCGGTCGCCGTCAACTGCGACGCGCACCACCAGACCGCACCCGACGAGACGGGCGTCGAGAGCGCCGTCCGCGAGGCGCAGCGGCACGCCGGAGTCGCCCCGGCCGACATCGACCTGGTCGTCCTGCACGCCACCGGCACCCCGCTGAACGACCGTACCGAAGCCACCGTCACCGCCCAGGTGTTCGCCGGCACCCACCCGGCGCTCACGGGCATCAAGTCCCTCACCGGACACACCTCGGGCTCGGCCGGACTGCTCAGCCTGATCGTGGCGCTGCGCTGCCTGGAGGCCGGGGTCGTGCCGCCCATCGCGGGCCTGGCCGACCCGCTGCCCGAGGGCAGCACCCTGCGCCTCGTCGCCGGCGAACCGCTCGTCACCCCGATGCGCCTCGCCCAGGTCAACAGCTTCGGCTTCGGCGGCGTCAACGCCGTCGCCATCGTGGGAGGTGCCGCATGACGCTCGCCGTCTCGGGCGTCGCGGTGGCCCTCCCCGGCGCGTCGGGCCCCGACGCCCTGCTGCGTCCCGCCGTCGCCGGTGCCGACCCCGTCGACCCCGCGGCCCTCATCGGCCGCAAGGGGCTGCGCTTCAAGGACCGCGCCACCCGGCTCGGGCTCCACCTGGCGTATGCCGCACTCACCGACGCCGGTCTCCTCGGGTCCGACGGCAGAGCCGTGACCGGCGACCGGGTCGCCACCGTGGTCAGCTCCAACCTCGGCAACGCGGACACCGTGTGCCGGGCGGTGGAGACCATCGCCAAGGAATCCACCGCGGCCCTGAGCCCGATGGACACCCCGAACGCCTCCAGCAACATCATCGCCTCGGAAACCGCCATCCGGTACGGGCTGCGCGGCCCGAACCTCACGGTGTGCAACGGCCGTACCTCCGGCCTCGACGCCGTACGCTGGGCCGCCCTCCTGCTGCGCTCCGGACGCGCCGACCACGTCCTGGTCACCGGCGTCGAACCGGACAACGAGGTCACCCGGCGGCTCGTCGGCCGGCCGGTCGCCGACGGCGGCGCGGCGCTCGTGCTGAGCCGCACCGCCACGGGTGAGCCGCGCGCCCTGCTCGGCCCGGTGGTGCGCACCGCACAGCCCCTCGCCACCGTCGCCGAGCTGACCCGGCGCACCCCGCGCGGCGGGCTGTGGCTCAGCACCGACACCGGCCCCGTGCCGTCCGGCACCCTGCGCGTCGCCCTCACCGGCTGGGGCGAACTGTCCGGCGCCCTCGGCGTGGTGCAGTGCGCCGCCGCCGTCGGCTGGTTCGCCGAGGGAGGCACCCGGCCGGCGTACGCCCTGACCGGCGCCGCCGGAGCGGCCCTGCTTCCGCCGGGAGGCGCGGCATGACGAGGGTGGTACTGCTGCACGGACTCGCCAACAACGAGGGCATCTGGGACCCGCTCGCCGGTCACTGGCGCGACGGCGTCGACGTACACGCCCCGCGGCTGCCCTGGCACAGCGGCGGCATCGACGACTGGCGTCACGAGACCGACTCCGCGGCCCGGCTGGCCGAGGTGCTCGACGCGGTCCCGGGCGGCGCCGACGTGGTGGTCGCCCACTCGTTCAGCTCGGTGGTACTGCTCGACCTGCTCAGCGGCCGCGCCGCCGCGGACGACCCGCTGAAGCTGCCCGGCGTCGTCCTCGTCAACCCCTTCTACCGGTCCGACGCCGACGACTTCCACTGGGACATGATCGCGCCGACCCTGGACGACTTCCCGCGGACCATGGCCGAGTCGATCCGGCTGCGCACCCCCGGCCACCGCATCGAGGCGGAACGGCTGGCCGACATGGCCCGGCGCATGACGGAGTGGATCGGCCCCTACGGCTGGCTGCGGTTCTTCGAGGCCTATCTGCGCACCCCGCTGTTCCGCGTGGACCTCGTCGAGACGCCGGCTCTGGTGATCGGCGGGGAGACCGACCGGTCCGCGCCCGTCGCCCAGGCACACCACCTCGCCGCCCGGCTGCCCGCCGGAGAGTGCCTGGAACTGCCCGGCTGCGGCCACTTCCCGATGCTCGAGGCGCCCACCCGGTTCACCGGCGCCGTGCACGCCTTCCTCGACCGGATCCCGGACCGCGTCCGGCCCCTGGCGGACGCCTGAGAAGCCCCGCACCACCCGGCCGACCCGAAACACCCCGACACGAAGGAGTCCGTGATGGACCCGACGCCCCACCCCTCGGTGACGGCGCTGCTGCAGACCTCGACCACGGCGCGGCTGCGTCCCCTGTTCGAAGGCAACAACATCAGCTTCGCCATCGGCTTCAAGCACATCAACTACGTGGCCGAAGCGGCGGTTCTGCATCACTTCAGGGAAGCCGGGCTGCCCGTCGTGGACCTGTACCGGCGCCACGGACTGGGCTTCGACGTCGTCGACATCCGCTCCCGGCTCGGCGCGCTGCTCGCCGTCGACGACGACGTGGAGGCCGTCGTCACACCGAAGACCAAGGACGGTGAGAACCGGTTCCGCTTCCGGGTCGAGCAGTTCGTCGAGCGTGACGGCAAGCGGGTGCGGTGCGCGGACTCGACCCTCGTCGTGGTGCTGCGCGCCGACGGCCACATCCGCGCCGAGGAACCCTGGCCGGCCGGTCTCGAACGCTTCACGACCGCCCGCCTGGGCACGGGCGAACGGCTGGACCTGGCGACCGCACCCGTGCCGTACGGCGAGTTCACGGCCGGACGCGGCACCAGCGCCGACCCGGTGCTCACCGAACTCATCGGCGAGACCAACGCGTTCGGCTGGCGCTGGCGGGTCGGATACTTCTACTGCCACTACAACGAGCGCGTCCAGATGTCCGGCTTCCTGCGCATCATGGAAGAGGTCGAGGACCTGTTCCTCGCCGACCGGGGACTGGCCATCAAAGAGGTCCTCGACACCCGCGGGTGGATCCCCGTCGTCACCCAGTCCCGCGTCGAACTCCTCGACGAGACCGTGATGGAGGAGGAGCTCTACACCGTCTACACCGTCGAGAACATCTTCAAGACGTTGCTCTACACCACCCGCATGGACTGCTACGTGGTGCGCGACGGGCAGCTGGTGAAGACCGCCACCGGAACCATCACGCACGGCTACCTCCACGAGACCGAGCCCAACCAGTGGGAGATGGCGGAGTTCGACGAAGCCACCGTCACCGCACTCACCACGCCCCGCAAGGCGGTGTCGTGAACGCCGTCGTGACCGGGCCGCCGGTCATCACCGGCTGGTCGGCGGTCTCCCCGCACGGCATCGGTGCCGAGGCCTTCGCCGAGGGCGTGCGCGCCCAGCGGCCGACCCTGGCCCCCGTGGACACCGAACGCTGGAACGTCCCCCTCAGCCGGGCCCACCTGGTCCCCGGCTTCGAGGTCCGTGAGGTGCTCGGCAAGAAGGGCACCCGCTCCATGGACCGGGTCACCGGCCTCGCCGTCGCCGCCGTCGGCTCCCTGCTCGACCGGCCCGGAGCACAGCGCGAGACGGAGACCGGTGAGCGGGCCGCGCTCGTCCTGGCGACCACCACCGGCAGCGCCGCCAGCATGATGGACTTCACGCGCAGCTCCCTGGTCGGCGCCCGGCCCTACGACGTGGACCCGGCCGTGATGCCCAACGCGGTGATGAACTGCGCGGCCGGCCAGTGCGCCATCTGGTACGGCATCAAGGGCCCCAACACCACGCTGGCCGGCGGCCGGGCGGCGGGCCTGCTCTCCCTCAACTACGCGATCCGGCTGCTGTCCACGGGCCGCGCGGACACCGTGCTGTGCGCCGCCGCCGAGGAGTACTCGCACGCCCGGTACTGGCTGGAGCGGCACAGCCGCGGCCCCGAGGCACCCGGCGCCGCCCTCGGCGAGGGCTCGGCCGTCATGCTGATCCGCCCCGCCTCCGCGGCCACGCCCGAGCGCCCCGCGCTCGCCGAGATACTGGCGGTGCGGTCCCGCGTCGCCACAGGCAGCCGGGTGCGCGCCACGCTCGAGGCCTGCGTCCGGTCCGCCCTCGAAGCGGCGGGCGTCACCGCCGGCCAGGTGTGGGCGGCGAGCCCCAGCGACGCGCCGGGCCTGCTCGGCCACCTGGAGCGGGACGTCCTCACCGAGGTCTGCGGGGCACCCGCCGTGGACCGGGTGCCGGCCGTCGGCCGGATCGGTGACGTGTCCGCGGCGTCGGCCCAGTTCCAGATCGCCACCCTGCTCGCCACCGCCGCCGACGACACGACGGCCGCGGGCGGCATCGCCCTGGTCACGTCCGCCGACCGGGACGGCTCCCTGGCCTGCGCGGTTCTCAGGCTGGCGGGTCCCCGATGAGCGGCGCGAGCGACGGTCACGGCGCCGGACCCGCCGCCACCGCCCTCCGCGACGCGCCCGGTGCCTCCGCGCCCGCCGCCGCCACGAGCGGTGCCACCGCGGTCAGTCCCGTCGCCGCCCGGATCGTCGTGGAGTCCCGCACCGGCGAGGGGCTGGCGGCCCGCGCCACGGCCGAACTGCGCGAGACGGAACCGGTGTTCGCCGGGCACTATCCCGGATTCCCGATCTTCCCCGGCGTCTGCGTCCTGGAGTGCGTCCGCCGCGCTGCCCTCGACGCGGATCCGGCGTCCGCTCCCGGCACGCTCGCCGCCGTCGAGTCGGCCCGGTTCTCCGGCGCCGTCTACCCGGGCGACACCCTCCGACTGGCCCTGACCTGGCAGCACACCGGCACCGCGTGGCGCTGCAAGGCCACCGCCACCACCTCCCGAGGCCCCGCCGCCCGAGTCCGCCTGCGCTTCGAGCCCGCCGGAGGTGCCCGATGACCGCCGTCGGCCCGGCCTCGTCCGTCGCCGGGTTGCTGCCGCACCGCTACCCGATGCTGCTCGTCGACCGCGTCGTCGACGTGGTCCCGGGCGAACGGATACGCGCCGTGAAGGCGATCACCGTCAACGAGCCCTGGTACGCCGGCACGGCCCCGGACGCGGACCTCGCCTACCCGCCGAGCCTGCTCGTCGAGTCCTGGGGGCAGACGGCGGGCCTGCTCACCGTCGTCGGCGGCGGCGCGCCGCCGGACCAGATCATGCTCTTCGGCTCGGTGGCCGACGCCGTGTTCCACCACCCCGTCCTGCCCGGCGACGTCGTCGAGCACCGGGTGGCCGTCACCCGTACCTTCACCGACTCCGTCGTCTTCGAGGGCAGCAGCCACTGCGGCGACCGCACCGTGATGACCGTGGGGCAGATGGTGATGGCCTTCCGCCCCGCCGGCCTGCTCCGGCCCCCGGGGCCCGACGCCCCCACCCACCCGTCCGCCGCAACCGGAAATGAGGCCGAACGATGACCGAGACCAGGCCCGTGGCCCTGATCAGCGGAGGCTCCCGGGGTATCGGCCGGGCCGCCGTGCTCAAGCTCGCGGCGGACGGCTACGACATCAGCTTCTGCTACCGCACCAGCCAGGACGCCGCCGAGATCCTGGCCAAGGAGGCGGAGGCACTCGGCGCCCGCGTGCTCCACCGCGGCGTCGACGTCTCCGACGCCGCCGCGGTGCGCGCCTGGGTCAGCGCCACGGAACAGGAACTGGGCCCCGTCGAGACCGCCGTCACCTCCGCCGGCATCACCCGCGACAAGGGCCTGGTGATGATGTCCGACGAGGACTGGCGCTCGGTGCTGAGCACCAACCTCGACGGTGTCTTCCACATCTGCCGCGCCGTCACCTTCGGGATGATGAAGCGCCGCCGGGGCTCGCTCGTGAACCTCTCCTCCGTGGCCGGCGTGTACGGCAACGCCACCCAGACCAACTACGCCGCCTCCAAGGCCGGGATCATCGGCCTGTCCAAGTCCCTCGCCAAGGAGGTCGGCCGCTACGGCATCCGCGTCAACGTGGTGGCCCCGGGATTCGTCGAGACCGACATGGTCGCCGCCGTGCCCGAACGGCTGCGCACCGAGGCACTCGCCTCCGTCGCCCTGGGCCGGATGGGCACCGCCGAGGAGGTCGCCGACCTCGTCGCCTTCCTCGCCGGACCGCGCGCCGCCTACATCACCGGTTCCGTCTTCCAGATCGACGGGGGGATAGCCCTGTGAGCACCGTACACGGCAGGAAGAAGCAGCCCAGGTGGTACTTCTCCCTGCGCAGCCCGTACTCCTGGTTCGCCTACCGCGACCTGTGCGAGAAGTACCCGGACGTCCTCGACAGCATCGAGTGGATCCCGTACTGGGAGCCCGACGAGGAGTCCACCCGGCTGCTCGCCGACGCCGGCGTGACCCTGCCGGTGATGCCCATGCACCGCACCAAGAACTTCTACATCCTCCGTGACGCCCGCCGCTGGGCCCACGCCCGCGGCTGGCAGGTGACGTGGCCCGTGGACCGCGCCCCGCACTGGGAGGTCTCCCACCTCGCCTACCTGGCCGCCGAGGAGCAGGGCCTGGGCCGGCAGTTCGTCGACCGGGCCTACCGGGCCCGCTGGAACGAGGGCCGGGACCTCGCGGACCGCGCCACCATCGCCGCCATCGCCCGCGACCTGGGCCTCGACCCGTCGGTCGCCGACTCGGTCGACGACCCCGAGCTGCGCATCAAGGGCGCCGAGTGCCTGATCGCGGCCTACCACGACGACGCCTTCGGCGTGCCGTTCTTCGTCCACGGCCGCGAGCCGTTCTGGGGCGCCGAGCGGGTGGGCGCGTTCGTCGCCGCGGTCCGCGGCGAGGCCTGGGACGGCGTCAGCGACGCCCCCTTCGACGCGATCCCGTCGCCGGCCGCGCCGGACGGCAGCCGCCCGGTCTGACAGGAGACACCGATGACGACCACGCCGACCCCCCAGCGGACCGTGCCCCGCTGGGTCGCGCCAGCCCCGGCCGGTGAACCCGGCCGCCCCGGCTGGGCCGAACTGCGCCACCCCGTGCCGCACCGGCTCGCCGCCCGGACCCGGCTGCTCTCCCGCCGTACCGGCACCGGCTGGGAGGCCGCCGCCCTCGCCGCCCACACGGCCGTGCTGACCGCGATCAGCGGCGAGCGGACCCTCCTCGCCGGCTATCTGCCCCCGGCGCCGCACCCCGCATCCCCGGCCACCGCCGCACCGCGACCCGTGCCCGTCGTTCTCACCCTGGAGGGACACACCTGGCGCGAGCTGCTCACCGCCTCCGCGCGGGCTGCCGCCGAGCCGGCCGAGGGCGCCTTCGAGACCGTCCTGGACCTCGGCAGTGCCACCGGTGCGCCCGCCGCGCCGTCCGGGCACACGGCCCTGCGCGTCGCCCCGCGTCTCGACGCGGACGGTCCCGCTCTGCTGATCGGGTACCGCACCGACGTCCTCGACGCGGCCGCCGCCGAGCGGATCGCGGGCTACCACGTCACGGCCCTGAAGCAGTTGACGGACGGCCCGGACACCCCCGCCCACGCCCGGGGGCTGCTGTCCGAGGCCGAGTACCACCACCAGGTCCACGAACTGTCCGGCCCGAACCGCCCGTTGCCGGACCGCCGGTTCCACGAGCTCTTCGAGGAGCAGGTCCGCCTGCGGCCCACGGACGTCGCCGCCGTGCACGCCGGCCGCAGCTGGACCTACGCGGAGCTCAACACCCGCGCCAACCGCGTCGCCCACGCCCTGCTCGCTCGCGACCTCGGCACCGAGCCCGTGGTCGCCGTCATCACCGAGCGCACCCTGGACTGGCTGGCCTGCGTCATCGGCGTCTTCAAGGCCGGCGCCGCCTACCTGCCCGTCGAACCGCACGCCCCCGCCGACCGGATGGCACGCACCCTGGCCCGCAGCGGCTGCCGCCTGGTGCTGACCGAGGACAGCGCGCTCGGCCAGGTGCGGCAGGCCGCCCCCGAGGGCGTCGAACCGCTCACGGCCGCCGACGCGTACGCGGAGGAACGCCCCACCGGCGACCCGGGAGTGCCCGTCGCCGCCGGGCAGCTCGCCTACCTCTACTTCACCTCGGGTTCCACCGGCGAACCCAAGGGCGCGATGTGCGAGCACGCCGGCTTCGTCAACCACCTGTTCGCGAAGATCGACGACCAGCGCATCACCCAGGGCCAGGTCGTGGCCCAGACCGCCCCCCAGTCCTTCGACATCTCCCTGTGGCAGCTGGTCGCCGCCCTCGTCGTCGGTGGCCGCACCCTGATCGTCGAACAGGAGGCGATCCTCGACGTCGACCGCTACCTCGACACCGTCGAGCACGGCGAGGTCGCGGTCCTCCAGGTCGTCCCCTCCTACCTGGAGGTCGTGCTCAGCCGCCTGGAGGAGAGCCCCCGCGACCTGCCCGCGCTGCGCTGCGTCTCGGTCACCGGCGAGGCCCTGAAGAAGGAGCTGGTCGTCCGCTGGTTCGCGCGTTTCCCGCACATCGCGCTGATGAACGCCTACGGCCTGACCGAGACGTCCGACGACACCAACCACGAGGTCATGACCGCCGTCCCGGCGTGGGACTCCGTGCCCCTCGGCCGCGCCGTCAACAACGTCTCCGTGTACGTCGTCGACGAGAACCTGCGCCCGGTGCCGCTCGGCGCCCCCGGCGAGATCGTGTTCTCCGGCGTCTGCGTGGGACGCGGCTACATCAACGACCCCGAACGGACCGCCCAGTCCTTCACCGAGGACCCGCACCGCCCAGGCCACCGCCTGTACCGCTCCGGCGACTTCGGACGACGGCTGCCCGGAGGCACCCTCGAATTCCTCGGCCGCCGCGACGCCCAGGTCAAGATCCGCGGGTTCCGCATCGAGATCGGTGAGATCGAGAACCAGCTGCTGCGCGTCGACGGCGTCCGCGACGGTGCCGTCGTGGTCGTCGAGTCACCCGACCGGGGACGCCGTCTCGTCGCCTTCCAGTGCGGCTTGGACACGACGTCCGACGCCCTGCGCGACCGGCTGCGCGAGACCCTGCCGGCGTACATGGTGCCGAGCCGGGTGGAACGGCTCGACGCGCTGCCGCTCACCCCCAACGGCAAGACCGACAAGCGCGCCCTGCGCGCCCTCGCCGCGGAACTCGCCGAACAGGAGGGCACGGCGGAGCGCGAGGAACCCCGCACCGCCACCGAGCGCCGGCTCGCCGCCGCCTGGGCCGAGGTCCTCAGGCTGCCGGTGGAGCGGATCGGCCGCGCGGACGGCTTCTTCGACCTGGGCGGCACCTCACTCTCCGCGGTACGTCTCGTCGTACGGACGGAGCGCGCCTTCACCCTGCGCGACGTGACCCGGTACCCGACCCTCGCCGCGCTGGCCGCCTTCGTCGACGACCCGACCTCCGCCGCCCCCGCCCCCGGGCCGGCGGACCCGGCGGCCGGTCCCGCGGCCGAGGCCGGTCCGGCCGCCGCGACCACCGCACCCGGCGCCGACGGCGGTGCCGCGCCGTTCGACGTGGTCCGCACCGAGGGCCGGCCCGCGGTGTTCGTCCTGGACGGGCCGCCGCCCGCCGACCCCGCCGCCTGGGCCGCCGAACACGCCGGCCGGCTGCGTGCCACGGTCGCCGAGCACGGCGCCGTGCTCGTGCGCGGCCTCGGACTCGCCGACGCCGGGACCGTCGGCCGGGTCGGCCGGGCCCTGTTGCACGAGGTGATGACCGAACGCGAGGGCTTCGCCCCGCGCCGGCGGCTCGCCGACGGCGTCTACTCGTCCACGGAGTGGCCGGCCGACCAGCCCATGTGCATGCACCACGAGCTGTGCTACGCCCGTGAGGTGCCCGGCACCCTCCTCTTCGCCTGCCTCACCGCGCCCGAGTCCGGCGGCGCCACCGGGGTCAGCGACTCGGCCGAGGTGCTCGAGGCGCTCCCGGCCGGCCTCGTCCGCCGCTTCGAGAGCGAGGGCTGGCTCGTCGAACGCAACTACACGGGCACCGTCGGCGTCGGTCTCAACGAGGCCTTCGGCAGCGACCACCGTGCCGACGTCGAGGCGTACTGCGCCGCCCGGGGCATCGAGTACCGCTGGGAGCCGGGCGGCGACCTCCGCACCCGGCAGCGGGCCGCCGCGGTGCTCACCCACCCGGTGACGGGCCGGCCCGGCTGGTTCAACCAGATCGCCTTCCTCAACGAGTGGACCCTGGACCCCGTCGTCCGCGAATACCTCACCTTCGAGTTCGGGCCCGACGGACTGCCCTTCAACAGCCGCTACGGAAGCGGCGAACGCCTCGACGAGGAGACGGTGCTCACCATCAACGGCGTGTACGAGAAGCACACGCTCCGCGAGCCGTGGCGCGACGGTGACCTGCTCGTCGTCGACAACCTCCGCATGGCGCACAGCCGGGAGCCCTACGAGGGCGAGCGGCACATCGCCGTCGTCCTCGGCGACCCGGTCGCCCTCCCCGCGTCCTCCTGACCGCACGCCGGCCGGGCGCGCCCGCCGCGCCCGGCCGCCCACCCACCACTCACGGATGGAGCAACCATGTCCCGCCAGCCGCTCGTGCCCCCCTTCGCCGTGATCACCGGCGCGCAGGTGGCCGAGGTGCTCACCGGCAGCGAGAAGCACGTCGTGAACCTGGTCGAGGACGTCTACCGGCTGCACGGCCGGGGCGACTCGGTGAACCCGCCCTCCTACTTCCTGCGTTTCCCCGACCGGCCCAGCGCGCGCATCATCGCGCTGCCCGCGTCCGTCGGCGGCGACCGGCCCACCGACGGACTGAAGTGGATCTCCAGCTTCCCCGAGAACGTCGCGGCCGGAATCCCCCGGGCTTCCGCGGTGCTCATCCTCAACGACCCCGCCACCGGATACCCGATCGCCTGCCTGGAGAGCTCCATCATCAGTGCCTCCAGGACCGCCGCCTCGGCCGCCCTCGCCGCCGAGCGGCTCAGCCGCGGCGAGCGCCCGCGACGCATCGGCTTCATCGGCGGCGGGCTCATCGGCCGCTACGTCCACCACTACCTCGAGGCCACCGGCTGGACGTTCGACGAACTCGGCGTCCACGACCTGTCGGACACCCACGCCGAGTCCTTCGCCGGCTACCTGACCGGCCGCTCCGGCGACGCCTCCGTGGTCGTGCACCGCACCGCCGAGGCACTCGTCCGGTCCAGCGACCTGATCGTCCTGGCCACCGTCGCGCCCCGTCCGCACATCCACGACCCGGCCTGGTTCGCGCACAACCCGCTCGTCCTCAACGTGTCCCTGCGCGACCTCGCCCCCGAAATCCTGCTGGCCTCCGCCAACATCCTCGACGACGTCGAGCACTGCCTGAAGGCCGACACCTCTCCCCACCTGGCCGAACAGCTCACCGGCGGAAGGGACTTCATCGACGGCACGCTGTACGACGTCCTCGAGGGCCGCGTCGGGCTCCCCGCCGACCGGCCCGTCGTCTTCTCGCCGTTCGGCCTCGGCGTGCTCGACCTCGCCGTCGGCCGCCACGTCCTCGACACACTGCGCGACACCGGCCGCCTGCCGGTCGTCGAGGGCTTCTTCCACGAGCTCGACCGCTACGGCCGCCAGGGCGACCCGGCGCCGAACGGAATCCGGTGATGAAGTGACCGTCATAACCGCCCCGTACGAGATGAACGTCGACGACGTCTTCGTCGACCTCCGGTCCGTCTTCGACGTACCCCTCTACCTGAAGTACGAGGGGATCAACCTCGCCGGCTCGGTCAAGCTGAAGGCCGCCCTGGAGATGGTGCTCGCCGCGGAGCGGGACGGCACCCTCACCCCGGGCGCGGTGCTCGTGGAGTCCTCCTCCGGCAACCTCGGTGTCGCCCTCAGCATGATCGCCGCCCACCGCGGCTACGGCTTCGTCTGCGTCACCGACTCGCGCTGCAACCCCGCCACCCGGCGGCTGATGGAGTCCTTCGGAGCCCGTGTCCTCGTCATCTCCCGCGCCGACAAGGAACGCGGGCTGCTCGGCGCCCGCATCGACTACGTGCAGCGCCTGGTCGACTTCGACCCCAACTACGTGTGGCTCAACCAGTACGTCAACCCTCACAACTGGCTGGCCCACTACCGCACCACCGGCCCGTCCGTCGCCGCCCAGTTCCCGGACCTGGACGTGCTGTTCGTCGGCGCGGGAACCACCGGCACGCTCATGGGCTGCGCCCGCTACTTCCGCGAACGGGGCGGCGGTGTGCGGATCGTCGCCGTCGACAGCGTCGGCTCGGTCACCTTCGGCGGGCCGGCGTCCACCCGCCACATCCCGGGCCTCGGCGCGGGCGTCCGTCCGCAACTGCTCGACGAGGGGCTGCTCGACGAGGTCGTGATGGTGCCCGAGCGGGACACCCTCCAGAGCTGCCACGCCATGGCCCGCCAGGGCTTCCTGTTCGGCGGCTCCACCGGGACCGTCGTCAGCGGCGCACTGCGCTGGCTGGCCGGCCGGCCGCGCGGCGAGCGGCTCACCGCGGTGGCCCTCTCCCCGGACCAGGGGGACCGCTACCTCGACACGGTGTACGACCCCGCATGGGTGGAACGGCACTTCGGCGCGCCACAGACCTGGGACGCGGGGGAGCCGGAGAAGGAGCTGGAACTGGTCCCCGGCGCCGGCTGAGTCCCCCACGCGCCCCGCAGGAGGGCGCCCCGAGACACCTGTGAGACAAGGAACCCGCGACATGGACAAGGCAGTCGTACTGATCGCCGAGGAACTCTCACCCGCCACCGTCGACGCCCTCGGCCCGGAATTCGAGGTCCGGTACTGCGCGGGCGCCGACCGGGCCTCGCTGCTCGCGGCGCTGCCCGGCGCCGACGCGGTGCTCGTGCGCAGCGCCACCCGGATGGACGCCGAGGCGATCGCGGCGGGCACCCGGCTGAAGGTGATCGGCCGGGCCGGGGTGGGCCTGGACAACGTGGACGTGCCCGCGGCGTCCCGCGCCGGCGTGATGGTGGTGAACGCCCCCACCTCCAACGTGACCAGCGCCGCCGAGCTGACCGCCGGTCTCCTGCTCGCCGTGGCCCGCAACATCCCGCAGGCCGACGCCGCGCTCAAGGGCGGGCAGTGGCAGCGCGGCCGGTTCACCGGCGTCGAACTGTCCGGCCGGACACTCGGCATCCTCGGACTCGGGCGCATCGGCTCCCTGGTGGCCCGCCGCATGGCCGCGTTCGGCATGCGGCTGCTCGCCCACGACCCGTACGTTCCGGCCGGGCACGCCGAACGGCTGGGTGCGCGCGTCGTCGGGCTCGACGAGCTCCTCGAGTCCTCCGACTTCCTCACGGTCCATCTGCCGAGGACACCGGAGACCACCGGCATCCTCGGCTTCGACGCCCTGCAGCGCGTCAAGCCGGGCATCCGCATCGTCAACGCCGCCCGCGGCCACATCGTCGACGAGGCGGAGCTGTACGCGGCGCTGAAGGAGGGCCGGGTCGCCGCCGCGGGCATCGACGTGTTCGCCACCGAACCGTGCACCGACTCCCCGTTGTTCGAGCTGGACAACGTGGTCGTCACCCCCCATCTCGGGGCCGGCACGGCCGAGGCGCAGGAACGGGCGGGCGTGGCCGTCGCGCGTTCCGTGCGGGAGGCGTTGGCCGGCCGCTTCGTGCCGGAGGCCTGCAATGTGCGGCTGGGCGAGGTCGACGCGGAACTCGACCCGTGGCTGGCACTCGCCGAGCGGCTGGGCGGCCTGTTCACCGCGACCGCCGGGGCGCTGCCCGGCCGGCTGCGCGTCACCGTCTGCGGGGAGATCGCCCGGCACGAACTCGCGGCCCTGGAACTCGCCACGGTCAAGGGCCTCCTGGCACCCGTGGTGGAGGGCGGGGTCACCTACGTCAACGCGCCGCTGCTCGCCCAGGAGCGAGGGCTGGACACCGAGCTGGTCACCGGGCCCGAGAACGCCGCGCACCGCAGCCTGGTGCGGGTCGAGGGCACGCTGCCCGGCGGGGAACACGTCTCGGTCTCCGGCGCCCTGACCGGGCACCGCGGTGGCGAGCGTCTGGTGGAGCTGCTCGGACACGAGGTCGACGTACCGTTCGGCGACGGCCTCGCCTTCTTCCTCGCCCCCGACGAGAGCGGGCTGATCACCCGTGTCGGCGAGGCGCTCGCCCGGGCCGGAGCGGCGGTCGAGTCCCTGCGGCTGGCCCGTACCGGCGGGGACGGCGGCACGGCCCTGGTCGTGGCGGCCCTCGCCGCCCCCCTCGGTCCGGCGGCGCTCGACGACGCCGCCGTCCGGCTGGGTGCCGTGCGCGGCTGGGGTCTGGAGCGGCGACGATGACGGCGTACGACTGGCTGATCGAGCAGCTGGTCGGCGCCCGGGCCCGGTTCCGGCTGATCGACCACCCCCCGGAGGGGCACACCGAGCGGGCCAGCGAGCTGCGCAGGCACCCGCTGGCCCAGGCCGCCAAGTGCCTCGTCGTGCGCGTCGCGACGGGACGCCGCTCCCGGCGGTACGTGCTGGCGGTCGTCCCTGGCGACCGGCGGGTGGACCTCGACGGGCTGTGCGGGATGTACGGCGGCTCGGAGGCCGCCTTCGCGGCGCGGGACGTGGCCGAGCGGCTGGCGGGCAGCGTCAGCGGCTCGGTGGTGCCGTTCGCCCGCCATCCCGAACTCGACCTGGTGGTCGACCCGGAACTGCTCGTGCACGACGAGATATTCTTCAACGCGGCGCGCCTGGACCGCTCGGTCGCCCTGGACACCGACGACTACGTGGCTCTCGCCCGCCCCCGGGTGGAGTTCATCACCCAGCACTCCGCCACCCGGCCGGAGTCCGCCGGAAGGACGACAGCATGAGTCTCGGCCCCCGTACCACGGCAGCGCGGACCGCTGTCGCCGGGGAACAGTGGTTCCGCCGTTACCCGGCCGCCCACGCCCCGCGGCGCCGCCTGGTCGTCCTGCCGCACGCGGGGGGCTCGGCGAGCTTCTTCCACGCCTGGGGGACCGCCTTCGACGCCGGCACGGAGGTGGTGGTGGCCCGCTACCCGGGCCGGCACGACCGGCTCGCCGATCCGTGCGTGGACAGCATGGCGGAGCTCACCGAGCAGGTGACGGAGGCGTTGCTGCCGCTGCTCGACGTGCCGGTGACCCTGTTCGGGCACAGCATGGGCGCGTCCCTCGCCTACGAGATGACCCTGCGGCTGGCCGAGCGGCACGGCGTGTCGCCCGCCGCGCTCCACGTGTCGAGCCGCAAGCCGCCGCACCGGCTCACGCCGCGGCGCCTGCACGAGCAGGGCGACGACGCGCTGATCGCGGAGGTCCGCCGGCTCGGCGGCACGGACGAGGCGCTGCTGTCCGATCCCGACCTGCGCGACATCGTGCTGCCCGCGATCCGTGCCGACTTCACGATCGTCGGCACCTACGGGCCGCGCCCCGCGGATCCGGTCGACTGCCCCGTCTACGCGTACCTCGGGGACCGGGACCCGTCGATCGGCGTCCAGGACATGTCGGGCTGGGCGGACATCGCCCCTTCGCGCTTCCGGCTGGACGTGCTGAGCGGCGGCCACTTCTATCTGCAGGACCACCGCGAGTCCGTCACCCGCCTCGTCGACGCCCGCATGGCCGGCCGCGCCGGCTGAGCGGCCCCCTCCGGACACCCGGCGCCGCCCGTGCCCGACGGGCGGCGCCGGGCGCTGTCACGACCGCATCCGGTCCCTTCATCCGGTCGCTTCCAGTGCGGACACCGACCGGCGGAGGGCACGTCCCGCGCATCCTGGCCGCCTGACCGCACAGCCCGACAGCGAGGTCCAGGCGGGAACCCACGCCCGGCTGCCCTCGACCTCGGCCGGTGACACGGGCTTGCGCGTGCCATGGTCGCGCGCGGTGCCGGACGGTCAGCCGGGCATGTGGAGGAGACCCACGGCGTGCGGTGCCGTGGAGTTCTACTCCGGGTCGGGGGCCGGCCTCCGGTCGGGGTCCCCGTGAGCGGTGCGCTCGGGTTCCCCGTGCGCGGTGCGCAGGGGCGTCTCCCGACTCAGCAGGACGGCGGTCAGCGCGAGCAGCGCGAAGGGTACGGCGGTGGCGAACACGTCGCCGAAAGCCTGCCCGTACACCGCCTGGACGCTCTCCACGGCGGAGGGCGGCAGGGAGCCCAGGTCCGGCAGGCCGCCGTCGAGCCCGGTTCCGGCCGCGGTGTGTGCGCGGGACAGGGCGTCCACGCGGGCGGTCAGCAGGGAGCCGAGTGCGGCGAGCCCGAGTACACCGCCGAGGCTGCGGGAAAGGACCACCAGAGTGGTGGTGGCGCCCAGGTCGTCCGGCGGCGCCGCGTTCTGGGCGATCAGCACGAGGTTCTGCGAGACGATGCCGATGCCCGCGCCTCCCGCGAACAGGGCGGCGCCCACCAGCGGCAGCGGGGTGTCCGCCGCCACGGTGCCCATGAGCGAGAAGCCGAGGACGAGCAGCAGGCCTCCGACGGCCAGGACGCGTTTCCAGCGGCCTCGCGTGGCGATCAGACGCCCGGCGACGCCGGAGGCCACCAGCAGACCCGCGATCATCGGCAGGGTCAGCAGGCCCGACACGGCCGGCGACTGCGCCCGGGCGGTCTGGAAGTACTGGCTCAGCAGCGCGGGAGCGGCGAACAGCGCCGGCCCGACCGCGAAACCGGCGAGCGCCGACAGGGCGACGGTGCGGTCGCGCAACAGGCGCAGCGGCACCAGCGGATCGGCGGCCCGCGACTCGCGACGGACGAACAGCACGGCCAGGACGAGCACGGCGCAGGCCGCTCCCGCGGACGGCCAGGACACCCACGGGACACCGTCACCGGCCCGGGTGACGGCGAGGAGGAGCGTGCCGACCGCCGCGGTGAGCAGGGCCGCGCCCCAGAGGTCGGGGCGGCGCCCGCCCGTCGCCCGCCCGGAACCGGCCCCGGGCGCCGGCGCGGGCAGCTTCAGGGTCCGGTGGAGGGCGAGTCCGGCGCCGGCCGCGAGGAGCACGCCCAGATGGAAGCAGCCGCGCCAGCCCACCCCGGGGGTCTCGGCGAGGAGGCCGCCGAGCGGGGGACCGGCGACCGTTCCGGCCGTGATGACCAGCGTGACGCGGCCGTTGTACCGGCCACGCTCTCGTGGCGGGACCAGCGTGGCCATGATGACCTGGGCCAGCGCGTTCACCCCGCCGGCTCCCAGCCCCTGCACGGCCCGGCCCGCGATGAGCTGCCCGACATCACCGGCCAGCGCGCACCACGCCGACCCGAGGGCGAACAGGCCGAGCGAGCACTGGATCAGCGTCTTGCGGTCCGCGAGGTCGGCGAGCTTTCCCCAGAGCGGCAGACTCAGCGTGGAGGAGACCATCGTGGCCGCGACGACCCAGGTGAAGGCGGCCTGACCGCCGCCCAGGTCGGCGACGACGCGGGGCAGCGCGGTGACGACCACGGTGCTGGACAGCAGTCCGGCGAAGAGGCCGAGCAGCAGGGCGCGGAACGCGCGGCGGGTTCCGGCAGGGCTTGTCGGAGGGGTGCCGGGCTGCGCCATCGGAGTCCTCGGGGTCGGTGCCGCACAGCGCGGCGGGAGGGGTCGGGAAGGATCAGGAAGGGGTGGGGGAGGGATCGGGGGCAGGGTGCGACGCATACCGGCGGCGGGCCCGGGGTGCGGAACGAAGCGGCGCCGCGACAGCTGGATGATGGCATCCGGGCCGCGAACGGCGGACGCCGCTGCGGACCGTGGGCGTCACCGCAGTTGGGGGAAAGTTCAGCCGGGTGAACAAGAGGTCCCCGCAAGTGATGCCGGGGTGAATGCCGGGCGGGCGCCACGGACGGGACACGCAGTTCCCGCGCCCCCGCCGGCCGCCGCGGAGGTTCCGCGCCGCGCGGGACAGTTCACCTGAAGATCATTTTCTGTCGGCGGGCATCCCCGGCCGGTCAACTCGCCGTGCTAGACACCCTGATGACAGCCCGTCACCACGGCCCTGGGTCGGCCGGCACGGTGAATGCCGTGGTCACCGGGGTTTTCCCGGTCCGATACCGAGGCCGGGCCACGCTCACCGCTCATCCGCATGCCTGGGAGTTACGCACGTGCTAGACGACCACCCTTGTGGCCTGCCGCTGACCCCGGGACAGTCGGGCGTCTGGTTCGGCCAGCAGCTGGCGCCGGAGAGCCGCGCCTACAACCTCGGCATCTACGTCGACATCGCCGGTCCGCTCGACCTCTCGCTGCTGGCCGAGGCGACGCGCCGCTTCCTCGACGAGGCCGACGGGTTCCGCGTCCGGGTCGGGGAGCACGAGGGCGAACTGCGCCAGTGGGTCGAGCCGACCGGTGCGTGGGAGCAGCTCTTCGTCGACGTGTCGGCCGAGGCCGACCCCGAGGCCGCGGCACACGCCTGGATGAGGGCCGACATGGCGCGCCCGCGCCTCCTGGGCCACCCGCCGAACCTCACGAACGCGGTGATCCGCGTCGCCGGGCAGCGCCACTGGTGGTACACGGGCCTCCACCATCTGATCAGCGACGGGTACGGTGCCGGGATCGCCGTGCGGCGTGCGGCGGCCCTCTACACCGCGCTCTCCGAGGGACGCGAACCCGTGGGGGGCGCCCTGCGGCCGGTCCGGGAACTGCTGGACGAGCAGGCGGCCTACCGGGCCTCGGACGACTTCCGCGCCGACCGGGCGTACTGGCTGGACCGGATGGCCGGCCGGCCCGCACCCGCCGGGCTGGTGGACCGGACCGCGCCGCCTTCCGCCCCGGTGCACCGGCGGACCTCACGGCTGAGCCCCGGGACCGAGTCGGGAATGCGGAAGGTCGCGCGGAGCGGCCGGTCGAGCTGGCCGGCCGCCTTCGTCGCGGGCGTCACCGCCTATCTGCACCGGATGACCGGGGCGGACGACCTGGTGCTGGGCTTCCCGGTCACCGCGCGCGTCGGTTCCGTCGCGGAGACCGCCCCCGGCATGGTGTCCAACGTCGTCCCGTTGCGGCTGAGGGTGCACCCCGGCCTGACGTACGGTGAGCTGACCGCCCGGGTCGCGGCCGAGATGAAGAACGCGGTGCGGCACCAGCGCTACCCGGAGGCCGACCTCGCCCGCGACCTCGGTCTCTCCGCGGGGGGCCGGCTCTACGGGCCGCTCGTCAACGTCATGCCGTTCGGCCAGGACTTCACCTTCGGCGGCCTCCACGGCTCCCTGCACCATCTCGCCGTGGGGCCGGTGGCCGACCTGTCGGTCGCCTGCTACGGCGGGCGCCCGGGACAGCGCGGCGCGATCAAGGTCGCCGTCGACGGGAATCCCGCGCTGTACTCGGCCGGTGAACTGGCCGGACACCACGAGCGGTTCCTGCGGTTGCTGGAGAGGCTCACCGCGGGCGACGACGCCGCCGCGCGGCCGATCGGCCACGGTGACCTGCTCGACGAGGACGAGCGCCGGCGCGTGCTGGGCGGCTGGTCCGGTGGTGCCGGAGCCGTCGGCGATGTCGCCCCCGGCGGGGAACGCGACACGGAAGGCGCCCCGGGGAACGCTCCGGAGCGGGTTTCGGAGGGTGAGCCGGGGAGGGCCCTGGAGCGGATTTCGGAGGATGAGCCGGAGGGCGCCCCGGAGAGCGACCCGTGGCGGCTGGTCGCGGTGCAGGCGGCCCGCACTCCGGACGCCGTCGCGGTGACCGCCCGGGGAGCGTCCCTGACGTACGCCGAACTGGTCGGCCGGGTGGCCCGGCTGGCCGGTGTCCTGGCCGGTCACGGAGTGGGGCCGGAGGACCGCGTGGCGCTGGCTCTGCCGCGCTCGGTGGACCTGGTGGCCTGCGTGCTGGCCTGCCTGCGTGCCGGCGCCGCCTATCTGCCGCTGGACCTGTCGCACCCGGCGGAGCGGCTGGAGCTCATGGTGGCCGAGGCACGGCCGGCCGTCGTCCTGACGACGGCCGAACTGGCCGAGCGGGTGCCGCCGGGGCCGCGACGCGTGCTGACCGACGGGGCGTGGGCCGTCGCTCCCGTCGACGCCCGTACCACTGAGCACGCGCCTGTTCACGCACCCGGTCGTGCTCCTGCTCAGGCCCCTGCTCACGCCTCCGCGGAGGCCGACGTCGCGGCGACGCCCGCCGTGGTGCACGGTTCGGCCGCCGCCTACGTCATCTTCACCTCGGGGTCGACGGGACGCCCCAAGGGCGTGGTCGTCCCCCGGTCGGGCCTCGCCAACCTGCTGCTGGACATGGCCGGGCGGGCCGGCCTCGGCGCCGGCGACCGCCTGCTCGCCGTGACCACGCTGGGCTTCGACATCGCCAACCTGGAGCTGCTCGCGCCCCTGGTGGCCGGCGCCGCGGTGGTGGTGGCCGGACCAGACGAGTCACGCGACCCGGCACGGCTGCGGCGACTGCTGCCGGCCGAGGGCGTCTCGGTGATGCAGGCGACGCCGAGCCTGTGGCAGGCGGTGTCCGCGGAGGTCGCCCCCGCTCTCGGCGGCGTCCGGGTCCTCGTCGGCGGCGAGGCGCTGCCGGCCGCCCTGGCGCGTGAACTCCTCGCGTCCGCCGCGTCGGTGACCAACGTCTACGGACCCACGGAGACGACGGTCTGGTCGACCGCGGCGGACCTGTCCGCCGAGGACGCCGAAGCGGCGACGGTCACCATCGGACGGCCGATCGCCGGCACCGCGGTGTACGTGCTGGACGGGGCGGCGCGACCCGTGCCGCCCGGCGTGGTGGGCGAGCTGTACATCGCCGGCGCCGGACTGGCACGCGGGTACGCGGGACGGCCCGGCCTGACGGCCGAGCGCTTCGTGGCCGATCCCTTCGGCGCCCCCGGCACCCGCATGTACCGGACCGGCGACCTCGTACGGTGGACGCAGGACGGCCGGCTCGCCTACGTGGGCCGGGCGGACCAGCAGGTCAAGGTGCGCGGACACCGTATCGAGCCGGGCGAGATCGAGGCCGTGCTCGAGCGGCAGCCGGGCGTGGACCGCGCCGCGGTCGTGCTCCGCGAGGACACGCCGGGCCGGCGGCAGCTGACGGCGTACCTCGTCCCGGGCACGGAACAGGTGGCAGGCGAAGAGGAGCTGGCCGCGGCGCTGGCGCGGAGCCTCCCCCCGTACATGGTGCCCGCCGCCTTCATGACCCTCCCGGAACTGCCCCTGACGGCGAACGGCAAACTCGACCGCGCCGCGCTGCCCGCGCCGGCGGCGGCCGTCCCCGGTGGCGGCCGGACGCCGCGGAACCCGGTCGAGGAGACCCTCTGCAGGCTCTGCGCCGGCCTGCTCGACACACCGGGCGTCAGCATCGACGACGACTTCTTCGCCCTCGGCGGCGACAGCGTCTCGGCGATGCGCCTGGTCGCCGCCGCACGCCGCGAGGGACTGACCCTCACCCTGCGCGACGTGTTCGAGCACCCGACCGTGGCGGACCTCGCCACCCGCGCGCTCCCGCGGGAGGACGCCACGGGCGACACCTCCCCGGTACCGGAGTCCTCGGACGCCGCCCTGTTCGCCGAGGCGGAACTCTGGCGCCTGCGCGCCCGCTACCCACGGCTCTCGGACGCCCTGCCCCTGACCCCCGTGCAACAGGGCCTGCTGTTCCAGTCCCTGCACGACGCGCAGGCCGCCGGGGACGACGACTACACCGTGCAGCTCGGCTTCACGGTCGAGGGCCCGCTGGACGGCCACCGGCTGCGCGCGGCCTGGCACGCCCTGGTGCGCAGGCACCCCGTCCTGCGCTCCGCCTTCGTCGCCGACGCCGCCGACGTACCGGCACAGGTGGTGCTCGACGACGTCGAGCCGCCCTGGCGCGACGTGGACCTCACACAGCCGCCCACGGACACCGACGACCGGGAGCGGGACCGGCGCCTGCGGCGGGTCGCCGCCGAGGAGCGGGCCGGACGCTTCGACCTGGCACGCCCCCCGCTGCTGCGGATCGCCCTGGTGCGGCTCGCCCCCGAGCGGCACGCCGTGCTCTTCACCCACCACCACATGCTGCTCGACGGATGGTCGCTGCCCCTGCTGGGCCGAGAGCTGTTCGCGCTGTACCACGACGAGCCCCTGCCGCCGGTGACCCCGCCCCGCGCGTACCTGTCCTGGCTCGGACGGCAGGACCGCGACGCGGCCCGCGCCGAGTGGAGCGCCGCGCTCGACGGGCTCGACGCACCGACGCTCCTCGTGCCGGACGCCGCCCAAGCGGCGGAGCCGGCGCAGGGCCGGTACACCGTCGACCTGCCGGCCGGCACCACCGACGCCCTGCGGGACCTGGCCGCCGCGCACGGCCTCACCCTCAACACCGTCGTCCAGGGCGCCTGGGCCCTCCTCCTGGCCGGGCTGACCGGGCGCGACGACGTCGTGTTCGGCACCACGGTCGCCAGCCGTCCCGCCGAGATCGACGGGGCCGAGTCCATGGTCGGGCTGTTCGTCGACACCGTCCCCGTGCGCGTACGGCTGCGCCCGGCGGACGACCTGCTCGGCGTCCTGCGCGGGATGCAGCACCGGCAGTCGCGCCACACGGCCGCCGCCCACCTGGGCCTGCCGGACATCACCCGCCCGACCGGGCTGGACCGGCTCTTCGACACCGTCCTGACCTTCGAGAACTTCCCCGTCGACCCGGCCGCCTTCCGGCCGGGACCCGGCCTCGGCATCACCGGTCCGCACGTCCACGCGGGCACCCACTACCCGTTGACCCTGCTGGTGGTGCCGGAGACCGCCGGGCTCAGCCTGCGGTTCGGCTACCGGACCGGTGCCTTCTCGCCCCAGGACATCGCCCTCGTCGGTGAACGGCTGGTGCGGTTGCTCCAGGGGCCGGCCGCCGACCCCGACCGGACCGTCGGCGCCGTCGACGTGCTCCTCCCGGAGGAGCGGCGGCAGGTGCTGGCGGAGTGGAACGACACCGCCGTGCCGGTGCCGCCCGTCACCGTGCCCGAACTGGTCGCGGCACGTGCGGCGGCCACGCCCGACGCGACCGCCGTGGTGTACGGGGACGGCGCGGACGGCACCGAGGAGCTGACGTACGCCGAGTTCGACGCCCGGGTGGCGGCGCTCGCGGCGCTGCTGCGCGAGCGCGGGGCCGTGCCCGAGACCCGGGTGGCCGTCTCCGTGCCGCGCTCGGCGGACCTGCTCGTCGCCGTCCACGCCGTGCTGCGCGCGGGCGCGGTGTACGTGCCGGTGGACCCGGACCTGCCGGCGGAGCGGATCGGGCTGCTGCTGGACGACGCGGCCCCGGCCTGCGTCCTCACCACGCGCGGCCTCGTCGAGCGGTTCCCCCGTCTGGGCGGCCCGGACACGGTCCTCCTCGGGGACGGCGCGCCCGCCGGTGTCGGTGCGGCCCTGGCCTCGCCGGTCCCCGTGGCGCCCGGCTCGGCCGCGTACATGATCTTCACCTCGGGTTCGACGGGCCGCCCGAAGGGCGTCGTCGTCTCCCACGAGGCCATCGCCAACCGGGTGCTGGGCATGCAGCGGGAGTTCGCCCTGACCGCCGACGACCGGGTGCTGCACAAGACGCCCGTCGGGTTCGACGTGTCCGTGTGGGAGCTGCTGTGGCCGCTGACCACGGGTGCCGCGGTGGTCGTGGCACGCCCCGGCGGCCACCGCGACCCGCAGTACCTGGCGGCGGCCGTCGAGACCCACCGGGTGACGACGGTGCACTTCGTCCCGTCGATGCTCCGGGTGTTCCTCGACGTCCTCGACGAGCCCGCCGCGGCCGCGGCGGGGGCCGGGCTGCGGCGCGTGATCTGCAGCGGCGAGGCGCTCCCGGCCGAACTCGCCGACGCCTGCCTCGGCCTCCTCGGCGTTCCGTTGTTCAATCTGTACGGGCCGACCGAGGCGGCCATCGACGTCACCCGGTGGAGCTGCGTCCCCACCGGGGCGGGCACCACGGCGCCTGGCGGGGCGGGCGTCACGGCCCCTGTCGGGGCCGGAGCCACGGTCCCCATCGGTCGTCCGGTGGACAACACCCGGGTGTACGTGCTCGACGCGGCGCTCCGGCCGGTCGCCCCGGGCGTCGCGGGTGAGCTGTACCTGGCGGGACGCCAGCTCGCCCGCGGTTACCCGGCCCTGCCCGGGACGACCGCGCTCCGTTTCGTGGCCGACCCCTTCGGCCCCGCGGGCAGCCGCATGTACCGCACCGGCGACCTGGCGCGGTGGCGCGGCGACGGCACGCTGGAGTACCTGGGCCGGACCGATCACCAGGTCAAGATCCGAGGGGTGCGCGCCGAGCCGGCCGAGATCGAGGCCGCGCTCGCCGGGCACCCGGCGGTGAGCCGGGCCGCGGTGATCATCCGGGAGGACGAGCCGGGCCGGCGGCAGCTCACCGCCTACGTGGTGCCGGCCGTGCACGGGCGTGACACGGACGGGTCCGGGGCCGAGCAGGCACAGGCACGGGCACAGGTTCGGGAGTGGAACGCCGTCTGGGAGTCGGTCTACGCGCCCGCCGCCCGGACACCGTCCGCACCGAGCACCGCCGCGGAGCTTCCGGCCGGCGAACTCCCCGCCTTCGGCGACGACTTCTCCAGCTGGGACAGCAGTTACGACGGCCGGCCCCTCCCGTACCGGG
Organism: Streptomyces sp. NPDC037271; assembly: GCF_055603605.1. Classification (NCBI taxonomy): domain Bacteria; kingdom Bacillati; phylum Actinomycetota; class Actinomycetes; order Kitasatosporales; family Streptomycetaceae; genus Streptomyces; species Streptomyces sp. NPDC037271. The sequence goes on from NZ_JBVJVN010000017.1 coordinate 153,000, forward strand.
AGATGAGCCTTTGGCGCGACGCGACCGTGGAACGGATCCGCGCCCTGCGTCCCGTACGCCTGCTGGAGATCGGCGTCGGTGCGGGCCTGCTGCTGTCGCGGCTCGCCGGGGACACCGAGACCTACTGGGCGACCGACTTCTCCGCCGAGGTGATCGGCACACTGCGCGACCGGCTGCCCGGCCACCTCGCCGGCCGCGTCACCCTGCGGCACCAGGCGGCGGACGACACCGAGGGCCTGCCCACCGGGTTCTTCGACACCGTCGTACTGAACTCGGTGATCCAGTACTTCCCGGACGCCGGCTACCTGGACCGGGTGTTCCACGCCGTCGCGCCGCTGCTGGCACCCGGCGGGCGGATCTTCGTCGGTGACGTACGGGACCTGCGGGCCGCCCGCGTCTTCGAGACGGAGAAGCACCTCGTCCGCCTCCCCCCGGGCCGGCACACCGGCACCGCGGCGCTGCGCCGGTCCATAGGCCGGGCCCTGCTGAACGAGAACGAACTCCTCGTCGACCCCGCCTGGTTCACCGGACGGACCGGTCCCCACAGCCCCTTCACCGCCGTGGACGTCCAGGTGAAGCGGGGCAGGTACCGCAACGAACTGAGCCGCTACCGCTACGACGTCGTCCTGCACACGGCCCCGGCAGCCGTGGCGGAGCCGCCGGCCGACAGCCACGACGCCGACGCCGGCGACGGCGTACACCTGGACGGGCTGCGGCACACCCTGGCCACGGCCCGCCCGGCTCAACTGCGCGTGTCCGGGCTCCCCGACGAGCGCACCGCCCGGCAGGTCCAGGCGGCCGGGAGGCTGGACGAGGGGGCCGAACCCGCCCGCGCCGCGCGCGTCCTCGCGGACGACGTCCCGGTGCCCGGCGCGGTGGACCCCGAGGACCTGTACGCCCTCGCCGGGGAACTGGGCTACCGCGTGGCCGTGGCACCGTCGGTGACCGGCCCAGGCGCGGTGGACGCCGTCTTCCGGCGCACGGACACCCTGGACTCCCCGGCCGGTGAGGCCACCCCGGCCGCCATGAACGGTCAGGCCGTCCCGGCCGCCATGACCGGTCGGGCCACCACCCCTGGCACCGTGACCGGTGAAGTGCTGTGCGCCTACCAGCCCGCGACGGGGTCCCTCCCGGCCCCGGCACGACGCACCAACGAGCCGGGTCTCGCCCGCAGGCTCACCGCGCTCCCGGCCGAACTGCGGACCCTCGCCGAACGCACCCTGCCGGAGGCCCTCGTGCCCGCCGCCTTCGTGGTGCTGGCGGAGCTGCCGCTCACCGCGAACGGCAAGCTGGACCGCGCCGCCCTTCCGGCGCCGGACTTCGCGGCCGCACCGGACAGCCGGGCGCCGCGCGACGCGACCGAGCAGGCCCTGTGCACCGCCTTCGCCCAACTGCTGGGCCTCCCGCACGTGGGGATCGACGACAGCTTCTTCGGACTGGGCGGCGACAGCGTGCTGGCCATGCGGCTGGTGGGCGCCGCGCGCCGGGCGGGTATCGGCCTGGCCGTCCGTGACGTCTTCGCGCACCCCACCGTCGCGGCCCTCGCCTCCGTGGCGCGGGAGGCCCAGGACACCGGCGCCACCGAAGCGCCGGAAGCGGCGGGCGAGGAGCCCCTGCTGACGCTGCCGGTGCCGGTGCGCGAGCGGCTGACCGCCCCGTACCCGGGCCCGGCGGACATGCCGGTCCTCCCGCTGACACCGTTGCAGGAGGGGCTGCTCTTCGAGTCCCTGGCCGCCGCGCAGGCCCCGCGGGCGGGGGGCGCAGGGGAGACCGGGGAGGACGGCCGGGCCCGGGTGGACGACTACACCGTCCAGCTGTCGCTCACGCTGGAGGGCCCCCTCGACCCGGCCCGGCTGCGCACCGCCTGGACCCGGCTGCTGGCCCGGCACGGCAGCCTGCGGGCCGCCTTCGTGCACGACGCGGACGCGGGCCCGGTGCAGGTCGTCACCGGCGAGGCGGCACCGCCCTGGCGGGAGACGGACCTGTCCACGACCGACGGGCCGGAGCGGGAGGCGCGGCTCGCCGAGCTGCGGACCGCGGAACGGCAGACCCCGTTCGACCCGTCACGGCCGCCGCTGCTGCGCGTGGCGCTGGCACGCCTGGCCCCGCACCGGCACACCATGATCGTGACCTACCACCACATCCTGCTCGACGGCTGGTCGCAGCCGCTGCTCCTGAACGAACTGCTGACCGCCTACGCCGAGCCGGACTCCCTCTCCCCGGCGGCGCCCCAGTTCGAGCGGTACCTGTCCTGGCTCGCCCGGCAGGACAAGGACGCGGCACGGCAGGCGTGGCGGCAGGCGCTCGACGGCGCCGAACCGACCCTCGTGGTGCCGGTGACCGGCAGCCGGGCCGACCACGGCGACACCGGCAGCCGGGCCGATCACGACGACACCGGCAGCCGGGCCGACGACGACACCGGCAGTACGGCGTCCGCGGCCGGGCACGAGGTCGTGGAGCGCCTGCTGCCGCCGGACCTGACGTCCCGCCTGACCGCGCACTGCCGCCGCCACGGCCTCACACCGGCCACCCTGGTGCAGGGCGTGTGGGCCACCCTGATCGGCGCGCTGACGGGTCGCGACGACGTCGTCCTCGACGCTCCGAACGCGGGCCGCCCGGCCGACGTCGAGGACGTGGAGTCCGTCATCGGCCTGTTCATCAGCACCGTTCCCGTGCGGGTACGCCTCGACCCGGTGCTGCCGATGTCCGCCGTCCTGCGCCGGCTCCAGGACGAGCAGTCCCGCCTCGCCGCCCACCAGCACCTCGGACTGCCGGAGATCCAGCGCCAGACCGGTGCCGGAGCGCTCGCCGACACGATGGTGGTGTTCCTCAACTTCCCGCTGGACCCGGCCGTGTTCCGGCCGGCGGACGGCGTCCGTGTCTCCGCCGTCGACGGGGGAGTGGCCACGAACTACCCGCTGCGGCTGCTCGCCGCCCCCGGCGAGCGGATGCACCTCACCCTCGGCTACCACACCTCCGCCTACGACCGGGCCGCCGCCGAAGCGCTCATGGACCGGCTGGTGCGCCTCTTCGAGGAGCTCGGCGACGGCCTGGACCGGCCCGCCGGCCGCGCCGGAGTCCTCACCCCGCGCGAACGCGGCCACCTGCTGACGGCCTGGCAGGGAGCACAGGACGGGACCACGGCGGCCGGCACCGTCACCGGCGTCCTCGAGGACCGGACGGCCACCGCCCCCGACGCCCCGGCGGTCGTCTTCGGGGACGAGTGGCTCACCCACCGCGACCTGCACGCCCGCGCCAACCGCCTCGCCCGCCTGCTCGTCGCCCGGGGCGCCGGCCCCGAACGGACCGTCGCCGTCGCGGTGCCCCGCTCCCCGGACCTGGTGGTGGCCCTGCTGGCGGTCCTCAAGGCCGGCGCGGCGTACCTCCCGGTGGACCCCGGCTACCCGGCGGACCGCATCGCGTACATGCTCGGCGACGCCGGGCCGGTGACGGTGCTGACCACCACCGGGGCGGTCGCGTCGCTCCCCGAGGACGTCCGCTCCGGCGCCGTACGGCTCGACGATCCGGACACCGGACGCGCGCTGCGCGCCCTGCCGGACGGCGACCCCACCGACGACGAGCGCACCGTGCCCCTGACGCCCGGCCATCCGGCCTACGTCATCCACACCTCGGGTTCCACCGGGCGGCCCAAGGCGGTCGTGGTGCCGCACCAGGGAGTCGCCGCCTACTTCTCGTACCTGATGTCCGGGATCGCCCGGCTCGGCCCCGACGACGTCGTGCTCAACCTGGCGTCCGTCTCCTTCGACCCCTCGGTGCGCGACATCCTCGGCACCCTGGCCGCCGGCGGGCGTGTCGTCATGGTGCCGCCCGACGAGGCCAACGACGCCCGCGCCCTCGTCCGCGCCATGCGCCGCCACCGGGTCACCGCGCTGCTCTCCGTCGTACCGTCCCTGCTGGCCGCCCTGAACGAGGAGGCGGCACAGCTGCCCGTCGGCGAACGCCCCTCCCCGCGGTTGGTGATGACCTGCGGCGAAGCGCTCACCGAAAGCCACCTCCGGCAGACGGCCGCCCTCGGCTACCCGCTGGTCGTCAACCAGTACGGGCCCACCGAGGCGACCATGAGCAGCACCTTCCAGGCGGTGGACGAGCCCGGGGCACCGCGGTCCGGCGGGCGCTTCCTGATCGGCCGTCCCCGCCCGGGCGTCCGCGCCTACGTCCTGGACCACCGGCTGCGCATGGTCCCCGCCGGAACGCCCGGCGAGCTCTACCTGGCCGGTCCCGGCGTCACCCGGGGTTACGCGGGGCGCCCGGGTCCGTCCGCCGAGCGCTTCCTCGCCGACCCGTACGGCGGGCCCGGCACCCGCATGTACCGCACCGGCGACCTGGCCCGCTGGACCGCGGACGGCCGCCTGGACCACCTCGGCCGCGCCGACCACCAGGTCAAGGTGCGCGGCCACCGCGTCGAACTCGGCGAGGTCGAGGCGTTCCTGGAGAGCCACGAGGCGGTCGCCCGCGCCGTCGCGGACGTACGCCGGGACACCCCCGACGGCGACCTCCGGCTGGTCGCCTACGTCGTCCCGGAGACCGGAACCGGAACCGTATCCGGAACCGGAACCGGAACCGTATCCGGAACCGGGCCCGAGAGCGTCCCGTCCCCGGCCGGGCTGCGCCGCCACGCCGCGGCCGGCCTGCCCGGCTACATGGTGCCCTCCGCGTTCGTCGTCCTGGACCGGCTGCCGCTCACCCCCAACGGCAAGGTCGACCGCCGTGCCCTGCCCGATCCCGGTGCCGCCGACGGCTCCGCGGCGGACGGCGGCCGCGCGGCGCGCACGCCGCTCGAGGAAGTGCTGTGCGGCCTGTACGCGCGGCTCCTCGGCGTCGGCCGGATCGGCATCGACGACAGCTTCTTCGAGCTGGGCGGACACTCGCTGCTCGCCACCCGCCTCGTCGCCCACATACGCAACGCGCTCGGCGCCGACCTGCCGGTCCGCGCCGTCTTCGAGGCCCCCACGGTCGCGGAACTCGCCGAACGCGTCACCGCCGCCGCCGGCACCCCGCCCCGTCCCCGCCCCACCGCCGGCCCCAGGCCCGACGAAATCCCGCTGTCCTTTGCCCAGCGCCGCCTGTGGTTCCTGCACCAGCTCGCCGAGGGCGCCACGGACGGCTACCACATGCGGGTGGTGCTGCGGCTGCGCGGCCCCCTCGACCTCCCCGCGCTGCGCGCCGCGCTCGCCGACCTGACCGCCCGCCACGAGGCGCTGCGCACCGTCTTCCCCGACACCGACGGCCGCCCCCGCCAGGAGATCCTGGACGCCGATGCGGAGCCGACCCGCCCGGAACCGGTCGCGGTCCGCGTCGCGGAGGCGGACCTGACCGCGGAACTGGAGCGGACCGTCCGCCGGCCCTTCGACCTGGCCACCGAGATCCCGCTGCGGGCGGCCCTGTTCGAGCTGGGGGAGGACGACCACGTCCTGGCACTGGTGCTGCACCACATCGCCGCCGACGGCTGGTCGTTCGGACCGCTGGCGGCCGATCTGTCCACCGCCTACCGCAGCCGTACGCGGGGACGGGCGCCCGACTGGGCCCCGCTGCCCGTCCAGTACGCCGACTACAGCCTGTGGCAGCACGACCTGCTCGCCGACGACGGCGCGGACGGCGTGACGGGCCGACAGCTCGCGCACTGGCGGCGGCGGCTCGCGGACCTGCCGGACCGCATCGACCTGCCCGTGGACCCCACCGCCGCCGCGTCCGGCGTCCCCGGCACCGACGCACCCGGTGCCACCGCCCTCGTCGCACCGGGTGACTCCACCGGCACCGCACCCGGCGGCTCGTACCTCTTCCGCATCCCGGCACCGCTCCACGCCCGCCTGGCGGAGCTGGCCCGCGAGCACTCCGCCACCGTCTTCATGACGCTCCAGGCCGCCCTCGCCGCGCTGCTGACCCGCCTCGGCTCCGGTACGGACATCCCGCTCGGCACGGCCGTGGCCGGACGCGGTGACGAGGTGCTGGAGGACCTCGTCGGATGTTTCGTGAACACGCTCGTCCTGCGCACCGACACCAGCGGCGACCCGGACTTCCGCGAGCTGCTGCGGCGGGTGCGGGAGACCGACCTCACCGCCTACGCCCACCAGGACGTGCCCTTCGAGCGTCTCGTCGACGACCTGGACGTGACCCGCTCCCTGGACCGCAACCCGCTGTTCCAGGTGATGCTGGCCGCCCAGCCCGAGCTCACCCGCGACGCCGTCGAACTCCCCGGCCTCACCGCCGAGCCGATCCGCGTCGGCGCCGCCACCGCCCGCTTCGACCTCTCCTTCAACATGGCCGAACACCGCACCCCCGAAGGCGCTCCGGACGGGATCGCCGGCCGTGTCGAGTACCGCGCGGACCGCTTCACCCCCGCGACGGTACGGCTCCTCACCCGGCGCTGGACCCGGCTCCTGGAGTCCTTCGCCGACGACCCGGACCTCACCGTGTCCCGGGCCGCCACCACCGCCGCCGACGAACGCCGGCGGGTACTCACCGACTGGAACGACACCGCCATGGACGTCCCGTCCGCCACCGTGCCCGAACTCCTCACCGACCGCGTCGCGCGCACCCCGCACGCCGAGGCCGTCGTCTGCGGTGCCGACCGGCTCACCTACGTGCAGCTGGACACCCGCGTCGACGCCCTCGCCCGCCGCCTGCGCGCGGCCGGGGCGCGACCGGAGTGCCGCGTCGCGGTGCTCGTCCCGCGCTCGACCGGCCTGCCCGTGGCCCTGCACGCGGTCCTGCGCACCGGTGCCGCCTACGTGCCCGTGGACCCCGACCTCCCGGCCGAGCGCATCGCCCTGCTGCTCGCCGACACCGACCCGGTGTGCGTGGTGACCACGGAGGAGACGCGCGGCCTGCTGCCCTCCGCCGTGCCGGTCCCGGTCCTGCCGCTCGACGGGACGCCCGGACCGCAGGACGACGCCTCCGGGCCCGCCGCCGGGTTCGCCGCGCCGCACCGCGACAGCACCGCCTACGTCATCCACACCTCCGGCTCGACGGGGCGTCCCAAGGGCGTCGCCGTCCCGCACCGGGCCGTCGTCAACCGTCTGCGGGGCATGCAGGAGCAGTACGGCCTCCAGTCCGACGACCGGGTGCTGCACAAGGCCTCCGCCGGCTTCGACGTCTCCGTGTGGGAGCTGTTCTGGCCGGTGCTCGCCGGTGCCGCCGTGGTCGTCGCCGAGCCCGAGGCGCACCGCGACCCCGCCCGGCTCGCCGAGCTGATACGGGAGCGGTCCGTCACCACCGCGCACTTCGTGCCGACCGTCCTGCGCGCCTTCCTGGACCAGCCGGCCGCCGCCGGCTGCACCGGGCTGCGCCGGGTGTTCTCGGGCGGCGAGGCCCTGCCCGCCGACCTCGTACGGCGCTTCCACGACGTGCTCGGTGCCTCGGGCGTGGCTCTGTTCAACCAGTACGGGCCGACCGAGGCCACCATCGACGTCACCTGGTGGCGCTGCCCCGCCGACCCCGAGGGCCCGCCGCCGCTCGGCCGGCCGGTCGCCAACACCCGCCTGTACGTCCTCGACGCGGCCCTGGAGCCGGTGCCGCCGGGCGCCTCCGGCGAGCTGTGGATCGCCGGCGCCCAGCTGGCCCGCGGCTACCTGGGCCGCCCCGGCGCCACGGCGGAGAGCTTCGTCGCCGACCCCTTCGGCCCGCCCGGCACCCGGATGTACCGCAGCGGCGACCTCGCCCGCTGGACGGAGAACGGCGAACTGGAGTACCTGGGCCGCGTCGACGACCAGGTCAAGGTCGGCGGCGTACGCGTCGAGCCGGGCGAGGCCGCGGCCGCGCTCGGCGAGCAGGAGGGGGTGAGCGCCGCCGTGGTCGTGGCCCACGAGGCTCCCTCCGGAGGCCGGCGCATGGTCGGCTACGTCGTGCCCGAGCGCGGGCGCACCCTGGACGGCGGACAGGTGCGCCGCCGGGCCGCCGACACCCTGCCCGAGTACCTGGTCCCCGCCGAGATCATGGTGCTCGACACCCTCCCCGTGACGCCCAACGGCAAGCTGGACCGCGCGGCCCTGCCCGTGCCCGACCCCACCGGCACGACGGACGGAGGACGCGCCCCGCGCACCCCGGCCGAGGAGACCCTCCGCGGCATCTTCGCCGAACTGCTCGGCGTCGACGCCGGGAGCGTGGGCACGGACGACGGGTTCTTCGCCCTGGGCGGGGACAGCATCATGTCGATCCAGCTGGTCAGCCGGGCACGGCGGGCCGGTCTCGTCCTCACCCCGCGCGACGTCTTCACCCACCAGACGGTGTCCGCACTCGCGCGGGTCGGCGGACGAGCGGACGACCGCCCGGCCGCCCGCGCCGAGGACGACGGGACCGGACCCGTCGAACTCACCCCGATCGTCCACCGGTTGCGCGAGCGCCGCGGACCCGTCGACGCCTTCCACCAGTCGGTGCTGCTCCAGGTCCCGGCCGGGCTGGGGGAGGAGCGGCTCACGGCGGCGGTGCGGGCGCTGCTGGACCACCACGACGCCCTGCGGCTGCGGCTGACCCGGACGGCGGGCGGACTGGTCTGGGCGTTGGAGGTGGGGGAGCGGGGTTCGGTGGACGCTGCCGGGTCCGTCCGCCGGGTGCCTCTCGCCGATGCCGTTGTGGCGGAGGAGGCGCGGGCGGCGGTGGCGCGGCTGGCGCCGGAGTCGGGTGTGGTGGTGCAGGTGGTGTGGTTCGACGCGGGCGCGGAGGCGTCGGGCCGGTTGCTGGTGGTGGTGCACCACCTGGCGGTGGACGGGGTGTCGTGGCGGGTCCTGCTGCCGGACCTGCGGCAGGCGTGGGAGTCGGTGGCGGCCGGTGGGCCGGTGCGGCTGGACCCGGTGGGCACGTCGTTCCGGCGCTGGGCGGGACTGCTCGGCGAGCGGGCACAGGACCCGGCGCTGCTGGAGGAACTCCCCTACTGGACCGACACGTTCGCGGCCCCGGAGCCGCCGCTCGGTTCCCGCCCGCTGAACCCCGTGCAGGACACGGTGGGCACGGCGCGGCAGCTCACGGTGACGCTGCCCGGGGCGCACACGGCTCCGCTGCTGTCGTCCGTCCCGGCCGCCCTGCACGGCGGGGTCAACGACGTGCTGCTGGGCGCGCTGGCCCTCGCGGTGCGCCAGTGGCGCGAGGCGCGGGGCGTGGACGCCGACGGCGGGGTGCTGGTCGACCTGGAGGGCCACGGCCGTGACAGCGACCGGCCGGACGTGGACCTCTCCCGCACGGTGGGCTGGTTCACCCGCGTCCACCCCGTACGGCTCGACGCCACGGGCGACGATCCCGTGGACGCCGCCAAGCAGGTCAAGGAGCAGCTCGGCCGGGTGCCGGGCCAGGGCTTCGGCCACGGCCTGCTGCGCTACCTCAACCCGCAGACGGCCCCGCTCCTGACGCACTGCGCCCGGCCGCAGATCGGCTTCAACTACCTCGGCCGTACGACCACGTCCCTGGACTCCCAGGCCCCGTCCGGGTCCGGAGGGGCCGACGGAAGCGCCGACTGGACGGTGGCCGACGACGCGCACGGACTGGGCGCCGGCACCGACCCCGCCACCCCGCTGCTGCACGCGCTCGACGTCAACGCGGTCGCGGTCGACGGCGCGGACGGCCCGGTGCTGTCGGCGACGTTCGCGTGGGCGGGCGGTCTGCTCGACGAGGCGGAGGTGCGGGAGCTGGCCGAGCGGTGGCTGCGGGCGCTGGAGACCCTCGCGGGCACGGATGCCGGGGCCGGCGGCCACACGCCGTCCGACTTCCCCCTCGTACCCGCCCTCACCCAGGAGCAGGTGGAAGCCCTGGAGGCCGCGTACCCCGGCCTGGAGGACGTCCTCCCGCTCTCCCCGCTCCAGCAGGGCCTGCTCTTCCACGCCGTCTACGACGGCGGCGAGAGCGACGTCTACACCCCGCAGCTCTGCCTGGACCTCGAAGGTCCGCTCGACGCGGACGCGCTGAAGGCCGCCTGTACGGCGCTGCTGGCCCGGCACGCCAACCTGCGGGCCGCGTTCGTCCACGACATCACGGACACCCCCGTCCAGGTGATCGCCCGCGATCCCCGACTCCCGTGGCTGACGGCCGACCTGAGCGCCCTGCCCGACACCGCGCAGGCCGCGGAGAGCGACCGGATCGCGGACGCGGAGCTCGCCGAGCGCTTCGACCCGGCGCGCCCGCCGCTGCTGCGGGCCGCCCTGCTCCGCCTCGGCGACGAACGCCACCGACTTGTCCTGACACACCATCACCTCCTGCTGGACGGCTGGTCGGTGCCCGTCCTGGCCCGTGATCTGTTCGCCCTGTACGCGGCCGGGGGACCGGCGGTCACGCTGCCCCGGGTCGCCCCGTACGGCGACTACCTGCGCTGGCTGGCCGCGCAGGACCGCGACGACGCGCACGCCGCCTGGGCGCGGGCCCTGGACGGGGTGGACGAGCCCACACTCGTCGCCCCCGCCGCCTCCGACCGGCCGGCGCCGGCCGCCCGCCCCGGACGGGTGCACCCCGAGCTCCCCGAGGGCCTCGCCACCCGCCTCGTCACGTGGGCCAGGTCCCGCGGGCTCACCGTCAACACGGTCCTCCAGGGCGCCTGGGCGCTGCTGCTGTCCCGGCTGACCGGCCGTGACGACGTGGTCTTCGGCACGACGGTGTCCGGCCGGCCGCCGGAGGTGCCCGGCATCGAGACCATGGCGGGCCTGTTCATCAACACCCTGCCCGTCAGGGCGCGGCTGGACCAGGACCGGACCCTCGAGGAACTGCTGCGCGGCCTCCAGGACGAGCAGGCCGGGCTGATGGCCCACCAGTACCTCGGTCTGAGCGACATCCAGAGCCTCGCGGGCCTGCCCCGGCTGTTCGACTCGGCCATGGTCTACGAGAACTATCCGGTCGACGAGAAGGCCACGGCCCTCACCGGCACCTCCCTCACCCTCACCCGCGCGGAGACCCGGGAGGCCGCCCACTACCGGCTCATGCTGATCGCCGCACCGCGCGAGCAGGGGGTGTCCCTGCGCATCGAGTACGCGCCCGCCGCGTTCGGCGACGAGGAGGCACGCGTGCTGGCCGACCGGTTCGTGCGGGTGCTGCGGGCGTTCGTGGACGCCCCCCACCGGCCCGCCGGCACGGTGGACGTGCTGTCGCAGGAGGAGCGGCACCGCATCCTGGCCGACTGGAACGACGTCGACGCGGACACGACGAGAGACGCGACGAGTGTCGTCGAGGCGTTCGCGGCCCAGGTGGCGCGCACGCCGGAGGCCGTGGCCGTCCGCTGGGACGGCGGTGTGCGGACGTACCGGGAACTCGACGAGCGGGCGGACCGCCTGGCGACGCGGCTGGTGTCCCTGGGGGCCGGTCCGGAGGACCGGGTCGCGCTGCTGATGGAGCGTTCGCCGGAGACCGTGACGGCGATCCTGGGCGTGCTGAAGGCCGGAGCGGCCTACGTGCCCCTCGCCCCCGACCTGCCCCGGACCAGGCTGGACGAGATGCTGCGGCAGACCGGTGCGTCGGTGGTCGTCACCGACGAGACCCACCGGGGCACCGCGCCCGGCCTGCTGCCCCGAGCCACCCACTTCTTGGCGGTGACCGGCGACGACCCGCGACACGACGACCCGCGACACGACGACCCGCGACAGGACGACCCGCGACAGGACCCGGCCGTCGTGCCTCCCGTGGTGCGCCCCCACCCGGACAACGCCGCCTACGTGATGTTCACCTCCGGCTCCACCGGAGAGCCGAAGGGCGTCACGGCCACCCACCGCGGCGTGGTGAGCCTGGCCACGGACCGTCACTGGACGAGGACGGCGACCGATCGCCCCGTCCGGACGCTGCTGCACTCGCCGTACGGCTTCGACCCGTCCACCTGCGAGCTGTGGACGCCCCTGCTGAACGGCGGGGAGGTCGTGGTGGCCCCGCCCGGCGAGCCCGACGTGGCGGCCATCGCCAGGGCGGTCCGCGAGCACGAGGTCACCCTTCTCCTGCTGACGGCCGGGCTCTTCCGCGTCGTGGCCGAAGAGGACCCGGGCTGCCTCGCCGGCGTCCGCGAGGTGATGGTCGGCGGCGACGTCGTCACCGCCGCGACCGTCCGCCGGGTGCTGGAGCACTGCCCCGACACCGTGGTCACCGACGCGTACGGCCCGACCGAGATCACCGTGTACGCCACCGCCCACACCATGGCCGGCCGGCGTTCGGTGCCGTCGACCGTGCCGATCGGCCGTGCCCGTGACGGCATGCGGGCCTATGTGCTCGACGGCCGGCTGCGACCGGTGCCGCCCGGGGCGCCGGGGGAGCTGTACGTCGCCGGCGACGCCCTGGCGCGCGGCTACCTGAACTGGTTCGCGCAGACGGCGGAGCGGTTCGTCGCCGATCCGTTCGGTCCGGCCGGTACCCGCATGTACCGCACGGGCGACCTGGTGCGCTGGACCCCGGGCGGAGTGCTGGAGTTCCTCGGGCGGGCCGACCACCAGGTCAAGATCCGCGGCTTCCGCATCGAACTCGGCGAGATCGAGGCGGCCCTCGGCGAGCAGGACGACGTGGCCGACTCCGTCGTCCTCGTGCACCGGGCGCCCTCCGGAGCCAAGCACCTGGCCGGCTATGTCGTGCCCGAACCGGGCCGCACCCTCGACACCGACCGGCTGCGCGCCCTGATCGCCGAGCGGCTGCCCGAATACGCGCTCCCGAACACCCTGCAGGTCCTGGACGCACTGCCGCTGACCCGGCACGGGAAGCTGGACCGCACCGCCCTCCCGGTGCCGCACCCGCAGGGCGCGGGCAACGGCAGGGAACCCCGCACGGAACGGGAACGGCTGCTCTGCGCCCTCTTCGCCGACGTGCTGGGCGTGGAGCGGGTCGGCGCGGACGACGGGTTCTTCGCGCTGGGCGGGGACAGCATCATGTCGATCCAGCTGGTCAGCCGGGCACGGCGGGCCGGTCTCGTCCTCACCCCGCGCGACGTCTTCGAGCGGCAGAACCCCGCCGCACTGGCACAGGTGTGCCGCGACGCCGACGGCCCCGCCCCCACGGCGGAGGACGACGGTACGGGTCCGGTCGAGGCGACTCCGGTGATGCGCTGGCTGCGGGAGTGGCGGGGCACGGCGGAGGGTTTCCAGCAGTCGGTGTTCCTGCG